>NZ_JANLJJ010000060.1:0-7075 GCF_029255545.1 Ferrovibrio sp. | reverse complement strand
GAGCAGTTCCAGCTTCTCCACCGCCAGTTCCTGCGCCGGGTCTTCGGCGATTTCCCGGGCGGCGAGCTTGGCGCGATAGGCTTCGAGGATGGACATGCGCCGCAGCCTAGCGGCCCGGGCTGGCCAATCAAGTCCTAGGAAAGCGGTTGTTCCTTCGCAACGAATCACCGAATACTACGGCCCATGTCTTCAAGCTTCCATTTGCGCGACGCCGATTCAGCCGAGGCCGACACCATCGCGGCACTGGTGATCAGTGCCTATTGCGACTATCGGCCATCGCTGACGGCAGAGAATTGGCAGGCGATGGAAAGCGGCTTGAGCAAGGCCGGTCGCATCGAGCATGCCCACAACATCGTTGCCGAGTGCGATGGCGCAATGGCCGGTTACGTCGCTTATTTCCCGCCGGGCAACTCCAGTCCGAAACTGTTTGAACCAGCGTGGGCTTCGATTCGACTGCTTGCCGTTTCGCCTGCCTGTCGGGGTCAGGGCCTCGCCAGACTACTGACCGAAACCTGCATCGAGCGGGCCCAGCGTGACGGCGCGGCCACCATCGGTCTGCACACCAGCGAAGTTATGACGCGGGCCCGCGCGCTCTATGAACGGATGGGTTTCCGCGAGGCCAGAGAACTGCCGGCCATGTTCGGCCTGCGTTATTGGCAGTATCGTCTCGACCTTTAAAAATGCAACGGGCGGCAGAGTCATCTGCCGCCCGCGCCGTTTTGACATTCCTGTCTTACTTCATGGTCGGGATATTGAACTCGGCACCCGAGCGGATGCCGGTTGGCCAGCGCGCCGTCACCGTCTTGATCTTGGTGTAGAATTTCACGCCTTCCGGGCCATGCTGGTTGGTGTCGCCGAAGGCCGAGCGCTTCCAGCCGCCGAAGGTGTGGAAAGCCAGCGGCACCGGGATCGGCACGTTGATGCCGACCATGCCGACCTGCACGCGGGCGGCGAAGTCGCGGGCGGCGTCGCCGTCGCGGGTGAAGATGGCGACGCCGTTGCCGAATTCATGCTCGGTGGGCAGCTTGGCCGCTTCCTCGAAGCTTTCGGCGCGCACGACAGAGAGCACCGGGCCGAAGATCTCTTCCTTGTAGATGCGCATCGACGGCTTGACGTCGTCGAACAGGCAGCCGCCGAGGAAGAAGCCATTCTCATAACCCTGCAGTTTCAGGTCGCGGCCATCGACCACCAGCTTCGCGCCTTCGGCCACGCCGGTATCGACATAACCCTTCACCTTGGCGAGGTGCTCCTTGGTGACCAGCGGGCCCATTTCCGAATCCTTGGCCGTGCTGGGGCCGACCTTTAGTGCGCGTACGCGCGGCGTCAGCGCCTCGACCAGGCGGTCGGCCGTGCCCTTGCCGACCGGCACGGCCACGGAAACCGCCATGCAGCGTTCACCGGCCGAGCCGTAGCCGGCGCCGATCAGCGCGTCGACGGCCTGGTCCATGTCGGCATCAGGCATGATGATCATGTGGTTCTTGGCGCCGCCCATGGCCTGCACGCGCTTGCCGTTGGCGGCGGCGGTAGCATAGACATACTGGGCGATCGGAGTCGAGCCGACGAAGCTGACCGCCTGGATGCGCGGATCGGTAAGCAGCGTATCCACCGCTTCCTTGTCGCCGATTACGCAGTTCAGCACGCCGGCCGGCGCACCGGCCTCCAGCATCAGTTCGGCCAGGCGCAGCGGGCAGCTTGGGTCCTTCTCGCTCGGCTTGAGCACGAAGGTGTTGCCGGCAGCAATGGCGATGGCGAACATCCACATCGGCACCATGGCCGGGAAGTTGAACGGGGTGATGCCGGTGACGACGCCGAGCGGCTGGCGCATCGAATAGACGTCGATGCCGCGCGCCACGCTGTCGGAATATTCGCCCTTCAGCAGATGCGGGATGCCGCAGGCGAATTCCACCACTTCCAGGCCGCGCTGCAGCGAACCCTTGGCGTCCGACACCACCTTGCCATGCTCGTTGGCGATCAGCAGCGCGATCTCGTCGGCATGCTTCTCGCAGAGTTCCTTGAACTTGAACATCACGCGGGCGCGCACCAGCGGCGAGGTGGCGCTCCATTCGGCGAAGGCTTTCTGGCTGTCGGCAATGGCGGCCTCGACCTCGGCCCTGGTGGCCAGCGGCGAGCGGGCGCTCACCTCGCCGGTGGTCGGATTATAGACGTCGAGGAATCGACCCGACTTGCCGGGCACCTTCTTGCCGCCAATGAAATGATGCAGTTCTTTCGCCATGACTTAACTCCCCAGAACAGCCCCCGGATGCGATTGCCGGTGGCCCGCGCGTTGCAAAGCCCTATGCTTTAAAGACGGTGACTCTAAAGGCCCCGGCCCCAATGACAAGGGCCGGGAGCCGGCCGGAACCACTGACGGTCAGAGCGCGGCTTCCAGCGCCTGGCGTGCCTCGGCCAGCAGGCGGGCGACGATCGCCGCTGCCGGTTCCGGCCGGGCCAGCCGGGCCGCCTGGCCGGCCCAGAGCGACTGGTAATCGGTCAGGCCGGATTTCGAGGCCGCACCGCGCATGGCCTTGCTCATGGCGTTGGCAACCGGGAAATCGGGGATGATGTCGTCGCGGCCGGCCATGCGGTCGAGGAAGGCATTGCGGATGCCGCGGGCATGGCGACCGGAAAAGGCCCGCGTGAGTGCCGTGCGCTCGGCCTGCTCGGATTGCAGCAGGGCCTTGTAGCCGGGCGACAGCGCCATTTCCTCGGCCAGCAGGAATGTGGTGCCCAGGGCCACGGCCGAGGCACCCAGGCACAGCGCGGCGGCGACGCCACGGCCATCGCCGATGCCGCCGGCCGCAATCACCGGCAGCTTCACCGCCGAGACCACCTGCGGCACCAGGGCCATGGTGCCGACCAGGCTGTGTTCGACGCTGTCGAGGAAACTGCCGCGATGGCCGCCGGCCTCGGCGCCCTGCGCGAGGATGGCATCGACTCCGGCCGCCTGCTGCGCGCGTGCCTCGGCCACCGTGGTGGCTGTGCCGATCACCAGGATGTTGCGGCGTTTCAGCGCCGCTACCTGGTCGGGCGTCAGCGCGCCGAAGGTGGTGCTGAAGACCGGCGGAACTTCCTCCAGCACCACCTCGAACTGCGCCTCGAAGGATTCCTGGTAGCTGTTCGGCAGATCGGGCGCGCCAAGGCCAAGGGCTGCATGCGCCTGCCCCAGCTCTGCGCGGTAGGCCGCCATCTTTTGCTGATCGGCGGTCCAGGGCTGCGGCGAGAACAGGTTGATATGGAAGGGCCGCAACGTGCCGGCGCGGATGGCGCGGATCGCCTCGCGCAGGGCCTGCGGGGCCATATAGGCGCCGCCCAGCGCACCCAGTGCGCCGGCATTGGAGACGGCGATGGCGAGCGCCGGCTTGGCGGTTTCGCCGGCCATCGGGGCCAGCAGCAGGGGATGGTCGATGCCGAGTCGGCGGATGAATTCATGGTTCATGGCGTTTCTCTCCCCGGATGGGTCTGGGCGAAGACTGCCCCTTTCCGCAGGGGCCGCCAAGGGGATAGCAGCGGCAAAAATTGCGCCGGCTGGATTGATTAGAATATTTTTCTAGAAAATTATTCTAACGCTGCTATAAACCCGGCCATGGCCAGCCCCGCCCGCAAACCCGTCGTTCCGGACTACACAGTGAAAGCCGGTGCGCATGAGCGCACGGTGAAAGCCGGCACGCGACAGCGTGCGCTGATCGCCGCGCTGGCCCTGTTCGACGCCCAGGGCGTGGAGGCCACCACCATCGAGCAGGTGCGCGATGCCGCCGAGGTTTCAATCGGCAGCCTGTATCACCATTTCGGCAGCCGCGAGGGCCTGGTCACTGCCCTGTATGAAGATCTGCTGGAGCGGTATCGCATTGCGCTGATGGCCGAACTGTCCAAACACGACACCCCGCGCAGCTTTCTCGATACCTTCGTGAAAACCCATATCGCCTGGTCGGTGCGCCACCCCGATGCCGCCCGTTTCCTGGCCGAGCATCGCTACCATCGCGCCGTCACCATGGCGGAAGCCAAGCTGCAGCGCGGCACGGCCGAATTCATGCGCCCGCTGATGCTGCTGTTCCGCCCCGCCGTCGAGGCCGGCATCCTGAAGCCGGTTGCGCCTGACGTGCTGATCAGCCTGGTGGTCGGCCCGGTGCAGGCCTGGCTCCGCAGCCATCGCGCCGGCAAGGCCAGCCTACGGCCCGATCTGGCGGCGAAACAGCTGGCCGACACGATCTGGGACGCCATCGCCGTTCCGACCACCGCCCGCAAGACAAGGAAGACCTGACATGTCCCGCAACGAACCAACCATCCTGCAGCAGTGGCAGCGCGTCTCGCGCCTGCCCTTCGGCAACTGGCTGTTCAGCCGCCTGATCGGACTGACCGTGCCCTATGCCGCCACCATCAATGCCCGCGTGCTGAGCCTGATGCCGGGCAGCGCCAGGGCCCAGATGGCCGATCGCCGCGCGGTGCGCAACCACCTGCGCTCGATCCATGCCGTGGCACTGACCAACCTGGCGGAACTGACCGCCAACCTCGCGATCATGAGCCGCCAGCCCGCCAAGGGCGCGCGCTGGATCGTCACCGGCTTTGATACCGAATTCGTCAAGAAAGCGCGCGGCGCGGTGACGGCGTTATGCGAGGTCGGCCCACTGGACTGGTCGCAGCCGCAGAGCCTGTCGGGCCGCGTGGAACTGCGCGACGCCGCCGGCGACATCGTGATGCTGGCGACGCCACGCTGGAAGATCGGTCCGGACGCCGCGCAGGCTTAAAGATCAGACCTTGGGCGGTTCGAGATAGAGGCCCGACATCGGCTCCAGCCAGATCAGGTGATCCTCGACGCCCTTGGCGCCCGGCGTGCCTTCGGCCAGAACTTTCAGGGCCTGGCGTTCGCGCTCGTCGAAGATGGTGCCCCACAGATGCACCACGCCGTCGCGTACGATGATGCTGGTGCTGCCGGTCGGCGCCCAGGACTGCTTCTTCATCTCGGCCAGGATATGCTCGCGGATCGCCATGTCGCTGGCGGTCACCGGCTTCACCTCGGCCAGCGCGCCGGCGAACAGGCGCAGCAGGTTGGCACGGCTGACGATGCCGACCGGCTTGCCGTCGCGCAGAACCGGCAGGCGCTTGATCCGATGTTTTTCCATCAGACGCACGATCTCGGGCGTGGGCGTGTCTTCCGCGATGCTGACCGGTTCGCGCGTCATCACCTCATCGACGCGGCGGCCATGGCTTTGCACGTAATTCTGCGCCTCGGCACCCGGGCCCAGCAGGATTTCCAGCCAGTGCGGCCGGCGTTTCGCGGTGCCCAGCTCACTGCGGCGCAGGAAATCGCCCTCGGTGACCATGCCGACCAGCTTGCCGGCGGCATCCACCACCGGCAGGCCGCTGATGTGTTTGAGCAGCATCAGGCGCACCGCCTCGGCCACCGTGGCATCGCTGGCAACGGTGTGGACCGGGCTGGTCATGATATCGGCGGCTTTCATCGGGCGGCTCCTTGCATCGACATGCGCTACTGTCCGCCAGAGAGTGGCGCAGCGCCTTGATCCGCGTCAATCGCCCGCCTGTCGGGCCAATTCGCGCAGAAGCTGTTCGGAGCCCTCATTAGCCGGCAAAAAGCTTTCGATGCGCAGATCCTGCAGGGTGACATCCTGCGGCGTGCCGAAGGTGGCGATCAAGGTGACCATGTCGAGCCGCAGGCCATCCTTCTCCACGCTGAAACCCAGCAGGGGCGCCGGCTCGCTGTCCCAGTCCACCTTGCGCCACAGCGCGTCCACATCGGGATAGCCGCGCACTTCCGCCAGCACGGCGGCGGCGGCCGGACTGTCCATCGCCTCGCGCTGCAGGCGATGCAACAGGGCCGAGGCAACCTCTGCCCAGTTGGCCATGAAAGGCCGCAGGGCCTTCGGGTGCAGCGGCAGCTTCATCATGTTGAGCGGCTGCGCCGGGTCGGAACCGGGCCCAAGCAGGAAGGCCATCATGCGCTGGGCGGCGGCATTGGCCAGTTGCACATTCCAAGCGGCATCGACGACCACGGCGGGAAAGGGCTCCTGCTGGCGCAGCAGCAGGTCCAGCGCGTGGCGCGCCTCGGCCAGCCGCGGCGCATCCAGGCCACTTTCGCGATAGGCCGCGGCAAAGCCGGCGGCATGCAGCAGGCGGTTGCGCTCGCGCAGCGGCATGTCGAGCATCTCGCTTAAGTGCAGCACCATCTGCCGGCTGGGCCGGGCGCGGCCGGATTCGAGGAAACTGACATGGCGCTGCGACACGCGGCCCAGCTCGGCCAGTTCAAGCTGGCTGAAGCCGCGCCGCCGGCGCCATTGCCGCATGAGCGTTCCGAAACCGGGTGTATCCAGCGCACCGGAACGGGTTGGCACATCGCTATGCAGGCTGGCCATGGCGTTGATCTCCCTGAAATGGTTATGCGGCGGACGATGGCGGGCGTCCAGCGCGAAGGCCCGCCACCGCGCAACCTGCGTCAGCCCGCAGCCAGACCGCCGGACAGGCGCAGGGCACGAGCCTTGAGGACACCGATCAGCGCCGTATCGGCGGCAATCACCAGCAGGACGACCACACCGGCTTTGCTGAACGCGGCGCCGAAGCCAAGCAGCAGAGCCAGCGTGCCCAGCACCCAGAGGCCGTCAGCCAGGATGGTGAAGGTGGTGAAGCCGCGGGCAGGCCGGACCGACATGACAGCCAGCAGAATGGCATAGGCAGCCAGCGCAACCCCGAGGCCGAGCATCACCCCGGCCAGGGGCAAGCCGAACAGCCCAGTCTGGACCGGCAGAAGGAATTTGGCCGTCCAGCCGGCGGCCAGCAGGCCGGGCAGGCCACAGGCAAGACACAGGGCGGCATCGAAACGGAGCAGGCAACGTGGGGTAAGCCAGGAATGCATGGGGGAACCTCCAGGTTTGGGTGGTGACCCGATATTTCAGCCAGAACAGCGGCTTAACAATTACCGAGCAGGTAATAGCCTGCTTATTTTACGTTATATTTATGTTTGATTATTTATAATATCACTTATGAAAGTATAATTATGTTGACTCTCATGAGTGACTGTTAAATATCATGCCGCATCGGTTCTGCGCCACGAAGAGGGGTGCGCCAT
>NZ_JANLJJ010000059.1:28389-41369 GCF_029255545.1 Ferrovibrio sp. | reverse complement strand
TGCCCTGCGCGAAGCGCTGGTGCGCTGGCGCATTCCGCCCGGCGCCGGCCTGCGCCCGCTCGACAGCGTCTGACCTATCGCCAACTTGCTTACCGGTTGCGGAATTCCGGCGGTGCCTGCTCGCGCCGTTCGTCCAGCCCGTAATCGCGCAGCACGTGCGCCACGCGCAGGCGATAGTTCCGGAATACGCCGCCACGCCCCTTGGCCTGCGCCATGCGATGTTCCGCCTGGTTGCGCCAGGCCTTCACGGCATCCTCGTCGCGCCAGAAAGACAGCGAAAGCAGCTTGCCCGGCTCGGTCAGCGAGCTGAACCGCTCCACGCTGATGAAGCCATCCATCTTGCCCAGCTCGGCCCGCAGGCCGGCGGCGATATCCAGGTATTCCGTCCGGCCGTCTTCGCCATCGGGCCAGACTTCGAAAATCACGGCGATCATGCTGTTGTCCTTCCGATGTTGGACAAGAAATCTGCGGCAGCGCGGTACAATGCGAAGCGCCCAGTCTCCAGATGCATCAGATGTGTCGCCCGTGGAATTTCCATATCCAGTCTTGCCGGTGCAGCCTGCAGTTGGTCGAGTAATCCGGCGGCATCGGTTCCGCGGCACAGGCTGTCCCATTCGCCACGCAGGATCAACAGCGGCGCGCGGATCAGTCGCGGGTCATAGGCCGGCCGGCCCTGCCAAGCCGCCAGGATATCGGCTGCCGGGCCGGCCGGGATTTTTATGGCTGGCGGCTGGCGTTCGCCGGCATCGGGATCGCTCGCCAGATAGGCTGCCGCCCAGGCGTCGAAATCACCAAGCTCAAGCACCGGCGCTTCATCTGCCGGCACGTCCTCGACGAAGCGGTCGTATTGTTCTTTGACGGTCAGCAGGCGCCAGCCGCCCAGGCTTTCGGGCTGCGGCAGGCCACTCATCTGCCGCTCGGTGATCGGACCGAAGAAAACCAGGCTTGCGACCAGATCGGGGCACCGAGTGGCGAACAGGCCGGCGGCGATGCAGCCCCAGGAATGGGCAATCAGCGCTATCGGACGGCCGTTATGCCGCGCGGAAACAGTGCGCGCCACGTGCTCGATCTGCAGGGCAGCGACTTCGGCGCGGCCAAGCGGTGCATGCTGCATGGCGGGTTCGGCCATCGCGGCATAACGTGCCGAGCCGCCATAGCCGGCGAAATCGAAACTCCAAGCATCAAAGCCGGCGGCGCTCAGCTCATCGAGCCATGATCGCCCGGCAAAGCGGAAGCCAACCGACAGCGCGGAAGAAAACGTGGCGCCGTGAACATACAGTACGGGAAGGCCGTGGCCGTTTTCGCGTCCCGGCAGATGCCGCAGCAACAGGGATGGTGAATCGTTCCGCCCCGCCAGTTGAACTGTGTAGCCGCTATGCCGGGTATCAGTGTCGGATTTTTGGTGAATCATGTGCGCTCCATCTTCCGGCAGGAAAGATGCGCGCTGTCAGGAAAATTGTCGTCGGTTGATAGTACGGTGTCGGCCGAAGTGTTCAGCCAGCCATGCCCAGCACGTCGGCCATGCGGTACAGGCCCGCCGGCTTGCCATGCACCCACAGGGCGGCGCGCAGGGCGCCACGGGTGAAGATGCCGCGATCGGTGGCCTTGTGGCTCAGCTCGATGCGCTCGTTATCGGCGGCGAAGATCACGGTATGCTCGCCGGCCACGTTGCCGCCACGCAAAGCCGCGAAGCCGATATCGCCCTTCCTGCGTGCGCCGGTGATGCCGTCGCGACCGCGATCGGCCACCTTGTCCAGCGGTACGCCGCGGCCGAGCGCCGCCATTTCGCCCAGCATGATCGCGGTGCCGCTCGGGGCGTCCACCTTCATGCGGTGATGCATCTCCACGATCTCGATATCCCAGTCATCGCCCAGGGCGGCAGCGATCTGGCGGGTCAGGCCAGCCAGCAGGTTCACGCCCAGGCTCATGTTGTAGCCCTGCACGATGGCGCAGTGATGCGCGGCCTTGTCCAGGGCCTCGAAATGCTGCGGCTCCAGCCCGGTGGTGCCCACCACATAGGCGGTCTTGCCCTGCGCGGCTAATGCTGCATGGCGGGGCAGGGCGGCCGGCACGGTGAAATCCAGCACCACATCCACATTGCCGAACATCTGCGCGGCATCGTCGATGATGCTCACGCCGGTCGGCCCGATGCCGGCCAGCTCACCGGGATCCTTGCCCAAAGCGGGCGAGCCGGGCAGCTCGGTGCCGCCGGCCAGCACGCAGCCCTTGGTCTGCGCCACCTCGCGCACCAGCGTCAGGCCCATGCGGCCGGCGATGCCGACGATACCGATGCGGATGGCAGACATGTTTCCCCTCGCGGACTGCTTTTCTGAACCGGCCGTAGTCTAGCAGGCGCGCGCACGCCGCGCCACGCGGCGGGGCAGGGTCAGGTGCTCAGGCCACGCCGCGCATTCTGCCGCCAGGCCGCCGGCGGCAGGCCATAGGCGCGCGCGAAGGCGCGGCTGAAGGCCGCTTCCGTGCCATACCCGGCGTCAAAGGCCACGGCAGCCACCGGCTTGCTGGTGGTGCTCAGCGCCACGCTGGCCTGGCACAGCCGCCAGTCGCGCACATAGCGCATCGGCGAGGTTTGCAGCATGGCCTCGAAGCGTTCGGCCAGGCTGCTGCGTGACAGGCCGCAGATGTCGGCCAGTGTCGGCACGGTCCAGTCACGCAACGGGTCTTCATGGATCAGCGCCAGGCAGCGGCTGAGCGCCGGATCGGCCAGGGCTGCCAGCCAGCCGGTGGTGCCGGGCGGCGCGGCGACGATCTCGTGACGCAGCAGTTCGATAAAGAGTATCTCGGTCAGGCGCTCCAGCATCGAGTTGCTGCCGCTGCTCGGATGGTCGGCCTCGGCCACGATCTGGCGGATGGTGGCGTGCAGCCAGTCGGAATCGCCAGCTGTCGCGGCGCGCACGTGCAGCAGCTCGGGCATCGCCTTGCGCAGCGGCTGGAAATTCATCGCCTCGCATTGCAGGTATCCGCACAGCATGCGCAGCCGTGTCTCGCCCTCGCCGTAACGCAGCACCGGCATGGCATGCCAGGGTTTCGGCGGCAGGTCCCGCACCGGCGCAACCCGCCGGCCGCCCAAACCGGCGCCGAGCTGGTGCCCGCTGCCGAATGGGAAGGCGACCACGTCGCCGGCTTCCAGCACGATCTCGCGGTTGCCTAGCCGCATCCAGCACCGGCCCTCGGCCACGATATGGAAGGGAATAACGGTGACGGTTCCACCGCCCAGGCTGGCGAGGGCCGGGGCATCGTCGGTTTCCCAGTCGCCGGCCGGCATGAAGCAGAATTGCAGCGACCCTGACAGGCGGATGCAGCGCAGCACATCCGACAGCACGTCGCGCATGGCCGCATCATGCGCCGTACGCGCTGCCATGCGATCTGGAGTTTCGGTCAAATCTTCCGGTGATCCGGCCAAAGACGTTTCTCCGGCTGCCCTGTATTGGGGGCGGCGCAAACGCTAGCCACAGAGGGAGAATACTACAATGGCAGCCGGTACTGACAAGCTTGTGATCCTGGTAACCCGGGGCATCGATTCGGAATTGTCCTCGGTAGCTTTCACAATTGCCAACGGTGGTTTAACCGCTGGCCTGAAGGTTTCCATGTTCCTGACCAGCACGGCAATCGACCTGGTGCGCCGGAACGGCCAGGCGATGACGCATGTGCAGCCGCTGGAGCCGCTGGCGGCCATGATCGCCGATTTCCAGAAGCGCGGCGGCGTGATCTGGGCCTGCCCGCCCTGCGTCAAGTCGCGTGGTTACGAGCAGAAGGACCTGCTGGATGGCGTGATCATCCAGGGTGCCAGCGCCATGCATGCCGAGATCAAGGCCGGTGCGGCGACGCTGTCGTTCTGAGATCGGAAAGACAAAGGCGCAGGCAATGCCTGCGCCTCTTTTCACTCGGCTTTGCCGCCGAGCATTTCCTTCACCTTGGCGAAGAAGCCCGAGCTTTCCGGGCTGGTTTCCTCGCCGCCGATCTCGGCGAATTCCTCCAGCAGCTCACGCTGGCGCTTGCTCAGCTTGACCGGCGTCTCGACCATGACCTGGATGTAGAGATCGCCATGGCCCGAACCGAAGCCCGATTGCTGCAGCGAGGGCATGCCCTTGCCGCGCAGGCGGAACTGCTTGCCGGTCTGGGTGCCCTCGGGCAGCGTGATGCGCGCCTTGCCGCCATCCAGGGTCGGCACTTCCACCGCGCCGCCGAGCGCCGCCGTGGTCATCGAGACCGGCACGCGGCAATGCAGGTTCTGCCCCTCGCGGCGGAACAGGCGATGCGGCTGCACGCTCAGAAATACATAGAGGTCGCCAGCCGCGCCGCCGCGGATGCCGGCCTCACCTTCGCCGGCCAGCCGGATGCGGTTGCCTTCATCCACGCCGGGCGGGATGTCGACGCTGAGCGTCTTTTCCTTGTGCACGCGGCCGGCGCCGCCGCAGGCCTTGCAGGGTTTCTCGATCACCCGGCCGGCGCCGCCGCAGGTCGGGCAGGTCCGCTCGATGGTGAAGAAGCCCTGCTGGGCGCGCACCTTGCCGTGGCCTTTGCAGGTCGGGCAGCTGATCGGCTGCGCGCCGGCCTCGGCGCCCGAACCATCGCAGGACTCGCAGGCAATCGAGGTCGGCACGCGGATCGTGGCCGCCTTGCCGCGATAGCAGTCTTCCAGCGTGATCTCGAGATTGTAGCGCAGGTCCGAGCCGCGATTGGCGCTGCCGCGACCGCCGCGCTGGCCGCCGCCCATGAATTCGCCGAACAGGTCGTCGAAGATGTCGGAAAACGAGGTGAAGTCGAAACCGGCGCCGCCCGGGCCGCCGGGTCCGCGGCCACCCTCGAAGGCGGCATGGCCATACTGGTCGTAGGCCGCGCGCTTCTGGTCGTCCTTCAGGACGTCATAGGCCTCGTTGATTTCCTTGAACTTGTGCTCGGCATCCTTGTCGTCCGGATTGCGGTCCGGATGATGCTGCATGGCCAGCTTGCGGAAGGCCTTTTTCAGGTCTTCGGCGCTGGCGCCGCGGGCGACGCCGAGAATGTCGTAGTAATCGCGTTTGGCTGTCATCGCAAAAGCTTCCTGGTCGCCAGCGCCGGCCGCATTCCTTCAGGGGCAGACGCGAAACCGGGCGCCGCTGGCGCCCGGTCCGTCGGCTTTTCCGACTTACTTCTTCTTCTTGTCGTCTTTGACTTCCTCGAAGTCTGCATCGACGATCCCGTCATCGGGCTTGGTCCCGCCAGCCGCCTCGGCGCCCGGCTGCTCGGCCCCGGCCGCTTCGCCGCCGGCCTCGCCCTGCGCCTTGTACAGCGCCTCGCCCAGCTTCATGGCGATCTGGCTTAAGGACTGCGCCTTGGCCTTGATCGCCTCGGCGTCATTGGCCTCGATCGCCTTCTTCAGCTCGGCAATCGCGGCCTCGGCTTCGGCCTTTTCGGCCGCCGGAGCCTTGTCGCCCAGATCGGCGATGGTCTTCTCGGTGGCATGGATCAGGGCTTCGGCCTGGTTCTTGGCCTCGACCGCCTCGCGCCGCTTCTTGTCCTCGGCGGCATGTTCCTCGGCGTCGCGCACCATCTTCTTGATGTCGTCTTCCGAGAGGCCGCCCGACGCCTGGATGCGAATCTGCTGTTCCTTGCCGGTACCCTTGTCCTTGGCCGAGACATGCACGATGCCGTTGGCGTCGATGTCGAAGGTCACCTCGATCTGCGGCACGCCGCGCGGCGCCGACGGGATGCCGACCAGGTCGAACTGGCCCAGCAGCTTGTTGTCGGCCGCCATCTCGCGTTCGCCCTGGAAGACCCGGATCGTCACTGCGCCCTGGTTGTCCTCGGCGGTGGAGAAGACCTGGCTCTTCTTGGTCGGGATGGTGGTATTGCGCTCGATCAGCTTGGTGAACACGCCACCCAGGGTCTCGATGCCGAGGCTCAGCGGGGTGACATCGAGCAGCAGCACGTCCTTGACGTCGCCCTGCAGCACGCCGGCCTGGATGGCGGCGCCGATGGCGACCACCTCATCCGGGTTAACGCCCTTGTGCGGTTCGCGGCCGAACAGGGTCTTCACCACCTCGATGACCTTCGGCATGCGGGTCATGCCGCCGACCAGCACCACTTCGTCGATGTCGCCAGCCGACAGGTCGGCGTCTTTCAGCGCCTTCTTGCACGGCTCGATGGTGCGCTGGATCAGGTCGTCGACCAGGGCTTCCAGCTTGGCGCGGGTCAGCTTCATCACCAGATGCTTCGGACCCGAGGCATCGGCGGTGATGAAGGGCAGGTTGATTTCGGTCTGGGTCGAGGATGACAGTTCGATCTTCGCCTTCTCGGCCGCTTCCTTCAGGCGCTGCAGGGCCAGGCGGTCGCTGCGCAGGTCGATGCCCTGCTCCTTCTTGAACTCGGTGGCGAAGTAATCAACCAGACGCAGGTCGAAATCCTCGCCGCCGAGGAAGGTGTCGCCGTTGGTCGAGCGCACCTCGAACACGCCGTCGCCGATCTCCAGGATCGAGACGTCGAAGGTGCCGCCGCCAAGGTCATAGACGGCGATCTTCTTGCCATCGCCCTGCTTGTCGAGGCCATAGGCCAGGGCGGCCGCGGTCGGCTCGTTGATGATGCGCAGCACTTCAAGGCCCGCGATGCGGCCGGCATCCTTGGTCGCCTGGCGCTGCGCGTCGTTGAAGTAGGCCGGCACGGTGATCACCGCCTGGGTGACCGTCTCGCCGAGGAAGCTCTCGGCGGTTTCCTTCATCTTCTGCAGGATGAAGGCCGAAACCTGGCTCGGGCTGTATTTCTTGTCCTGGACTTCCACCCAGGCATCGCCGTTATCGCCCTTGGCTACCTTGTAGGGCACCATCTCGGTGAAGCGGCGGGTGGCGTCGTCGCTGTAGGCGCGGCCGATCAGGCGCTTGACGGCGAACAGGGTGTTTTCCGGGTTGGTGACGGCCTGGCGCTTGGCCGGCTGGCCAATCAGGCGCTCGCCATCCTTGGTGAAGGCGACCATCGACGGGGTGGTGCGGGCGCCTTCGGCGTTTTCCACCACCTTGGGGGTTTTGCCATCCATGATGGCGATACAGGAATTCGTGGTACCGAGGTCGATGCCAATGACTTTGGCCATGTTCTCACTCCTTATCGCGGCAATCCGCGGCAGCCTTTGGCTCAAGCGCCGCAGCGGACCCCTTTCTGGTTCAAGGTCTCGCCGGTATGTAAGTGGGCGCCCCGGCTCCCGCAACGGGTGCGCTGAAAAAATGTCCGGGAACGGCCCGGGAATCTGCCCCGAAAGCCCCCCGCCGGCCGGCCTGGACCGGTCAGGTCGGCCCGGCCCAGGTCGGACCTGGCCGGACCTGGCCGGAGTCGGACTTTCGCGCTGTGCTTGCGCGCACCGGAAAAACCGTCAGCCGCCGGGCGGTTTTTCAGGCCCGGCGCCAAAGAAACAGGCAGCCAAAAAACTGTTGGACGCTTCCCCGCAAACGCGATTTGCTCAGGCCTGCAAACCACAATTCTCGGGGGCAAGTCATGCTGGATCGGCGACGGATGATGATGGGACTGGGCGGGGTGGCGGTGGCGGCCGGCCTGCTGGGCAAGGCGGGGCTGGCGCAGGCGGCCAAGGTTTCGGCCGGCGGCAAGAGCGTGCTGATCGTGGTCGACGTGCAGAACTGCTTCGTGCCGGGCGGCAGCCTGGCGGTGAAGGAAGGCGACCAGATCGTGCCGCTGATCAACAAGCTGGCCAAGGGCTTCCAGAACGTGGTGATGACGCAGGACTGGCACACCGCCGATCATGTGTCGTTTGCCTCGCAGCATGCCGGCAAGAAGCCGTTCGAGGCGGTGAAGCTGCCTTATGGCAACCAGGTGCTGTGGCCCGACCATTGCGTGCAGGGCACCGAGGGCGCCGCGCTGGTGAAGGATCTCGACATCCCCCATGCCCAGTTGGTGATCCGCAAAGGCTATCACAGGAATGTCGACAGCTATTCGGCTTTCATGGAGGCCGACGGCAAGACGGCCACCGGCCTGGGCGGCTATCTCAGGCAGCGCGGCATCAAGCGGGTCTTCGTGGTCGGGCTGGCCACCGATTTCTGCGTCGCCTGGACGGCGATGGATGCCCGCAAGCAGGGCTTCGAGGCCTATGTGATCGAAGATGCCTGCCGCGGCATCGATGCCCAGGGCTCGCTGGCGAAATCCTGGGCCGCCATGAAGGCCGCCGGCGTCAGGCGCATCCAGTCCGGCGACCTGGCTTAATCCGCCCGGAGGGCTGGACAAGTCCGGCCCATGCGCCAATTTTGCCGGCATGGGCCAGTTTTCATCGCCTGACGGTTTCCGGTTGCTCCCCGGCCTGCTCGATGCGGCGCGCCAGCGCCGCATCGCCGCCGACATCCAGGCCGTGCTGCAGGCGGCGCCGGGCTATCACGCCACCATGCCGAAAACCGGCCAGCCGATGAGCGTGGAAATGAGCAATGCCGGCCGCTTCGGCTGGTATTCCGACCGCGACCAGGGCTATCGCTATGTCGAGCGGCACCCGGTCACGGCGGCACCCTGGCCGGTCATCCCCGATTCGGTGCTGTCGGTGTGGTGGAGCGTGGCGGGCTATGACCACGAGCCGGAATGCTGCCTGATCAACCTGTATCGCGGGGCTGCGAAAATGGGCCTGCACTAGGATCGCGACGAGGCGGATTTCTCGGCGCCCGTGGTGTCGATCTCGCTGGGCGACGACGCGCTGTTCCGGCTTGGCGGCACGGCGCGGCGCGCGCCGACCCGCTCGTTCCGGCTGGCCTCGGGCGATGTGCTGGTGCTGGGCGGTGCGGCGCGCCTGGCCTATCACGGCATCGACCGGGTGCTGCCCGGCACCAGCCGGCTGCTGCCCGGCGGCGGCCGGCTCAATCTCACGCTCAGGCGGGTGACGCGGCCCTGATCGCCAGGCTGGTCTGAACGCCGCCCGCGGCCAGGCTGCCGGGCGGCGGCGGGAAGGCGGCGCGCATCGTGGTGCCGTCGCCGGGCGCGCTGTCGATCTCGAACACGCCGCCATGCATCTCGACCAGCGACTTCACCAGCGGCAGCCCCAGGCCGGTGCCCTCGTATTGCCGGGTCAGGTCGTTCTCCACCTGGCCGAACGGCGCCAGCACCAGCGGGATATGCTCGGGCGCGATGCCGATGCCGGTATCGCTGACCCAGATGCGGAAGCCGCCATCGCCGTCCGGCTGCGCGCCCACCTCGATGCGGCCGCCCGGCGGGGTGAATTTCACCGCGTTGGAGATCAGGTTGAGCAGGATCTGCCGCAGCGCCTGGCGGTCGACGAAGCCCTCGAACAGCCGGGCGTCGACGCTCATGGTCATGAACACGCCGCGGCCTTCGGCGCGTTCGCGGAAGGTGCGGATGCTGGCTTCCATGATCTCGACCGGATCGGTCATCTCGGGCTGGATGCGCCAGCTGCCGCTCTCGATCTTCGACATGTCGAGGATGTTGTTGATCAGGCTGAGCAGGTGCTGGCCGCTGGAGAGGATGTCGACGATGTATTCGCCATAGCGCGCATGGCCCAGCGGCCCGAGCATTTCCTTCTCGATGATCTCGGCGAAACCGATGATGGCGTTCAGCGGCGTGCGCAGCTCGTGGCTCATGTTGGCCAGGAAACGCGACTTGCTCAAACTGGCTTCCTCGGCCTGCTGGCGGGCGCGCTCCAGCGCGCGGTTGCGCCGTTCGCTGCGCGCCATGCCGAGCTGCAGCAGCGACAGGGCCGTGCCGACGCCATAATAGCGGCCATTGCGGGTGACGATGAAGCCGCGCAGCAGCGCGCTCTGGTGCTCGTCGGCGATCAGGCTTTCCAGCGTGTCGACGCTGATGCTGGCATCGACGATCAGCGGATTTTCATCCATCAGGCGGCTGACCGGCTTTTTGGCCCATAAGGCGCGGCCGAAATCGCGCGACAGCTGCGTGATCAGGTCATAGCGGTTGATCAGGCCGACCGGCCTTTCGCCATCCACCACGGCCAGCGCGCCCAGGTCGGGATCGGCCTGGAAGCGGCGGTCGACCTCCTCGCAGCGCATGCCCACCGGCACCGGCGGCAGCGGCACCGCCATTGTCCCAATGGTCTCAAGCGCCGCGCTGCTGATCATGTCCACCGGTCTTCCCCGTTTCTGCGGGACAGACTATCGGCGGTGGGTGTTGCCGATTTTTGACAATGCCGGATGTTTCGCCGATTTGTCGGCGCGAGTGGCGCCGCGCACAATTCGCTCTACCGGAGGCAGGTATCAGGCTTGCGTATTGACCGTGTTGCCCGGCTGGATTTCCGGCTGCGGTCCACCCTTCGACACGCCGACCATGGCGGCGCGCAGCAGGCGGCCATGCTGCATGTAGCCGGCCGCCACCACCTGGATGACGGTGCCGCTCGGCTGGCTCGGGTCTTCCAGCTCGAACATCGCCTGGTGCAGGTTGGGATCGAAACGCTGGCCCTTCGGGTCGATGCGCTGGATGCCATGGCGCTCGAACACGCCGATCAGCTCGCGCTCGGTGGCTTCCACGCCGGCGATCAGCCCGTGGATCGGATCACCCTCGGCGGCGTCCTTGGGCGCGGTGTCCAGCGCGCGGCGCAGGTTGTCGGCGACGGTGAGAATGTCCCGGGCGAATTTGCCGGCCGCGTATTTGGCGGCGTCTTCCTTTTCGCGCTCCAGGCGCTTGCGCAGGTTCTCGCCCTCGGCGGCGTTGCGCAGCAGGCGGTCCTTCAGCTCGGCGATCTCGGCCTGCGCCTTCGCAAGAGCATCGGCCTGGCTGTCGGCCTGCGGGGTGGTCTGGCCGGGGGATTGTTCGGGGCTCAGGTCGTCGGTCTGGGTCATCGGTCTTCCTCGTCGAGGCCCTGCATATACGGATGGCGCGCGGGAATTGAAAGGGGGAAGGCGGGAAACGGGGCTTTTCGCCGCGGGACCAGGAGGAAAGGGCCGGGAAAGGCCCGGGAAAGGTCCGGAAAAGACCAGGAAAAATCCCGGTATAAACGGCTGGGTCAGCCGAGCAGGCGGCCCACCACCTGGGCGGTGAAATCCACCATCGGCACCACCCGGGCGTAGTTCATCCGGGTCGGGCCGATCACGCCGATGGCGCCGACGATGCGCTGCTGCTGGTTCTGCAGCGGCGCCACGATCAGCGAGCAGCCGGCGCGGCGGAACAGGGTGTTCTCCGAGCCGATGAAGATGCGCACGCCCTCGCCGCCCTGGGCGAGCTCGATCAGGCGCAGCATCTCCTCGGTATTCTCCAGCTCTTCCATCAGATTGCGGATGCGCTCCAGGTCGGCGATGGCGGCCACGTCGTCCAGCAGGTTGGCGCTGCCGCGCACGATCAGCGTGCCGCGCTCGGGCTCGCCGCCCCAGACCGCCAGGCCGGCCTCCACCACGCGGGCCGCGATCTGGTCCAGCTCGGCGCGGCGCACCGCCAGTTCGCCTAAAATCTCGCTGCGCGCCTCGCCCATGGTGCGGCCCTTCAGCCGGCGCGACAGGAATTCGCCGGCCTCGGCCAGCGCGGCCGATGTCAGGCCCATCGGCATGTCGTGGGGCATGTCGAGCATGCGGTTTTCCACCTGGCCCGATTCCGACACCATCACCACCAGCGCCTTGCCCGGTCCCAGGGGCACGAATTCGACATGGCGCAACGGCGCGTCTTCCTTCGGCGCCACCACCAGGCCGGCATGGCCCGACAGGCCCGACAGCACGCTGGTCGCCTCGGTCAGCACCTCCTGGAAGCCGCGGCCCGAGCCGGCGCAGCGGCCCTCGATCGAGCTGCGCTCGTCCTGGGTCAGGTCGCCCACCTGCAGCAGGCCGTCGACGAACAGCCGCAGGCCCGTCTCGGTGGGCAGGCGGCCGGCCGAGGTATGCGGCGCATACAGCAGTCCGGACTCTTCCAGGTCGGCCATGGTGTTGCGGATGCTGGCCGGCGACAGCCGGTGCTCCAGCTTCTTGGACAGGAAGCGCGAACCGACCGGCTCGCCCGTTGTCATGTAGGTTTCCACCACCAGCCGCAAAATCTCGCGGCTGCGCTGGCTCATTTCCTGGATCATGCCGCCCATGCCACCAGACTTAAGAACCGGCGCGGCCCGCGTCAATGCCGCTCGTTCAGCCGCCAGATCCCGCCCGGCGGCTAATTCAGCCGCCAGATCATGAAGGTCAGGTACGTGGCGAACGCCGCCCAGGCCAGATACGGCGCCAGCAGCAGGGCGGCCAGCCGCGAATGCCGCGCGAAGGCGGCGATGGTGGCGGCCAGCACGGCCAGCAGCACCAGCATCTCGACCAGCGCCGGGCCGATCATCCGCAGCCCGAAGAACAGCAGCGACCAGCCGAAATTCAGCGCCAGTTGCAGGCCGAACAGCGCGAAGGCGCCCTGCGCCGCGCGCCAGCCGGCCGGCATGCGCACCGCCTGGCGCCAGACCAGCCAGGCCGAGACCGCCATCAGCGCGAACAGGATGGTCCACACGATGGGAAAGGCGATGTCGGGCGGCGTCAGCGCGGGTTTGGTCAGCGTGGGATACCAGCTCCGCACCGGGCCGATGGTGACCGCGCTGCCCAGGCCCGAGACGCCGAAACACAGCGTAAACGACAGCAGCAGCACGAACAGGCTGGGGATCGAGAAGACCGGTGGCGGCGATGAGGGGCGGGTCATGCCGTATATACGATCCGGCGGGGGCGTTGGTTCACCAGATTTCCGTCCTTCTCCCTTGATCGTCATGCCCGGGTCAAGCCCGGGCATGACGATTGAGGAAGGGCGGGTGATTGAGAGGAACGCCGCTTTCGCCCCGCTCAGAACAGCTCCCGCACACCCGCCGGCGTTTCGATTCGCGCGCGATACCGCACGTCATCGCCCGGCAGGATGGCCGGCGGCCGGTCGATATCCAGGCTTTGATACAGCGTCGCGATGGCGGCGGGATCGGGATGTTCGAGCGAGAACGAGTCCAGCCGCGCGCCCAGGTCGGGAAGCGTCGCCATGTTGCGCGGCCTGCCGCGCCGGTCGATCAGGCAGGGCGCCGCGCCATCCAGCGGCAGCGCGCC
>NZ_JANLJJ010000059.1:0-28289 GCF_029255545.1 Ferrovibrio sp. | reverse complement strand
ATGGAGCGGGCGAAGGGATTCGAACCCTCGACCCCAACCTTGGCAAGGCGGTTAGGTGGTGCCGAAGGAAATTCGCCGATATACGCTCAAGTGTCCTAGAATCATATAATAATCTGATATTAAAGGTGTTTATATAGAACCGAGTATCCTCACGTACTCTCTTGTTGTATCTCGCCAGCTTCCTGATTGCTTCCTCAAGATGCAGTCCTATAGTTAGGGAAGCAGAGAGGTAAGCGGCGATGGGCAAGCTCATCAAAAGCATCGTGGATAGACTGCAGGCGGGGCCCAGCGGAGAGGCCTTTGCCTGGGATGGCGAGCTGCGCGGCTTCGGTTTGCGCGTGAAAAGCTCCGGTGTGAAGAGCTATTTCATCCAGTATCGCAACGCAGAGGGACGGACCCGGCGGCTGGTCCTGGGCAGGCACACGGTTTTCACGCCGGAGGAGGCTCGCGGCTTGGCTCGCCAGAAGCTCGCCGCCGTGGCCAGGGGCGAGGATCCTTCTGCCGACAAACAAGCTATCCGGGCAGGAAAGACCGTCGCCGAGATCTGCCAGTGGTACCTGGAGGAGGCACGGGCTGGACGCATCCTGGGGCGAAACCGGCGCCCGATTAAGGCCTCGACCCTGGACATGGACGAGAGCCGGATCAACACCCACATCAAACCGCTCCTGGGCACCCGGTCGGTCCGTGCTCTGACCCTGGCCGACATCGAGCGGATGCAGGCCGATATTGTCGCTGGCAAGACGGCCAAGGCCCGAAAAGGGCGGGGCGGGAGGACCACCGGCGGGTCCGGGGTAGCCGGACGGACTGTCAGCACCCTGCGCAGCCTGCTGGGGCATGCGGCTCGCTGGCGCCTGATCGAGGCGAATCCGGCTGATGGGGTGCGGCAGATCGCCAGTCGCAAGCTGGATCGCCGCTTGAGTAGCGAGGAACTGCGGCAACTTGGAAAGACCATGCGGCAGATGGAGGCCGAGGGGGAGCATCCGACGGCCCTGGCGGTCATTCGCCTCATGCTTCTGACCGGCTTTCGACGCATGGAGGTGCTCGGCCTACAATGGGGCTGGCTCAGGGCTGACGAACACTGCGTCCAGTTCCCGGATTCCAAAACGGGACCGCAATTTCGGGTGGTTGGTAAGGCGGCCCTCGATTTGCTAAAGGCTCAGCGAAAAGCGGTAAACTCAGATGAAACTCGGACGCTCTATGTCTTTCCGGCAGATCGTGGTGACGGCCATTTCATTGGCGTCACCCGAGTGCTGGATCGCATTTGTGCGAGAGCGGAATTGGCAGATGTCACGCCACACGTCATGCGGCATACCTTCGCCAGCATTGCGGCAGAACTCGGTTATTCCGAACTGATCATCGCAGGCCTGCTCGGCCATGCAAAATGCACCGTGACGCAGGGCTATGTTCATATTGAACAGGCTTTGATTGAGGCGGCCGATAGGGTCTCGTCAGAAATCACCGAGATCCTAGAGCTATCGCAGTAGCTCCTGCATTTCCCGAAGCTTCGAACGTATCGCGGCAAGTTTGGTGGCGCTGATTTTCTCCTCTCGGCCTTCCGGCAATATGGCAGCATGTCTCACTGGGATGCCGCATCCCTGCGTTGCCACACTCTCTGACAGAGGGGGATTATTCAGGCATCGGCTTGTTGGCGAGATCCTTTGCCAGGCCAACGAGACTGCGGCCGATTTCACGCTGGGTAAGCTTGTCATGCTGGCCCTGGAACATGGTACCGGTGCAGACCATCTGCGTATCGCCAGGGATCAGAACTGCCAGATTCAATGCACCGCGGATGTAGGCGCCATCGTCGATCGCCCAGCCGCGCTTCTTCGCAGCCTCGGCTTCTTCCATGAACGTCTCGAAGTTGATCGGCTGCTGCCAGCGAACCGCTTCGAACCGCTTTTTCACATCCGCGGGGCTGAATTCGCCGGACAATGCGAAGAGTCGGCCCATGGCGCCGCCCAGCAGCGGCACGCGCTGGCCAAGACTCAGATGCACCCGCACGCCGGCCTCGCTCTGCTCCAGTGCAGTCAGGATCAGGCGGTTGTCACCCAGCCGGCGCCAGACAGAGACGCTGATATTGAATTCCTTGGTGATCGCCCGCAGCTGCTGCTTGACGGCGTGCATGTTCAGCGTGGGGTTCAGGGCTCGGGTCGCGATCGGGCCGAGGCCGATACCCAGCTCATACTTTCGGGATGCAGGATCGAAGCGCACGAACTCAGCATCCGCGAGCGTGCGCAGAATATTGAAGCAGGTACTCTGATTGATCTGGGTTTCCTTGGCAATTTTCGTAACGCCCTGCGCTTCCGATGATTGCGTGAGGAAATTCAGGATTCGAATAGCGTTCAGTACCGCGCCGACCGGCTTGTAGTTATTTTTTGTATTGGCCTCAGTCATCTCAAAATCCGCAGTACCGAAGGTGATGAGCCGCCGTGATGGGAATCGACCCTGTTACGCAAAAATATAGAGCAGTCCGTTGTCCGCATGCATGAGTTGCCACGTGGCCTCCCGCATTGCATCCGGCTGCGATTGACAGCGCCGGAACGGAAGTTCTACACTATATTCTATACCGAATTAAATTCTCTATAAAGAATTATTTTGTTTTCGGGTGAAGAAAATGGCGGAAAATCAAATGTTCAGAGACGGACTTCTGGCCGGAAAGAGAATCCTGGTCACCGGCGGAGGGACTGGTCTCGGCCGTGCGATTGCAGAACACTACCTGTCGCTGGGCGCAACGGTGTGGATCTGCGGACGACGTCAGGCGCCGCTCGACGCAACGGTGAAAGAGCTGTCGCAGGCGCATGGCGCTCGAATCAGGGCGCAGTCGGCAGATATCCGTGATCCGGAGCAGGTCAACCGCCTGATGGAAACGGTCTCGTCCGAGGGACCGCTGACCGGGCTGGTCAACAACGCAGCCGGAAATTTCATCTCGCCCACCCATCTGGTCTCCCCGCGCGGATTCGATGCCGTGGCCAACACGGTTCTGCATGGAACATTCTACGTGACCAATGCCGTCGGAAAGCGATGGATCGAAGCCGGCCTGCCGGGTGCGATCATATCCATTCTGACGACCTGGGTCTGGACGGGGTCTCCTTTCACGGTGCCATCCGCCATGGCCAAGACGGGTCTGGACGCCATGACCAAGTCGCTGGCGATCGAATGGGGACGCAACAAGATTCGCGTTAATGCCATTGCTCCCGGTGTAATCCCGACGGAAGGCATGTCAGCGCGGCTCGATCCAGGCGGCGATTCCAATGACCGGGGATCGGAAAATCCCTGGGGACGTGTCGGTCGCCCCAGCGAGTTGCAGAATCTGGCCACCTTCCTGATGGCGGACGGCTGTGAATGGCTGTCAGGCCAGACCATAGCGCTCGATGGCGCCGGATATCTGGCAAACGGCACGCAGATGACGCGATATTTCGGCCTGAGCGATGCCGACTGGGCTGAAAAGAAGAAGATCGCGCGTCAGGCCGACACGGCGGGCCGCAATGCGTAAGGAGCTGATGGAAGAAGAGGCGGCCCTTCGCGCATCGATCGGGCAAAGCCTGCGGTCGCAGGATGACGCCGCCGAATCTGCGATCAAGGCGCTCTGGGCGACTCTGGATCGGAAAGGTAAACCGCCGTCGAAAGGCGAGCCTATTCCACAGGGATGGCATTCGGTCTTTTTCTGGCCCAACTTCCGTCCGCAAGAGTTGCGGCCCGATGGCAGCCCGATATCGACCGGTGTCTTGCCGAAGGTCTCATTGCCACGGCGGGTATTCGGCGGCGTCACTCTGCGGTTTCACCAGCCTATCCTGATCGGTGAGCATCTGACGCGCGAAACGCTGCTGAAAGATATCCAGATGAAGGAAGGCAAGGCAGGTGCCATCTGCATCGCCACCCTGCAAAGCAAGATCAGCACGGATGCCGGCCTGGCGGTTGAGGAATTCTGGACCACCGTTTTCCGCGACGAAGACAAGGGCCAAAGCCGGCCGGCCGCGCCGCTGGAAAAATCCCCGCAGCCGGATGCAGCCTGGAGTAGGCAGGTGACGCCGGATCCGGTGCTTCTGATGCGATATTCCGCGCTAACGTTCAATTCGCATCGCATTCACTTCGACAGAGAATATGCGATACAGCATGAGAAATATGCCGGACTTGTCGTGCATGGTCCGCTCATGTCGAACCTGATGCTGGATTTCGCGGCCGATAACAATCCCGGCCGCCTGTTTTCATCTTACTCCATGCGCGCGCAGGCGCCGGTTTATGACACCGGGCCATTCAGGATTGAAGGTTGCCCGACGAAAGACGGCTGCAGTATCTGGATTTCCACCGACAATGCGTCTCCGGCCATGACGGCCGAAGTCACCTTCTGAAAATGAGGATCGCGTGAGCTGGTTGCTCGGAGTCGGCCAAACCAGGTTCGGCAAGCTCGAAGGCCAGGAGACACTGGATCTGATGTCGTCGGCTGCAGAGCAGGCCCTGCAGGATGCGCATCTGGAACGGTCGGATATCGATGGGCTGATCTGCGGCTATTCTACGGTGCTGCCGCATCTGATGCTGAGTACGCTTTTCGCAGAGCATTTCGGGCTGTCGCCCCAATATGCCCATTCCGTCCAGCTCGGCGGCGCGACGGGGTTTGCGATGCTGATGCTCGCACATGCCCTGGTCGAGGCGGGGGTCGCGAAGAGAATCCTGGTCGTCGCCGGAGAAACCCGGGCGACGGGGCAGAGCAGCGACAGCGCGATCCAGACACTGGCCCAGGTCGGGCATAAGGACTACGAGGTCCCGCTTGGCGCTACGGTGCCGGCATATTATGCCCTGGCGGCGTCGCGCTATATGCATGATTTCGGCATCCCCGAAGCCGAACTGGCGGAGATTGCCGTGCTGATGCGCAGGAATGCCGTACTGCACCCGGATGCGCATTTCCGCGACCCTATCTCGATTGACCATGTCATGGCGTCCCTTCCGATTGCCACTCCATTGAAGCTGCTGGATTGCTGCCCAATCTCCGATGGAGGCGTCGCCTTTGTCGTGGGGTGGGAGAAGCCTGCTGACGTCGCGCTGCGGATCCGGTCCGCCGCGCAGGCCCATACGCATCAGCATATCAGCGCAGCTCCGGATCTCATCGCATCCGGTGCCGGCATCTCAAGCGCGACGGCGCTGCGGGATGCGGGCATCGATCTGGGCGATGTGGAATATGCTGCGATTTACGACAGTTTCACGATCACGCTGGCCATGCTGCTTGAAGAGATCGGGTTCTGCGAAAGAGGCATGGCCGGACGGTATGTCCGGGACGGATATTTCGATCCGAACGGCAGTATTCCCCTCAACACGCATGGAGGCCTGCTCTCGTTCGGCCATTGCGGTGTGGCCGGCGCGCTGGCGCATCTCGTCGAGACCGCAAGGCAGATGGGCGGGCGGGCTGGCACCCGTCAGATCGCCAAACTGCCAAAACTGGCATTGCTGCACGGTGACGGAGGCATACTCTCCTCGCATGTGAGCCTGGTACTCGAGAGGACGTCGTGATGCAGCAGACCGGCTGGGTTTCAGGTGCCGAGAGCTTGACCTATCAGCGCTGCGGGACATGCCGGCATGTCTGGTATTTCGCCCGCGAATTCTGTCCCGGCTGCGGCAGCCGCGATGCCGCGATGCGCGAGGCCGGCGGTCGCGGTGTCGTATTCGCCGTGACAAAGGTGACGCGCGCGCCGACCAAGGAGTGGAAGGCGCATGTGCCCTATACCATTGTGCTGGTCGACGCAGCAGAAGGCTTCCGGCTGATGGCCCATGGGGATGGCGACCTGCAGATCGGCGACCGTGTCCGGTTGACATGGTCGCGTCCGCTCGGGCAGCCAATCCCCTATTTCACCAGGCCCTGACTGCAAGCTGCCTTACAGGTGCGGATTGAGCACCTGGCGAATCGTATTGCCGGAATCGAGTTCGTCGAAAGCGGCATTAATCTCGTCGAAGCCGATCGTGCGGCTGTACAGCTTTTCGACTGGCAGCTTCGCGTTCTTGTACAGCTCAAGGAATTTGGGGATATCCCGCCCGGGCACGCAACTGCCCATATAGCTGCCTTTGACCGTGCGCTCCTCGGTGACGATGCTGGAGTGATTGAGGGCGAGGCTCTTGCTCAGATCGGGCAGGCCGGCCGTGACCGTGGTGCCGCCGCGACGGGTGATCGCATAGGCGGTGTTCATGGCGGGAATCGATCCCGCCATTTCAAACGCGAATTCCACGCCACCATTGGTCAGATCGCGGATTTCATCGATGAATTTATCGCCGGCGACCTGGACCGCATGAGTGGCGCCCAGGGCGCGGGCCATGTCGAGTTTGCTTTGGATAGGATCCACCGCGACGATGGGAAGCGCTCCCACTGCCACCAGCCCCATGATGGCGCTCAGCCCGACACCGCCTAGGCCGACCACTGCGGCGCTGACGCCGGCCGGGACTTTGGCCGTGTTCATGACCGCTCCCACGCCGGTGACGACGGCGCATCCGAATAGCGAGGCGAATTCGAACGGGATGTCCTTGGCAATCGGGACCAGCGACTGCTCGGAGCAGACGGCATACTGGGCGAAGATGGAGAGACCGGAATAATGGTTGAGCGGGGTATTGCCGATATGCAGCCGCCGCGCGCCCGTCTGCAGGGTGCCATTCGCGCGCGCCTCTTTGGTGGCTTCACAAAGATTGGGCCGTCCGTTCAGGCAGTTTCCGCATTTCCCGCAGGTCGTGACAACGATGGTGACGACGTGATCACCGACGGCGACGCCGGTCACGCCCTGACCAACTTCTCGCACGATACCGGCGGCCTCGTGACCGGGGATGGACGGAAGCTTACGCGGGCGAGAGCCATTGATGGCGGAGAGGTCGGAATGGCACAGGCCTGCCGCACGAATTTCGACCAGAACCTCACCCGGCCCCGGCGGATCCAAGTCCACTTCTTCGATCACCAGCGGCTTGCTGTCGCGGAAAGGCCGCGGAAGATTGTTATCGTACAGAACGGCGGCCTTCATCTTCATGTCTTTCTCCCCAGACTGGTTCATATGCGACCCGGCCTGCCAATGACCGGGTTTCTGATTTCTAGCGGCCGGTAAACACCGGTTTGCGTTTTGCGAGGAACGCCTTGCGTGCCTCGATATGGTCCGCAGTGGTGAACAGCGCGGACTGAACGTCCGACTCAAATGCCATGGCCTGCTCCGCAGTGCCGGAACTACGTGCCAGACCGAGTTTGGTCGCCGCATGCGACAGTGGCGCCAGGGCTTCCCATTCCCGGCTTTTGCGCAGCGCCTGCTCCATCGCCTCATCTGGTGAAGTTACGATATCGACAAGGCCAATCCTGCCGGCTTCATCGGCCTCGACCACATTTGCACTGAGCAGAAGGTTGCGGGCGATCCGTGCCCCGACACGTTGCGGCAACGTCCACAGCAGGCCGACATCGGCGACCAGGCCAATCCTGGCGAAACTGGCGCACAGTTTCCCGGTGCTGTCGGCAATCACATAGTCGCATGCCATGGCCAGCGAGAGACCGCCGCCAAAGGCATTGCCGCGCAGGCAGGCCACTACCGGTTTTGGGCCGGCAACCAGATGGCGGAGAATGGCGTGCAGAATGCCCATGCGCAGGCGTGAGCGACTGAGATCGACAGCCCCGTCGGATGCGCCCATTTCGGAAATGTCGCCACCGGAACAGAAGTGTTTACCGGCGCCAGTCAGGATGATGGAGCGAACTCCGTCATCCGCCGTGACCTGATCCAGCAGGTCCCGAAGCTCCGTCCGCATGGCCGTGGACAGTGCATTCTGTTTCTCCGGCGCGTTCAACGTGATGACCGCGGTCTTTTCCAGCTGTTCGTATAGTACCGAGGACATGTCAAAAACCGCGTTTGGTGCGAGACTGCATCACTTCTTGTCCAGTTCCGAGATGATGCCGGCCCATTGCCGGCTTTCGACCCGGACGCGCTCCGCCATCGCTTCGGGGGTTGACGGGATCACGTCGTATCCGCGCTCGATGATGGGAGTCGAGAACTTGGGGTCGGCAGCGATATTCGTAATCGCACGATTCAGCCGGCTTGTGATATCCGCAGGCAGTTTTGCCGGCGCCATCAGCGAGTACCAGACGACAGCCTCGTAACCGGGCAATGCTGTCTCATTGAGTGTCGGCAGATCGGGGAGGCGGCGGTTACGCTCTTTCGAGCCCACCGCGATGCCTTTAATCGATCCGGCCTGAAGCTGATCATAGGCCTCCTGGCCCGGCAGTTTGACGTCGATGTCCCGGACACCGCATGGGTGACCTACATTACCTATATTAAGACCACGGAGGGCTTCGCCTATCTCGCCATGGTCATCGACCTGTTCTCACGGCGTGTCATCGGCTGGTCAGGAAATAACTGGGGAAACAGTACATCCAGCGTTTCAACGGGAAAGCGAAGAGATACTGGTTCTTTCGGAGTTTCCGATGCAAGTAGGCCACTATCGACGACATCGTTCAATATACGCCGTGCAGTTCGCTCCGAAAGACCAGTGATACGTGCTGCGTCGCCTCGTTCAAACTCTCCTCGCATAGCTGCGGTCGGCCGGACGCCGTCTCCGACGCAGGTCAGGTCCTGCTGGCTGGACCCGCGGTCGAGACCGAGCTGGAAGAGGTACTCAGCACCACATCCTCGCCCAGCAGGTGGCAGGTCTGCCAAGTGCATAGATCAGGTCGGAATCCGGAGGCAGCCGGGCCGGTGGCGCGGGACAAAGTCTCCTCGCGCTCCGGCTGACCAATTTCTCTGACCCGGATAACGTCGAGAATAAAAAGCCCTGGCATAGGCCAGGGCTTTTCTGTCCCTGTATTTCGAACCGGTCAGTTCTTGCTGTACTCGGCAAGTGCGGCGCGGAATCCCTTCAGCACCTGGCTGCCCGGCTTGCCGCGCTTGTCCAGACCATCGGCCCATTCCTTGGCGACTTCATCCGAGACATCCTCGAACGGCTTGCGCTCGGCTGGCGTCATCGTGTGGTACTTCACGCCGGCAGCAGCGAGCTGCTGCTGGGCTTTCTCGATATTGGTATCGATTTCCTTGCAGATATGCGCCGTGGCCTTTTCGCCTTCTTCCAGCATGATCGTCTGAATGTTTTTCGGTAGTTTCTTCCAGACCGCGTCGCCGACCACATAGCTGGCAACGAAGCTGCCGAAGTTGCCGCCCTTGGTGCCGAACTTCACGAAGCTTTGTAGGTCATATGACAGCACGCTTTCATTCGGGAAGATCAATCCGTCCAGTGTGCCGCGCGATAGCGACTCGCGGACTTCCGGCGCTGCCATGCGCACCGGGATCGCGCCGATCTTGCGGGTGAAGATGTCCATCGCGCCACCGGTGCTGCGCAGCTTGAGCCCCTTCACGTCGTCCGTGGTGCGCACTTCCTTGTTCGCCGTGTAGATCTGGTAAGGCTCCAGCACGATGGCGAAAAGCGGCTTGACCTTGTTGGCGCCGAATTCATTCTTGTTCATCGTCTCGCCCTTGGCGAGCTTCCAGTAGGCCATGGTGCCCTGGCAGGCCGTGGTGAAGCTGCCCGGCAGCTGCGCGACGGCCGAGAGCGGCATCTTGTCGGACACGTAGGACATCCCGACATAGCCGATATCCGCGACGCCGCTCTGGGTCAGGTTCAGCAGATCCGGCGCCTTGCCGAGCTGCTGGGCCGGGAAATATTCGAATGTGACCTGCCCGTTGGTGCGCTTGGTCACCTGCTCCATCCAGGGCAAGGTGGAGTATTTCGGGATGAAATGGCCGGTGGGGAAAGAGTCTGCGACCCGCAAATTTATCTTCTTGCCGTCCTGCGCCAAGGCCATCCCGGCCGCACAGGTGGTGCTTGCCACTGCAGCAAGGACCAGCATTCCTAGAACTTTCTTCATGTTTCCTCCGGTTGCACTCTCGTCGAATTGGTTGCGCTCGGTCCTCGACTGGCTGCATGATCCAGCTCACACGCTGCAGGTAGCAGTAGTGTTGTTCCGATAATGGAATTGTATTCAAAAATATGAACGACACAACAGTTAACTCCGATGCCGCTGCCCGGCCCGATGGCCCGCGCTCTCCGTTGCGCGTCATGCAGGCGCTGGAGGCGTTGGCTGCAACCGCCGAGGGTTTGTCGCTTGCCCGGCTGGCCGCGCGGCTTCAGACGCCGAAGACCAGTCTGCTCAATCTGCTGCGCTCGCTGGAGGCCGGCAGCTATGTCACGCAGGTTGGAGGCCAATACCAACTCGGCGCCAAGGCGCTCTGGCTCGGCGCATTGATCAGTGCGCGGACACCGCCGGATTCCTCCATCTCGGCCAAGCTGCATCCGCTCCTGCGCGAGATGATGGAGCAATGCGGCGAAACGACCCTGCTAGGCGTGATGGGTGATGACCGCCGGCATGGCGTCTATGTCGACATCGTGGAAGGCAGCAGTCCGATCCGCTTCTCGTCGCTGGTGGGCACGCGGCGACCGCTATTTTGCTCGGCGTTCGGTAAGGCATTGCTCGCTTTTCAGCCGCCGGATGCGATCAAAGCCTATCTGCGTGAGACTGATCTGGTACTCCCCAATGGCGGGCGTCGGCTGCATCCGGAGGAGCTGGTTGGTGTGCTCGCCGCGATCAGGGCAACGGGAATGAGCACCTCCCATGAGGAGATTGTTGAAGGCGCCGGTGGTGTCGCCTCTCCTGTTTTCGACCGCGACAACCGGGTGATTGCGGTATTCTCCATCGCCGCGCCGATCGGCCGGCTGAAATCCCGCCATGACCGGCTCGCCGAACTCGCGCATGTTTTTGGCCTGCGCGCGTCCCGCATGCTCGGCTATACCGGGCAATATCCTGGCAGCAAATAACCTAATCCCTGCCCTCGCCGGTTATTTGCCTGACCGCCGCGGCCCTTTCAATGGCACTTCGCAAGGCGTTGACAGCCGTTGTCGAGCTCGGTTAGCGTATTCCAATATACGAACTTCATTCATTTATTGGAACAACCGGGAGGAAACAGTGGCAGGCAGGTTGACCGCCGACCAGGAAACCATTCGCGACACGATTCTCCGGCTGTGCAGCCAGTTTGGCGACGATTACTGGCTGGCGCGCGACCGGGATGGCGTGTTTCCGGAGGATTTCAGGCAGGCGCTAATCGATGGCGGCTGGCTCGGCCTGACGATGCCGGCCGAATACGGCGGCGCCGGTTTAGGTATCGCCGAAGGCGCCATCATGATGCAGGCGATCGCCGAATCGGGCGCGGGGATGAGCGGTGCTTCGGCGGTACATCTGAACGTCTTCGCCCCCAAGACCATCATCAAATTCGGCAGCGAAGAGCAGAAGCGTCGCATGCTGCCGCCGATCATCCGGGGCGAGGTGATGGCGGCGTTCGGCGTCACCGAGCCCGATGCCGGCCTGGACACCACAAACATCAAAACCAAGGCGGCGCGACAGGGCGATCGCTACATCGTGAACGGGCGCAAAGTCTGGACCACGTTGGCCCAGAAGGCCGAAAAGTTGTTCCTGCTCGCTCGCACCACACCGCGCGAACAATGTGCCAAGCCCACCGACGGCATCTCGCTGTTCTATACCGATCTCGACCGCAGCCGCTGCGAGGCGCGCGAGATCGAAAAGATGGGGCGAAAATGCATCGATTCGAACCAGTTCTTCATCGATGACCTCGAAATACCTGCCAAGGACCGAATCGGTGAGGAAGGCCGTGGCTTCGAATACATCCTCATGGGCCTCAATCCGGAGCGCATCCTGCTCGCCGCAGAGGCGATCGGCCTCGGCCGTGCGGCGCTGAACCGCGCCACCCGCTACGCCAAGGAGCGCGTGGTATTCAATCGCCCTATCGGCAAAAACCAGGCAATCCAGCACCCGCTGGCTGAGAACTGGATGGAGCTGGAAGCGGCAAACCTGATGATGTTGCACGCAGCCGAACTCTACGATGCCGGGAAACCCTGTGGCGCCGAGGCCAATGCGGCGAAGTATCTCGGTGCCGAAGCAGGATTTAAGGCCTGCACCCAGGCTGTTATGACCCATGGCGGCTTCGGCTACTCGAAGGAGTTCCATGTCGAACGCTACATGCGCGAGGTGATGATCCCGCGTATCGCGCCGGTCAGCCGGGAGATGATCCTCAGCTTCATTGCCGAGAAAGTCCTCGGTCTGCCGAAATCCTACTAGTCCCCCGGGGGAGATATTGCTGTGAGAATCGAACAGATCCTGCAATCCACTGCCCTGTGCCGCCGGCTCGGGATCGCCTATCCGATCATGCAGGCGGGCATGGGACAGGTTGCCTATGGGCGCTTGGCCGCCGCTGTATCGGCCGCCGGCGGTCTCGGTGTGATCGGCGCCGGCTACCTGACGGCCGACGAGCTGCGCCGTGAAATCCGGGTGATCCGCGACAGCACCGACAAGCCGTTCGGCGTCGACATTCTTTTTGCCAAGGTATCCGGCGATGATGAGGCCTCGATCACCTATACCCGGCAGGTGCAGGACCAGATCGCCGTCAGCCTTGAGGAACGCGCCCCGGTGCTGATTTCCGGCCTCGGAAATCCGCTGGGCGTGGTCAACGAGGCGCACGAGCGCGGCATGACCGTCATGAGCGTCGTCGGCAATGTGCGGCAGGCGCGGATGCTGGAAGCCCAGGGCGTCGACATGCTGATCGCGTCGGGTGGTGACGGCGGGGGTCATGTCGGCCGCGTCGGCACCGCGGCGCTGGTGCCGGCGGTAACACAGGCGGTGAAGATTCCGGTCATTGCCGGCGGCGGGTTGGCCGATGGGCGCGGCCTGCTCGCCGCGCTTGCCTTCGGCGCCGTCGGTGTTTGGATGGGGACGCGCTTTATCGCCTCCGAGGAGGCCCGGGCGCACGAAAACTACAAGAATGAGCTGGTGGCGCGCGACGAGGAGGGTACAGTGATCAGCCGCGCCCATAGCGGCAAAACCGTGCGCATGCTGCGCAACAGCTTCACAAATTATTGGGATCATAATCAGGACAAGATCCTCCCGTATCCGCGGCAACTGCAGGAGATCGGCTTGCCCGCCACCATCCGCGGCCGTATCGAGGGCGACATCGATAACGGCGTTCTGCCCGCGGGCCAGAGCGTCGGACTGATCCATGCCGTCAAACCCGCCGGCGAGATCGTACGCGACATTTTCGAGGAAGCCTGCGCCGCTTACAGGCAGTCCTTCGCGCTGGAGGGCGTGCCATGATCCGCAGTCTCTTCTTTGCGCCGGCCAACCGGCATGACCTGTTGGCCAAATTCCCCCGCTTCAGGGCCGATTGTTATGCCATCGATCTGGAGGACGGAACGCCCGAGGGCGACAAGGATACTGCCCGCTCGCGCCTTAGTGAAGCAGTGCAGATGCTGCGAGGCACGGATCTGCGCGGCAAGCTCTATGTGCGCATAAACCAGGCCACATCGAAGCACTACCTTCGCGACATCGAAGCGGCCGTGGCCTGCGACATCGATGGCGTGATCGTGCCGAAGCTGGAAAGCCGGGATGAGCTGTTCCCGAATGTCCATGCGATCGAGCATGCCGAGACTGCGCAATCCGGCAAGCGGCGGATTGAGATCATGGCCGGAATCGAATCGATGCGCGGCGTGATCGACGCCGTCGCGTTATGCGCTGCCCACCCGCGCATCACCTCGGCTTTCTTCGGCGCGGAGGATTTTGCCTCCGACATCGGCGCCCGGCGGACGCGAGTCGGCGAGGAGGTTCTCTATGCCCGCTCGCAGGTGGTGCTCGCCGCGAAAGCGGCACGTGTCATCGCCATCGATCAGGCGGTGGTCGAGATCCGTGACGACGATCAGTGCCGCCGGGATGCCGAGAAGGGGCGCGACCTCGGGTATGAGGGCAAGATCTGCGTGGTGCCGCGCCAGGTCGAAATCTGCAATGAGATCTTCGCCCCGACAACTGCGGAGACCGAGCATGCCCGCGAACTCATCGCCGTCTATAACGACGCCGCGCGTCGTGGACTCGGCACCATCGATTTCAAGGGGCAGATGATCGACGGGCCGCTGCTCAAGCGTGCCGAGGCAGTGCTGGAACTGGCTCGCCAGATTGAGGCGCGGGGCTGAGCCATGCAGAAACTGGATGCCGGCAAACTGGACCTCAGGAATATCGTTCGGCCTGGAGACACCATTATCTGGGGGCAGGCCTGCGCCGAGCCGTTGACCTTGACCGAAGCGCTGATGGCGCAGCGTGCCGATCTGGGAGGCATCACAGTCTTTCTCGGCTCCGGATTCTCAGACACCCTGCGGCCGGAATATACCGATCACATCCGCTTTCTCGGCATGGGGGCGGTAGGCAGCAATCGCCGGCTTGCCAAGGCCGGCGTTCTGGACGTCCTGCCGTGTCATGTCTCCAAGATGGAGTCCTATGTCGCCGACGGCATCATCCCCTGCGATGTCGCATTCGTGCAGGTAGCGCCTCGGGATGAAACTGGGCATTTCAGCCTCGGGTTGGCGAGCGACTATATTCGCGCCGCCGTCCGGCGCGCCCGTGTCGTTGTGGCCGAAATGAACGTCAATGTTCCGCAGGTTCCCTGCGTCGAGCCGCTCACCGCCGACGATATCGATTTTCTGGTGGAAAGCGATCGGCCGCTGGTCGAGTTGCCACCCGCCGCAATTACCGACCTGGACCGTACCATTTCCGGCTTCGCGCAGGCCTATATCCCGGATCGGGCCACGCTGCAGGTCGGTATCGGGTCGGTCCCCGAAGCGGTGATGTCCGATCTGCGCAGCCGCCGTGATCTTGGCATCCATTCCGGCATGCTGGGCGACAGCGTGGTCGATCTGGTGGAAGCCGGCGCGATCTCGAATGCCTACAAGGAGGTCGATCCCGGCATCAGCGTCACCGGCGCCCTGATCGGGACGCGGCGTCTGTTCGACTTCTGCCATCGCAACAAAAGCGTGCGCATGCATCCGCTGTCGCATACGCACAACTTTGCCGTCCTGTCGCAGCTCTCGCGGTTTGTGTCGCTGAACTCTGCCGTCGAGGTGGATCTGACGGGACAGGTGAATGCCGAAAGCGCCGGCGGACAGTATGTCGGCGCGGTCGGGGGGCAGGTGGATTATGTCCGTGCTGCTGCCGCTTCGCCCGGCGGCCATTCCATCATCGCCCTGCCGAGTACGGCGCAGAATGGTGCGGTCAGCCGCATTGTCGCGCGTCTGTCCGGGCCTGTCACCACGGCGCGCAGCGATGTGGATGTGATCATCACCGAGTTCGGTGCTGCCAACCTGCAGGGTAAAACCCTGAGTCAGCGCACCCGGACTCTCATCGAAATCGCACATCCGGCGCATCGCGAGTCTCTCGACCGTGCCGTCCATGCCGCTGGAAAGAGTTCCGCATGACCAAGTCCGAAAAGAAACAGGGCCCGCTGTCCGGCATCCGCGTGCTGGACCTGACGTCGGTCCTGATGGGTCCCTATTGCACCCAGATCATGGCCGATCTGGGCGCCGACGTGATCAAGGTCGAAAGCCCCGATGGCGATACTTCCCGCTATGTCGGTCCCAGCAAGACCAAGGGGCGCAGCGGCATGTTCACCAATCTCAACCGCGGCAAGCGGGGCATCGTGCTGGATCTGCGCACGACGGAGGGACGGGATATCTGCCTGCGTCTGGCCGAGACGGCTGATATCGTGCTCCATTCCATGCGGCTGCCCGCCATTCAGCGGCTGGGCCTCGATTATGCAGCTGTATCTGCCGTCAATCCCGGCGTGATCTACGCAAGCCTCTATGGTTACGGCAAGGACGGCCGGTATTCCGGCAGGCCGGCCTATGACGACACGATCCAGGCGATTAGCGGTCTGGCCATGCTGCAGGCCGAGATCAATCCCGAACCGCAATACGTCACCACCGTGGTTGGCGACAAGGTCTGCGCGCTCAGCGCCGCCTATGCGATCATGGCCGCCCTGTTCCACCGGCAGCGTGGCGGCGGGGGCCAGGAGATCGAAGTGCCGATGTTCGAGATCACGGCATCCTTCCTTCTGGTCGAGCATATCGCCGGCGCGGCTTATGACCCGCCGCTCGGCCGTCCGGTCTATGACCGCACGGTCACGCCCTACCGCCGGCCGTACAAGACGCGCAACGGCTATCTTTCCGTGCTGGTCTATAATGACAAGCAATGGCGTCGCTTCACCGAGCTGGCTGGTCGTCCGGCGCTCGCCTCTGATGAGCGGTTCTCCAGCCAGGCGGCGCGCAGCGCCAATATGGCGGCGTTTTGCACCATGGTGGCAGAGGTCATTGCCGAGCGGACCTCGGAGGAATGGCTGGAGCTGCTCGAGCAGGCCGAAATTCCGGTCGCCCGGCTCAACAGCATGGCGGATCTGTATACCGACCCGCATCTGAGCGACGTCGGCTTCTTCCAGGACCTGGATGACCCGCATGATGGCAAGCTGCGTCTGCCGTCTTCACCGGTGCGGTTCTCAAACACGCCGGCGAGCTTCGCGCGTGCGGCACCCCTGCTGGGTGAGCATACGGCTGAGGTTCTGGGTGAGCTCGGGATCGGCGATGCCGAACTCGACGGACTTGAGCAGCGCGGTGCTATCCGGCGCTGGCGGGGGAAGGCAAAAGCATGAGCGACGAGATCCTGTATGACCGCCGGGGTGATGTGGTTGTTATCACCATCAACCGGCCGGAACAGCGCAATGCCATCAGCAAAGCCGTCCGCCTCGGCCTGCGTGCCGCTTTCGAACGCTTTGAGGCCGATGAAACGGCCCTCGTCGCCATTCTGACTGGCTCCGGCGACAAGGCCTTCTGTGCCGGCATGGATCTCAAGGAGGCGGCCGAGACCATGCTGGGGGTGCCGCCGCGCGATTTCCTGCCGGTGATCGGGGATACGGTACATGTAACCAAGCCCGTCATTGCCGCAGTCAATGGTGTCGCCTATGCGGGCGGCTGGCTGCTGACCCAGATGTGCGACCTCTGCATCGCCGCCGAGCATGCCACGTTCGCCATCACCGAGGGCAAGGTCGGCCGCGGCATGCCCTGGGCGGCGCCTCTGGGCTATATCATCCCGCAGCGTGTGATGATGGAATTGCTGCTGACCGGCGATCCGATCAGTGCCAGGCGCGCCTATGAGATCGGCTTTGTCAACCAGGTGGTCCCGGCCGCGGAACTCATGCCGGCGGCTCTGGCGATGGCGGAGAAGATTGCCGGCAACGCACCGTTGACCGTACGCGCCGCGCGGGAACTGGTGTATCTCTCAACGGAAATGGGGCGGTCCGCAGCGCTGCGGGCGGGACATCACGTTTTCGAACGTGTCTACCGCAGCGAGGATGCCCAGGAAGGCCCGCGTGCCTTCAAGGAAAAACGTAAGCCGCAGTGGCGTGGACGCTGAAAACAGCGCGGGTGAGGGAGGACATATGGCAGGGCTGGATAGATTGATCGGAGCGCTCGACCGGCTCTTCCTGTATCTCGCAGGCGCCGGGCTGTTTACCATCATGATGGTCATCGTGGTGGACGTCGTTCTGCGCTATTTCTTCTCCGCGCCGCTCAGCTGGTCGTTCGACCTCATCGGAATGTACCTCGTCACGCTGGTCTTCTTCCTTGCGCTCGCCGATACCTTCCGCCGCGGCGCCCATATCAAGGTCGATCTTTTCGACGTGCTTCGCGGCACCCGATTGCTGCTTGCCGCCGAGATAATCGGTTATTGCGCCTCATTGCTGCTTTTCGCGCTGATCCTACATCAGATGGCGATCAACGGCATTGAGGCCTTTCTGGCCAATGACGTGGTCGACGGCACAATCCCCTGGCCGACCTGGCCGCCATACATCTTTGGCTCGGTCGGCGTCGGATTGCTGATCATCCGCGTCGTGCTGGCCACCATCAATCGAATCATCGCCCTGTTGAGTGGCCGCCCGTTCGAGCAGAAAGGCGGAGATCAACTCGCCGGGGAGCATATGGAATGATTGTCGCCGCCGGAATAATCATACTGCTCCTGCTGCTGGTCTTCGGTATGCCGGTGGCCTTCGCGTTGGGCGTCGCCGGCATGGTCGGTCTGTGGCTCAAGGGCGGTCTGGACATGGTGCTTGGCATCCTGCGTGCCACTCCGCTGTCTACCACGTCGTCCTACGAGCTGATCACCGTGCCGATGTTCATGCTCATGGCGGAATTCATTATCGTCAGCCGCATCGCAGAGGAGCTGTTCGACAGCGCCAAGGTGTGGCTCGGGCGGACACCGGCGGGACTTGCGATAGCAACTGCTCTGGCCGGTGCCGGCTTCGGTGCGATCTCTGGCTCCTCTACGGCGGCGGCCGCCACCCTGTCGGGAACCAGCATCCCGGCGATGATCCGGCACAACTACAATCCTCGTCTTGCTTCCGGCGTCGTTGCCATCTCCGGCACGCTGGCGATGCTGATCCCGCCGTCGATCGCAATCGTGCTGTATGGCCTCATCGCGCAGCTGAGCATCAGCAAGCTGCTGATTGCGGGCATTATCCCGGGCCTGCTGGTCACCCTGGTAATCGCTTTGACGGTTCTGGTCCTTGCGGCGATCAATCCCTCCCATGCGCCCGCCGTCTCGAGTTACTCCCTGCGGGAAAAGGTTGCCTCCTTGCGCATCGTCGGGCCCATGGTAGCGCTGATTATGCTGGTGACCGGCTGTATCTATCTCGGCATCGCCACGCCGACTGAGGCTGCCAGCCTCGGTGCTTTCGGTGCCATGGTGATCGCGGCAATGCGGCGGCGGCTCACCTGGAACAGTTTTTGCAACGCCTTGTTCAGTGCATCCCGCACAACCTGCATGATCGTCCTGATCATCATCTGCGCCCAGGTCTTCGGGTATTACTTCACGCTCACTGGGTTCACCCAGGAACTGGTTTCCTATGTCGGAAATCTCGATGTGTCGCGGTGGTTCATTTTTCTGCTGATCGTGCTGCTGTATCTGGTTCTAGGATGCTTCCTGGACCAGGTGGCGATCCTGTTTCTCACCGTGCCGGTCGTCCTGCCGGTGGTGACGGCGCTGGGCTTCGATCCGATCTGGTTCGGCATCATCATAATCATCACCGCCGAAGTCGGTCTGGTCACGCCGCCGGTCGGGCTGAATGTCTACGTGGTATCGGCCTATTCCAAGATACCGGTCAAGGATATCTTCATCGGCGTCACGCCGCATGTAATCGCGCATATGCTGGTCATTCTTCTCCTGGCCATGTTTCCCGCCCTGGTCATGTGGCTGCCGTCAACAATCGTTCAGTAATCGCGTATGACGGATGTCGCGCGTAAGGTACAGGACGACGGTAGAGGGCGGCTTGCCACTTTCGCGCTGGCCGTCGCCTTCGGGTTCGTCTTTATCTCGCGCGGGGTAGCAGATACCTGGATGGTATTCCTGCTGCCGATCGAGCAGGAATTCGGCGCTACGCGGCAGCAGACAGCAGGCGTCTATTCCACCTATATGCTCGTCTCCGGACTGAGCGCGCCGCTCGCCGGTCTTCTGTTGCGCCGCCTTGGCGCCCGTGTCTGCTATGCGCTCGGGGTTGCATTGATTGCGTTCGCGATGTTGGGCGCGGCTCATGCCGACGGTATCGTCGCTCTGTATCTCTGCATCGGCGTACTGGCCAGTATCGGTATTGCGGCGATCGGGATTGTGCCTGCCTCGGCCCTGATTGGCGGGTGGTTCCGCCAGCGCGTGTCGGTCGCTATGGGAGCGGTTTATGCCGGGCTCGGCACCGGCTCGCTCCTTCTGGTCCCGCTGGCGCAATGGTGGATCGAGTGGCAGGGCTGGCGCAGTACCTATGCCGTCATGGGCTGGACGGTCGCAGTGCTGATTGTGCTCACCTTATTGTTGCCCTGGCGGCGACTGGATCCTGCCGTACCCGCATTGAACGCAAGTTCTGGTGCATCCGGAGACGCGAATGCGAGCCCGAGTCTCACTCAGGCGTTCCGTCGTCCGGAATTCCTCGGGCTAATGGCGACATTCGGCCTGACCGGATTCAGCATGTATGTGGTGATCGTGCAGGTGGTGCCCTTCCTGGTGGAAAGTGGCTATGCGCCCCTGACGGCGGCGACGGCTTTCGGCCTTTCCGGCATGCTCTCTGTCGGCGGCGTGATCCTGTCCGGCTGGCTCTCCGACCGGTTCGGCCTGCGCCCGATCGCATTGCTGAGCTTCGCTTGCACCTACGCCGGCACCCTTTGCCTGTTGGGCCTGAGCTACGCGGTCTCGGAGTGGCTGCTAGCGGCCTATGTCGGCATCTTCGGCATTGCACAGGGCGCGCGCGGACCGATCATCGCAACGATGTCGAACCGCCTTTTCACCGGTCCCGCTGCGGCGGCCATTTATGGCGTGATCTATGCCACCAGCAATGTCGGCGCCGGCTTTGGCGCCTGGCTGTCGGGCTATCTGCACGACTTGTCGGGCAATTACCGGATCGCCCTGATCGTTGCCGCAACAGGCATTCTTCTTGCGGCCATGCCATTCACCTGGCAGACCGCTTTCCGCTCACCGACCCCGATCCGACTGCCGCCCGCATGACCATGGAGATTGCCTGATGTCCTCCGCCGTTGCAGTTCCGCGTCTGGCGGCTTCGCTCATCCTGCTACGTGACGGCGCTGATAGTACCGAAGTCATGATGGTGGAGCGGACCGGATCTGCGAGTTTTGCCGCGGGAAAATTCGTATTTCCGGGCGGCGCGGTGGATGCTGCGGATGCGACACTGGCAACGGGCAATGCAGCCGATGCGACGCTGCGGGTCACCGCCATCCGGGAAACTTATGAAGAATGCGGTCTGCTTCTGGCCGAACCCGAGCCCGAGGCGGTCGCGCCAGCAGCCGACTTCCAGACGCTGCTAAGAAAAGGGGGTTTTGCGCTGGCTACAGATCGCCTGGTGCCCTTTGCCCATTGGATAACACCGCCACATCTGCCGAAACGCTTCGATACTCATTTTTTCCTGGCGCGAGGTCCGTCGCGCCAAGCCGCTGCCGCGGACTTGCGCGAAGTCATGTCCGCGGCATGGCTCCGCCCTTCGGCGGTCGTTGCGGCCGCCGAGGCCTGCGAGCTCAACCTGATGTTCGCCACTTATATGAACCTGCGCTGGCTGGCACGCTACAATACTGTAACGGCCGCACTGGCGGCAGCACGGGAACGACCGATCGTTACCGTGGTTCCCGAACCATCCGATAGTCCCGAAGGCCGGCTGTTCCGGATCCCGGAAGCGGCCGCGTACGGCGAAACGGCCGTGCTGGAAAACCGATTCCGCCGGGCCTGAGTTCCTCACGCAACTGGTCATGGTTGACAGCGCGGAGGTGCGGGTCCTTCATTCCACCGCGTGCTCGCCGGGGCCGCTTGTCTCCAGGATCTCCTCTTCAGCGCGCTGCCAGATTTCGTAGGAAATCGGATTCTCGCTCTCCTCGAGGATATGGCCCACAAGCCCGATCGCGCGTGCCATCACGCCAAAGCCGCGCACGATCTTCCATGGGAAGCCGAACTCGCAGCAGATCGCTCCGATCGCGCCGGTGGCGTTGATCGGCAGCATCTTGCCCGACGCCTTTTCCGCGGCAGCTTGGATCTTCTGGATCAGCGCGACATATTCGCCCGACTTACCGTTCTCCGCCGCAATCTGGAAAAGCCGCGGCGCGCGGGGGTCTACCGGCTTGTGTACCGGATGGCCCAGCCCCGGCACAATTGTCCTGCGGCGGCGGAACGTCTCGACCGTTTTGGCGGCAATGGCGTCGAGATCGGCACCGGTGCCCAGTTTGTCCTCCGGCAACGCCTCGTACAGCATCTTTGAAGCGCCTTCCATCGAGCCGACGAATACCGTGCCCAGCCCGCAGAGCCCAGCCGCGACGGCGGCCTGGAGCGATTCCGGCGCACCCATATAGGTCATGCGCGCGGCCAAGGCAGACGGCGTGATACCATGTTCGACCAGCGTGATGACGAGGGCGTTGAACACCTGGCTTTCCTGGGGCGTGGCCCTGCGGCCCGTCAACTGCAGGAACGCCAGATCGCCGAGATTCATGTGCCCCAGAATCTCGTTCGTCAGGTCCAGTCCGCGCACGCTGATCTTGTCGGGTTTGCTCCAGGCAATGGCGGAGGTGATTTTGTCCTTGCGTCTGGCCATCAGACGGGATCCCAGGAAAAGACGTCCGCCGAAACTTCCAGCGGCGTGAAATGCGATTTGAGCGCGGGAACGGCATGCACGGCGATTGTGTCGGGGGTCCAACCGTCGCCGGAATGCACCGAACGCACCGGCCGCGGCTGGCTCATCAGAAAGACTTCATTCATCCGAACGGCGAAAATCTGGCCCGAGACATCTGCAGCCTCATCGCTCATCAGATAGCAAGCCATAGGCGCGACCTTGGCGGGTGTCATCTTCTTGATCTTTTCGACCCGCGCCTCCTGCTCCGGCGTGTCGGTCTTGATCGACGAAATCATCCGGCTCCAGGCGAAGGGCGCGATGCAGTTGGACCGCACGTTCCAGCGTCTGAGGTCCAGTGCGACGGCTCTCGAAAAAGCCGCGATTCCAAGTTTCGCCGCCGAATAGTTGGCCTGTGCGTAATTGCCGATCAGGCCCGAGGTCGAAGTCATGTGCACCAATGCGCCGCTTTGCTGCTCGCGGAAATAATCAGCTGCAGCGCGGCTGGTGTTGAAGGCGCCATAAAGATGTACCTTCACCACCGCGTCGAAGTCGTCGTATGTCATCTTGTGAAAGAAGCCATCGCGCAGGATCCCGGCATTGTTCACTACGGCGTCGATGCGGCCAAACTCCTTTACGGCGGCCTCGACCATGGCTCGGGCGGCGTCCGGGTCGGTTACGCTGCCGCCATCGGCGATGGCGTTGCCGCCGGCAGCCTTGATCTCGTTCACGACGGCCTGCGCAGCGGTGATAGTTTGCCCGACGCCCTTGAGCGTCGCGCCCAAATCATTGACCACGACCGCCGCTCCTTCGGCTGCCGCCATAAGTGCGACCTCGCGGCCGATCCCGCCACCTGCGCCGGTGACCAGCACGACCTTTCCGTTCAGTATTTTTCCCATATCGGTCCTCCTCATTTCGCTAGGCGAAACTTGTCGAGGCTGCCGGAATGCATCACCCGGCCCATCAGAGGTGCGCCGATGATCTCTTCCGCCTTCGCCGCAGCGGCGATCAGCTTTTCAAGGTCGATGCCCGTCTCGATACCCAGCTCGTGACACAGAAGCACCGCGTCTTCGGTGCAGACATTGCCCGCTGCGCGGGCATGGCCGTGGCCCGCGAAGGGGCAGCCGCCCAGACCCGCCACCGAGGTTTCGAACATGTCCACCCCCATCGACAGTGCCGCATGGATATTGGCGATGCCCAGCCCGCGTGTGTCGTGGAGATGCATTCCGATGCGCGCCCCGGGCGCCAGCTCACGCAGGGCGCCGATCATGCGCTTGACCGCTTCGGGGTTGCCCCAGCCCATCGTGTCGGCGATCACAAGGATAGGTACCGGAATTTCCTCTTCTTCGCAAAGTCGGAGGACAAAGCGGAAGTCGTCCAGAACTTGCTCCTGCGGGATCGGCCCCTGAAGATTGCAGCCGAACGCGGTCATCACATAGGCGGCATCGACGGTGTATCCCGTTTCCTTGTAGAGTCGCACCCATTCGCGCTGCCGCTCGCGCATATCCGCTGAGGAACAGTTATTGTTGGACTGCGCGAACGCTTCGGAGGGATAGAAAAGAAGCCGCGGGTCAATATCGACCCGATGCGCAGATAACGCCTTGCGGAACCCTTTCTCGTTCAGCCAGAGTGCGGTGTATTTCACACTTGGCTTGCGCTTGATGCGCTGGAACAGTTCGCCCGTGTCGGCCATCTGCGGCACGTATCTGGGGCTCACGAAGCTGCCCACCTGGATCCGCTTCAGCCCCGTTTCGCTGAGCATGTCGATCAGTTCAACCCGTTGCTCGATGGGGTACATCTTGGTTTCGATCTGAAAACCCTCGCGCGGGCCTTCTTCACGAAATTCTACAAACTTTGGAAAGTCGGTCATGCCTGCTCCTTTTCGGGTGGTATGATCTCGGCGATCATCTGGCCGCGATTCACCATCATGCCCTTTGAGACCGCAACCTTCGCGGCGATGCCGGGGGCAGACGCCCTGATGGAAATCTCGAGCTTCATCGACTCCAGGACCGCTAATACATCGCCTTCGGCGATCGCATCGCCTTCGGATACTTTGATGTCGACGATCATCCCGGTTAGCGGCGAGGCAACGGTCCGCTCGGCAGCGCTGTCTGCGCCTGCCGAGGCCAAGGGTAGTGCCGGCCGGTAGACCAGTCGGCCCGGCGCCGCGTCGATCTCGATCCCCCCGGCGTGGAGGCGCGCCGTTACCACGTTTACCATTCCACCCTGCGCCACGCGCCATCGACCCGGCGCGATCTCACGGCAGGAGAAGGTGAGGGCGGCTCCGTCAATTCCGTAGACTGTGTAGATGTCGCCGGAGCGGACTGGGCTCACGCAGAGCTCCCCAGAGCTTCCCGCTGCGTCGGTCAGCATGACCCGCTGGCCCGCCTCCATCATTCCGCCGCCAAGGCCGAGCCGCCAGTTTGTGAACACGTCGCGGTTCGACCATGGTTCGGCGGCGCCATCTGAGCGTTCACGAACGACGAAAAGCACGGCAGCCACGGCTTTCCAAAGCCGGGTATCCGGGACTTGCATGGGCGCAGTTAGATCGTTCAGCCGCTCGTCGATCCAGCGGGTGTGGACGTTCATTTTCTCGAAATCGGTGTTGCGGGCCAGCGCGGCCAGGAAGGCGCGATTGGTCTCGACACCTTCGACAGCGACATGATCCAGCGCCTGCGCGAGCCGCGCCAGTGCTGTCTCGCGGTCGGGCGCATGGACGATCAGCTTCGCGATCATGGGATCGTAGTAGGGAGTGACGGTATCGCCGGCCTCGACCCCGCTGTCGATGCGGAGACCGTCGGGCAGGCTGAGCGTGGTCAATCTGCCGGTGGACGGGGCGAACTGCATCGCCGGATCCTCGGCATAGAGCCGCGCCTCGACGGCGTGGCCGTCGACCTTCAGCTCGTCCTGGCTGAGTCCCAGGCCGAGGCCCTCGGCGATACGCAGATGCAGAGCCACGAGGTCGAGTCCCGTGACTGCCTCGGTGACAGGATGTTCGACCTGGATGCGCGGGTTCACCTCGAGGAAGAAGTACTCCTTTCCCACCACGAGGAACTCCACTGTGCCGAGCCCCCGGTAGTCGAGTGTCTCGCCAAGGCGCACCGCGTCACGGGTGATCGCGTCGAGAAGCGCGCGGGGCAGGCCCCAGGCGGGCGCCTCCTCGATCACCTTCTGATGGCGGCGCTGGAGCGTGCAGTCGCGCTCGAACAGATGCACTACATGGCCCTTGCCGTCACCGGCAATCTGCACCTCCACGTGACGGGCCTCGGACAGGAAGCGTTCCAGCAGGAGACCTTCCGAGCCGAAGGTCGACTTCGCCTCACGCATCGCCCCCTCGATGTCGGCGGCCAGGGTCTTCTCGTCAACTACGAGCCGCTGCCCGCGTCCGCCGCCGCCGCCCACTGCCTTCAGCAGCACGGGCAGCCCCATCCGGCGCACTTCGGCGGCGATTTTGTCGGGATCGGACAGGGTGCCTGCGGCCCCCGAAATCACCGGCAGACCGGCGGCGATGGCCGCCTCCTTGGCGGTGGCTTTGTCGCCGAAGCGTTCCAGGGTTTCCGGCGTCGGCCCCATGAAGATCATGCCGGCGGCCTCGACCGCGCGCGCGAATTCGGGGTTCTCGGCGAGGAAGCCGTAGCCGGGATGGATGGCGTCGGCCCCAGCGTCCTTCGCCGCGGCCAGCACTGCGTCAATGCGCAGGTAGCTTTCCGGGGCAGGCCCGCCGCCGATCCAGATCGAGTGGGCGATCTCGCGTACGTGGAGCGAATTGGCATCGGCCTCGGAATGGACTCCGACGGGTATGATGCCGCAGCTCCTCGCCGTGCGGGCGATCCGGCAAGCGATTTCGCCGCGGTTGGCGATAAGAAGCGTCTTGATCTTCACTGCAGCCGCCTCACATCCTGAACACGCCAAAGTGGGTTTCGGCTCTCGGCCGCCGCGAGGTGATGTCGAGCAGCAGCGCCAGGACTTCGCGCGTTTCGCAGGGCTCGATCACGCCGTCAACCCAGAGATTCGAGGCGAAGTTATAGGCGCCCTGAAAATCCTCATATTCCTTGCGGATAGGCGCCTTGAAGGCTTCTTCCTCCTCCTTTGTCCATGCCTTGCCCTCGCGCCCGTTGATCTGGGCACGCACCTGGGCCAGCACGCTGGCGGCCTGTTCCGGCCCCATGATGGCCGCGCGGCCCGTGGGCCAGGCAAACATCGCATCAGGTTGAAAAGGGCGGCCTAGCATGGCCAGATATCCGGCTCCGTACGAACCCCCTGTAATGATGGTGAATTTCGGCACGCGAGCGGAGGACATGGCGGTGATCATCTTGGCGCCCGCCTTGGCGATTCCCATCTGCTCGACCTCGCGGCCCACCATGAAGCCATTGACGTCGGCCAGAAACAGCAGCGGGATGTCGCGCTGCACGCAAAGATTGATGAAATGCGTGGCCTTCAGCGCCGCTTCCACGAACAGCACGCCGGTATTGGCAAGAATCCCCACCTCATGCCCGTGAATGCGGCCCCAACCGGTCATCAGAGTGTCGCCGTAGAGCGGCTTGAACTCATGGAACTGGCTGTCGTCCACCAGCCGCGCGACGATTTCGCGGTTCTCAGTGGGTACCTTGGGGTTACGGCTTACGATGCCGTAAATCTCTTCCACGGGGTAGGCCGGGGGGCGCGGCGGGGCCGGGCTCTTGCGCGGGAAGGGCTTCTCGCCCAGATGCTTGACGATCTCTCGCGTGATGGCGAGCGCATGGGCGTCATCCTCGGCCAGATGGTCGGTTACACCCGAGACCGAGCAGTGCATCTTGGCGCCGCCAAGGATCTCGTTATCGACCTTCTCGCCAGTGGCGGCGAAGGTGAGTTCCGGCCCACCAAGATACATGAAGCCCTGGCCGCGCACGATGACCACCTCGTCGCAAAGCGCCGGAATATAGGCACCGCCAGCGGTGCAGGGGCCCATGACCACGGCGATCTGCGGTACGCCGTCGCCTGACATCCCAACTTGATTGTGAAATATCGAGCCGAACTGGCCTTCGTCGGGGAAGATGTTTTCCTGATCAGGCAGAAACGCGCCGCCGGAATCGACCAGCGTCACGACAGGCAGGCGATTGGCCCAGGCGACCCGCTGGGCGCGCACGTGCTTTCGACAGGTCATGCCGAAGTAGGTGCCGCCCTTCACGGTAGCGTCGTTGGCGATGATCATGCAGTGACGGCCCTCGATCACCCCGATGCCGGTGATGATGCCCGCGCCGGGCGGTACGCCCTCATACCTGTCGAGGCCGGCCAGTTCGCCGAGTTCCAGGAACGGCATGCCAGGGTCGACCAGCCGCTCAACTCGTTCGCGTGGCAGGATCTTGCCCTTCTTCACATGGCGTTCCTGCGCGCTTTCCGGTCCGCCGACACGCTGGGTGCGCCGCAGTGCGTACAACTCGGCCACCTTGGCGCGATAATGCGTTTCGTTCGCCCGAAAGTCTTCCGATCCGGGGTCGAGCAGGGATTTCAGCTTTGTCATGGCAGGTTGGGGAATTTTCTCAAAACGAAGGCTATCTTGGCCGCTCCTGGCTTTTCGAAGGTGTCGGGATCGACGATCCTGACATCGGCCTTGAACACCAAAGCGTCGCGCAGGCGCTGCTCAATCTTTTTCTTCAGAGTCGGATCGGCCTCGGGCTTGAGGGCGGGTCCGCGCTCGACAATGATTTTCAGCGCCTCCTGCGTGGTGTGACCCTCAAAGTCAGCCACCACACGCATCACGCCATTCGTTTCTGGCACCATCTCGTTGACGATGCTGTGAATTGCCGAGGGGAATACGTTGGCACCGCGCACGATCAGCATGTCATCGGTGCGCCCTGTACAACGGATCTTGGGACCCGTCCGGCCGCAGGGGCAGGTCGTGCCCAGGACCTCGATGAAATCGCCAGAGCGGAAGCGCACTAGCGGGCTCGCCCGGCGACCGAGGGCGGTGTAGATCATCTCGCCCTTGGCGCCCTCCTCCCAAGGGATGATCTTGCCGGTATCAGGGTCGAGCAACTCGGTGATGATATAATCCATGCTGACCATGTGCATGCCAGACTGCCGGTCACATTCGGCCCAGTACGTAACACCCAGGTCGGTACCGCCCAGCATCTCGGTGCACTTGGCGCCCCAGAGTTTTTCGATCTTGTCGCGGATCGCCGGAATGCCGCCCCCCGGCTCGCCGCCGACGATGGCTCGTTCCACTCCCAGTCTGCTCGCTGGGACGCCCAGTACCTCTTCGGCCTTCTCCGCCAGGTGGATCACGAAATTCGGCGCCCC
>NZ_JANLJJ010000058.1 GCF_029255545.1 Ferrovibrio sp. | reverse complement strand
TGGAGCTGGCGCGCCGCGAGGCCAGGCGCATGATGGTGGGCAAGCGCGGCGGCCGCGCCAGTTGCCGCCAGGACGATATCAACGCGCTGATGATCAAGCTGGCCCGCCAGGGCAAGCGGGTGGTGCGGCTGAAATCCGGCGATCCGATGGTGTTCGGCCGCGCCGGCGAGGAAATCGCCGCTTTGCGGGCCGAGCATATCCCGGTCGAGATCGTGCCCGGCATTACCGCGGCTTTGGCCGCGGCCAGCAGCCTCGGCGTTTCGCTCACCCATCGCGAGGCGGCGCATTCGCTGCGCCTCGTCACCGGTCATTCGCGCAAGGGCGGCCTGCCGGCCGATCTGGACTGGCGCGGCCTGGCCGATCCGGAAACCTCGCTGATGGTCTATATGGGCGGCCGCACCGGCGGGGATTTCGCCGCGCGGCTGATCGCCGAGGGCCTGTCGCCGGCGACGCCGGTCGTGGCGGTGGCGGCCGTGTCGCGACCCGAGGAAGTCCGCTGGCAGGGCCAACTCGACAATTTGGCGGATGGGCTGGCATCGCTGGGTAGTGAGCAGCCGGTGCTGGTCGGCATCGGGCGCGTGTTTGCGGCCGCCGGCCAGCTTTGTGCGGTCGCGCCGCTGGAGCAGGTGGCCTAGAGCAGGGGGCCTTCGACCAGGATGCGGCCTTTCGCATCCTCGATCTCGATGACATAGAGGTCCGGATCGCGCCTGACCGCCTTTTCGATCGCCGCTTCGGCGGCGGCGTCCTCCAGACGCTCCGCGCCGCCCAGTCTGAGCCAGCCGGCTCGGCCCTCGGCATCGCGGGCCTGGCTCAGCACCATGGCTTCGGCCGGTCCGTATGCGATCTTCAGCAGGATCGTGCCGGCATCCGGATCGCCCTTGCGCCGGATATAGGCCGGGATGGTTTCCTGGTCGTAGCGGCGCAGGATGGCCTGCACCAGCAGCCGGGTTTTCAGGCGCGCTTCGCTCATGCCGGCAAAGTGCCCAGCTTCGCCCCGGCATGCAAGCGTGGACCTGCGGGTTGCCTGGGCAAGCCTTTGGTGGCGGCGCCGGATGGCGGTTGCTAGACTGCGGCGATGAATCAGCTCAAGCCCGATATGGATGGCGAAACCGGTGGCCGGTCCACCCGCGCCATTACCCTGCGCCAGCGCATCGCCGACCAGATCCTGTCCGGCGCGCTGACGCCCGGCAGCAGGCTGGAGGAACAGGACCTGGCTGACCGCTTCGGCGTGTCGCGCACGCCGGTGCGCGAGGCCCTGAAGGCGCTGGTCGAAACCGGACTGGTCGAAATCCGGCCGCATCGCGGTGCCCTGGTGGCGATCCCCTCGCGCCAGCATATGCATGACCTGTTCGAGGTGATGCGCGAGCTGGAATCGATCTGCGCCCGCTATGCCGCCCAGCGCATGACGGCGGCCGAACGCAAGACCCTAGAGGACCTGCACGAGCGTTCGCGCCAGCTGGTGCGCGACGGCGAGGCCGAGGCCTATGCCGCGCTCAATGTCGATTTCCACACGATTATCTACGAAGGTACCCATAACCAGGCGCTGGTGGAAAACACCGCCGCCGTGCGCCGCCGCCTGTCGCCCTTCCGCCGCGCCCAGTTCCGCCTGGTCGGCCGGCTGGCCAGTTCGTTCGCCGAGCACGACGCGGTGGTGCGGGCGATCCTGCAGGGCGATGCGCAGGCTGCTGAACAGGCGATGGTGCAGCATATCGGCGCTGCCGATGTTTCGGCGGAGGAATTCACGCGCTGAGCCTAAGTCACTCGATGGGGTTGGTGGTGCTGGCCTCGTCGCGCGCCTTCAGGCGTTCGCGGTGCAGCACATACAGGCCGCTGGCCACCACGATCACGATGCCGGCGAAAGCCAGCAGGTTGGGGATGTCGCCCCAGACCAGGAAACCCGACAGCAGGGCCCAGATCAGGCCGGTGTAACGGAACGGCCCCACCGTGGCGAGATCGCCATGGCGGAAGGCATCGACAATCAGCAGATAACCGCCGATCAGGAACAGTCCGGCGCCGGCCAGCAGCAGGACCTGCAGCCAGTTCACCGCCACCCAGCCTTCATAGCTGCTTAGGGCCAGCGCGCCGAGCAGCACGAAAACCGCATTGGTGAGCGTAACGACCAGCGAGGGAATGGTCTGGTCGATGCGCCGGGTGGTCAGGTCGCGCGCCACGATGAAGACGACGGCGGCGATGGCGAGCAGGGAATAGGCGTTGAAACCTTCGGCCTTGGGCTGGACGATCAGCAGCACGCCAAGGAATCCGATGGCAATCGCGCTCCAGCGCCGCCAGCCGACCGGTACCCGCAGGAACAGGGCTGCCGCCGCCGTCATCGCCAGCGGGGTCGCCATGTTGATGGCGGTGACGTTGCCGATCGGCATGTGGAACAGCGCCAGCAGGTAGCACAGGGTGGCGATCACGTCGATCAGGCTGCGCGCGATCACCACGCGGTCGGCGGCGCGGCGCAGATGCGCCGCCTGGCCGGTCGTCACGATCAGCAGAATGATCAGCGCCGTCGCCATCACGTTGCGCATGGCGATCAGCTGGCCGGTTGGCACGGCCGTGCTGGCCAGCTTGATCAGCGTGTCGTTGATGATGAAGGCGGCCATGCCCAGGATCATCGATGCGACGCCGCGGCGGGTGCCGTAACCGAACAGGCGGGCGTAAAGCGGGGCGGGCAGGGTGGCGAGCGAGGCGGGAGGCATCAGCACTGTGTTATGATTGCTTGATCCGGCACACTAGCCGGATTGCCGGCTGGCGCAAACCCGGCCCGTTGCAGGGCAGGCTTGACGTCAGTGCAATCCGGCCCCACTTCCTGTGCCGGAATTTCCGGGAGGTCGCCATGTGGTTCACGATACCGCGTCACAAGGTCGAAATGCCGCCGCGCGACAAGGCGCTGCCGGGCCGCGCTACGCCAATGCCGGTGCCGGCGCAGCATTTCGTCAACGGCCATCCGCTGAAACCGCCGTTTCCCGATGGCATGGAGCAGGCCGTGTTCGGCCTGGGCTGTTTCTGGGGCGCGGAGCGCAAATTCTGGCAGGCCGGCCCCGGCGTCTACAGCACAGCCGTGGGCTATGCCGCCGGTTACACGCCGAATCCGACCTATGAAGAGGTCTGCAGCGGCCTGACCGGCCATAACGAGGTGGTGCTGGTAG
>NZ_JANLJJ010000057.1 GCF_029255545.1 Ferrovibrio sp. | reverse complement strand
AAGGCGATCTCGTCGATCAGCGACACGATGTCCACGATCTTCTGTGAGCTCTCTTCGATCCGGGTCACAGCCGTTACCGCTTCACTGACGATGCTGCCGCCCTTCTCGGCGGTGTCGCGCGCGGCGACGGCGAGCTGGTTCGCGGCCTGCGCATTGTCGGCATTCTGCTTCACCGTGGTGGTGATCTCGTGCATCGAGGCGGCAGTTTCCTCAATGGAGGCCGCCTGCGATTCCGTGCGCTGTGCCAGATCCTGACTGCCCGACGATATCTCAGCCGAGGCGGTCCGCACCGTTTCGGCAGTTTCGGTCAGACGTCCGGCAAAGTCACTCAGTCGCTCCGCCATACTGTTGGCGCCGCCTTTCAGCTCGCCGAATACGCCGCGATAGTCGCCACGCACCGCCTTGGTCAGGTCGCCGCCGGCCAAGGCCCTCATTACTTCAGCCAGTTCGTTGGCCATGGTCTGCAGCGTCGCCGCCAGACGGTTCAATTGCTGGCTGACATCCAGAAAGAAACCTTCCTTACCCTTTTCATCAATACGTCCCGTGAGGTCACCCTGCGCCACCTTATTGACCAGCGCGGCAATCTCTTCACCAGCCGCTTTCTCACGCGCCTCGCGTGCAATCCGGCGATGCTCCGACTCTTCCCGCTGGCGAGTACTCTCTGTCTCCAGCCGGTTCTTCTCGACGGCATTCGTCTTGAAGATTTCCACCGTCCGGGCCATGGCGCCAATCTCGTCCTGGCGCGTTGCGCCGGGCACCTCAACGTCGAGATTGCCGCCGGCCAGCCCGGCCATGGCCTGCGTCAGTTGTACAACCGGCCGGGCGATGATCCGCGACATCATCAGGACGACGGCGACGCCGACACCCAGCGCGATCGCCAGAACCATGAAATAACTGGTTCGCGCCGTCTTTGCCGCATCCTCCGCAAGGTCGTAGGACGCGCTATTGGCCGCACCGGCCGCTTTGGCAATCGCATTCAGCTGCACCAGCAGCTTGTCATACTGGGCCTCGGTTTCGACCATGAAGGCGATAGCCGTGCCAACATCGATCGTCACCATGTCAGCCGTCTGGCGCGCCGACTTCACATAATCGGCGATCGTTGCCAGCATCTCCTTGCTCTGCGCGGGGTCGACGGAACCGTCGGCGCTGAAATTCTTCTCGAAACTCTCGGCTTGCTTCTGCAAGAGGCCCGTAAGTTGCAGGACCTGCTTGCCGACTTCCTCAATCTTCTTGGCATCGACACCTGCGCTCTGCAGGCTCATCATCCGGTAAGTGCTGGCCTGAACTGCCGTGGCGTCGTACAGCATGGCGTTGACGTTGCGGTCGCGCGCGAATGCCTGGTGGAAAAGGGCATCGATGGCTCCCGACAGCCGGCCCAGTCCCGCATTGAAAACAAAAGCCATCACCGCAATGGCAACCGCCAGAATGACTGGCGCCACCAGGATCTTGATGGATATAGGCAAATTCCGCAGGGACATACGGTTCAGAATTGCAGTGGCCACAACTTCCTCCTCAACCCGCTGACTGGCAGCGGCAGGCACCCGGCCACCCTTGCGGGCGGCCGGATGCAATCACTACGATTTACTTAGATTTACTTATAGATGCCGACACCGACATAGATATCGCCGGCTTTTTCGACGTAGGTCGACTTCTGCTCGATCTTCTTGGAAACCGGATTGGTCCACTTGTAGTCGACCCAGCCCGAACCCTTCTCATTGGCCAGCTTGGTCATCTCCGCCAGGAACAGCTTGCCGTCGACGTCCTTCAGGGCGCTGAGGTCCTTGCCGATCAGGCCCGTGTTGGCGCCGTGCGCGACCAGCGTGCCGTCGCTGGCCTTCGACACGAACACATAGAGGTCCTTGTTGTGGAAATCCTTGTCGTTCTTGTCGTTGATGGCGGCATACGCCTTATCGCGGTCAGCCTTGATGGCCGTGATCGCTTTCTTGGCCATCGTCGTGGCCTCGTCGGCGGTACCCTTGTCCTGCGCGTAGACGGCGCCGGAAAACAACAGGCCGGCAACCAGCGCCAGCTTCACAAACATGCCCTTCATAATACCTCTCCTATGGGTGATGACTGAGCATCCAGCACCGATGGCAGACGGCACATGCAGCCGGATGCACAGCCGGCGAACATCAACAGTCACCGATCTCGTTATCGAAAACTGCATGAACGTAGTTTCCTTGGCGAAACCGTCATCGGGCAGGTTATTTTTTGATTAGGGCGCAGATGAATTATCCGCCATGGATGCAAAAAGCCCCCGCCACTCCCTTACGCCAGCTTTCAGCGACAATGTCTGGTTGTCGTCAGCGCGAAATCCGCACGCGAGCCAATGTCGCTATGAAATGCGCCTCCGAGGTGCCTGCAGCGTCCGCACTAGACTTTCGGCGCCATTCATCGGCCTGGCTCCGCCCCATTCGTCACAGCGGATGATCAAACCGAACCATCCGCATGGAGAGCTAGTCGTTGGCGCGCGAATCCCGCGCCGACCAAAGATCAGGTTTTGAAGAAACTGACGAGTTCGGCCAGACGCTGCGCTTCGCCAGCCAGCGATTGAGCGGATGCCGTGGTCTCTTCGACCAAAGCGCCATTGCGCTGGGTCATCTCGTCCATGCTGCCCACGGCGGTGTTGATCTGATCGAGGCCGGTGGCCTGCTCACGGCTGGCGGCGGCGATCTCGGCCACGATGTCGCTCACCTTCTTGATCGCCGTGACGATCTCGGTCAGCGACGATCCGGTCTGGTTCACGAGAGTCGCGCCGGTCTTCACCTGGGCATTCGACTCCTGGATCAGCGCCTTGATGTCTTTCGAGGCGTTGGCCGAGCGCTGCGCCAGCGCGCGCACTTCCTGCGCCACCACGGCAAAACCCTTGCCGGCCTCGCCGGCGCGGGCCGCCTCGACGGATGCATTCAGCGCCAGCAGGTTGGTCTGGAAGGCGATCTCGTCGATCAGGCCGACGATGTCGGAAATCTTGCGCGCGCTTTCCTCGATCTGCGTCACGGCCGACACCGCATCAGACACCACGGAACCACCCTTCTCTGCCGTGTCGCGCGCGGCGACGGCCAGCTGGTTGGCGGCCTGGGCGTTGTCGGCATTCTGCTTCACCGTCGTGGTGATCTCGTGCATCGACGCGGCGGTTTCCTCGATGGATGCCGCCTGCGATTCCGTGCGCTGCGCCAGATCCTG
>NZ_JANLJJ010000056.1:32576-44082 GCF_029255545.1 Ferrovibrio sp. | reverse complement strand
GCCCGATCTGGGCGGCCATCACTACCTGCCCGACATCGCCGCCTTCGAATGGGCGTTGAACATGGCCGAACATGCCGAGGACGTGGCGTTGCTGCGCCCGGAAGACCTGCCTGACATGGATGCCACGGCGCAGTTGGCGCTGCCACTGCATCCCTCGGCCCAGCGGCTTTCCACGCCATTCCCGGTCAGCGAGATATGGCAGGTGCACCAGCCGGAAGCTCCCTTTGTCGACCGTATCCAACTGGCCGGCAGCAGCGAACGCCTGCTGGTCTGGCGTCGCGACATCACCGTGCAATGGCGCAAGCTGGATCACGGCGAGGACCGCTTCCTGGCCGAGATTGCGGGCGGCGCCTCGCTGGGCCTCGCGGCTCTGGCCGCCGCCAGCGGCAGCGATTTCGACTTCCCCGCCAGCTTTAGCTGGATGCTGGATGGCGGCGTATTCGCGCGGCTGAACACTTGAGCGTCAGCCAAAAGGCAAAGCCACCTAAAGCACCAAACAATCCTGAGATGAGGATCGTCTCGAAATACCCCATCCATCCCGCATAAGTCGGAAGACCATCAGAAATCATGAGAACACCATCTATCGATGACGATCCGCCTGAGATGTTGATGGGAAAAATCAATATGCCGAGCGGCAGTATTCCGATCAGAAAGCCACCTGCCACCGCTGAGAAAAAATTGAAAAGACCTCTTGCCTGAACAAGTAAAAACAAGGGAATTCCCAATAACACAGCATGGCTAAACGCTACGGCGAATGCAAACGCAGCGATACCGCTAACGAGGTAAAGATCGAAGAAAACTGACGCCGCTATTGTCGGCACAATTGTCGAAGCCAGCAGCGCGCCGACGCATGAAATAAATGTGGGCGACTGTCGTAAGTCAGGCTTCACACTCAATTCAGTCCAGCCAGGTATAGGCGGCGGCCAGCATCGCCTCCACGCCGGTCCGCAGCGTGGGGTGCAGCACCGGGGCATAGAAAGGCGAATGGTTGACGGGCATGGCGCCGGGATCGTCGCCACTCATCGCCTTGGCGAAAACCTCAGGGTCGGTGCCACCGATCACCCAGAAAACCGAAGGCACGTTCCATGCCGTGCCGAACAGGCCGAAATCCTCGCTGCCCGACGCGGCCTCCACCGCCACGACGCGATCGCCGCCGAACCATCCCTTCATGCCATCCACCGTGCGCGCGGTGGCGGCTTCGTCATTGAAGGTGAGCGGGAACTGGCTGATCACCGAGAATTCGGGCGGCTTGGGCGCGCCGGAGGCCTGGGCCTCGGCTTCGATGATCCGTTTCACCGAGGCCAGCACGCGCTGGCGCACATTCTCCTTGAAGGTGCGGATGTTGAGGCGCAGCAGCGCCTCATCGGGAATGACGTTTTCATTGAAGCCGGACTGGATGGTGCCGACGGTGACCACCGCACTGTCGGCCATCGCCACTTCGCGCGACACCACGGTCTGCAGCCGCATCACCGTGGCCGAGGCCATGACGACCGGATCGATGCTGTTCTGCGGCTTGGACCCATGGGCGCCCCGGCCGAACAGCTTCACCTCCCAGCTATCGGCGGCCGACATCGCCACGCCCGACTTGTAGCCGATGCGGCCGGCCGGCAGGGGGATGACATGCTGGCCCAGCGACACGGTAGGCTTGGGGAAGCGCTTCACCATGCCGTCTTCCAGCATGGCGCGCGCGCCGGCGCCGGTTTCCTCGGCGGGCTGGAACACGGCCATCACCGTGCCCTTCCAGGTGTCGCGCGCTTCCGACAGCAGCTTGCACACCGCCATCAGCCAGGTGACGTGAAAGTCATGCCCGCAGGCATGCATGATCGACACCGACTGGCCGAAACGGTCGGTGCCGGTCTGCGCACTGGCATAAGGCAGATCGGTCTTTTCCTTTACCGGCAGGCCATCCATGTCGGCACGCAGCAGAATCACCGGACCGTCGCCGTTTTTCAGCAAGCCAACCACGCCGGTCTTGCCCACGCCGGGATGCACCTCGAAGCCATGCTTGTCGAGCCAGGCGGCGGCAATGCCGGCCGTGCGGATTTCCTGCATCGACAGCTCGGGATGGCTGTGCAGATCGATATAGATCTTTTCCAGTTCGGGCAGCATGGCCTCGATCTTCGCAAAGACGGCAGCTTTCTGAGGCGCGAAAGTGGTGCGCGAGGGAGCATTCATGAGCAGCGTTTCCGGAGTTGGGGAAGGACGATCACTTGTATTCCTTGAAGGCGGGCGCATTGCCGGACCGCAGGCGTGGCAGACCGGACAACAATGCGTCGGCTTCGGCGCCGCCGCCGATCTCATCGAGGAGGGCCAGAATCTCCTGGCCGACACGCAGGGCATCGCCGGGCGGCATGGCTTCGGGGTGTTCGATCAGGGCGAGCAGGTCGAGAATGCGCTGCTGCTTGTATTGCCGCCGCCAATCTGGCGTGCCGATCTGGCCTGACAGAGCCAGCAGATCGACATCGGGCTGCATTTCACAACGCTGGCACATGCCATGCTCACTGTTGAACCAAAGCCAATTAATCAGCGTTGGAATTAGACCGGATCGTCTCGATACGGTCAATGCAGGTGTAAGCGTTACACTATACGTCAGGCCCCGCGACGACCGGCCCAGTACAGGGCCAGCGGACCAATCAGCGCACCAATTCCCATCACGGCAAGACCGACGCCCCAGCTCGCCACGCCCTGACCACCGGCAGCGCGTTCGGCCTGATCGAGCGCGAATCCGACACAGAGCGGACCCAGCACCGAGATGCCGAAGCCCAAGGCGGAATGCAGCGCCATGGTGGAGCCACGATGCTCGGGCTCGGCGGCAGCCATCATGCCCGAGGTGAGCGCGCCGGAATCGCCACAGATGAAAACGAAATAGACCGCGCAATAGAGCAGCACGACCCAGGCCGGCAGCACGGCCGTGAAGCCCATCAGCACGCCCATGGCGCCGGATATGCCCATGATCAACATCAGGGCACGGCGCCGGCCGATCTTCAGCGCCAGCTCGTTGCCGAGCAGGCTGGCAGGCAGGCCGATCAGGGTGACGATGGCAGCCAGCACGGTGGGGCTCGGCAGGCTGGCCGCCCAATAGCCGCCCTGGGCTGCATCGCGGGCCAGGATGAAGACGAAGAATGCCGTGACCCAGGCGCGCATGGCGGTGAGCTCGAAACCATGCGCGGCATAGCTGATGATATAACCCATCGCATCACGATTACGTAGCACCGGCCGTAGCGCGAAGCCGGTGCTCGCCTTCGCACCGGGTGGAGTCTGCGGCGAAAGGAAGGCCCAGACCAAGCCAGCGGCGATCAGGCTGCCAAAGCCGATACCGGCGAAGCTCCAGCGCCAGCCATAGGCTTCGGCCAGCAGGCCGGTGACGGTGAAGCTGAGCGAGATGGCGATGGAGTAACTCGCCGTATAGAAGGTAACCGCGCGGCTCTGCTCGCCGCCTTTCAGGCGGTCGGTCAAAGCCCGCAGACCGGGCATGTAGACGGCCGCCTGTCCGGCCCCACCGATCGCGCGCAGGAGCAGGCCCGACCAAAATCCGTCGGCAAAGACGGCAAAGGCCAGCGTGCTGACGCCGGTAACTGCACTGCCCGTGATAAAGATCAGCCGGGCATCGATGCGGTCGGTCAGCATCACGGCTGGCGTCACCAGCAGCATGTAGCCGAAATAATAGACCCCAGCGATCCAGCCGGCTTCGGTATTGCTCAGGCCCCAGGCGGCTATGAAATCGGGCAGTAAGGCCGGGAAGCTGGCGATGGGCAGAATCGCCAACACCTCCAGCCCGGATAGCAGCAGGATCAGGTGACGCGGGGACATGGCTGGCAGGTCGGGGAGAACATGTTATCGTGTGTCACACAGTATTCACCGATCTCGCTTAAATCGCCAGAGGCAACCGCAACCCGGCCCAAGCCTCGGCTCATGATCAGGGAAAAACGCCATGTCGATCCGCCAGCCCGTCATCACCCGCCGTCATTTCCTCGCCGGCTCCGCTGCTTTGGGCCTGGGCGCCGCCCTGCCCGGCTGCGCCGCGCGCTACAATACGGCAGCCCCCATCGTATTCGTCCATGGCAACGGCGATACGGCCGCCCTGTGGCACACCACATTCTGGCGCTGGGAAAGCAACGGCTTCGACACCGACCGGCTGTTTGCCATCGATTTCCCTTATCCGCTGGCGCGCAATGTGGATGCGACCTACCAGGCCTATCGCTCGTCTTCGGCCGATCAGCGCGAACAGCTGGCCACCTTCGTGGCCGAGGCCAAACGGCGCACCGGCGCGCCAAAGGTGGTGCTGGTCGGCTCGTCGCGCGGCGGCAACGCGATCCGTAATTATATCAAGAACGGCGGCGGCGTGGCCCATGTAAGCCATGTGGTGCTGTGCGGCACGCCGAACCATGGCGTGCTGGTTTCCGACAAGGCCCTGGTCGGCAGCGAATTCAACGGCGCCTCGCCCTTCCTGCGCCAGCTCAACGAAGGTCCGTCGGAAGTGGTGCCCGGCGTGACCTGGATGACGACGCGCAGTGACAATGCTGACAAATTCGCGCAAGCCGACGGCGCAGCACTCGGCATGCCGGGCCGGCCGACCGGCGTGACGGCCGAAGGTCCGGCCCTGAAGGGCGCCAAGGATGTGGTGCTGGCCGGCCTGGATCACCGCGAGGTGGCTTTCCATCCGAAGGCCTTCGCGGCGACTTGGGAGTTCGTGATGGGCAGCGCGCCGGCCACCACCGCCATCCGGCCTGAGAGCAGCCCGCTGCTGAACGGTAAGGTGAACGACATCGTGCGTGGCGCAGGCACCAACCTGCCGGTGGCCGGCGCCGTGGTCGAGGTTTACGAAACCGATCCCAAGACTGGCGCCCGCCGCGCCCTGGCGCACAAGCAGACCACGGGCGAGGACGGTTACTGGGGCCCGTTCCGCGCCTCCAGCGGCGCGACCTACGAATTCGTGATCATCACGCCCGACCACCCGACCACGCATATCTACCGCTCACCCTTCCCGCGCTCGTCGCAGATCGTGCATCTGCGACCAGGCGTGCTGACCGACAAGGACAAGACGGCGGCATCCAGCGTAACGATCACCCGGCCGCGTGGCTATTTCGGAGCCGCGCGCGGCGACATCGTCACCTTCGATGGCCAGCCCGGCCCGGGCATTCCACCGGGCATTCCCGTGAACTCGACCTCCACCCTGCTGCTGCCGGCCGGCACCGCCCAGCGTAGCGTGACCTGCCGCTTCAACGACGAGGTGATTGCCGTGCAATCCTGGCCGGTGGCAGATAATCACGTGGTGATCGCCGAACTACATTACTGAACCGGCAATGGCGGAAGGCGCAATGCACGGCCTGCTCGCCAACAGCATCACCCTCCGCCCGGCCCGCGCGGCGGATATCGGTTTCGTCTGGCCGGTTTATGCCGATGGGATCGGCCCCTATCTGTCAGGTTACCGCGCCTGGAATGAAGGCGAAGAGGCGGTGCGTTTCCGCCGCATCTACGATCCGGTCCACAGCGCCATTGTGTTATGCGACTGCGTCGATGCCGGGTGGCTGACTGTCGTGCACCATGACAGCGCCATCCTGCTGCAGCAATTCTTTATCGCCGCGGCCTTCCGCGGCAGGGGCCTGGGCACGGAATTGCTCAGCCGACTCTGCGCCGAGTGGGACGGCATGGACCGCCCGGTGGCGCTGGCGGTCCTAAAGAATAATCCGGCGCAGACCTTATATGCACGGTTTGGTTTCACCACCTATTGGCAGAATGACGACCGCTATTTCATGCTGAGGACCCCAGGCTAGCCCCGCGCCCAAAAGGTGGCACAGGGTCTTGCGTCGCGGATCATCACTGTCGGGCAATCAGAGCGACAAAAAAAGGGCGGCCAGCGGCCGCCCTTCTGCATTCCATGACGCTTCCAATCAGATATTGATCGTGCGGCCATCCACGGCCAGGGCGGCTTCCTTCACCGCCTCGGTCAGCGCCGGATGTGCATGGACGGTGCGATAGATATCCTCGGCCGAGGCGCCGAATTCCAGCGCCATCACCAGCTCCTGGATCAGGTGGCCGGCATCGGGACCGATGATATGGGCGCCCAGTACCTTCTTGGTTTTTTCGTCTTCGAGGATCTTCACGAAGCCGTCGGTCATCGTCATGGCCCGCGCGCGGGCATTGGCCGTGAAGGGGAACTTGCCCGCCTTGTAAGCGATGCCGGCAGCCTTCAGCTCTTCCTCGGTCTTGCCCACGCTGGCCACTTCCGGCCAGGTGTAGACCACGCCCGGAATGGCGTCATAGTTGATATGCGGCTTCTGGCCGGCCAGCATCTCGGCCAGCACCACGCCCTCTTCCTCGGCCTTGTGCGCCAGCATCGCGCCCTGGATGGCATCGCCGATGGCGTAGACGCCCTTGGCGGTGGTCTGGAAATGGCCATCCACCTTCACGCGACCGCGCTCGTCGAGCTGCACGCCGGCAGCCTCCAGGCCCAGGCCGGCGGTGTAGGGCCGGCGGCCGATCGAGACCAGCACGATATCGGCCTTCACTTCCTCGGCGGGGCCGCCAGCAGCCGGCTCCATGGTCAGCGTCACGCCACCCTTGCCCGCCGCCTTGGCCGATGTCACCTTGGTACCGAGCTTGAACTTCATGCCCTGCTTGGCCAGCACGCGCTGCATCTGCTTCGACACTTCGCCGTCATTGGTCGGCAGGATGCGGTCGAGGAATTCCACCACCGTGACCTCGGCGCCGAGCCGGTTCCACACCGAGCCCAGTTCCAGACCGATCACGCCGCCGCCGATCACCACCATGGTCTTCGGCACGGCGCCGAGCTTCAGCGCCCCGGTGGAGGACACGACCTGCTTCTCGTCGATTTCGATGCCCTTCAGCGGCATCACTTCAGAACCGGTGGCGATCACGATGTGCTTGGCCGAATAGGTGCCGGCGCTTTCGCCCTTCACCGTGACCTTGCCGCCGCCCAGCAGGCTGCCTTCGCCCTTGAGCCAGGTGACCTTGTTCTTCTTGAACAGGAATTCGATGCCCTTGTTCGAGGAGCTGACCACGCTCTGCTTCTGGGCCATCATCGCTGGCAGGTCGACCTCGATCTTGCCGACCTTGATGCCGTGCTGGGCGAAACCGTGGGTGGCCTCGTGGTACAGCTCGGAGGAATGCAGCAGCGCTTTGGACGGGATGCAGCCCACATTGGTGCAGGTGCCACCGAGGCCGGCATCCTTCTCGACGCAGGCCACGCTCATGCCCAGCTGGGCACAACGGATCGCCATGGTATAGCCACCCGGACCGGCGCCAATGATGATGATGTCGAAAGCCTGTTCGCTCATGGATGAAACCTCCAGAATCCTAAAAATCCAGCGGGCCGAAAATGCCGCCGCCAGCCGCCTTGAACACCCGCGTGCTCTGGCTGCCCTGCAGAATGCCGCTGCCGACCAGATCGGCCAGCATGGCGTGATAATCGGATGAATCCTTCACCGCATCCACCGCGGCGCGGTCGCGCCACAGGCTGATGGTGCGCCATTCATCGGTATCGTAAGTGAAGAAGCAGCCCAGGCAGCCATTCTGATTGCGGAAGAATGGCTCCAGCCGGCTGCGGGCGAAAACGATGAGATCGTCCAGGCGGGCGAGGGTATACCCCGTGGTCCAGACCCGGACGATCATCGCCTTGCGACCTCAGACCTCGAACAGCAAGCGCTGCGGGTCTTCGATCGATTCCTTGACGCGCACCAGGAAGCTGACCGCCTCGCGGCCATCGATGATGCGGTGATCGTAGGTCAGCGCCAGATACATCATCGGACGGATCACCACCTGGCCGTTCACGGCCATCGGACGCTCCTGGATCTTGTGCATCCCCAGGATGGCCGACTGCGGCGGGTTGATGATCGGAGTCGACATCAGCGAGCCGAACACGCCGCCATTGGTGATGCTGAAAGTACCGCCCTGCAATTCGTCGATGCCGAGCTTGCCATCACGGGCGCGTTTGCCCAGATCGGCAATGGTCTTCTCTATGCCGGCGAACGACATCTGGTCGGCATCGCGGACCACCGGAACGACCAGGCCGGTCGGGGTCGACACGGCGCAACCGATGTTGAAGTAGTTCTTGAAGACGATGTCGTCGCCTTCGATTTCGGCGTTGACGGCCGGGAATTCCTTCAGCGCCTGCACGCAGGCCTTGACGAAGAAGGACATGAAGCCGAGGCGAACGCCATGTTTCTTCTCGAAACCGTCGACATACATCTTGCGGGCAGCCATCAGCGCCGACATGTCCACCTCGTTGAAGGTGGTGAGCAAGGCTGCGGTGTTCTGCGCTTCCTTCAGGCGCCGGGCAATCACCTGGCGCAGCTTGGACATGCGCTGGCGTTCCTCGCGCTCGGCATTGGCGCGCGGCCCGGCCGGCGCGGCCGGACGGGCCGCCGGAGCGGCGCCGCCGCCGGCGAGAAGATCCATCACGTCGCCCTTGGTGACGCGACCGCCCTTGCCCGAACCGGCAACGCCGGAGACATCGACATTCTTTTCAGCGGCCAGTTTGGCTGCGGCCGGCAGAGCCTGCCCCGCGGCAGGCGCCGCAGCGGGAGCCTTCGGCGCGGCCGGCGGCGCGGCAGGCTTGGCGGCCTCGGCGGGCTTGGCAGCAGGTTTCGCCGCAGCGCCGGAACCGGCATTCAGGGTGGCGAGCAGGTCGCCGACCTGCACCGTGGCGCCCTCAGCAGCGAGAACCTCGCCCAGCGTGCCGGCTTCCGGCGCGTTGACCTCGACGGTCACCTTGTCGGTTTCCAGTTCGACCAGCAGCTGGTCGCGGGCCACCGCCTCGCCGGCCTTGACGGCCCAGCGGCCGACGGTGGCTTCGGAGATCGATTCCGCCAGCTGCGGGACGCGAATTTCGACTGCCATGTTTTACTTCCCTCTAAAAAAACGCCCCTCGGATGTCCCCGTCCCGGGTCAGGCCGTCAGTGCGTCGTCTACCAGTTTGGCCTGCTGCTGGTTATGCTTGCTCATCAGGCCGGTGGCCGGCGAAGCCGCTTCGACGCGGCCGGCATAGAGCGGCCGCTTCATCTTGATGTCGAGCTCGCCGAGCACGGTTTCGATATAGGGCTGGACGAAGCTCCATGCCCCCATGTTCTTCGGCTCTTCCTGGCACCAGACCACCGTCTTGGCGTTCTTGTAACGCTTCATCTCGGTGATCAGCGCTTTATGCGGGAACGGATAGAGCTGTTCGACGCGCAGGATCACCGTGTCCTTCAGCTCACGCTTCTGGCGTTCCTCGAACAGGTCATAATAGACCTTGCCCGTGCACAGGACGATGCGCTTGATCTTGGCATCGTCATGCGGCGCATCGTCCCACAGCACGCGGTGGAAAGACGAGCCCGGCCCCATGTCGGTGAGCCTGGAGACAGCCAGCTTGTGCCGCAGCAGCGACTTCGGCGTCATCAGGATCAGCGGCTTGCGGAACTTGCGGTGGATCTGCCGGCGCAGAATGTGGAAATAGTTGGCCGGCGTGGTGCAGTTCGCCACCTGCATGTTGTCTTCGGCGCAGAGTTGCAGATAACGCTCCAGGCGAGCGGAGCTATGCTCCGGCCCCTGACCTTCATAGCCATGCGGCAACAACACGGCGAGACCGGACATGCGCATCCACTTGGCTTCACCCGAGGAGATGAACTGGTCGAACACCACCTGGGCGCCGTTGGCGAAATCGCCGAACTGGCCTTCCCACATCACCAGGGCATTCGGCTCGGCCAGGCTGTAGCCGTATTCGTAGCCCAGCACGGCGGCTTCCGACAGCAGGCTGTCGATCACCTCGTAATTGGCCTGACCTTCGGCAACGTTGTTGAGCGGCACATAGCGCTCTTCGCTCTGCTGATCATGCCAAACCGAGTGACGCTGGCTAAAGGTGCCGCGGCCGCAATCCTGACCTGACAGGCGCACGCCGAAGCCCTCCAGCTGCAGCGAGCCGAAAGCCAGCGATTCCGCCGTTGCCCAGTCGATACCCTCGCCCGCCTCGATGGCGGCGCGGCGGTTCTGGGTATTGCGGGCCAGTGTCTTATGGATATTGAAGCCGTCGGGAACGCTGGTGATGGCGAGGCCGACCTTCTTGAGCGTTTCCATCGCGACGGCGGTGGTGCCGCGGCGGTCGTCGCCAGAGGCGATCTCGAGGCCGGTCCACTTGCCTTCGAGCCAGTCGGCCTTGTTCGGCTTGAACGACTTCGAGGCCTCAAGCTCCTCTTCCAGATGGTTCTGGAAGGTGGTGACCATGCCCTCGGCATCGGCTTCCGAGATCACGCCCTCATCGACCAGGCGCTTGGCATAGATCTGACGCGTGGTGGGATGCGTCGCGATCGTGCGGTACATGATCGGCTGGGTGAAAGACGGATCGTCGGTCTCGTTATGGCCGTGGCGGCGATAACAGAACAGGTCGATCACCACGTCCTTCTTGAACTTCTGCCGGAATTCGGTGGCGATCTTGGCCACATGCGTCACGGCTTCCGGATCGTCGCCGTTGACATGGAAGATCGGCGCCTGCACCACCTTGGCCGGGTCGGACGGATACGGCGAGGAGCGCGAATAGGACGGGTTGGTGGTGAAACCGATCTGGTTGTTGACGATGATATGGATGGTGCCGCCGGTGCGATAGCCGCGCAGCTCGGACAGCGCAAAGCACTCGGCCACCACGCCCTGGCCAGCAAAAGCCGCATCGCCGTGGAGCAATACAGCCATCACCTGGCCGCGGTCGGTGTCACCCAGCTGCGTCTGCTTGGCGCGAGACTTGCCGAGGCAGACCGGATTGATGATTTCCAGATGCGACGGATTGGCTGCCAGCGAAAGATGCACCTTGTTGCCGTCGAACTCGCGGTCCGACGAGACGCCGAGATGGTATTTCACGTCACCCGAGCCCTGGAAGTCGTCCGGGTGATAGGCCATGCCCTTGAATTCGGTGAAGATCGCCCGGTAAGGCTTGGCCATCACGTTGGCCAGGATGTTGAGGCGGCCGCGATGCGGCATGCCCAGCTCGATATCCCTCAGGCCGAGCTGTCCGCCGCGCTTGATGATGGCTTCCATTGCCGGAATCAGGGCTTCGCCGCCTTCCAGGCCGAACCGCTTGGTGCCGGTGAATTTCATGTGGCAGAAGCGCTCGAAAATCTCGCCTTCCACCAACTTGTTGAGAATCGCCTTCTTGCCCTCGTTGGTGAAGTGGACTTCCTTGTCGCGGCCCTCGATGCGCTCCTGGATCCAGGCCTTCTGCTCCGGATGGTAGATGTGCATGAACTCGACGCCGATGGTCGAGCAATAGGTCCGGCGCAGGATCTGCAGGATCTCGCGCAGAGTCGCGCTCTCCAGGCCCAGCATGTTGTCGATGAAGATCGGCCGATCCATGTCGGCATCGGTGAAGCCGTAGGATTGCGGCTCCAGTTCCGGATGCGCGCCCGGCGCCTGAATGCCGAGCGGATCCAGGTTGGCCATCAGATGGCCGCGGATGCGGTAGTTGCGAATCAGCATCGCGGCGCGGATGGTATCGAGCGCCGCCGCGCGGGCGTCGGCCGCC
>NZ_JANLJJ010000056.1:19607-32476 GCF_029255545.1 Ferrovibrio sp. | reverse complement strand
AATCAGCATCGCGGCGCGGATGGTATCGAGCGCCGCCGCGCGGGCGTCGGCCGCCTTGGCCGCCTTGCCCTGCGTGCCGAGCAGGCCCTCGTCGTCCAGCTGGACCAGCGCGGAAGCCGGTGCCCAGCTCGGACGGCTCAGGGCCTGTTTCGGCTGGCTGAAATCGTCGCCGAGCGCTTCGAAGAACTGCTTCCAGGAAGCGTCGACGCTGTCGGGATTGGCAACGTACTTGGCATACAGCTCCTCGACGAAGGTGCTGTTGCCACCGTAGAGGAACTGCGTGCGTTCAAGCTGCGCCGTCATTGATGTCGTGTGGCGCCGCTTGTTGGCCGGCGCCGCCCTCTTGTGATTCCTGTTACTTCCCGTTCAACAGATCAACCAGGGTGGTGCCGAGCGCGGCCGGGCTATCCGATACACGGATGCCGGCGGAGCGCATAGCCTCCAGCTTGGTATTCGCGTCGCCCTTGCCGCCCGAGATGATCGCGCCGGCATGTCCCATGCGACGACCCGGAGGGGCGGTGCGGCCGGCGATGAAACCGACGGTCGGCTTCTTCACCTTCGAGGCCTTGAGAAACTCGGCGGCTTCTTCCTCGGCGCTGCCGCCGATCTCGCCGATCATGATGATGCACTCGGTTTCCTTGTCGCCGAGGAACAGGTCGAGCGCATCGATAAAGTTGGTGCCGTTGACCGGATCGCCGCCGATGCCGATACAGGTGGTCTGGCCAAGGCCGGCCGCCGTGGTCTGCGCCACCGCTTCATAGGTCAGCGTGCCGGAACGCGACACGATGCCGACCTTGCCGCGGCGATGGATGTGGCCCGGCATGATGCCGATCTTGCACTCGCCCGGAGTAATGATGCCGGGGCAGTTCGGACCGATCAGGCGGGTCTTGGAGCCGCTCAGCGCGCGCTTGACCTTGACCATGTCGAGCACCGGAATGCCTTCGGTGATGCAGACCACCAGCGGAATTTCGGCATCAATGGCTTCCAGAATCGAGTCGGCCGCGAACGGCGGCGGCACGTAGATCACCGAGGCATTGGCGCCGGTCTTCTCGACCGCGTCGGCAACCGTGTTAAACACCGGCAGGCCGATATGAGTCGTGCCGCCCTTGCCCGGGGTCACGCCGCCAACCATCTTGGTGCCGTAAGCGATCGCCTGCTCGGAATGGAAGGTGCCCTGGCTGCCGGTGATGCCCTGGCAGATGACCTTGGTATCCTTGTTGACCAGAACAGCCATTTTACTTGGCTCCCTTCACGGCCTTCACCACCTTGTCGGCAGCGTCGGCAAGATTGTCGGCAGAGATGATCGGCAGGCCGCTCTCGGCCATAATCTTCTTACCCAGATCGACATTGGTGCCTTCCAGGCGAACCACCAGCGGCACGGCCAGCTTGACCTCGCGGGCCGCCGCCACCACGCCCTCGGCGATGATGTCGCAGCGCATGATGCCGCCGAAGATGTTGACCAGGATGCCCTTCACGTTCTTGTCGCCAAGAATGATCTTGAAGGCCGCGGTGACGCGTTCCTTGGTGGCGCCGCCGCCGACATCGAGGAAGTTGGCCGGCTCGGAGCCGTACAGCTTGATGATATCCATGGTGGCCATGGCCAGGCCGGCGCCGTTGACCATGCAGCCGATCTCGCCGTCCAGCTTGACGTAGTTGAGCGACCACTTGGCGGCTTCCAGCTCGGAGGCATCCTCCTCGTCCGGATCGCGCATGTCCTCGACATCCTTGTGCCGGTACAGCGCGTTGTCGTCGAAGTTCATCTTGGCATCCAGCGCGATCAGGTCGCCGGCGCCGGTGACGACCAGCGGGTTGATCTCGACAATGGAGGCATCGAGGCCGACGAAAGCCTCATACATCGCGGTCATGAACTTCACCGCCGACTGCACCTGCTTGCCTTCCAGGCCCAGACCAAAGGCGATCTTGCGGGCATGGTAGGGCTGCAGGCCGGTGGCCGGATCAATGGCAACCTTGAGAATCTTCTCGGGATGCGAAGCGGCAACCTCTTCGATCTCCATGCCGCCCTCGGTCGAGGCCATCACGGTGATGCGCGAGGTGGCGCGGTCGACCAGGAAGCTCAGATAGAGCTCACGCTTGATGTCGCAGCCTTCCTCGATATAGAGGCGCTTGACCAGCTTGCCCTCGGGCCCGGTCTGGTGGGTCACCAGGGTCATGCCCAGGATGTTCTTGGCATTTTCGGCAACGCCATCGAGCGACTTCACCACCTTGACGCCACCGGCCTTGCCTCGGCCGCCGGCATGGATCTGGGCCTTCACCACCCAGATCGGGCCACCGAGCTGACGGGCCACGGTGACGGCCTCGTCGGGCGAGAACGCCACGCCGCCACGCGGCACGGCGACACCGTATTTCGCGAGCAGGCTTTTAGCCTGGTATTCATGGATATTCATGCTGACCTACGGGTTTTCGGACCGGTAGCGGATGCCACGGTATATATGATTGCCGTTCGGGGCCGAGGTTATAGCAGCCTTCGGAAGGGCCGCAACCTTTGCCCCGGGCCTAATCCGGGTTTTACGACGAAAGTTCACGGACTTGCGCGTTACGAGTCGGTAATTACCGGTAAAAATTGTGATTTGCGGCAAATTACCAGGCGTCAGCGCCGTTGCTGCAGCACGCGCTCCGACGGTGGCCGGTCGCCATAACTGAACAGCCGGGTGTTGAGCTGTGGATTGAAATCGATCTGGCTGAGCGTAATGGCCGTGACCTTGCCCTGGGCATCGGTCACGGTCCAGCCGGCAAATTCCAGCGGCTTGTCGCCGAACACCAGGGTCAGCGAACCCTCCTTCGGCCGGTCCGGCGCAAACAGCGTGACGCGCAGGATGGCGGCGCCGCGCTCGACCTTGGCGATGCCCACGCTGTCGTCGAATTTCACCTGCTCGCGCAGCAAAAGGTCGAGCGGCGTCGCACCGAGCGGAATGCGCTCCACTGATTTCAGCTCGCGGTCTTCCATGATGATGTAGGCGCCGTCGGAAACGATCAGCATCGGCACCGGCGGATCGAACTCGAAGCGGAAACGGCCAGGGCGACTGAGATAGATCTTGCCTTCCGCAGCATCGCCTTCCGGCCCGACCTGCAGGAAACGGCCCTGCATGGTCCGCACCTGGTTGAAATAGCCGGCAATACGCTCCAGATCGGCGCGATCCTGCTGGGTCAGCTTGGCGCTGGCCGAGGGCGCGGCAGCATAAGCCGTGGCCAGCGTCACTTTCGCGGCGGCGGCCGTGACGGCCATGGCAAGCAGGAAACGGCGGCGGCTGGTGGCGGTCTGTTCCATGGCTGTCAGGGGTAGCGGCGGGCGATGGCGAAATCAAGGCAGGCGGCCTAATCTTCCATGACCAAGCAGGGAGCAAGCCATGATCCTGACCAGCACCGACAGCGTGGACGGCAAGACGATCACCGCCTATCTCGGCATCGTTGCCGGCGAGGCCGTGATGGGGACCAACGTGTTCCGCGATTTCTTCGCCGGCATCACCGATATCCTGGGCGGCCGATCGGGCTCCTATGAAAAGGAGCTGCGCAAAGCCAAGGCCCTGGCGCTGGAGAGCCTGGTTGAGGAAGCCAAAGCGCTGGGTGCCGATGCCGTGGTGGGCATGGACCTGGATTACCAGCAGATCGGCGGCAACGACCGCCAGATGCTGATGGTGGCAGCCAGCGGTACGGCCGTGAAACTCGGGCAGCCACAAAAATCCACTTGAAATAGAACGATCGTTCGCTATTCTGGCCCGACCTCTCCGGAAAGGATAGCCCATGTCCCAGAAGCATCTCGCCAAAACTAAAAATAGCACGAACATTCGAACTATTATTAGTTTCCTGGCTATACGCAGCCTGATCCGCGCCGGATTCGTCGTCACGCCTGGCTGGGCCGCCCGCCGAGCTGCCACCCTGTTCCTGGCGTCCCAGCGCCGGCCGGCCGGACCACGGCCGCAACCGGCCAGCCATGCTACGCCCTTTGCGGTGGATGGCCCGGTCGGGCCGGTGGCGGCCTGGAGTTATGGTCGGACCGGCGATCCCGCCGTGCTGCTGGTGCATGGCTGGGAAGACGATCATCTGAGCTGGGCTCCGCTGGTCGACCGGCTGGTGGCGAAAAGCTATCGCGTGCTCAGCCTCGACCTGCCCGGCCATGGCCGCTCACCGGCGCGATCCCGCCATGGCCGGGCCACGCCGATCCCCGTGCTGGCCGCGGCCATCGCCGCCGTGGCCCGCGAGGCCGTGGCCATCGGTGCCTTGCCTGAAAACGGAAAATTCGAGGCGGTGATCGCCCATTCGCTCGGCGGCACCGCCACGCTGATCGCCGCTACCGAAATGGGCCTGGCCGCCGACCGCTTCGCTATCCTGGCGGCACCGAATCATCCACGTCTGTTCGCCAGCGCGCTGATGCAGATGCTGAAACTCACCCGCGCCCAGGTGGAGCAAGTCTATGCCGCCATCGAGCAGATCATCGGCCGCAGCATGGATTCGCTTTACCTGCCGCCCAAGCTGCGCGATCTCGACGCCGCCGGCCTGATCCTGCACAGCCGCGACGATCGCACCGTGCCGCTGAAACACAGCCAGGAGAATGCCGCCGGCTGGCCGCGCGCCGAATTCCGCATCCTCGACGGCTTGGGCCACCGCAAGCTGGTCAGCGACAACGACGTGCAGGCCATGCTGCTGCATTTCGTGAAATCGGAAGCGCCGGCCGATGCCTATGGCCTGCGGCCCGATGCGGCGTGACTTCAGCGCTTCAACTGCGCGGCATGATGGGCGATATGCTCACCGATGAAGCTGGCGATGAAATAATAGCTGTGATCGTAGCCATGCTGCAGCCTCAGGGTGATTGGAATGCCGACACGGCTGCAGGCATCGGCCAGGAGATGTGGCTTGAGCTGGGTTTCAAGAAACTCATCGGCACTGCCCTGGTCGACCAGCACCGGGCGGCGCCAGTCGGTTGAGGCCGCCAGCGCGGTGGCGTCATAGGCCGCCCAGCCGGCGCGGTCGGGGCCGAGATAACCGGTAAAGGCCTTTTCGCCCCAAGGCACCCGGCTGGGCGCTACGATCGGCGCGAAAGCCGAGACCGATCGGTATTGCTGCGGGTTGCGGAAGGCGCAAACCAGCGCGCCATGGCCGCCCATGGAATGGCCGAAAATGCCACTGCGCGCCGGATCGGCGGCGAAATGCCCCGCCACCAGCACCGGCAGTTCGACGGAGACATAGCTGTACATGCGGTAATGTCGCGACCATGGTGCCTGGGTGGCATCGACATAGAATCCGGCGCCGGAACCGAAATCGTAAGCTTCGCTTTCGCCGGGGAGATTGACACCGCGTGGACTGGTATCGGGCGCCACCAGGATCAGGCCGTGCTCGGCGGCATAGCGCTGGGCGCCGGCCTTGGCCGTCATGTTTTCCCAGGTGCAGGTCAAGCCGGACAGGTAATACAACACCGGCAGGCGGGCATTCTTCTCGGTCGCCTGCGGCGGTAGGTAGACGGCGAATTCCATCGCGCATCCGAGCACGGCCGAGCGATGCCGCCAGACCTCCTGGCGACCGCCGAAGCAGGCCCAGCTTTTGATCCGCTCCATCAGAAAGTGACCACCGAACGGATCGACTTGCCCTCGTGCATCAGGTCGAAGGCGTGGTTGATCTGTTCCAGCGGCATCACATGGGTGATCAGGTCGTCGATGTTGATCTTGCCGTCCATGTACCAGTCGACGATCTGCGGCACATCGCTGCGTCCGCGGGCGCCGCCGAAGGCCGAGCCCTTCCAGACGCGGCCGGTGACCAGCTGGAACGGCCGGGTGGAGATTTCGGCGCCCGAGGGCGCCACGCCGATGATGATCGATTCGCCCCAGCCCTTGTGACAGCATTCCAGCGCCTGTCGCATGGTCTTGGGGTTGCCGATGCATTCGAAACTGAAATCGGCGCCACCCTTGGTCAGCTCAACCAGATGCGGCACCAACTCGTCATCCTTCATGTCTTTCGGATTGACGAAATGCGTCATGCCAAATTTCTCGGCCATCGCCTGGCGCGCCGGATTGATATCGACGCCGATGATGCGGTTGGCACCGACCATGCGGGCGCCCTGGATCACGTTGAGACCGATGCCGCCGAGGCCGAAGACCACCACATTTGCCCCGGCCTGCACCTTGGCGGTATAGACCACCGCGCCGATGCCGGTGGTGACGCCGCAGCCGATATAGCAGACCTTTTCGAAGGGCGCATCTTCGCGGATCCTGGCCACCGCGATCTCGGGCAGCACGGTGTAGTTGGCGAAGGTCGAGGTGCCCATATAGTGATAGACCGGCTCGCCATGGCATGTGAAGCGGCTGGTGCCGTCGGGCATCAGGCCCTGGCCCTGCGTGATGCGGATCGACTGGCAGAGATTAGTCTTGCGGCTGAGGCAATAATCGCATTGCCGGCATTCCGGCGTGTAGAGCGGAATGACGTGATCGCCTTTCTTCACACTGGTGACGCCGGGGCCGATATCGACCACCACGCCGGCGCCCTCGTGGCCGAGAATACAGGGGAATTTGCCTTCGGAGTCGAGGCCGGACAGCGTATAGGCATCGGTATGGCAGACGCCGGTAGCCTTGATCTCGACCAGCACTTCGCCGGCGCGCGGGCCACCCAGCTTCACCGTCTCGATGCTCAGCGGCTTCTTGGCTTCGAATGCGACAGCGGCGCGCACATCCATGACGGTTCTCCTGCGGCGTGATTAGCCGGTGGAGCATAAGGGCCGGCGGGATGCAAGGGGAAGCCCTGCTTCTGATCGCAGCGAAAAAGAAAAAGCCCGACCCAGGAAAAATCCTGCGGCCGGGCTTTATGCAAACTTGGATCGCGCGGGCGTTTATTCCGCCGCCTCGATGTTACGGGCCAGCACTTCGCGCTTGCCAACATGGTTGGCGGCGCCGACCACGCCTTCCTTCTCCATGCGCTCCATGATGCGGGCGGCGCGGTTATAGCCGATCTGCAGATGGCGCTGGATGAACGACGTGCTGGCCTTGCGTTCGCGGCAGACCAGGGCCACGGCCTGGTCGTAGAGATTGTCTTCCTCGCCGCCCTCGCCGCCGGAGCCCGGCATGCCGAACTTGCCGCCATCAAGATCGGCGGTGACCGCCTCGACATAGACCGGCTCGGCCTGGTCTTTCAGCATCTTCACCACGCGCTCGACTTCCTCGTCCGAGACGAAGGGGCCATGCACGCGGCTGATGCGGCCGGCACCGGGCATGAACAGCATGTCGCCCATACCCAGCAATTGTTCGGCGCCCTGCTCGCCCAGGATGGTTCGGCTGTCGATCTTCGATGTCACCTGGAAGGAGATGCGGGTCGGGAAATTGGCCTTGATCGTGCCGGTGATGACATCGACCGACGGGCGCTGCGTGGCCATGATCAGGTGAATGCCGGCGGCGCGCGCCATCTGGGCCAGGCGCTGGATCGCTGCCTCGATATCCTTGCCGGCGACCAGCATCAGGTCGGCCAGTTCGTCGACGATCACCACGATGAAAGGCAGCGGATTGAGATCGATCGGCCGCTCTTCGTAGACCGGCTTTCCAGCCTCGTCGAAGCCGGTCTGCACCGTGCGTCCAAGCTTCTCGTCCTTGGCGCGGGCCTGGGCGAGGCGCTCGTTATAGCTGGCGATATTGCGCACGCCGAGTTCCGACATCTTGCGATAACGGTCCTCCATCTCGCGCACGGTCCATTTCAGTGCCACCACCGCTTTGCCCGGCTCGGTCACCACCGGCGCCAGCAGATGCGGGATGCCGTCATAGACCGAAAGCTCCAGCATCTTCGGGTCGACCATGATGAAACGGCACTGGTCGGGCGTGAGCTTGTAGAGCAGCGACAGGATCATGGTGTTGATCGCCACCGACTTACCCGAACCCGTGGTGCCGGCGACCAGCAGATGCGGCATCTTGGTCAGGTCGGCGATGATCGCCGAGCCACCGATATCCTTGCCCAGCGCCAGACCGAGCTTGGTCGACGGCGCCTCGAATTCGGCCGAGGCCAGCAGTTCGCGCAGGTAAACCGTCTCGCGCTTGGCATTGGGCAGTTCGATGCCGATGGCGTTGCGGCCGGGGATCACGGCAACGCGGGCCGACAGCGCGCTCATCGAGCGGGCAATGTCGTCGGACAGGCCAATCACGCGGCTGGATTTGGTGCCGGGCGCGGGTTCGAGCTCATACAGCGTCACCACTGGGCCGGGGCGCACCTTGGTGATCTCGCCCTGCACGCCGAATTCGTTCAGCACGGATTCCAGCATGCGGGCATTCTGCTCCAGCGCATCCTCGTTGATCTTCTCGCGCGCGCTGTCGGCCGGCGGCGGCTTGAGCAGCGACAACTCGGGCAATTCGAAATCGCCGGCATCGCCCAGATTGAGCGTGGTCTGCGCCTCGCGCGCCATGCGGCTGCCCGTCCGGGGCTTCTCGATGCGGCGCGTGACCCGGCCTTCATCGGCCTTCCTGGCCGAGGGCAGACGCGGCATGTCTTCGTCGTCGTCTTCGTCGATCTCGTCGTCCAGATCCTCCGGATCGACATAATCATCCTCGGCAGCGGCGCGGGTCCTGGCCTTGCCGAAGCTGGGTTCGGCCTTGTGGATCACCGGCTTGTCATCATCGCCGCCGCGGCTGAAAAATCCCTTCAGGCGGCCGAAGAAACCGCCCACCACTTCGGGAGCGTCTTGACCAGTCCGCATGGCGGCCTTGCCGCCACGATAGAGGCCCTGGGCCGCAAGCCCGGTGGCGGCGGCGGCGCCGAAGCCCAGGCCGGCACCCATGCGGCGCCATTCGCTGGAGCTTAGGCCCGAGGCGAAATAAAAACAGAGCACGGCAAAGGCGAAGCACAGGATCGCCGGCAGCACGGCCGACATCGGCAGGCCGAACGAGACGCCCAGCGGCACGAGCTGATGGTAGAGGATGTAGTCGCCGACCACGCCGCCCAGGCCGGCGCGCAGGCTCCAGGTGGCCGGCACCGGCAACGCGGCAGCGAAGCAGGCGAACAGGATGAGGGTGAGCGGCACCAGCGCCACGTTCAGCCACCAGCGCGGCAGGCCGCGATGCGACACGATGCGAAAACCCCAGGAGGCCAGCAGCAGCACGAACAGCCAGGCCGACAGGCCCAGCGTCTGCAGCAGCACATCGGAGACATAGGCACCGGGCAGGCCGAGCCAGTTCTTCGGCGCTAGCGGGGTGGCGTGATTGAAATTCGGGTCGGCCGGATCGAAGGTGGCCAGCGCCAGGGCCAGCAGGAAGCCGACCCCCAGGATCAATACGCCGCCACCTTCCCGCGCCCGCAGGCGCAGGAATTCATCGAACCCCTCGGGGAAGAAAGACCGCTTCTTCTTCGATCTGGCAGCCATACCGTTCCTCGCACTCTGAAATCACGCGACCCGTTAACCATACTGGCAGGAAAAACGCCGCCGGTCCGGGCCGATTCGCCCCAGCCTGAGGATTTAACCCCCCAGAACGTTACCGATTCGTTGAAGCGCGCTGCGGGTGGTCTCCAGATCGGCCACCAGGGCGATCCTCAAATAGGTTTTTCCAGCCTTTTCCCCGCCGTTTTCCGGGCGGGTCAGATAATTGCCCGGCAGGGTGCGGATGCCGGCCTCGCGCCACAGTTTCAGCGCCATGGCCTCGGGGTCGCCCACATCGAGCCAGAGATAGAAGCCACCGGCCGGGCGGAAAAAGCCGAACCGGTTGCCCAGCACGTTCTGCGCCATGTCGAATTTCTGGCGGTAGAGCGCCCGGTTATGCTCGACATGGGCCTCGTCTCGCCACAGCGCCGCCGAGGCGGCAGCCACCGGCATCATCATGCCGGTGCAGCCATAGTTGCGCAGCTTGATGAAGGCCCTGGTGACCTCGGCATCGCCAGTGCAGAAACCCGAGCGCAGCCCAGGCGCGCTTGAGCGCTTGGACAACGAATGGAAAACGATCACGTTCTTCAACGCATCCGGCCCGATCTTGCCGCCGGCCAGGTGCAGGGCGGCATCCAGGCCGCCAGGAGGCGGCACCTGATCGTAGATCTCGGCATAACATTCGTCGAAAGCCACGATGAAATCGTGCTTGCGCGACAATTCAATCAGATGGGCCAGGTATTCCACGCTGGCCACCGCACCCTGCGGGTTGGCCGGCGAGCAGATATAGACCAGCGCGGTGCGATCCAGCGTATCGGCGTCCAGCGTGCGGAAATCGGGCAGAAAACCGTTCTCCGCCAGCGCCGGCATGAAATACGGCTCGGCGCCAGCGGCGACGGCGGCGCCAACATAGGTCTGGTAGAAAGGATTGGGCATCAGCACCAAGGGGCGCTCGCCCTTTTTGCCTTTCTTCTCGGGCACCACCACGCTGGCGATCATGTACAGGCCTTCGCGTGTGCCAGTCAGCGCCACGATCTGCGTTTCGGGCTCGATCAGGCCGGCAGGCAGGTTATAGCGCCGCGTGACCCAGTCGGCGCAGGCCGACCGGAATTCCGGCGTGCCGTTGATGGTGGGATAGCGGTTCAGGATGCTCAGATCCGCCGTCATCTGCTCGATCACCATGGGTGGCAGCGGATGCTGCGGCTCGCCGATCGACAGGTTGATCGGTGTCACGCCGGCCGGCAGCGGCTCGGCATCCAGCAGGCTGCGCAGGCGGGCGAAAGGATAGTCGCTGAGGGCGTCGATACGGGGATTGAGCATGCGAATCACAAGAAAAACGGCCACGCCGGTAATGGCGAATCGGGCCGGGGAAAGGGTTGCCGGCAATCTACGGGGCCGGCACCCGGGCGGCAAGGCCATCTGCCGAAGTGGAATGACTGGCAGATCGGGACAGACAGGCCGGGACCGCGCTAGACTGTCGCCATGGACAAACGCCGCCCTTCCGCCTCCCCGGCCTGCAGCCTCGACGAGGCGCCGGATGCCTATCGCGGCTATCTGACCCCGGCCGAGATCGCCGCCGAACTGGATCGACTGCTGCCGCGCATCCGCGACGACAGACTGCATGCGGCGCTGAAGGCGATCCGCGACGGCCTGGACAAGCCCGCGCCCTAGGCCTGGTCCCCACCGGTTTCGCGCGCCAGCCGCAGCGGCGGCGCCTTGCCCTGCTTGTCGGCGCCGAAATAGATCGTCTGGTGCGGGAAGGGAATTTCAATCCCGAGCTCATCGAAACGCGCCTTGATCCGCTTGGTGAATTCACGCCGCACGTTCCACTGCTGGGCCGGCAGCGTTTTGAAGCGGAACCGCAGCACCACGGCGGAATCGGCCAGTTTGTCGACCCCCCACATCTCCAGATCGTCGAGAATACGGGCATTCCATTCCGGCTCGGCACGGAACTCAGCAGCCAGTGCCGTGATGACCTCAATCACCGCGTCGACATTCTCGCGGTAGGAAATCCCCAGATCGAACAACGCCTGGGCATAGTCGCGGGTCATGTTCTTGATCTTGGTCACTTCGCTGAACGGGATCACATGCACGATGCCCTCGGTATCGCGCAGCCGGATGGTGCGGATCGAGATATCCTCCACCACGCCGCCATTGCCGCCCAGATCGACGATATCGCCCACTGCGATGGTATCCTCGGTCAGGATGAAGATGCCGGTGATCACGTCCTTCACCAGCGTCTGGGCGCCAAAGCCGATGGCGAGGCCGACCACGCCGGCGCCAGCCAGCAGTGGCGCGATGTTGATCCCGAGTTCCGACAACACGATCAACACCGCGATCAGCCCCAATACGATGGAAACCGTACGGCGCAGCAGCGGCAGCAAGGTGCGCGCCCGGGCCGAGCGCGCGGCTGGCTGGCCATCTGCTCCGGCGCCGGTGAGATAATATTCAATGCCGGTGGCGATCACTTCCCACAAAGCCACGGTGACGAGCACCACCAGCAGTATGGTTACCACACGCGCCACGACGTTGCGGCCAGTCTCGCCAGCCAGCCAGGCCAGTGAGTCGACACCCCAGGCCTGCATGATCATGATCGCGGCCACGGCATAGAGCAGAGCGCGAATGCTCCCCAGCAACAGCGGCAGATAGCGGTTGGCGCGCTCCTCCAATCCCGGGAAACGCTGGCGTGTCTCCCTGCTGATGGCGAACAGGTGGGAAAAGCTTTTTTCGATGGCAAGTTGCGCCAGCCGCATCCCCACCAGCAGCACAACCGTCAGCACTGTGCCGCGCAGGATCAGCCGAAAGCCGCCATCGACCTCGAAAGCCCAGACGCCATAGGTGGCTGCAATATAGAGCAGGGCCAGAATATGCCAGATATCGCCGGTGCGCTGGCGCAACACGCGCCAGGCACGGCCGCGTGGCGAAACGGCCACGGTTTCGGACGGCGCCCTGTTACCGCGGATGCGGATCGCGACAGCCTGCCGTAACTGCAGCACCAGCACAGCCAGCAAGGCGGCAAAGACGAGGCCGGCGAATTTCGCGATCATGTCGACGGCATCGGGCGGTATCCGCACCCGCTCGGCGATCAGCACGGCTGCATAGCCGGAAACCGCCAGGATGGCCAGGCGCCGCAGCCAGAGCTGAGCATAGGCGCTGCTCTCCGCATCCAGCCGCAACGACATCGCATCATGGGCCAGCAGCATCTCGCCAAGCACCCGCATGCCATGGGCGACCACAAAAGCCAGCACCACGATCTGCGCCAGATCGCGCGTCAGGGCATTGGGCGCCAGCAGGGCAAGTATGCCATAGGCCGCGCCGGCGAAGACCGCGATCGGAACCAGCGCAATCAGCGCCCGCAATATTGCGAACAGTATCTGCAGGCCAAGGATCGGCGGGGTCTGGTCGCGGTCCTTGCCTGGAACATGCAAGGCCGCCAGCGGGCGCCGCATCAACAGATGCGCCCCGGCCTGCAGCAGAAGGGCAACCAGCAAAGTCGCCCCCAGCTTGAGCAGCACGTCGCTCCACACCATCCGCC
>NZ_JANLJJ010000056.1:0-19507 GCF_029255545.1 Ferrovibrio sp. | reverse complement strand
GCAACCAGCAAAGTCGCCCCCAGCTTGAGCAGCACGTCGCTCCACACCATCCGCCGGCGCGGGTCCTCCACCTGCAGGCGAAGCCAGTCGCCGAGCGCGGGAAGATCAGAGAACAGGGCGCCAAACGCAGCAAAGGCGGAGCCCGCGCGACGCATCTGCGCCATGATGCCGTCGATGATGGCTGCGCCAGGATCGCCGCTGGCTTTGGCCGGAGCGGTTTGCGGCATCGAAGCATCACGCGCCGCGGCCAGGGCGCGCAGTGTGGCGATCAGTTCATTGCGCCTGGTTTCATCCGCCAGCAGGTCGGCCAGGGCATCCGGATCGGCGGCACGCAATTCCGGTGCGGCTGTGGCGGCAGGCGGATCGGCGGCGGACAGACCGGCCTGGGCCAGCACCGGCCCGGACAGGCCTGCAGCAAGAAGGAATAACAGGGTGAAGAGCGTGCAGGCGCGGCGCCACCGTGACAAACCAGTCATTCGGCGGATTTTCGCGGGAAATGTGGCGTCAGCATGTCGACAGGCGCGCGAGACGCGATCAAGGCGCAGCGAAGCCGGAACATCAGGGGAATATTGGGGGGAAATGGTGCCCAGGGACGGAATTGAACCGCCGACACGGGGATTTTCAGTCCCCTGCTCTACCAACTGAGCTACCTGGGCCCACCAAGATCGTTGCGGCCCGTCTGGCGTAACAGGGTGGCAACGGCGCGCGGTTATAGACAAAATCCCCCCGCCTGTCCATATCAAGGCGGGACAAATTTGTCCTGACGGAAAAATGCCTTAGACCATGTCTCCGCCCTCTGCCACCCTGCCTGCCATCGCCGTGGCCGGCCTTGCCAAGACCTACGGCGATGTCCAGGCCGTGGCGGGCATCGACTTCACCGTGTCGCAGGGCAGCGTCACCGCGCTGCTGGGCGGCAACGGTGCCGGCAAGACCACGACGATCGCCATGCTGCTCGGCCTGCTCAAGCCCAGCGCCGGCAGCATCACCGTGCTGGGCACCGACATGCTGCACGACCGCCATGCCGTGCTGCCGCGGCTGAATTTCTCCTCGCCCTATGTCGACCTGCCGCACCGCCTGACCGTGCGGCAGAATCTGCGCGTCTTCGCCCAGCTCTATGACGTGCCGGGGCCGAAACAGAGGATCGCGCAGCTGGCGCAGAAACTGGATTTCACCACGCTGCTCGACCGGCCGGCGGGCGCGTTGTCGGCCGGGCAGAAAACCCGCGTGGCCCTGGCCAAGGCCTTGATCAATCGCCCCGAGCTGCTGCTGCTCGACGAGCCGACCGCTTCGCTCGACCCGGACACGGCCGACTGGGTGCGCGGCCTGCTGGAGGATTACCGCGCCGAGCGCGGCGCCACCATCCTGCTGGCCTCGCACAATATGGCCGAAGTGGAGCGGCTGTGCGACCAGGTGCTGATGATGAAACAGGGCCGCATCGTCGATCGCGGCACGCCGACCGAACTGATCGAACGCTACGGCCGCGACAACCTGGAAGAAGTGTTCCTCGATATCGCCCGCGGCCGCGGCAAGGCGGCACAACCGGCGCAGGCGGAGACGGCGGCATGAGCGGCGAGATTTTCGGTTTCAGCGCCAACCGCATCGGCGCCATGCTGCGCCGGCATGCCTATCTGCTCACCGGTTCCTGGGCGCGCATCATCGATATCATCTACTGGCCGGCCGTCCAGATGATCATGTGGGGCTTCCTCACCCAGTTCCTGGCCGGCAAGACATCTTATGTGGCACAGGCCTTCGGCATCCTGCTGGCTGGCCTGATGCTGTGGGATTCGCTGTTCCGCGTGCAGCTCAGCGTCGCGATTTCCTTCCTCGAGGAAATGTGGTCGCGCAACCTGGGCAACCTGTTCGTCAGCCCGCTGCGGCCCAGCGAATTCGCCGCCTCCGTTTTGCTGATGGGCGTGATCCGCACCCTGCTGGGCATGATCCCGGTCAGCCTGATGGCCTGGCTGTTCTTCGACTTCTCGATCTATTCCATGGGCTTTGCCCTGGCGGGCTTCTTCGCCAACCTCGTGCTGTTCGGCTGGGCCATCGGCATCGCCGTCTGCGGGCTGGTGATGCGCTATGGCCTGGGCGCCGAGAATATCGCCTGGGCGGCGACCTTCCTGTTCCTGCCGGTGGCCGCCGTCTATTACCCCGTCACCGTGCTGCCCGTCTGGCTGCAGGCTGTCGCCTGGTCCCTGCCACCCGCCTATGTGTTCGAGGGCATGCGCGCCCTGCTGATCGACGGCGCTTTCCGGGGCGATCTCATGCTGGGTGCGCTGGGCCTGAACATTCTTTATCTCGGCCTCGGCTTTGCAGCCTTTCTCGGCTGGTTCGAAGCCTCGCGCCGGCGCGGCCAGCTGCTTGGCCAGGGTGAATGAACGCCGCGATTGGCCATCCTGCAATTTCCGGTATACGGATCCGAGGCGGCATGCCGTTGAGGCTGTGGCTGTTGGTTGATCTGAATCACAACCTAAACAATTTGTAATGACTAGAAGAAGGCGGGTTTGCGGTATGAGTACCGCCCCATTTGTCGTTTCCTGCCATGTCCCGCCCCAGCAAGCCCTCCATCCAGATCATCAACTCGACCATCATCGGTGTCGTCATCACGGCCGCCTTGGTGGCGTTCATCCTGTTTGGCAGCAACGCCGGTGCCGGCTCCTATTGGGACCCAGGCAGCCTAGCCATCGTGCTGGGCGGCACGGTTGCCGCCGCCTTTTTGTCCTTCCGCTCGTCGCAATTGGCCAGCATCGGCCGTTCCCTGTTCGCCATCTTCCACGAGGAACCGCCGCTTGGCCGTGAGGTCGATGTACTGGAACAGGTGGCGCTGGCGCTGCAGAAGCATCAATTGCCGCAGGCTGAGAAGATTGCCAACGGCGTCAACAATCCCTTTCTGCGCCTCGGCCTGCAGTTGGTGATCGATCGTGTGTCCATCGAGGACGTGCACCACCTGCTGAGCTGGCGCATCCAGAAAATGGTCGAACGTGAAACCGCCGAGGCCAAGCTGTTTCGCACCATGGCGGAATTCGCTCCGGCTTTTGGCATGCTCGGCACCCTGGTTGGCCTGGTGGCGATGCTGAGCCAGCTTGGTGGCGGCGACCTGAACGCCATCGGCGAAGGCATGGCGCTGGCGCTGATCACCACGGTATATGGCGTGGTGCTGGCCAACCTGATTTTCCGCCCGATCGCCATCAAGCTGGAGCAGCGCACCGCCCAGCGCGTGGCAAAGCTGAATATGCTGCTGGAGGGCATCTCCCTGCTTGCGCTGGGCCGCGGCCCGACCATGGTGCGCGAAGCCATGAACAGCTTCATGCGCGACTACCGGGATGAAATTCATGGCTGAGCCCGCCCACGATCCGGCGGCACGGCCCCGTCGTCCCAACTGGCGCAGCGTCCGCTATACGCCTCCCGGCGATGCCGACGGCGGCCATTGGCTGGTCACCTACAGCGATACCGTCACGCTGCTGCTCACCATCTTCGTCGTGCTGGTTTCGATGATGACCTTCGTCAAGAGTACGCCCGAGCCATTGCAGCCGGTATTGCTGCGTCCGGTTTTCGTACCGGTCCTGACGGCTGATGGCGAATTGCCATCCGATATCCTCGAGCAAGACAGCGCCCCTCCGGCTTCGCGCCCGGCCGTGGCGCCGCCGCCGCCACCGAATGCCGCGGCCGAATCACAATCCATCGCCGGCATCAGCCGCGCCCATGCCAGTGTCGCCCCTGAGGAACCGGGCTTGCCAGACACGCCGCAAACCTGGGCAAGCCGCACCTCGCGCGAGCTTGCCGCCCTGCTGGCCCGCGAAGGCTTGGGCCGCAACGCCGTCGTCGAGCGGGTCGACCGCCATGTGGTGGTGCGCCTGGGTGACAACATCCTGTTCGGGCTCGGACAGGCCGAGTTGCGCCCCGAAGGCGCCGCCCTGATGGCCAGGCTGGCCCCCAGCCTGGCACGTTTACACAGCTTCATCCGCGTCGAGGGTCATACCGACGATCTGCCGATCGCCACCGCGCGCTATCCCAGCAACTGGGAATTATCCGCCGGTCGGGCCGCGACCGTCGTGCGCCACCTGATTGCCGGTGGCATGCCCGGAACGCAATTGGAGGCGGTAGGCTTCGCCGACAGCCGTCCGGTGATGCGCGGCCACAGCGCGGCCGCACGTGCACGCAACCGCCGTGTCAGCTTCGTGATCCTGCCGCCCGACGGCCTGCCCTGAGAGCAGCCCTTAGTTGCCGAACACCAGACCACCCAGCAGCCGTGCCGGCAGCAGGGTAAACAGGCCCGGCAGAACGAGGCCCGTGAAATACAGCATCATCATGGCCCGGCGATGGGTCTGCACCCGACCATGCCGGATCGCGTAAACCGCAGCCGGCACCGTGACCAGCACCAATATGGACAGGGCATGGATCGGGCTGAACTTGCCGGCAATCAGCCCGGTAATCCAGAAGGAGCTGACCGCGGCCGTCAGCATTAACAGAACCCACAGCCAACCCAGGCGTTTATGCCAGGCCGTGCCTTTGCGGCGGACCAGCATGACGATTCCCAGCATCAACGCCACCAGCGTGGCGGCAAGATGGATATGCACGGCTGGGCCGGCAGCCAGAAGGGGGGCGAAATTCATGGCTTCAACCATGGCCTACCCCCTGCAAATCGGCCAGCGGCTTGCTATATAGGTGTGACTTCAATCACCGGATTTCCGGGATTTTTCCCTCTTGCCTCAGGGATTTGCCGTGAGCGCCACCATTGCCCTGGTCGACGATGACCGCAACATCCTCACCTCGGTCTCCATCGCGTTGGAAGCCGAAGGCTACAAGGTCCGCACCTATAATGACGGTGCCGAGGCCCTGCGCCACCTGACCCAGCAGATGCCCGACCTGGTCATCCTCGACATCAAGATGCCACGTCTGGATGGCATGGAGACGCTGAGCCGGCTGCGCCGGATCAGCCAGGTGCCGGTGATCTTCCTGACATCGAAAGACGAGGAAATCGATGAGGTGCTCGGCCTCAAGATGGGCGCCGACGATTATATCACCAAGCCGTTCAGCCAGCGTCTGCTGATCGAACGCATCAAGGCCGTGCTGCGCCGCGCCGAGGCCAGCAAGCCAGGGGCCGAACAAACCTCGGCCGACAAGATGATCGTGCGCGGGCCGCTGTCGCTCGATCCGGCCCGCCATCGCTGCACCTGGAAGGGCGAGGACGTCACCCTGACCGTGACCGAGTTTCTGTTGCTGGAAGCGCTGGCGCAACGACCGGGCCATGTGAAGAACCGCGACCAGTTGATGGATGCGGCCTATGATGACAACGTCTACGTCGACGACCGCACCATCGACAGCCACATCAAACGGCTGCGCAAGAAATTCAAATCGGTGGACGACGATTTCGACGCCATCGAGACGCTGTATGGCGTTGGCTACCGCTTCAAGGAGCAGGCGGCCTGATGCCGGGCTGCCCGTGACGGGATCATGGATGTGAGTGACACCCGCCCGCGGCGGCGCCTGATGTCGCCGCTGACCCGTCGCATCCTCCTGATCAATCTGGCGGCGCCGATCTCGCTGGTGCTGGCATTCTTCTATCTGGATCAGTTCCGCCTCAGCCTGATCGACAGCCGGCTGACGGCATTGCGTTACGAAGCCAACCTAATTGCTGGCGCGCTTGGCGAGTCGGCGATCAGCCCGACCGAATTCACACCGGCACTGGAGCCCGAGCTGGCGCGCCAGCTGCTGCGCCGGCTCTCGGCGCAATCCAGCGCGCGGGCGCGGCTGTTCGATAGCGAGGGCGAGATGATCGCCGACAGCCGCCTCCTGCTGGCCGCCGGCCGCGGCGTGGTGACGCGCCAGCTGCCGCCGCCGAATATCGACACGCCCTGGGAAAAGGCGCTGATCGGCATCTACGATCGGGTCAACGCCCTGTTCATGACCACGCTCGACCTGCCAAGGTATGTCGAGTTGCCGTTCACCCATGCCAACGACTACAGCGAGGCCCGCAAGGCCCTATCCGGCGAATTGACCGAGCAACTGCGCGATTTCAGCGATGGCCGCATCATGCTGTCGGTTGCCGTGCCGGTGCAGGGCCTGCGCAAGGTCGTCGGGGCGCTGATGCTGAATGTCGACAGCGCCGAAATCGATGCCCGCGTGCGCGAGGAACGTCTCGGCGTGCTGAAGATCTTCGCCGCCGTGCTGGGCTTTACCGTGCTCGCCTCGTTGTATCTGGCCGGCGCCATCGTCCGGCCGATCCACCGGCTGGCCGAAGCCGCCGAACGCATCCGCGCCGCCAAGGGCCGCATCGCGCATCTGTCGATCCCTGATTTCTCCCAGCGCCAGGATGAGATCGGCGACCTGTCCAGCGTGCTGCGCGCTATGACCGCGGCGCTGTCGCAGCGCCTGGACGCCATCGAACGCTTTGCCGCCGATGTCTCGCATGAGATCAAGAACCCGCTCACCTCATTGCGCAGCGCGATGGAGACCTTTCAGCGTACCGACAAACCCGAGCTGCGCGAACGCCTCCTGCAGGTGATGCAGGATGATGTACGCCGCATGGACCGGCTGATCACCGACATTTCCGGCGCCTCGCGGCTGGATGCCGAGCTGGCCCGCATCGAGGCCGCGCCGATCGATATCGCCGAAATGCTTCGCTCGGTGGTGGAAACCTACGCCGATCGCGCAAAAGACAACATGCCGCGGATCGAACTGAAAGTGATCGAGCCCGGCCCCTATATGGCGCCAGGCTTTGAAAGCCGCCTCGGACAGGTCGCGCGCAACCTGATCGACAATGCAATCTCGTTCAGCCCACCCGGTGGCGCGATCACCGTTGCCGTGCGCCGGGAACCGCGCCATGTGACCTTCAGTGTTGCCGACCAGGGGCCGGGCATTCCGGAGGAAAACCGGGAATCGATCTTCGAGCGCTTTTACAGCGAACGCCCCTCCTCGGAGGCTTTTGGACTGCATTCCGGCCTCGGCTTGTCGATCGCGCGGCAGATCGTGCAGTCGCTGGGTGGCCAAATCCATGCCGAGAACCGTGATGACGGCCAGAGCGGCGCCCGCTTCATCGTGCGACTGCCGCTGTAACAAACGACATTAACCAAGGCCGATTTACGCCAACATGTATTGACACTACCGCCCGCCGAACGGCAGTCTGCGCGGCCATGATCAGGCTCCATGCAAGCTGCGTGGCGATTGCCGGCGAAGCGGTGCTGCTGCGCGGTCCGTCCGGCGCCGGCAAATCCGACCTTGCCCTTCGCCTCATCGAGGCTGGCGCACGGCTGGTTGCCGACGACCAGACCATGCTGACGCGCAAGCACGGCCGGCTTGTCGCCGCGGCGCCGGAAACGATTCATGGCCTGATTGAAATTCGCGGCCTCGGGCCTGTGGCCATGATTCCCGCGCCGCCCACGCCAGTCGCGCTACTGATCGACCTGGTGGCATTCACGGATGTGCCGCGCCTGCCGGAACCGTATTTCGAAACGCTGCTGGATATCGCCCTGCCGGTGCTGCGGCTTGATGCCTTCACGGCCAGCGCGGCCATCAAGGTAAAATGGGCTCTGGCCCGGGCCGCGGCCGGACGGCTGTTCGAACCCGCCGAGGCGCATGTCGCCGACCCTGAGAAAACGCGGCAAAACCGATGAGTGAAGCAGGTGTCGAGCCGATCCGAGTCATCGTGGTCAGCGGCCTGTCCGGGGCCGGCAAGACCACGGCTCTCAAGCTGCTGGAGGATTTCGGCTACGAGGCTGTCGACAATCTGCCGATCTCGCTGCTGCGCCGCCTGACCACCGCTGAAGACGCCGCCAGCCCCGCCCGTCGCGCCATGGCCGTCGGCGTCGACAGCCGCACCCGCGATTTCCAGCCCGATCGCCTGATCGCCCTGATCGGCGAGCTTAAGCAGCGACCGGATCTTGACGTGCAGTTGCTGTATTTCGATTGTGAAGATGAAATCCTGCTCAAGCGCTTCACCGCGACGCGCCGACGTCACCCCCTGGCGGCCGACCGGCCGGTGGCCGATGGCATCGCCGCCGAACGCCACCTGATGAAACTATTGCAGGTCGAAGCGGACCAGGTGTTCGACACCTCTACGGTCACGCTGCCCGAATTACGGCAGTTGCTGGCCGCGCAATTCGCGCTGGACGCCCTGCCCGGCCTCAGTATCATGGTGCTCTCGTTTTCCTACAAACTTGGCCTGCCGCGCGAGGCGGACTTGGTGTTCGATGTGCGCTTTCTGCGCAACCCGCATTATGACGACCAGCTTCGCCCGCAGACCGGCATCGACCCGGCCGTGGCCGCCTATGTTGTTGCGGATTCCGGCTATGCCGATTTCTTCGCACGGCTGGGTGGCATGATCTCCAGCCTGCTGCCGCGCTATGCTGCCGAGGGTAAGCGCTACCTGACCATTGCCATCGGTTGTACCGGCGGCCGCCACCGCTCGGTTGTGGTTGCAGAGGCCCTTGGCAGGCACTTGCGCGAGGCCGGACAACGTGTCGATATCCGGCACCGCGACCGCGACCTGGCGAACGCCTGAGCGGCATATCTCGAGGATCCCCAATGACCGGTATCGCCCCAGGATCGGCTGCATGATCGGTATCGTCGTTGTCACCCATGGCCGCCTGGCCGAAGAATTCATTCATGCGACCGAACATGTTGTCGGGCCGCAGAAGAACATGCGCGCCGTCTGCATCGGTCCGGATGACGACATGGAGCAACGGCGCAAGGATATCCTCGCCGCCGTTGCCGCCGTGGAAACCGGTCGCGGCGTCATCGTGCTGACCGACATGTTCGGCGGCACGCCGTCGAATCTCGCCATTTCGATCATGGATCAGGCCAAGGTGGAGGTGATCGCCGGCGTCAATCTGCCGATGCTGATCAAACTGGCCAGCGTGCGCGCCAAGTCGGATCTGGCGACCGCGGTGAATGCCGGCCAGGAAGCCGGCCGCAAATACATCAACGTCGCCTCCAAGCTGCTGGCAGGGGAATCCGCCTGATGGATGGAGCGACCACCACCGGCGCGCCGCTGCGGCAAAACGTGGTGATCCCGAACCAACGCGGGCTGCATGCCCGCGCGGCGGCCAAATTCGTCCAGGTCGTGGCCCGTTTCCCCCAGGCTAGGATCCAGGTGTCCAAGGACGGCCAGACCGTGAATGGGGAATCGATCATGGGCCTGATGATGCTGGCCGGCACCCAGGGGTCCAGCATCGAGATCACGGCCAGCGGCGCCGAGGCCCAGGCAGCCATGACCGCCCTGGTCGAGCTGGTCGAAGGCCGGTTCGGCGAGCCGGAATAACAAGTCCGCAACCTTATATTCCTATATAAAGATTTCTTTATATAAAGCTGGACAGACCCTTTCCGGCCCTGCTATACCGCGCCCAGTTGTGAAACAGACGGAAGCTGGAGCTGCGGAATGAGCGCGGATTACAAAGTGAAAGACATCGGCCTCGCCGATTGGGGCCGCAAGGAACTGGATATGGCCGAGACCGAAATGCCCGGTCTGATGGCCACCCGCGAGGAATTCGGCAAGAAGCAGCCGCTGAAAGGCGCCCGCATCGCCGGCTCGCTGCACATGACGATCCAGACCGCGGTGCTGATCGAGACCCTGAAGGCGCTGGGCGCCGATATCCGCTGGGCCTCGTGCAACATCTATTCGACCCAGGACCATGCCGCCGCCGCCATCGCCAAGGCCGGCATCCCGGTCTTCGCCGTCAAGGGCGAGACGCTGGAGGAATACTGGGACTATACCCACAAAATCTTCGAATGGGCCGATGGCGGCACCCCGAACATGATCCTCGACGACGGCGGCGACGCCACCCTGCTGATCCATCTGGGCATGCAGGCCGAGAAGGATGCCTCGGTGATCTCGAAGCCGACCAATGAGGAAGAAACCGTCCTCTATGCCGCGATTGCCAGGAAGCTGAAGGAAGCCCCCGGCTGGTATTCCAAGATGGGCGCCGCCATCAAGGGCGTGACCGAGGAAACCACCACCGGCGTGCACCGCCTCTATGTGATGGCCAAGGAAGGCCGCCTGCTGTTCCCGGCGATCAACGTGAACGACAGCGTCACCAAGTCGAAGTTCGACAACCTTTATGGCTGCCGCGAGAGCCTGGTCGACGGCATCCGCCGCGGCACCGACGTGATGATGGCCGGCAAGGTCGCCGTGGTCGCCGGCTTCGGCGATGTCGGCAAGGGCTCGGCCGCCAGCTTGCGCAACGCCGGCTGCCGCGTGATGGTCACCGAAATCGATCCGATCTGCGCCCTGCAGGCAGCGATGGAAGGCTATGAAGTCGTCACCATGGAAGAAGCCGCTCCGAAGGGCGACATCTTCGTCACCGCCACCGGCAATGTCGACGTCATCACGCTGGACCACATGCGCGAGATGAAGCATCGCGCCATCGTCTGCAACATCGGCCATTTCGACAGCGAGATCCAGATCGGCGCGCTGAAGAACTACAAGTGGCACAACGTCAAGCCGCAGGTCGACGAGGTCGAATTCCCCGATGGCAAGCGCCTGATCGTGCTGTCGGAAGGCCGCCTGGTCAACCTGGGCAACGCCACCGGCCATCCCAGCTTCGTGATGAGCGCCTCCTTCACCAACCAGGTGCTGGCGCAGATCGAGCTGTGGACCAATCCGGGCAAGTACCAGAAGCAGGTCTACACGCTGCCCAAGCATCTCGACGAGAAAGTTGCCAGCCTGCACCTGGCCAAGGTCGGCGCCAAGCTGACCAAGCTGACCGACCAGCAGGCCAAGTATCTCGGCATCGGCGAAAAGGGCCCGTTCAAGCCGGACCATTACCGCTACTGATGTCCTACCCCTGATGCAGCGCGCATTCCGCGCCGCAATCGCGAAGGCCGGATCGGGTCGCCCGATCCGGCCTTTGCCGCGTTTAACGCCTTGTCATCCGCGGCGCGCCTGCCGATAGTGGCCGCATGCAGGGGATCGTGGGCCAATGCCGCTGAACGAGACGATCTGGCTCGCCGCTCTGGCCGGGGCCGCCATCGGCGTGGCCGGCTGGCAGGCTCTGCGGGCCCACCGCCTGGCGAACCAGTTGCAGGCCGCGCTGGCCGCCTTCGACACGCGCACTGTCGACCGCGACAAGGAACGCAAGGCCAAGGCGGCATTGCAGGAACAACTGGCCACCCTGCAGGCCGAGCATGAACGCCAGGGCGTTGAAATGAGCACCCTGCGCCGCACCGAGGCCGAAGCCAAGGCGCTGCTGGATGCCGCCCCCTTCCCGATCTGGCGCCGCGACGCCAGCGGCCGCCTGGTCTGGGTCAATGCGCGTTACGCCCAGCTTGCCGAAACCGATGCCGAAGACACCGTGAAGCGCGGCCTTGAGCTGGCCTCTTCGCATGATCTCAATCAGCCGCGGGAGCTGGCCAGGGCCGCGCTGACCGCCAATACCCTGCAGATGCAGGAACGCCGCTTCGTCGCCGAGGGCGACCGGCGCAATTATCGCATCTTCGAATTGCCGGCCGGCCCCGGCACGCTGGGCTTCGGCCAGGACATCACGCCGGAAGCCGATGCGCGCGGCCAGCTGCGCCGCCATATGGAAGCCCATATGGAGGTGCTGCGCACCATCTCCACCGCCACGGCGATCTACGGACCCGACAAGAAATTGCTGATCTGGAACCGCGCCTATGCCCGGCTGTGGCAGCTCGACGAAACCTGGCTGGAGACGCGGCCGGCTTTCGGCGAGGTCCTGGAGCAGCTGCGGGCCGAACGCCGGTTGCCCGAGCAGATCGACTGGCAGGCCTACAAGCGCAGCCAGCTCTCGCTGTTCACCACGGTGATCGAGCGGCAGGAGGAACTGATCCATCTGCCCGACGGCTCGACCTTGCGGCTGGTGATCAGCGCCTATCCGTCCGGCGGCCTGCTGTTCGCCTATGACGACGTGACGCGGCAGCTGACGCTGGAACGCGCCACCAACACCATGATCGCCGTGCAGCGCGCCACGCTGGACAATCTCTATGAAGCCGTCGTCGTCTATGGCTCCGATGGTCGTCTGTCGCTGTATAACCGCGCCTTCGCCCAGCTCTGGCAGATCGATCCCGACCTGCTGAACCGCCAGCCCCATATCACCGAGGTGCTGGAAGCGGCCCGGCCGCTGATGCAGCGCGGCCCGGACTGGAACCAGATGCGCGAACGCCTGATCGACAGCTTCGCCAGCCGCAAGGCCACGCGAGGCCGACTGGAGCGCAGCGATGGCGCGGTGATCGATTACGCCTCGGTGCCGCTGCCCGATGGCGCCGTGCTGTATACCTACCTCGATGTCAGCGCCAGCATCCGCATCGAGCGCGCCCTGCGCGAGCGCAACGAGGCGCTGGAACGCACCGACCGCATGAACGCCGCCTTCATCAGCAATATCACGCATGACCTGCGCTCGCCGCTCGGCACGCTGATCAGCATGACGGAAGTGCTGGCCCAGGGCATTCTCGGACCGATGAATGCGCGACAGGAAGAATACTGCAGCGATATCATGAAGACCTCGCGCGACCTGTTGCGCCTGCTCGACGACATCATCGCCATTGCCACCATCGAGGTCGGCCAGATGGCTCTGGAGCCGGCGGATATCCGGCTCGACACGTTGTGGCGCGAGGATGCGGCGCAATGGCAGGAGCTGGCCGAGCGGCGCGCCATCCTGCTCGACCTGCCTGATCTGGTGCCCGACACCGCGGTGATCGGCGACAGCCAGCGCCTGCGCCAGGCGCTCGACAGCGTCATGGCCGCCGCCCTGGATGGCACGCCGCAGGGCGGCCGCGTCGTCATCCGGGTGGCAAACGGCGACGGCGCGCATCTTGGCCTGCGCATTGAATGCCATAGCGGGGGCCTGAGCCCGGTGCAGCCGCGCCAGGTTTTTGCCGATCTGGTCGATACCTCCGACCGTCGCCGCGCCAAGGCCAACCTGTCGCTGATCGTGGCGCGCGGCCTGTTCGACCTGCATGGCGCCAGCCTGCGGCAGGATGTGGGGGAGGACGGCGCCCAGGCGGTGGAAATCCTGCTGCCCAGCAGGAAGGCCGAAAGCGAGCGCCAGATTGCGGCGCTTCCTGCCCGTCAGTAGAGTGACGCCATGCCCGTGATTCGCAGTCAGACGCTGCCTGACGAGGCCGCTACCGCCGCGCTGGCCGCGACCCTCGCGCCGTTGCTGCGGCCGGGCGATGCGCTGCTGCTCGACGGGCCGCTTGGCGCCGGCAAGACCAGCTTCGCCCGCGCCCTGATCCGCAGCCTGTGCGGCGCCGGCACCGAAGTGCCGAGCCCGAGTTTCAACATCGTGCTGACCTATGACGCCCCGCAGGCCACATTGTGGCATTTTGATCTTTACCGCATCGCCGATCCGCGCGAACTGGACGAGCTTGGCCTCGACGAAGCCCTGCAGGATGGCATCGTGCTGATCGAATGGCCCGACCGGCTGGGCAGCCAGCCACCTGCCGGCGCGCTGACGCTGCGGCTCACGCCGCTTGAAACCCCGCCCGCCGCCCGCCGCGCCGACCTGATCGGCGACACCGCCTGGGCGCAACGCTTGTCCCCGCTTCCGGTTTCCGCCCATGTCTGACCGCGCCGCCCTTTCGCATGCTTTCCTCGTCAGGTCGGGCTGGGGCGATGCCGGCCGCGCGAAGCTGGCCGGCGATGCCTCCTTCCGCAAATACGAGCGCCTGCACCTGAATGGCCAGCCGGCCGTGTTGATGGATGCGCCGCCGCCGCAGGAGGATGTCCGCCCCTTCCTGAACATCGCCCGGCTGCTGCAGCGGCATGGCTACAGCGCGCCGCGCATCCTGGCCGAGGATGTCGAGCATGGTTTCCTGCTGCTGGAAGATCTGGGCGACGATCTTTACGCACGCCTGATCCGCGCCGGCAGCAATGAGGCGCCGCTATACGAAGCGGCCATCGATTTCCTGCTCGACCTGCATCGCCATGCCGCGCCCGCCGATCTGGCGCCCTATGACGAGGCACGGCTGATTGACGAGATCGGCCTGTTCACCGACTGGTATCTTCCGACCCTGACTGGCCGCGATACGCCGGAAGCCCAGGGTCAGGCCTTCCGGTCCCTCTGGCATGCCCTCGCGCCCGAAGTCAGCGCGCCACCGCGCGTGCTGGTGCTGCGCGATTTCCATGCCGAGAACCTGATCTGGCTGCCGCAGCGCAGGGATGCCGCCCGCGTCGGCCTGCTGGATTTCCAGGATGCCGTGGCCGGCCATCCGGCCTATGATCTGGTCTCATTGCTGGAAGACGCGCGTCGCGATGTCGCGCCGGAGCTGGCCGAAGCCATGCTGCGGCGTTACATCGCCAGCAGCGGCGTCGATGAAGCCGCTTTCCGCCGCGCCTATGCCATTCTTGGCGCGCAGCGCAACCTGCGCATCATCGGCATCTTCACCCGACTGTGGAAACGCGACGGCAAACCGCATTACCAGGCCTTCATGCCCCGCATGTGGCGTCTGGTCGAACGCGATCTGGCGCATCCGGCCCTGACCGACCTGCGTATCTGGATCGACAGCGTCGTGCCAACGACGCTGCGCTATAAACCATTGCCCGGCGCGCCAGCCTTCAGTCTCGCCTCATGATCGCGCTACCCGAGACGGCGATGGTTCTGGCCGCCGGTTTCGGCACCCGGCTGCGGCCGCTGACCGACCATACGCCCAAGCCGCTGATCCCGGTGGCCGGCCGCAGCCTGCTTGATCGCTGTCTCGACCGCCTTGTCGAAGCCGGCGTGAAACGTGCCGTGGTCAATATCCACTGGCTCGGCAGCCAGATCCGCGATCACCTGCGCAGCCGTGGCGACATCGCCATCACGATCTCGGATGAAAGCGACCTGCTGCTGGAAACCGGCGGCGGCATCGCCAGGGCCCTGCCTCTGCTCGGGAGCGATCCGTTCTTCGCCGTCAATGCCGACCTGATCTGGCGCGATGATGACGAGCCGGCGCTGCAGCGGCTGGCCCAGGCCTTTGATCCGGTGCGGATGGATGCCCTGTTGCTGCTGCAGCCCCGTGAAAAGGCCACCGGCCATGCCGGACCGGGCGATTTCGAGCTGGCGGCCGATGGCCGCATCGCCCGCCGCGGCGACCGACCGACGGCAGCTTATGTTTTTACCGGCGTGCAGATCCTGCAGCCGCGCCTGTTTCGCGACATGCCGGCGGGGCCTTTCTCGCTGAACCTGCTCTACGATCGCGCCATCGCAGCACAGCGCCTCCATGGCCTGCCGCATCGCGGTCTGTGGATGGATGTGGGCAATCATGAGGGCCTCGCGGCTGCCGAGGCTTTGCTTGGCGGCCATGACGACTGACCCCGCCGTCTTCACCATCCCACCTGGCCGGCCGTTTCTCGACCTGCTGGCTGCCGGCGTGCTGCAGCGCTGGGGAAAAGAACCGCTTGAACTATCCCGCATCACTATCCTGCTGCCGACGCGGCGGGCCTGCCGGGCCTTGAGCGAAGCCTTCCTGCGGCAAAGCGACGGCGTGGCGCTGCTGCTGCCGAAAATCCGCCCGCTCGGCGATATCGACGAGGATGAACTGGAACTGCGTGGCATCGCCGGCGACGATTCCCTGCCATTCACCGCCCTCGACCGTAATCTGCTGCTGGCCCGGCTGGTGCTGGCCTCGCCGCTGGCGGGCAATGATCCGGCCAATGCGCTGCGACTGGCGCGTGAACTCGGCCATCTGCTCGATGCCGTCGCCACCGAGGAAACCAGCCTCGACAGGCTGCCCGAACTGGTGCCGCATGAACTGGCCGGCCACTGGCAGCAGACGCTCGATTTCCTGCAGGTGATCCGTCAGGCATGGCCCGCCATCAAGGCCGAACAGGGCCGGCTCGACGCAGCGGATTACCGCCAACGCCTGACCCAGCGCTGGATCGAGCACTGGCAGGCAAATCCACCGAACGAGCCGGTGATCGCGGCCGGCTCCACCGGCACCATCCCGGCCACCGCGCGGCTGCTGAAACTGGTGGCGCGGCTGCCGCAGGGCGCCGTGGTGCTGCCTGGCCTGGATACCGGCCTCGACGATGCCGCCTGGCAGGGTGCCCGCGACGAGCCGACCCATCCCCAGCATGCCATGGCGCATCTGCTCGACGCGCTGGGCGTGCTGCGCGGCAAGGTGAAATCCTGGCCTGCCGAAACCGGCGACAGCACCATCGAAACCGCCCGCGCCGCGCTGCTGTCGGCTGCCCTGCTGCCGCCCGGCGAAACCCATCGCTGGCGCGGCCTGCCGGCTGGCATTGACGACGCCGGCTTTCACAGCCTGCGGCGTATCGAGGCGCCCGGCCCGCGCGAGGAAGCGCTGGCCATCGCGCTGGCCATGCGCGAAACGCTGGAGCAGCCCGGCCGCACGGCGGCATTGATCACCCCCGACCGTATGCTGGCGCGCCGGGTGGCCGCCGAACTGGCGCGCTATGGCATCGAGGTGGACGATTCCGCCGGCCGGCCGCTGGGCCAGACGCCGCCCGCCGTTTTTCTCCGCCTGATCGCCGCCGCCGTGGCCGGGCATTTCGCGCCGGTCGCCCTGCTCGCCCTGCTCAAGCATCCGTTCTGCCGTCTGGGCATGGCGCGAGCCGACCTGCTGCGCTGGACCCGCCGGATTGAGCGCCTGGCGCTGCGCCGCAGCCAGCCGCAGCAGGGGCTTGACATGCTGGTCCGGCAATTGGCCGAGCATGCCGATCTGCTGCCGCCCCTGACGCGACTCAAATCAGCGCTGGAGCCGCTGACAATCCTCATGCAACAGGATGAAGCAGGCCTGCATCCGCTGCTCGATGCGCATATCCGCGCCGCCGAAGCCCTGGCGCAACCCGCCGAGGATGAACCGCTGTCATTATGGCAACATGAGGCCGGCGAAACCCTGCACGGCTTCATCATCGACCTGATCGCCGCCGCGCCGCAATTCGGCCCGCTGGTGCCGGCCGGCTGGCCGCGCCTGCTGGATGCCCTGCTGGAAGGCCAGGTGGTACGGCCACGTTATGGCCGGCATCCGCGCCTGTTCATCTGGGGCCTGCTGGAAGCGCGCCTGCAGCAGGCCGACCGTGTCATCCTTGGCGGGCTCAATGAAGGCACCTGGCCGCCACAGGCCAGGGATGATCCCTGGCTCAGCCGGCCGATGCGGCAGAAACTGGGTTTGAGCGCGCCGGAACGCCGGCTGGGCCAGACCGCGCAGGATTTCGTGCAAGCCGTCTGCAGCCGCGACGTGATCCTCAGCCGCGCCGCCAAGGTGGAAGGCACGCCGACGGTGCCGGCGCGCTGGCTGCTGCGTCTTGATGCCCTGCTGAAGGACGACCCACGCTGGACCGCCACCCTGGCGCCACACTACCTCGCCTGGGCCGGACAGATGGACCACCCGGCGGTAACGATCCGCATGGCGCCACCGCGTCCGGCACCGCCGCTGCAGGCACGGCCGCGCGAACTCTATGTCACGGCAATCGAAACCTGGGTGCGCGATCCCTATGCGCTCTACGCCAGGCGCGTGCTCGGCCTGCGCAAGCTCGACCCGCCCGACCAGCCGCCCGATGCGCGGCTGCGCGGCGACATCATCCATTCCGTGCTGGAAACTTTTCTGGCTCGCCACGGCACGGCCCTGCCTGATGACGCTACCGCGTTGCAGGAACTGCTCAACCTCGGCCGGACTGAGTTCGGCGCCTGGCTGGAGCGACCGGAAATCGCCGCGCTGTGGTGGCCGCGATTCGAGCGCGCCATGCGCTGGTTCCTGGCCAATGAGCGCGAGCGCCGTGGCGCCGGTTTCCGCCCGGCGCTGCTGGAACGCGAAGGCGGCCGCACAATTGCCGCGCCCGGTGGTCCGTTCACGCTGAAAGCCAAGGCCGACCGCATCGATCGCAATGCCGGTGACGGCAGGCTGGCCATTCTCGATTACAAGACCGGCCGGCCACCCTCACCCAAGCAGGTGCAGACCGGCCTGTCGCCGCAACTGGCATTGGAGGCCGCCATTGCCCAGGGCGGCGGCTTTGAAGGCCTCGATCCTGCTGCCATCGCGGAGCTGGTCTATATCCGGCTCGGCGGTGGTGATCCGCCAGGCGAGGCCAAACCCATCGAAGGCGGCCGCCCGCCCGTTGCGCCAGCTGACGAACTGGCGGCGGAAGCCTTGGCCCGCCTGCAGGCATGGGTAGCGAAATTCGACGACCCTGCCACGCCCTACCTCTCCCGGCCACGACCGCAATTCGTCGATTACGCCGGCGACTACGATCATCTCGCCCGCGTAGCCGAACGCGTCGAAGGCAGCGGGGAAGACGCATGAGCGGAAATTCCGAAAGCGATCTGCGCGCGCATGAAATGGGTCAGCGTATCGCTGCCGACCCTTCCCTCTCGGCTTGGGTTGCGGCCAATGCCGGAGCGGGGAAAACCACCGTCCTGGTCGATCGCGTCACCCGCCTGCTGCTGATGGGCACGCGGCCGAGTGGCATCCTCTGCCTCACCTTCACCAAGGCCGCCGCCGCCGAAATGCAGATCCGCCTGACCAGACGGTTAGGGAAATGGAGTACGCAGGACGATTCAACCTTGAAGGCCGAGCTGTTCAAGCTTCTGGGGCGCCCGGCAGAAGATTCCGATATTGAAACCGCGCGGCGCCTGTTCGCCCGCACGCTGGAATCGCCGGGTGGCCTGCGGCTGCAGACCGTGCATGCCTTCTGCGAGGCTTTGCTGAAGCGCTTCCCGGTCGAGGCCGGCGTACCGCCGGGCTTTGCCGTCGCCGACGAGGCCGTGACGGCGGAATTATTCGCCGTGGCGCGCGATCGCGTGCTGGGCCATGGCCTGGACGATGCCGGTTTCGCCCCGGTGATCCGCTTCTTTGCCGAACGCGTCGATGACAGCCGCTTCGCCAGCCTGATCAGATCTCTGCTCGGCCGCCGACGCGATCTGAGTCTGCTGCTGCAGGCGCATGGCGGCGCCGATGCCGCCATGGGCGCGCTCTATGCGCAGCTCGACCTGCCGCCGGATGCAACACGGCATAGCGTGATCGCGGCATATATCGCCGGCATGGCGCTGGGCGACCTGCGCGCCGCCGTGGCAGCCCTGATGCAGGGCGGCGCCAATGACCGCAAGCTGGGCGATCCGCTGGCCGGCTGGCTGGCCGCCGGCTGCCCGGTCGAACGCTTCGAAGCGGACTGGCTGGCATCGTTCTTCACCCAGAAGGGTGAACCACGCAGCAGCCTGGCCAGCAAGACCGCCCTGAAACTCGATCCGGCCTGCGGCGACAGTCTGCAAGAGGAACAAAACCGCCTGATCATCCTCAAACAGCAGCTCAATGCCCTCACCATCGCCGAGGCCACATCCATGCTGCTGCGGCTGGGTGAGCGTCTGCTGGAGACCTATGGCGCCCTGAAGACCGCCCATGGCCTGCTGGATTACGACGACCTGATCCTGAAGAGCCGCGACCTGCTGGTGGAGCCCAGCCAGGTGCCCTGGGTGATGTTCAAGCTCGACCAGGGCATCGACCATATCCTGGTCGACGAGGCGCAGGATACCAGCCCCGACCAGTGGTCGGTGGTGGCGGCGCTGGCCGAGGAATTCTTCAGCGGCACCGGCGCGCGCGACGGCCTGCGCCGCACCATCTT
>NZ_JANLJJ010000055.1 GCF_029255545.1 Ferrovibrio sp. | reverse complement strand
GAAGGGCCTGGTCGATGCCTGCAAGCAGATCGATCCGAGCCTGGGCAAGTAAGGCTGGCGGCAAATAACCGGCCGGGCGGAGACATCCGATGACCAGCGCGGCGCGCCAGACTGCCTCTGGCGCGCCGTTTCTGTTTCGCGGTGCCTTCGGCGCCGCGCTTGGTCTGGCCATCCTCTATCTGTTTGCCGGCCCGCTGCTGCCCGACATCCTCTGGCTGAAGGCGGCGGTGAAGGGCGCGGTCTGCCCGCTGCTGGCTGTGGCGCTGTGGGCTTCGCGCGGCGGCGATGCCGATGCCAAACGCCTGGGCCTCGCTTTGCTGTTCTCGGCGGCCGGCGATGTGTTCCTGGCGGTCGACCGCGTTGGCCTGTTCGTGCCGGGCCTGGCCAGCTTCTTGCTCGCCCATCTGGTTTATCTCTGGCAGTTCGTGGCGCGTCGTCCGCGGCCTATGCGGCTGCCGGTCCTGCGTCGGCTGGTGGCGCTCGGCATTCTCGCCGGGATCACGATCATGCTGGCGCTGCTCACGCCCGGCCTGGGCAAGCTGCTGGCGTCGGTCTATGCCTATATCGCCGCCATCGCTGCCATGGCGCTGGCCGCCACGGCCCTGCCCGGCCGGCCGCTGGTGATGCTGGGCGCGATCAGCTTCATGGTCTCGGACTCGCTCATCGCGCTCGACAAATTCGTGGCGCCGATCCCCTTCGTCGGCCCGGCGATCTGGATCACCTATGTGGCCGCCCAGGTGATGATCGTGCTGGGCTGGAAAGACCGGGCCTGACGTCTTACATTGGTCGGGAAGGAGACTCCCGCCATGCGCCTGCTGCTCGCCATTTTCCTGCCCTTCATGGTGTTCTTCACCATCGGGCGGCCGATTGCCGGCATCATCTGCCTGATCCTGCAGGTCACCCTGATCGGCTGGATTCCGGCGGCTTTGTGGGCGGTCTATTCGCTCAGTCAGTACAACACCGCCAAACAGATCGAGCAGGCGACCGGGCGGCGCACGCTGTAGCCTCGCGCGCGCCTCATCAGGAGGCGGGTTGATTGCAAAGTTTGCCCCACATGCAGCGTGCTTCATTCCGCCAAGAAATACGCTCGGGGCGACGTTCATACCAACACGGTCGAAGGCTATTTCTCGATCTTCAAGCGGGGCATGAAGGGCATCTATCACCATTGCGGTGAAAAGCACCTGCATCGCTATCTGGCGGAATTCGATTTCCGCTACAACGTGCGAGGCGTCACGGATGGTGAACGCGCAGCCCTTGCGGTGAAGGGTGCCGAGGGCAAGCGGCTCATGTACCGGCAACCTGACTAAGCCGGTTCCGTTTCTTCTGACAGACTGGTTTATCCGGCAGGCGGCTAGGCGGCGGAAGTAGGCTTCCGGCCCTTGCGCTTCTTCGGGATGTCCTTGATCGGCTGGGGCCGGGTATTCAGGGCGCTGGCTAGCAGCCGCTTGAACCGGTCGTCGGCTTGGTCGTCCGGGTATTGGGACCGATCTTGCGAATCGGGCCCACTACCCATTGCGAATCCTCTAAAGCAAGCGAGTTTTTGCTCCGGAAAGCAAACAATCAGCTATCCGGGCTCCCGAACGGGCCTGTAAAATTAGCGATTGTCTCCCTGTTTCGCAGGGAGGCTGGCTGGGGCCGGGATGCCGTTGATTTAGCGGTCGGCGGCATCCCACGCCCCAAGTACAGTACCGAAAGGAGGTGTATGGGCATGCAACCCATAATATAATCTCCGTCCGGGTTACGGAGGCGCTACCAACACCGCCGTAATTCGCAGCCCCGTTGGGGGACACTACGGGACGCCTCCGGAGAAATCCGGGGGCGTCTTGCTTTGCGCCTTTCGGCGCAATTTCCGCAGACTCGTCACGCGGAAACTTCGGAAATCATTCTGCCATCGTTTCAGGAAACTTGAAACGCATAATCGGCGTATCAGCCGACTTATCACTACGCACATTCTCAGCAGCATCATCAGGACGAGTACGAAACAGACGACGCTGCAAAACCACAATCATTGTACTCTTTTTTCTTCCCCAGCCTAATGGCACATAAAACTCAATTATTCCAAAGTGATAAGATGTTTTTCCGTATGGCGGGAACTACATAATTAGGTTTTATATCTTAACAATAACCCTATTATGTTCTATACTGTTCAGGTGAGCCACAGACCGGTATTTAGAAACCATTCCTGCTTTCTAAGACAGACTCTCACATTTATATAAAATCAATAACTTACCTATGCAAAACCATCGCAAAACGATTCAAAACGCATCGCTCTCGACTGCAAATCCCGGCGCGGCAGCGCAATCCGCGCTGGCCCGCGCTGCACAATCCGCAACAGGCCAGAACTTGTACGGTGCCAATTTAAGACTTGCCGCTTCGGCCCCGCTTGCCTAAGTGCAGGGCTTGGAAACGAACGAGCGTTCAGGAGACGAGTCCCCATGACGACCCAGACCCAGGCCCCCCGCTCCGGGGCCCCGACCTCCTGGCGCACCCCGCTGCTGATCATCCTCGCCGGCTGCACCATCGCCCTGCTGAATTTCGGCGTGCGCTCGGGCTTTGGCCTGTTCCTCGAGCCGATCAGCGCCGCCAATGGCTGGGGCCGCGAGGTCTTCGCCTTCGGCATCGCCATCCAGACCGTGCTGTGGGGCTTCGGCCAGCCTTTCGCCGGCGCGCTCGCCGACCGCTACGGTTCCGCCCGCGTGCTGGTCGGCGGTGCGCTGTTCTATGCCGCCGGCGTGGCGCTCACCGCCTATGCCACCACGCCGCTGATGCTCAACGTCACGCTCGGCATGCTGATCGGCATCGGCCTGGCCGGCTCGTCGTTTACCGTGGCGCTGTCGGCCATCGCCCGCATGGTGCCGCCCGAAAAACGCTCCTGGGCGCTGGGCATCGGCACGGCGGCCGGTTCGATGGGGCAGTTTTTAATGGTGCCGCTGGGCCAGGCCTTCATCGCCGCCTTCGGCACGGCTTTCGCGCTGATCCTGCTCAGCCTGTTTGCGCTGGCCATCGCGCCGCTGGCGCTGGTGCTGGCCGGCAAGGCGCCGGAGGGCAGCGGGCCGCAGCAGTCGATGGGCGAGGCCCTGCGCGAGGCCGGCGTGCAGAAAAGCTACTGGCTGCTGATCTCGGGCTTTTTCGTCTGCGGCTTCCACGTCTCCTTCATCCAGACCCATCTGCCGGCCTATATCGTCGACCGCGGCCTCGATCCCGCCACCGGCGCCTGGGCGCTGGCCCTGGTCGGCCTCGCCAACGTGGTCGGCTCGTATACGGCTGGCGTGCTGGGCGGCAAACGCAGCAAGAAATACCTGCTCAGCTTCATCTACGGCGCGCGCGCCGTGGTGATCACGGTGTTCGTCATGCTGCCCATGACCGAGGTCAGCGTGCTGGTCTTCGCCTTCGCCATGGGCCTGCTCTGGCTCTCCACCGTGCCGCTCACCTCCGGGCTGGTGGCGCAGATCTTCGGCCCGCGCTACATGGCCACGCTGTTTGGCATCGTCTTTTTCAGCCACCAGGTCGGCGGTTTCCTTGGCGTCTGGCTCGGTGGCCGCCTGTTCGACATGACGGGGTCCTACAATCTGGTCTGGTGGATCTCGATGGGTCTCGGCGTGTTCGCCGCCATCGTGCACTGGCCGATCGACGAACGCCCGCTGGCGCGCCTCTCGCCAGCGCCGGCAGAGTAACGCCATGGCCGGCACGCACCGCATCGCGTTGGGTTTTGCGCTGGCGGTGCTGCTGGTCTGGGGCCTGCTGTTTGCCGTCACGGTGCAGCGCGCCGCCCTGCCGCCGGAGGCCAGCGGCCGGGTGATCGCGGTCTATCCCTTCGGCTGGGATGCGCTGGCCGTCACGGCGGCGGCGACGCAGACGGAAGCCCGGCTGGTGCGACAGACCTGGCTGCCCAACGCGGTCGAGCTGGCCTCCGACGATCCCGGTTTCGCCGGCCGCCTGCGCGAGAGCGGCGCCATCGGCGTCTACCGCGCCCAGCCTTTCACGCTGTTCACGCTCGCCGGCTGCACCGGCATGCCGCCTTCGCTGCCCTCACTGCGCCGCTTCGGCTGAGCCGCCGACTTCAACAGTGGTGTGCGGCATCGCGGTGATGCCCAGCTTGGCCAGCAGGGTCGCGTCGCGATTCTTGCCGGGGTTCTTCGTGGTCAGCAGCTTCTCGCCCAGGAAGATCGAGTTGGCGCCGGCCAGGAAACACAGCGCCTGCAATTCCTCGCTCATCTGCTCGCGCCCGGCCGACAGACGCACCATCGAGGCCGGCATCACGATGCGGGCCACCGCGATGGTGCGCACGAAGTCGATGCCGTCCAGCGGCGCCTGGCCGTCCAGCGGCGTGCCCTCCACCTGCACCAGCATGTTGATCGGCACGCTGTCGGGATGGGCGGGCAGGGTGGCCAGGCTGTGCAGCAGGCCGGTACGGTCCTCGGCCTTTTCCCCTAAGCCCACGATGCCGCCGCAGCACACTTTCAGCCCGGCTTCGCGCACGTTGGACAGCGTGTCGAGCCGGTCCTGGTAGGTCCGCGTGGTGATGATCGCGCCGTAATGCTCGGGCGAGGTGTCGAGGTTGTGGTTGTAGTAATCCAGCCCGGCCTCGCCCAGCCGCTGCGCCTGCTCGGACGACAGCATGCCCAGCGTGGCGCAGGTCTCCAGGCCCAGCGCCTTCACCTCGGCGATCATGGCGCAGACCTTCTCAAGGTCGCGCTCCTTCGGGCTGCGCCAGGCCGCGCCCATGCAGAAGCGGCTGGCGCCGGCCGCCTTGGCCTCGCGCGCGGCGGCCAGGGTCTCGTCCAGCCCCATCAGCTTCTCGGCCTTGACGCCGGTGTCGAAACTCGCGCTCTGGGGGCAATAGGCGCAGTCCTCGGGACAGCCGCCGGTCTTGATGCTCAGCAGGGTGCTCATCTGCACCGCGTTGGCGGCGAAATGGCGGCGGTGCGCCTGCTGGGCCAGGAAGACCAGGTCGCTGAATGGCAGGGCGAATAGCGCATCGATTTCCGCGCGCGACCAGTCGTGGTGTGGTTCGGCCGCAGCGCAACGTGCGGTGAGGGACGAGATATCCACAATGCCGGCAATGCTCATGACGGGCTCCCTGGAACGGTGGCGAGGGTCTGCACTAGCCCGGTCTATTGCCGCTGTCCAGTGCCGCCTTCACCTTGCTGCGCGCGGAGCGGTGGTTTACCCTCGCGATCATGACGGGAGCCAACAAGACCGGCACAGATAAGACCGGCACAGAACCGGCGCTGACAATCATCATCGCCGACGACCACCCACTGGTGCGCGAGGCGCTGGGCCAGGCATTGCGGCAGGCCATGGCCGGCGTCGCGGTGATCGGCTGTTCCGACCTCAACGAGGCTCGCGCCGTCCTGGATGCGCGCGAGGCCGTCGATCTGCTGATCCTCGATCTCGACATGCCGGGCATGGACGGTTTCTCCGGCCTCGCCACGGTGCGCGCCAGCCATCCCGCCGTGCCGGTGGCGATCGTCTCGTCCACGCGCGAGCCGGCCGTGATGCGCCGCGCCATCGAATTCGGCGCCGCCGCCTTCGTGCCGAAATCAGCCGCGCTCGACACCATCGCCAGCGCGCTGCAATCGGTGCTGGACGGCGAGGTCTGGCTGCCGCCTGAACTGGAGGATGGCGGCGTCCCGGATGTCCCGGATGACTTCGCCCGCCGCGTCGCCGAGCTGACGCCGCAGCAGCTGCGCGTCCTCACCCTGCTCAGCAAGGGCAAGCTGAACAAGCAGATCGCCCATGAGCTGTCGGTCGGCGAGGCCACGGTGAAGGCGCATGTTACCGCGATCCTCAAGAAGCTTGGCGTGCGCAGTCGGACTCAGGCGGTCATCGCCGCCCGGCATTTCTCGCTCTGACAGATTTCTTGCCCTGACTGAAACGGATCAGTCGCCGGTTTCGGCCAGGGACCGGGCCAGGGGCTGGGGCTGGACCGGCCGCCGGCGCTGGCTGATCAGGGCGCGCAGGGCCGCAGGTTTCACTGGTTTGTGCAACACGTCTACATGGGTCTCGGCGGCGCGGCGGCGCATGTCCTGGCCACGGTCGGCGGTGATCAGGATGGCCGGCAGCTGCTGGCCCCAGTCGCGGCGCAGCTGCGCGATCGCGTCCAGCCCATCGGGTGAATCCTCATCCAGATGCAGGTCGGCCAGGATCACGTCCGGGTTGCGGCCAACGGCGGCCACCGCCTCACGGGCCGCGGCGATCGTGTCGACCGCCGCCACCGTGCAGGACCAGCCTTCCAGCAGCGTGGTCATCGCCTCGCGCACGCCGGCCTCGTTCTCGATGCAGAGCACGAAGCTGCCGCTGAGCGAACCGGCGGTGAAGGCCGGCAATGCCGGCTGCAGCGCGGGCAGGGCGGGTTCGACGGCGGCGCGCGGCACGGTGATGCTGAAGACCGAACCGCGGCCGACGCTTGAGCGCAGCCCGATCGGGCTGTTCAGCATGCGGGCGATGCGCTCGACAATGGCAAGGCCAAGGCCAAGGCCGCGCTCGGCCGCATCGCCGCCGCGCTCCAGCCGGGCGAATTCCTGGAAGATCACCTGCCGCTTGTCATCCGGGATGCCGGGGCCGTTGTCGCAGACCTCGATGCGGATGCTGTCGCCGCGCCGCCGGCAGCCGATCAGCACGCGGCGGTTCGGCTCGTCGGCGCTGGTATAGCGAATGGCATTGGCGACGAAATTCTGCAGCACGCGGCGCAGCAGGGCCGGATCGCTGCTGACCGTGGCGCCGGTCGGCACCGCTTTCAGCGTGACATGGCGCCGGGCGGCGAGCGGCGCAAAGGCCGACACGATGGAATCGAGCAGCGGCCCCAGCGCCACCGGTCGCACCTCGAGCTGCACGGCGCCGGCATCCAGCTTGGAAATATCGAGCAGGGCATCGAGCAGGGCCTCCACCGCGCCGAGGCCATGGTCGATCTTCGAGACCAGCGGATTGTCCGGCTCGCGTTCGGCCAGGGCAGCGGTGAACAGCCGCGCGGCATGCAAGGGCTGCAGCAGGTCGTGGCTGGCGGCAGCCAGAAAGCGGGTCTTGCCCAGGTTGGCCGCTTCCGCCTGCGCCCGCGAGGATTCCAGCTCCTGCACGGCCAGCTGCAATTCGGCGGTGCGCTCGGCGACGCGGCGCTCCAGGCCTTCATAGGCGGCGCGCAGGGCGGCATCGGCGCGGCGCCGCTCGGTGACGTCCTGATAGAGCAGGAAGAAACCCAGTACCGTGCCCTGCTCGTCGATATGCGGAATATACGTGCCGTGCGCCACCTCGATCTTGGCGTCATTGGTGGGGAATTCGGTCTCGAAGCTTTGGCGCTGGCCGGCCAGGGCGGCTTCGATATGCGGCTTCAGCCGCAGATACCGGTCGGATGGCAGCATCTCGTGGACGCGCCGGCCATCGATTTGGTCCTGCGGCAGATGCAGGGCGCGGCGGAACGGCATGTTGGTGAAGCGATAGCGCTCGTCGCGATCCACATAGGCGATCAGCACCGGCACGTTGTCGGTATAGATGCGGATGGCGCGCTCGGAATCGCGCAGCGCCTCGGCGGCGCGGACGCGGTCGCTGATATCCGTGCAGGTGGCGACGAAGCCGCCATCGGGCATCGGATCGACGCGGATTTCGATCACCCGGCCGCTCGGCTGGCGCTGTTCGTGGATGCGCGAGCCGCTGGCGCCGGACGCCAGCATGGCGGCGAGATCCGAGGCGGCGTCGCCCACCAGGGTGGCGAGCGGCACGCCATTCTCGGCCAGATTGGCCGGCAGGCCGAGCAGGTCGAAGAAGCGGTCGTTCCAGGCCGCCAGGCGCTGGCGGTTGTCGAACACGCCGATGCCCTGGCTGATATGGTCGAGCGTGGTGCGCAGCAGGTCGAGATTGTGACGGATCGCTTCGGATGCCTCGCCCAGCATGGCGCGGGCGGCGCGCGGGCTGAGCAGGTTCTTGCCCTGGGCCGAGGCCATCACGATGCGCGCCGATGCCGCGCCGATCGCGCCGCCCAGCAGATGCTCGGTGAAGGCCATGGCCTCGCCCGCGCTCATGCGACGGCCGGCAAAGGCGCGTTCGGCGCGCTCCTCGCCGATGAAACGCGCGGCCAGGGCGCGCAGCTCGTCGATGCGCGGGTCGTGATCGGCTTCAACAAAGGCGGTGGCTGGCAGGCCTTCGCCGCCGGAGACGAAGATCGCCGCCTGCTCAAGGTCGCGGCTGCGCGGCCGCGACAGCAGCGACACGCCGATCAGCAGCGTCAGATTGGCGACGACGCTGGCGACGAAGCCTTGCAGGATGGCGTCGAAATCGCTGATCGGCCAGGGCAGCCAGGCGGCCAGCGGCGCCACCATCGGCCGGCCGGTCGCCGCGCCCTCGATGGACGGCACCAGCAGGGCGTAGATCCACACGGCAAACGCCGCCAGCAGGCCGGCGATCACGCCGTGGCGATGGGCGCGTTTCCAGTACAGGCCGAGCAGCAGGGGCGGCGCGAAATTGGCCACCGCGCAGAACGAGATCATGCCAATCGAGGACAGCGGCAGATAGCCGGCGATCCAGGTATGATAGATATAAGCCGCGATCAGGATCAGGACGACGGCGGCGCGGCGCACATTCAGCACGATCTGGCCGACTTCGCCGGAGCCGCCGGCGCGTGAGCGCAGCAGGAACGGCGTCACCAGCTCGTTCGACACCATGATCGACAGCGCCATGCAGGCGACGATTACCATCGAGGTTGCTGCCGAAAGGCCGCCGATGAAGGCAAAGACCGACAGGGCGATATGGTCGGCCTTCAGCGGCAGGGTAAGGACGAAGAAATCCGGATTGGTGCCCTTGTCGGTCAGGAGCAGGCCGGCTGCGGCAATCGGCACGACGAACAGGTTGATGGCGACCAGGTAGAGCGGAAACAGCCAGCGCGCCGCCTTCAGGCTGTTCGGGTCGCTGCCTTCCACCACGGCGACATGGAACTGGCGCGGCAGGCAGAGGAAGGCGAAGGCGGACAGGACCGTCATGGCGATCCAGTTGCTGCCCAGGCCCTGGCTCAGCTGCGCGGTCAGGCGCGGATCGGCCTGCACCCGGGCCAGCAGGTCGCTGCCGGAATCGAACAGGCCGTAGAAGACGAACAGGCCCACCGCCAGGAAGGCGGCCAGCTTGACCAGCGATTCGAAGGCGATGGCCAGCATCATGCCGCGATGCTGCTCGGTGGCCTGCACATGGCGCACGCCGAACAGGATGGTGAACAAGCCCATGATGCCGGCCACGAACATCGCGGTATCGCGCCAGGGCGGCGGCAGGCTGGCATTGAGCAGATGCGCCATGTCGGTGCCGACCAGCACCTCGAAGGTGACGCTGACCGCCTGCATCTGCAGCGAGATATAGGGCAGCACGCCGATCACCGCGATCAGGGTGACCAGCACGGCCACGGCGCGACTCTTGCCATAACGCGAGCCGATGAAGTCGGCGATCGAGGTGACATTCTGCCGCTTGGCGATCTTGATCATCTTGGCCATCACCGGATAGCCCAGCGTGATGGCCAGCACCGGCCCGACATAGATCAGGATGAAATCGGGGCCGGAGAGGGCGGCGCGGCCGACCGAGCCGTAGAAGGTCCAGGAGGTGCAATAGATGGCGAGCGACAAGGCATAGATGGTGGCGCCGCTGCGGCCGGTATACCAGCGCGGTCCGAGCCGGTCGCCGAGATGGGCTATCGCGAACAGCAGTCCGAGATAACCGAGCGACAGAAGCAGAATGGCGCTGCCCTGCAGCATGAAGCGTTTTCTCCCCGTTCCGGCCAGTAAATCCTCCTCGCCCTGTCCTGTCCACCGGCAAGAGACGGTTGCCATTGCCGCTGTGCCGGGTTTTCCTGCGCCGATGACGCGTATTTTCCGCCTGCTGAAAATCTGTGCTGCCCTGCTGCTGGCCTTCTGGGGCGGCGGTTTGCTGCTGTTCCGCTTCGTCGATCCCCCCGCCACGCCGCTGATGCTGATCCGCAGCATCGAGCGCGGCGCCCTGGTGCGTTACCGCCCGGTCGGGCTGGCGGAGGTTGCCGCCGGGCTGCCACGCGCCGTGATCGCCTCGGAGGACGCCCGCTTCTGCCTGCATCACGGCATTGACCTGGGGGCCGTGCAGGACGCGCTGGAGGATTACGAGGAAACCGGCCGCCTGCGCGGCGCCAGCACGATCAGCATGCAGGTGGCGCGCAACCTGTTCCTGTGGCCGGGTGGCGGTTTCGTGCGCAAGGCCCTGGAGGCCCCGCTGGCCCTGGCGCTGGATGCGGCCTGGCCAAAGCGGCGTATCATGGAGGTCTATCTCAACATCGCCGAAATGGGCCCCGGCCTGTTCGGCGCGGCGGTGGCTGCGGACGATCATTTCGACCGGGCCCCGGGCCGACTGACGGATATGCAGGCCGCCCGGCTCGCGGCCATCCTGCCATCGCCGAACCGCTGGAATGCGGCGGCGCCCACTGCGTATGTCGAACGGCGTACCGCCACGATCCGGGCGCGCATGGGACAGCTCGGCCCGGCGCAACTGGCCTGCCTCGGCTAAATTGGCAACAGCGGGACACTTGCGCAGAGCGGCCGGGCGGCGATTATTGACGCCACAAAAACACCGACCGGAAGCAGTCTTTCACCATGTCCGACAATCTCTATTCCCTGATCCGCGCCCGCATCACCGATCCGGCCAGGACCTTCATCGAGACCGGCGATGGCCGCCGCTTCAGCTATGGCGACACCTTCGAACTGGCGGGTCGTTTCGCCAATGCACTGGTGGCCCTGGGCGTGCAGCCGGGCGACCGCGTCGCCGTGCAGGTCGACAAGTCGGCCGAGGCGCTGATCCTGTATCTGGGCGTGGTGGCGGCTGGCGCGATCTATCTGCCGCTCAACATCGGCTACACGCTGACCGAACTGGAATATTTCATCGGCGATGCCGAACCGCGCGTGGTGGTCTGCCGCCCGTCGGTGGCCGCCGAACTGGCGCCGCTGGCCAGGCGGCTGGGCGTGGCCCATTGCGAGACGCTGGGTGTGCAGGGCGATGGCAGCCTGATGGACAAGGCAAAAGCCGCGGCCGCGGCCTTTACGCCGGTGCCGCGCGGGCCGAACGACCTGGCCGCCATCCTCTACACCTCGGGCACCACCGGCCGCTCGAAAGGCGCGATGCTCAGTCATCGCAACCTGTATTCCAATGCCGCCACGCTGATGGAGTACTGGCGCTTCACGGCCAACGACGTGCTGCTGCACGCCCTGCCGATCTTCCACACCCATGGCCTGTTCGTCGCCAGCAACATCATCCTGCTGGCCGGGGCGTCGATGATCTTCCTGCCGAAACTGGATCCCGACGAGATAATCCGGCACCTGCCGCGCGCCACCAGCATGATGGGCGTGCCCACGTTTTACGTGCGCCTGCTGCAGCATCCGGGCCTGACCAAAGACCTGGTCCGGCATGTGCGCCTGTTCGTCTCGGGCTCGGCGCCGCTGCTGGCCGATACGCACAAGGAATGGGAGGCCCGCACCGGCCACCGCATCCTTGAGCGCTATGGCATGACCGAAACCAACATGAACACCTCGAATCCCTATGACGGCGACCGCGTGGCCGGCACGGTGGGCTTTCCGCTGCCGGATGTCGAGTTGCGTATCGCCGATCCGGAAACCGGCAAGCCGCTGGCCCAGGGCGAGATCGGCATGATCGAGGTGAAGGGTCCGAACGTGTTCCAGGGCTACTGGCGCATGCCGGAGAAGACGGCGGCCGAATTCCGCCCGGACGGCTTCTTCATCACCGGCGACCTGGGCAAGATCGACGAGCGCGGCTACGTGCATATCGTTGGTCGCGGCAAGGACCTGGTGATTTCGGGCGGCTACAACGTCTATCCGAAGGAAGTCGAAACCGAGATCGACGCGCTGCCCGGCGTGACCGAATCTGCCGTGATCGGCGTCAACCATCCCGATTTCGGCGAAGGCGTCACGGCTGTCGTGGTGGCCGGCAAGGATTGCAAGCTGGACGAGGCGGCAGTGCTGAAGGCGCTGGATGGCCGGCTGGCCAAGTTCAAGCTGCCCAAGCGCGTGTTCTTCGTCGATGACCTGCCGCGCAACACGATGGGCAAGGTGCAGAAGAACCTGCTGCGCGAGCAGTATAAGGACATCTATACCCGCTAAGCTGCCGGCTTGCGCAGCAGCGCGACGTCGGCGCCGGCCAGCTCCAGCTCCAGCCCATGCTGGTTCGCGATGAAGCGGAAGGTCGTATCCGAATAGAAGCAGATATGCGTGGGGTCGCGGATGTAATGCCATTGCGCGAAGGCTCCGCGGTCGCGCACGCGTTTGGTCATCACGCCCAGCCAGCCGCCCGGCCGCAGCAGGCCTGACAGCCGCGCGATCTCGGCGCCGGGTTCGGCCAGGTGCTCAAACACCTCGCTGCTGGTGATGAAGTCATAGGGCTGCTCCAGCGCGGTGGCGTCGGGCGCAAAAAGCGGATCGTAGGCGCGCATGGCAAAGCCGGCCTCGCTGAACATGGCGACCAGCGCCGGGGCCGGGCCGCAGCCGAAATCCAGTCCGCTGGCGCCTGGCGGCAGGCGCTGGGCCAGTGGCGTGAACAGGCGGCCAAGGAAGCGGCGGTAGCCGGGATCATCCAGCGCATTCTCGTGCGTGTCGTAAAAGGCACGCGTGGCGGCCACATCCAGATGCTGGTGCGGCGGCACGAAGATCAGATCGCAGCTTTCGCATTGCAGGTAGTCGCGCCGCGCGTCGCGATGATAGGGACGTGCTGAGCCTGAGCAGAGTGGGCAGGGCGGCTTAGGTGCTGACATGGCCGCAGCATAGGCGGCGGGTCGGATAAAGGCGATGGCCGGCAGCGGCATGCGCCGCCGGCCATGTCTGTTCAGATGTCGAAGAACACCGTCTCGTTGTCGCCCTGCAGGACGATGTCGAAATGATAGACGGTTTTGCCGTCCTTTTTCTCGCCGCGTTGGGCGAGCAGGGTCTGGCGCCGCACTTTCAGTTCGATCAGGTTCAGCACCGGATCGGCGGCATTGGCGGCTTCCTCGTCGGAGAAATACATCCGCGTGCTGAGGCCGATATTGATGCCGCGCGCCACCACCCAGAAATTAATGTGCGGCGCCATCATCTTGCCATGGCGACCAACCACCGGGCCGGGCTTGATCGTCTCGAAGCGATAGATGCCGGTATCGAAATCGGCGCCGGTGCGGCCCCAGCCGCGGAAATCGGCATCCAGCGGCTTGTCCTGCGTGTCGGCCGGATGGCTGTAGCGGCCGGCGGCATTGGCTTGCCAGATCTCCAGCAGCGCGTCGTTCAGCGACGAGCCAGTGGCATCCAGCACGCGGCCCTCGATGACGATATGCTCGCCCTTGGTCTGCGGGCCGGCCAGCGCGTTACTGAAATTATGCGCGAAGATGTCGAAGCCGGCCTGGTGCGGCGCCAGTCCGATATGCACATAGGGGCCGGCGGTCTGCGAGGCGGTTTCCTGCAGGTAGGTGAGGGGCTGCGGCATGGTCTCAATTCCCATCCAGCTTGTTTTCGAACATGGTGGAGCGGCGGCCGCGCAGCACGAAATCGAAGCGGTAAGCCAGGCTGTCGAGCGGGATCGCCGCGTTCAGGTCGAGTGGCGCGATCAGGCGTTCCAGCGCGCCCTTGTCGGGCACGGTCTGCAGGATCGGACAGATCGGGATCAGCGGATCGCCCTCGAAATACATCTGGGTGATCAGCCGTTGCGCGAAGCCCGAGCCGAACAACGAGCAATGGATATGAGCCGGCCGCCAGGAATTGACGTAGTTGCGCCACGGATAGGGACCGGGCTTGACGGTACGGAAGAAGTAGTTGCCGTTCTCGTCGGTCAGCGTGCGGCCGCAGCCGCCGAAATTCGGATCGATTGGCGCCAGGTAGGTATCCTTCTTATGGCGATAGCGGCCGCCGGCATTGGCCTGCCAGACTTCCACCAGCGTGTTGGGCACCGGCCGGCCGTTTTCGTCCACCACGCGGCCATGCACGACGATGCGTTCACCGATCGGGTCGCCGGTCTTGGCGTAGTTGCGGATCAGGTCGTTATCCAGCGGACCGATTTCGTTATGGCCAAAGACCGGGCCGGTCACCTCGGATAGCGAGTTCTGCAGCGACAGCAGGGCATGCTTCGGCGACCGGGTGACGCTGGTCTTGTAGGTCGGGGTATAGGCGGGCGGATGCAGACGGCGATCCCGCTGGAAAAATTCCCCTTTGGTTTCCATGGTTTGCTCCCTAGATGCACCACTCTCGCGCCGGGGCGGCGGCGAGCAGCGGCATCCGGGAAGTTTCAACTTCTCTATTCAAAAAATATATTGATTAATTATAATACAATGCATGAGTAAATTCGATCATTTGGCTCTGGACGGCCATAGCCTGCAGCTGTTCCTCGCCGTGCTGGAAGAGGGGTCGGTGACGGCGGCGGCGGCCAGGCTTGGTCTCACCCAGTCGGCGGTCAGCCACAGCCTGCAGAAGCTGCGCGAGATCGCGCGCGACCCGCTCTTCGTTAAATCGGGCCGGGGCATCATCGCCACCGGCCATGCCCATGCCCTGGCCGAACAGGCGCGCCGGCTGCTCGACGACATGCAGGCTTTTTCCAGCGGGGCGCAGTTCGAACCGGCCAGCGCCGATCTCGACCTCACCATCGCCGCCAACGATTTCCAGCGTGACCTGCTGCTGCCCACCCTGCTGCGGCAGCTGGAGGCCGCGACACGCAGCGTGCGGCTGCGCGCCATCCCCTCGCAACTGCCCAGTGCCGAGATGCTGCGCGAGAATCGCTGCGAGCTGCTGATCTCGCCGGTGCCGCCGGCGGGCACCGACATGCTGCAGAAGCGACTCTTAAGCGACCGCTATGTCTGTTACTACGACGCTGCCATGCGCTCACCGCCGCGCCGCGCGGATGATTATCTGCAGGCGCGCCATGTCACGGTGGTCTACAGCGACAACGAACGGCTGCAATTCGACAAGCGGTTGTTGGCGGCCGGCCACCGGCGCGAGGTGGCGGTATCGGTGCCGAATTTTTCCGGCGTGCCGGCTTTCCTGCGCGGCACGCCGATGCTGGCCAGCCTGCCCAGCCTGCTGCGGGACGGCCTGATGCGCGATTTCGCCCAGGTGCCGATCCCGTTGCCCGAGATTTATCAGCAGGGCGTAGGCGATCTGCCAATGTATATGGTCTGGCACCGCCGGGTGCAGAATGATCCGGCCCATATCTGGTTGCGCGCGCAGGTCGAACGCGCCGCCATCACGGCCCTGCAGGGCGGCGAAGCCGGGCAGCCCCGGTCATAATTAAAAAATCATTTCCACCGATATGGCGGCGGCTATGCCGCGGCTTTGTTGCATTGTAACGCGATATTGCGCGCCGCGAGGATGGATTGCGACGGCAACGTGCGCTGCCTAGCGTGGCCCTTGACCGGTAAAGACCGGCGATCTTCTTCACGATCCCAGAACAGGAGATTGCAATGTCAAACTCGATCAATACCAATGTCGGTGCCCTCGTTGCCCTGTCATCGCTGCGCAGCCTCAATACGGAACTCGACAAGACCTCCAAGCGCGTCCAGACCGGCTACAAGGTGGCCGATGCATCGGATGATGCCGCCGTTTTCGCGGTTGCCCAGGGCATTCGCGGCAATGTGAAGGCGTACTCGTCGGTGCAGTCGTCGCTGTCGGCCGGTGAAGGCCTCGGTCAGGTGACCGCCGCCGCGCTGACCGGCATCTCAAACCTGATCGGTGACATCAAGGCGAAGTTCGCCAACCTCGCCGACGGCTCGCTGACCACCGCCCAGCGCGATGTGTATCTGAACGATACCAAGCAGCTGCTCGCCCAGGTCACCAACTACGTCAACCAGGCGACCTATAACGGCAAGAACCTGCTGAACACCGACTCCACTGGTACTTCGGTGACCTTCGTGGCCGACGTCGTCGGCACCACGCTGACCCTGCAGACCACCAGCGGTCTGGCTTCGGCCGCCTCTGCCGACTTCAACTCGGTGATCACCGTGTACAGCGGCGCCGGTGCGGCCGGTTACTCGGCTGCCATCGTCGGCCTCGGCACTCTGGAAGCCCTGGTCAACTCCATCTCGGCGCAGGTTGCCGCCCAGTCGCGTTCGATCAGCTTGCAGAAGAGCTTCGTCGACGACCTGGTCGATGCCACCAAGAAGGGCCTTGGCGCCCTGGTCGACGCCGACGTCGCCTCGGAGAGCGCCACGCTGCAGTCCCTGCAGGTCCGTCAGCAGCTCAACATCCAGGCGCTGTCGATCGCCAACCAGCAGCCGAACACCCTGCTCAGCCTGTTCCAGTAACCGGTTGGCCCGAGGTTATGAAAAAGGGAGTCGCAAGGCTCCCTTTTTTGCCGGGCGATGAAGCCGGGCGCTAAAGCACCTGGCAGGCACGCTCGAAGGCGTGGCGCGGCTGGCGGCCGAACAGTTTCGACGGATCGCCATAACCCAGGTTGCACAGGAAATCGACCTGGCAGCGGCCGTCGGGGAAGAATTCGGCATTCACCTTGGCGGCATCGAAACCGCTCATCGGACCACAATCCAGGCCCAGCGCGCGGGCGGCGATGATCAGGTAGGCACCCTGCAGGGTGGCGTTGCGCTGCGCGGTGGCCTGGGCCAGCGGCGCGTTGCTGGCAAAGGTCTCGCGCGCCTCCGGCTTGTGCCAGATCTCGGGCATGTATTCGTAGAATCTGGTGTCGCGCGCCACGATGGCGGTCACCGGGGCCGCCATGGTCTTGTCGAGATTGGCCGGCGACAGGGCGGCAGCCAGGCGCTGCTTCGCTTCCCTGCTGCGCAGGAACAGCAGTCGCATCGGCTGCGTATTCATCGAGGTCGGGCCCATCTTCAGGATGTCGTATATCTCACGCAGCAACTCGTCCGATACCGGCTTGTCCTGCCAGCCATTCTGGGTGCGGGCATCGAAGAAAATCTGCTTCAGCGCGTCGGCTGCGATCCGGGTCATGGTGTTGCTTCTGACGTTAGAGGGCTACGGACGTGCGGACGATGGTGGCGGTCTTGCGCAGATGGCTCTCCAGCGCCGCCATGGCGCGCTCGACGTCGCGATCCATCACGGCATCGAAGATGGCCTTGTGCTCGGCGGGAACGTCGCGGGCCTCGGTCTGCAGGGGCACCGACATGCGGCGGTAGCGTTCGCTCTGCTCGTACAGCATCGCGCGCATGCGCAGCAGCCAGTCGTTGCCGCAGGCGCTCACTAGCTCGGCATGGAAATCGGCATGCGCCCGCGACCAGACCTCGCTTAAATGCTGGTCCTTGCCGGCTTCGGACTGGCTCAGGCGTGAGAGGCGGTGCCAGGCGGCGACGATGCGGGTTTCCCAGGCCAGGTCGCCGCGCTGGATCGAGGTGCGCAGGCATAGCGTTTCGATGGCGATCCGCGCCTCGGTGATGTCGGCCAGTTCCTTGGGTGAAACCGGGCTGACCGTGTAGCCGCGCTGCGGTTCGGAAACCACCAGCGCCTCTGACTGCAGCATCGACAGCGCCTCGCGGACGGCGCCGAGGCTGACATCAAGGTCGCTGGCCAGGGCCGCGATGTTCAGCTTGGTGCCCGGCATGTGACGACAGGACAGGATGTCGGCGCGGATCTGGGTGTAGGCCCGATGGGATTTGGTGCCGGCGCTGGCCTCCGGCAGAACGGGGGCGGGGGCTGGATCGGAGGGGCTGTGGATTATTTTCATGTCAAAAATATATTGCTAGCCTTCAAATCTATGTGTAAGACGAAAATACAGAAAAGACCAGACCCTGACAAGGCCGGATCCTGATCGGGGCGATGTGGAGGAAACAGATATGGCCGATCCCAAGCGGTCCGGTGTGACCGCGATCCATTCGCTTGACCGCTTCGTGTTCAGCGTGCCCGAGCTGGCTGTCGCCAAGCAGTATTTCACCGATTTCGGGCTCGACGTGCGCCAGGTCGGCAAGCAGCTCGACCTCTATACCTTCGGGCATCCGCATCGCTGGGGCTCGATCTATGAGAGCGGCGAGCCAAAAAAACTCGAATACCTCGCGCTGGGCGTCTATGCCGAGGATTACGAACCGCTGCGCCGCCATATCGAGAAGATCGGCATCAAAACCATCGATCCACACCCCCTGGTGGACGAGCAGGGCTTCTGGCTGCGCGACCCGGATGGCATCACGCTGCAGATCGTCGTGGCCGAAAAATCATCGCCGAACCAGAAGGGCGATACCTACGGCCCGATGTACATGACCACCGACAAGGGCACCACGGTGGGCATCAACCGCCGGAATATGAAGCCGGTGCGCCCGGTGCGCCTGACCCATGCGCTGCTGTTCTGCTCCGACGTGCCACGCTCGCTGAAGTTCTATGACGAAGCGCTCGGCATGCGGTTGTCCGACCATTCGGGCGAGGGCATCGCCTTCATGCATGGCGCCCATTCCAGCGACCATCACCTGCTGGCTTTCGCCAAGTCGAGCGGACCGGGCCTGCATCACACCAGCTGGGTCGTGCGCGGCATCGACGAGATCGGCCTTGGCATGGAGCAGATGCTGAACAAGGGCTACAAATACGGCTGGGGCGTCGGACGCCATGTGCTGGGCTCGAATTACTTTTACTACCAGCGCGATCCGTGGGGCAGCTTCACGGAATATTCCTACGACATCGACTTCATCGGCCTGGAAACCGACTGGCCGGCGCAGGATCACCCGCCCGAGGATTCCTTTTACCTCTGGGGCCCGGGCGCGCCGGAGGACTTCGTCACCAACCACGAAATCGAAGACCGGAAGGCCGGCTGACGCCGCCTCCAATTACAGAGGATCATTCTTATGCGATTGCTGAATTACCTGAAGGGGGGCCGCTGCTCGCTGGGCGCCCGCAATGGCGACGTCATTGTCGATCTGACCGCCGCGGGGCTGCCCGATAGCATTGATGGCCTGCTGGCGCTTGGGCCCGATGGTCTGCGCAAGGCGCAGGAGGCGGCCACGAAGGGTGGCGCGACCACGCCGCTCGCCCAGGCCAGGCTGCTGCCGCCGGTTCTGAATCCGTCCAAGGCCATCGCCGTCGGCCTGAACTACATCGATCATGCTGCCGAAAGCCCTTACAAGGACGCGCCGAAATATCCGGTGCTGTTCCACCGCTTTCCATCATCCTGGGTGGCCCATAACGAGCCGCTGATCAAGCCGAAGGTCTCGGACCAGTTCGACTACGAGGCCGAGCTGGCAGTCATCATCGGCAAGGCCGGCCGCCACATCGCCAGGGACAAGGCGCTGGAGCATGTGGTCGGTTATTCGCTGTTCAACGACGGTTCGATCCGCGATTACCAGTTCAAATCGCATCAGTGGATGATAGGCAAGAATTTCGATGCCACGGCATCCTTCGGGCCGGAGCTGGTGACGGCCGATGAACTGCCGGCCGGCGCAGTCGGCCTGCAGATTCGCGCGCGCCTGAACGGCCAGGTAATGCAGGACGCCAACACCAAGGACATGATCTTCGACGTGGCGACCCTGGTCAGCACCTGCTCGGAAATTTTCGCCCTGCAGCCCGGCGACGTGATCATCTCCGGCACGCCGGCCGGCGTCGGATTTGCCCGCAAGCCCCAGATATTCATGAAGCAGGGCGACGTGATCGAAGTGGAAGTCGAGAAGGTGGGCGTCCTGCGCAATACAATCCAGAACGAGTGACGCGTCTACAAGAACAAACCTGAGGGAGGAAACACATGAAAAGCTTGAAACGGATCGTCGCCCTGGCGGCGATCGCGGCCGGCAGTCTTGGCTTTCTCGCCGGGCCTGCGCAGTCGCAACAAGGCAGTCCTGTCCGCATCGGCAGCACGTTGGCCCTGACCGGCCCTCTTTCGGCCACCGCGCTGGTCCACAAGCTGACAGGCGAGATCTATGTCGAGGACCTCAACAAGCGCGGCGGTCTGCTCGGCCGCAAGGTGGAATGGATCGTCAAGGACGACCAGTCCAAGCCTGAAGTGGCCCGCACGCTCTACGAACAGCTGGTCACCTCCGACAAGGTCGACCTGCTGATGGGGCCCTATGCCACCGGCGCGATCCTGTCGGCGATGGGCGTGGCCCAGCGTTACAACAAGATCCTGATCCACCATACCTTTGGCATCCCGTCGCTGGCGAAATACGACATGCATTTCCCGGCCTGGTCGCTGGGTCCCGATCCGGGCACCACGGTGCCGAACACGCTGTTCGACGCGCTGGCTGCCGCGCCGAAGCCGCCGAAAACCATCGCTGTCGTCACCTCGAAATTCCCGTCGGTGCATTTCATGTCGCTCGGGGCGCGCGAAGTGGCGAAGAAACGCGGCCTGCAGGAAGTTCTGTTCCTCGAATGGGAATTCGGGAACCGCGATTTCGGTCCGATCGCTGCGCGTGTGAAGGACGCGAAGCCCGATCTGGTCTTCGTTGGCGATATTGGCCTGGAAGGCAATATGCTGCTCGAGGCAATGAAGAAGCTTGATTACGAGCCGCCGCTTCATTTCCACCTCTATCCCGCGCCTGGCCCGATGGCGACGGCGCCGGAAGGCAAGAATGCCCTCTCGGTCACCATCTTCGAGGAGCACGCGCCCTATACCAACAACCCGGTCGCGGCGAAGTTCGTCGCCACCTACAATGAACGGGCCAAGGCAGCCGGTTTCCCCTATGCCAAGGTCGAGGTGCAGGCGGCTGCTTCCTTCACGGCCTGGCAGCTGCTCGAGGCCGCGGTGACCGCAACCAAGAGCTTTGACGATCGCAAGCTGGCCGATTGGCTGAAGGCGAACCAGGTGCCGACTATCCAGGGCACCCTGCGCTTCGATCGCGGCAACAATTTCGGCGACGACCTGATGCGCATCAAGCAGGTCCAGGGCGGCAATTGGGTTACCGTCTGGCCGAAGGCCTGGGCCGCCCCCGGCGCCAGCCTGAAGATGCAGTGAGAGTAGAGGCATGACGCTCCCAAGCCTGAACCTTCTGTCGCAGTCCATCCTTTCGGGTTTTTTCATCGGCGGGATGTATGGGCTGATCGGTTTGGGCTTGGGACTGTCCTGGGGCCTGCTGCGGCAAATCAACCTGGCGCATTTCGGCTTCGTTTTCCTGTCGGCCTATATCAGCTATCACATGGCGTCGGTCTGGGGCATCGATCCGCTGCTGACGCTGTTGATCCTGCCGCCGGTTTTTTTTTGCATCGGCGTTGCGATGCAATGGCTGCTGTCGCGGTTCCATATTTCGCCATTCAATTCCCTGCTGGTCACTTTCGGCATCACGGTGATGATCGAAAGCCTGATCCAGTATGTCTGGACCGCCGATTTCCGCAAATTGCAGTCCAGTTACGGCGAGGAGAAGTTCACCGTCGGCGGATTGTTCGTTCCGGTGCCCGAGCTCCTGACCCTGATGTTGGCGATCTTTTTTGCCTTCGCGATCTGGGCGGCGATGCGCTTCACCGATCTGGGCAAGGCGATGCGCGCGATGGCGGAAGACGGCCCGATCGCGGCGGCCTTCGGGATCAACCAGCGCCTGCTGTCGTTTCTGCTGTCCGGCGCCTGCGTCGCGCTGGCCTCCGTCGCCGGCGTCTGTTTCGCGCTCACCTTCACGCTGACGCCGACGCAGATCTTCTCCTGGGTGGGCGTGGTCTTCGCGGTTGTCATGCTGGGCGGGCTGGGCAGCGCGGTCGGCCCGCTGGTCGCCGGCATCATCATTGGCGTGAGCGAGGCGGTCGCGATGGTGCTGTTCTCTCCCTCCTGGGCGCCGATCGTGTCGTTTTCACTGTTGATTCTCATGCTGCTGTTCCGCCCGGGGAAGGCTTAAGATCTTGAGCAGGACAATCGTTCTCGGAATCCTGGGTGCAGGCATCGCTCTGGGATTCCTGCCCTGGCTGGGCGTTCCGGCCTTTTATGAATCCTTTCTCTATCTGCTGTTCCACTGGATGATCCTTGCCGTTTCGTGGAACATCCTGTCGGGTTACACCGGCTATTTCTCCTTTGGCCATGGTGCCTTCTTCGGCGCTGGCATCTACGCGACCGCCTATCTGGCCGGCAGGGCCGGCTGGCCGTTCCTGGCGACCGTGCCGGCGGCCATTCTGGTTGCCGCGTTGCTCGGCGTGGTGCTGGGTGCCATCGTCTTTCGGGTTTCCAGCGTGCGTGGCGAATTGTTCGCCCTGCTGACGCTGGCGGTCACCTTTGTCCTCGCCACGGTCATCCTGAACACGCCGGTCGATGGCGGCCCGGGCATTTACCTGATCGGCGTCGATATTCCGGTCCTTGGTCCCTCGCAATCGGCTTCGATCTATATGATGGGGCTGATCACGGCGACGCTGACGCTGCTGATCTCCTACTGGATCTACGCTTCCAAATTCGGCACCGGGCTGTTTGCCATCCATGACGACGAGGATGTCGCCGAGGTGATGGGGGTGCCGACCTATCGCTTCAAGCTCTACGCGCTGGCCATCTCCTGCGGCCTGGCCGGCCTGGCGGGCGGCATCCATGCGCTGTTCGTCTCCTATGTCACGGTGTCGGAAACCTTCTCGATCACCGTGCCGCTCAGCGTCGTGCTGATGAGCATCCTGGGCGGCAGCCGGCACTGGATCGGGCCGGCGGTCGGTGCCGTGCTGATCACCTGCTTGCTCTATTACTTCACGTCGGGTGAATCAGCCGTGCTGGGCCGGGCCGCGGTTGGCTTTATCCTCGTGGTCGTCATTCTCTTCATGCCGGCCGGTGTGCTCGGCCTGGTATCCGGCTGGCGCCATAACAAGCGCGTGCGCGTCGCCGCCGAAGCCGCGGCCAGCGCGGCGCCGGTCCATGCGGCCGAGGCGGCTCCGGTGGCGCGCCTGCCGGCCAGGCGCCACATCGTGGCGGAGCCGTTGCTGCAGGTCAGGGGGCTGTCGAAAGCCTTCAGCGGCGTGAAAGCCCTGAACGATGTGACCCTGGAGGTCTACAAGGGCGAGATTCTCGGCCTGATCGGGCCGAATGGTTCAGGCAAGTCGACCTTCATCAACGTGGTCAGTGGCCATTACAAGCCGACGGCCGGCGAAATCCTGTTCGAAGGCCAGAGCCTTGCCGGTCAGGATGCTCATCGCTTCGCCCAGGCCGGCATCGCGCGCACCTACCAGATTCCGCGCCCCTTCAGCCATATGAGCGTGCTGGAGAACGTGGCCATGGTCGGCATGTTCGGTGGCGGCGGGATGAGCCGCGCCGAGGCCCTGCGCGAGGCGCAGACTTTCATCGAATTCGCCGGCCTGTCGCATCGGGCCCATGCATTGCCGGATGACCTGAACCTGCATCAGCGCAAGTTCCTCGAGCTGGCCCGCGCGCTGGCCGCCCGGCCGAAGCTGCTGCTGCTCGACGAGGTTCTGTCCGGCCTGACGCCCGGGGAAATCAACGAAGCCATCGAGATGATCCAGCGGATCCGCGATCGCGGCACCACCATCGTGTTCGTCGAGCATGTCATGCGCGCGGTGATGGCGCTGACCGACCGCATCGTGGTGCTCAACCACGGCGCCCTGATCGCCCAGGGCGACGCCAGCGCGGTGATGAACGAAGAGGCCGTCAAGGCCGCCTATCTCGGGAAAGCCCATGCTTGAGGTGCGTAACCTGCGGGTCGCCTATGGCGCCGCTCCGGCCCTGTGGGATGTCAGCATCCGGGTCGAAACCGGCGAACTGGTCTGCGTGGTCGGACCAAATGGCGCGGGCAAGACCACCCTGATCAACACGCTGGCCGGCCTCAACCGCGCCGCCGGCGGCAGCATCGCGTTTCATGGCGTGGATATCACGCGTCTCGCCGCGCACAGATTCTGCGAGGCGGGCATTGCCATCGTGCCGGAAAGCCGCCGCCTGTTCACCGGCATGACCGTGCTGGAGAATCTGGAACTGGGCAGCTACCTGCCGGCGGCGCGGGCGCGCCGACGCGAGACGCTGGAGCAGGTCTGCGAGCTGTTTCCGGCGGTGCGGCAGAAGCTGCCGATGCCGGCCGGATCGCTGTCGGGCGGGCAGCAGCAGATGGTGGCGATCGGGCGCGCCCTGATGGCGCGGCCGAAGCTGCTGCTGCTGGACGAGCCGTCGCTGGGCCTGGCGCCTTCCATCGTGATGGACATGTTCGACGCCATCCGCCGCATCAATGCCGAAGGGCTGTCCGTGCTGCTGGTCGAGCAGAATGTCAGCATGGCGATGGAGCTGGCGACGCACGCCTATGTGCTGGAAGAGGGCCGCATCGTGATGGATGGCCCGGCCCACGACCTGATGCGGCGCTCGGAAATCCGCAAGGCCTATCTGGGCCTGGAGTAATGGGCGGGCCTTAACCGGTCCCCGGCTGGGCCGGGATCACCTTCACGATCCACGCATTACCCTGTTGGTCACGGAATGATGGCGACGTGATCGCGGTCTGCAGGGCGGTGCCGGCCTGTGCGGTCTGCGCCAGCCCGGCCAGGCCGAGGCGGCGCATCTCCTCCTCGCTGTGGCCGAGCAGCCGGCAGGCGGCGGCATTGGCCGCCAGGATAGTGCCGCCCGGCTCGGCCAGGATCATGCCGTCGCTGCAGGTGTCGAACAGGAAGCGGAAGCTCTGTTCGGCTGCCGGCAGCGCGGCGAGGGCAAGCTGTGCCTGCGCTTCCAGGTCGAGCCGGTCGAGCGCCACGCTGATCTGCGCCGCCAGCCTGTTCAGAAGCTCACGCATCTCGTCGGCGGGCAAACCGGCCTCGTCGGCATAGAATGTGAGTGCGCCGACCGGCTTGCCCCGTCGGCAGATCGGCAGCGCGGCAGCGGCCTGCCAGCCATATTCCGCCACGCGCTGCCGCCATGGCTCGATGCGGGAATCCTGCTGGAAATTGTCAAACCAGACCGGATGGTTTTCGCGGATGGCCGTGCCCGTCGGGCCGCGACCATATGGATCGTCGGCATGGACGGTAATCCTGATGTTATCCAGGTATTCCCGGCCGAAGCCGTAGGTGCTCACGGGGGTGACGGTGCCGCTGTCTTCATTGACCAGGCCGATCCAACTCAGCCTGACGCCGCCGAATTCAACGACAATCTCGCAGATCCGGTCGAACAACTCCTGCTGCGTCCGGCAGTCCTGGATGGCGCGGCTGCATTCCCGCAGAGCGGCGTAAAGCCGGTTGAGGCGCTGGCCCTGAATCTCGGCCTGCTTCCGGTCGGTGATGTCGAGGGCCACGCCGCGCAGTCCGACGATCGTTCCGGCGGCATCGCGCACCGCCTCGCCGCGCACCAGCATCCAGCCATGGCTGTTATCCTGGCGGACAGTCTCCAGCTCAAGTTCGTAGGGCTCGCCAGTCGCCGCGGTCTTGGCGACCCCGGCAGATACGCGTTTCCAGCTGTCAGGGCTGAAGATGCGGGACTGCTCGTTGAATCCCGGCGCCGGAGTCGCCGGGTCCAGCCCGAACATCCGGTAGAGTTCCTCCGACCAGATCGCCCGGTCTGTCGCAAGGTCGAAATGCCAGTTGCCCACCTTGGCGATGCGCTGGGCCTGCACGAGCTCGAACCGGCTTTCCTGCAGCTCTTCTTGCAGTTCCCGGCTCTCGGTGATGTCGGTGAAGATGCCGCAGATCCCCCAGATCGTCTGACGTTGGGCATCGGCATAAACCGGGGTCCTGTTTTCCAGATATATCCGTCGTCCGCGCCGAGGATCGTCAACCGTAATTTCCTCGGTGATGCGTTCCCCGCGCAGCACTCTTTGCATGGAGTCCCGTCGCGGCCCGATGCCATCAGGCGGAAAATACCGGCTGTCGAAGCGCCGGCCGAGCTCTTCGGCGGAACAGCCGAAGAGCTCAAGGGCGGGCTTATTCGCAAAGACATACCGGCCTTCGGCATTTTTCAGGTAAATGCAGGCGGCCACGTTGTCGAGCGCATCGCGCAGCCGCTGCGTTTCCGTGATCATTGCCTGCAGGCGAAACTCGTTTTCCTTGCGGGCGGAAATATCGCTATGCGTGCCGACGACGCGCAGCGGCTTTCCGTCGGCGCTGCGCTCGAACACCGTGCCGCGGTCGAGAATCCACTTGTAGCGGCCATCTTTGCAGCGGAGGCGGTGTTCGCTTGCGTAAGTCTTGGTTCTGCCTTCAAGACAGTCGCTGACCTTTTCAAGGGCGCCCGCCTTGTCGTCGGGATGGACGCGGCTTTCCCATTCCTGAAGCTGGTTGCCGATCTCGTTTTCCTTGAAGCCAAGCATTTCTTTCCACAGCCTGGAAAAGAACACGGTGCCCGTCGGGACATTCCAGTCCCAGACGCCCAGGCCGGAGCCTTCCAGCGCGGCCCGCCAGCGGTTCTCGGTTTCCTCCAGCGTCTGTTCACGCTGCCGGATATCGAGGACGAGCTTCTCGGCCAGCGCCGCCGCCTGTTCCCGCCGCCTGATCAGCGCCAGGATCAGAAGGTACAGCAGGACGCTGATCAGCATGCCCGCGCCGATGGTCAGAAAGACCGGCGCAAAGCGGATGCCGTAGGCCACCGGATGCGGATTGAACAGCAGCTGCCACTGGCGGCCGTTGAAATTGATGACCCGCGACTGCGCCAGCGGCGACAGCTCGAAATTCCTGCCGCCGCTGCTGTCGAACAGCAGGGTCTCCGGCCCGATGGTGGCGCCGTCGTAGACGTGAAGGTCGAACCCGGTTTTGCCTTCGGCCCGCCAGTCCCGGAGGATCGCCGTCATCAGGTCCGTCATGCGGTAGGGGCTGTAGGCCCAGCCCATCAGCGCTGCCCGCCGCTCCGCCACGGTCGTGGTTGGCATGCCGCTTCTGTAGGCCGGAACATACATCAGCGTGCCGGCCTGGTTTTCCGTGCCGGTTTCCTGGACCAGCGTCACCTTGCCCGACAGGGTGGCGTTGTCGGCATCCCGCGCCCGCTCCATCGCCTCGCGCCGGACCGGCTCGGAGAGCATGTCGTAGCCGAAGGCCCGCAGGTTGCGGTCGCTGAAAGGCTCAAGAAAGATGATCGACGAGTAGTAGTCGCGATCGCCCGCCGGCCATACCTGGTATTGCGGAAAGCCCTCGCTGCGGATTCCGGTGACATGGGCGTCCAGTTCCGTTGCCGGGATGTATCTGGCAAAGCCGACGCCCTGCACTCCCGGCACCCCATCGCCGCTGCGCAGCCTTTCGACATAGAGGCGCCATTCCCTCCGGTCGACCTGGAGACGTCCCGATATCAGGCCGGCGGCGCCGCGCAGGATCAGCGCGTAGGCATCGAGGCGCTCGCGGATCTGCAGCGTGATCTGATCGCTGGTGAGGATGATTCGGTCGGTGGCCTCGTTGACGATGGCGCGCCGGACCTGCAGTCCCGCCAACGCGGTCAGCAGCAGGCCGATGCCTAGCAGAATCCAGGCCAGGGCAGTTTTTTTGTCGGGCTTCATGGCCTGCGCCAATTATGGCCTGGATGGATCGGCGATGGCTGAGGGAACCGAAAGGCTGCATGCAAACATGAAAGGCGACTCTGCAGCGGCGGCATGTTTAGGCACCCCAGTGACGGGTATTCATCCGGAAGGATAGTATCGCGGAATGTGCAGGGAAAGTAAGCCGGCTTTGTCGCGTGGCCGTTCCGGGCGGGCGGCGCTGCAGCAAAAACAGCCGCCGGCGGGTGCCGGCGGCTGTTTTTGGTGAATGGCGGAGAGGGTGGGATTCGAACCCACGGTACGCTTGCACGCACAACGGTTTTCGAGACCGCCCCGATCGACCACTCTGGCACCTCTCCGCAGAGGGCCGGCGCGGAAGACTATCCTGGCCGGGGGTCGAAAGCGGCGCGGACCTTAACCGAACCGGCAGCCGCCCGCAAGGCTCCGGCCGACTTCCGCGGGAGCCGGAAAGCCATTGGCCGGTCAAGCAGTTATCCGGCTGTGCAAGGTTGGTCTTGTCATTGCCGCGGGCTTGGCTGAGACTGGCGGCACGGTGCCTGCCAGAGCCTGGATCGCGCCAGCCCGGCATCGGTATCGGGGAGAGCGCATGGGTACCGGCCAACACCGCCTCGCCGCCCGCAGCGATTTCGACAGCGCCGCCAGTGCCGCGCTGCGGCGCGGACAGGTTTCCCCCGGCATATTGCGTTGTAACGGACCCGCCGGCGCCCCCGCGCGGCCAGGGAACCGACAGGTCCGGCAGGAGGTTGCGTAGCGAGCAGGTTATCCAGCGAAAATGGAGGAAACGACCATGACCGTTGCGGCGATTCTGAAAGGCAAGACGGGTGGCGTGATCAGCGCCAGACCGGACGACAGCATCGAAAGCGTCTGCCAGCTGCTGGCAGACAAGGGCATCGGCGCGGTGCTGGTGCTGCGGCCCGATGGCAGCATTGCCGGCATCCTGTCGGAACGCGACATCGTGCGCGGCCTGGCGATGATCGGCACCGACCTGCTGAAGCAAGGCGCCGACAGCATCATGACCCGGAACGTGATGGTCTGTTCCAGCCATGACACTTTGGGCGATATCATGCATCTGATGACCAAGCGGCGGATTCGCCACCTGCCGGTTGTGGATAACGGCCGCCTGACCGGCATGATTTCCATCGGCGACGTAGTCAAGCGCCGGATCGCCGAGACTGAAATGGAAGCCGAAGCCCTGCGGCAATACATCGCCACCGGCTGAGACCTGCCCTATATAGGAGCCATGACCAGCACGCCCGAATTCCTCGTCCGCCCGGACCCGCTCGATCCCGCCCTCACCGAAACGGTGCAGGGCATCGACCATGATGGCAAACCCGTCGAGACCAAGGTGCCGGTCGAGCGCCCGCTCACCCTGTTCCTGAACGGGCAGGAAATCGTCACCATGATGACGATCGGCGACTATCCCGACTATCTGGCCCTGGGCTATCTGGTCAACCAGCGCATGTTGCTGCCCGACGACGAGGTGACCGGCATCGATTTCGACCCCGAGATCGAGACCATCGTGGTGCGCACCGCACGCCAGACCGACTATGAAGAGCGGCTGAAGAAAAAGACCCAGACCTCGGGCTGCGCCCAGGGTACGGTGTTCGGCAACATGATGGATGCGGTGGAAAATGTGCGGCTCGACCCTACGGCCATGCTGCACACCTCGTGGATTTATGCGCTGTCGAAGAAGATCAATCTGGCGCCATCCTTGTATCTGGAGGCCGGGGCCATCCATGGCTGCGTGCTGTGCGAGGATGACCGGCCGCTGATCTACATGGAGGATGTCGGCCGCCACAACGCCATTGACAAGATCGCCGGCTATATGCGGGTGAACGGCATCTCGCCGCAGGGCAAGAGCATGTACACCACCGGGCGACTCACCTCGGAAATGGTGATCAAGACGGCGCAGATGGGCATTCCGATCCTGATCAGCCGCTCGGGCTTCACCGCCTGGGGCGTGCAGCTCGCCCGCCAGATCGGCATGACCCTGATCGGCCGCGCCAAGGGCAAGCGCTTCGTGGCGCTTTCCGGCGCCGAGCGCCTGCGCTTCGATGCCGATCCGGCCATTGTCGGCGAGGAGGACGCCACGCTGCAGCGCAAGGGCAGCCGCGGCGACGAGGCGGCGTAATGACGACAATCCTCGGCGTGGTGCTGGCGGGTGGCCTGGCCCGCCGCATGGGTGGCGGCGACAAGAGCCTTCAGATGCTGGGCGGCCGGCCGATCCTGGATCGCATCCTCGACCGCCTGCGGCCGCAGGTGGATGGCATCATCCTCAATGCCAATGGCAATCCGGCGCGGTTCGCGGCCTGGGGCCTGCCGGTGGCGGGCGATGCCATCCCCGATTATGCCGGGCCGCTGGCCGGCGTGCTGGCTGGCATGGCCTGGGTGAAGCAGAACCGTCCGGATGTCACCGATATCGTTACCGTGCCGGGGGATGGGCCGTTTTTACCGCGCGATCTGGTGGCGCGTATGGTAGCGGCGCGCACCGAGGCCGGCGCCGACCTGGCCTGCGCGGTTTCGGCCGGCCAGGCTTATCCCGTGGTCGGTCTGTGGCCATTGCGCCTGCATGACGACCTGCGCCATGCGATGGTGGACGAGGATATCCGCAAGGTGGATCGCTGGACCGCGCGGCACAAACTGGCGCAGGTGCATTTCGCCGCCGATCCGGTCGATCCGTTTTTCAATGCCAACACGCCGGAGGATATCGCGGCGGCCGAACGCCTGCTGGCGCAACTGGGAGACGCGGCATGAATCCCGCTGACTGGCCGGCCATGCCGCCGGGCTACACGCTGCGACTCTGCGTCGCCGATGCTTTCGAAACCGCTTGCCAGGCAGCGCGCGATGGCGCCGAGGATGGCCTGATGCTCATGGTCGACCGGCCGGATCGCTGCGAGGCCGCCCTGGTGCTGCGGCCGCTCGACCCGATCCAGCCGGCGCTGACGCTGGCCTATGTCGGCCTGCTTGGTCTGCATGACGGGCTGGCGGCGCTGGCGCCCGCCGAAACGCCGGCCAGCATCGGCTGGCCCGACCGCCTGCTGGTGAATGAGGCCTGTGTCGGCGGCGTGCAGGTTGTCCATGGTCCACTGGTCGAGAAAGACGGCATGGCCGATGTGCCTGACTGGCTGGTGCTTGGCATCACCGTGCAGATGAGCGGCGACCGCGACGACGACACGCCTGGCGTCGAACTGGAATACACCAATCTCTATGAAGAAGGCTGTGGCGAGGTGACCGTGCCGCAGCTGATCGAGGCTTTCGCGCGGCATCTGCTGCACTGGCTCGATCGCTGGCAGGAAGACGGCTTTGAACCGGTGCGCCGCGCCGTGCTGCACGATCTGCAGGACAAGGGCCTCAGGATCGAGCCGAACGGCGATGCCTGGTTCGAGGATGGCACGGTGAAAGCCTGGCGTGGCCTGCGCGATGCCCTGCGGCATCGCAGCTGGGTACTGCCCGAGCCGGTGGGGCAGGTATCATGAAGCTGCTGCGCTGTATCCGTTTCGATGAGTCTGATACGCGGGTTTTCCCGCAGGCCGCCACACCCGGCGAATGGGCGGTGCCGGGTACTTTTGCCTTCGCCGATGCCAACCCGGAATCTTTGAGCCGGCAGCAGCGTCAGGCCTTCGCCAATGGCTTCCTCGGGCTGGGCAGTTTCGGCTGGTCCACGCTGGTGACGGTCGCAACCGCCGAAGCGGATGAGTATGAGGCAGCCGTGGCAGCCCTGGCGCAGCATCTGGCCGGGCATTATGGCGCCCCCGATATGGCCAGCGCGACGGCAGCCGCGCGCGAGGAGGTCGATTATGCTGCCGCGTTGTGCGAGCATCCGATCAACACCCTGCTTTCCTTAAGCCGTTTCATCGAGGGCGAGGCGATCCGCGAGCAGTTCCGCGTCGTGCCGCCGCCCGGAGAGAAGCTGCATACCAAGATCTGGGAGATCAGTCCCGATGACTGAACCGCAGGCCGCCTTCTGGATCAGCAGCGGCTATGACCTGTTGGACCGCGCGGATGATGGCCATCTGGTCGCGAGCATAGACTTCATCCGCGCTTATTTAAGCCGACCGGAAATGCTGCCGCCGGAGGAAGCCTGCCTGGCCGAACGCCGCCTGCATGCAAGGTTGCTGGAGGATCCGTTTTGGGCGGTGCCCGGCGGCGAAATCGACGCGCTGGCCGATGCCGATGCGCGTGAGAATTACAAAATCTTCCTGCGCTTCCGCGACCACCTGGCCGCCAGCGGCAGCATCGAAGCCGCTTATATCAGCCTGTTCCGGGCGGGCGCACCGGCGGTGCCGGCCCTGTTCATCGATCACCTCGTGGCCGCGATCCTGCGCGACCTGCTGGATGGCAGCCCTGACGCCTTCCGCTTGCGCGCCGCTGAACTGTTTTTCCGCGTGCAGAAGGCGACGACCCAGGAGGGGCGCATCCTGCTGGCTGACGAGGAAACGGTCGAGATGCTGGCGGCCGGCGGCGGCTTTGGCTCGCTTGGCGCGCTGGTGGCGCAGGCCGGCACGGCCTTGCGCAGCGTCGACATGGATATCCTGACCAAGGAGAATGCCGCGCAATACTGGGGCCGCAGCGACCGGCATGACTTCGTGCTGGATTTCGGTTTCACCCGGCCGGGGCAGGATGCCTTCGCCCGTGTGGTCGAGCTCTGGGTCGAGCGCCTGACTGGCGCCGCCGTGCAGGTGCAGCCGGTGCAGACCATCCGCGACGAACGCTGGGTCTGGCATATCGGCCTGGATGCCACGGCCAGCGGCATCATGAATACGCTGTACGAGGGCCAGAGCGTGGAGGAGGAGCGTCTGCGGCATATCCTGGCGCTGTTCCGCCTGGAATTCCGCGATCCGTCGCTGATGTTGCCGCGCATCGCCGGGCGGCCGGTCTATCTGGGCTTGGCGATGGATGCGCAAGGCCGCGTGCGGATGAAACCGCAGAATCTTGTGATAAACTTGCCGCTCAATTCGGGAAGCTGAAGCATGAGCGAGATCAGGCCACCGGAAACCGAAACACGCATGGTCGGCGTGATCCTGGAGCGCCGCAAGCTGGACAATCCCTGGGTGGATTACAGCTGGCACCCCGTACAGGTGCTGCCCGGCGTGCCGGACTCGCCGCCCTGGACCAGGCTGGCCGAAGGCGAGGGCTGGACGCAATTCTATGCCGGTGCTGCGGAGCTGGTGCTGTATCGCCACGAAAGCGAGACATACGCCTACAATATCGAAAGCGCGCAGCCGTCGGTGTGGGTTTTCCTGCGCAACAGCGCATCCGAGCCCGGCATCGAGCTTTATGGTGCATCGGTCGATCCTGGCGAGGCACATGCGCATAACGATACCGGCGATGACATCGTCGATTTCGTGCCGATGCCCGAGGCAATCCTGGCCTGGGTGACCGATTACGTGCAGCGCCATCCCCCCACGAAGGAGCATTACAGGCGCAAGCGCGACCGGGCCGATCCTGAAGCGCTGGCGCGGCGCACGCGGTTGTATGAATCCGATCCGCTGCGCCAGGTGCCCGAGGATGAATAGGGGCATCGCATGACGCGTGACAGTGACAGGCCGGAAGACGACGGGCAGGGCGGTTTCCTGGCCCGCTGGTCGCGTCGCAAGGCCGAAGCCCGCGAAGAAAAGCCGGTCGAAGCACCAGACGAATCACCGGTCGGGGAAGATAATGTTGAAATCGACCCAGCCACCCTGCCGCCGATAGAAAGCCTGACCGCGAGCAGCGACTTCGGCCTGTTTCTCAAAAAGGGCGTGCCGCCGGCCCTGCGCGCCGCGGCCTTGCGCAAGCTCTGGCTGGTTGAGCCGAGCGTGGTGAACTACCAGCCGCTGGTCGAATACAACTGGGACTTCACCGCGCCGGGCTATGGTGAATTGCTGCCCGGCGACGACATTGCCAAATACGTGCGGACAGTCTTCGATGGCAGCTTGAAGCCAGCGGAGCCTGAGACCCAGCCGGCAGCGGCATCGCAACAGCCGGAGCCAGTGCCGCAGGTTTTGGCGGATATCTCGGAACAGGGGCCCGAGATTGATCCGGTTGTTCAAACAATGGATGAAAAGCCGGCCGAGCAGCCAGCGCCGGTTTACATGCCGCCACGCCGCCGCCATGGCGGCGCTTTGCCGGACTAGAATTCGGCGTCGTCCCGGGCGCCCAGGCGGCGCAGCAGGTCAGGCCGGGCGCGCAGCCAGGCTTCGGCCGGTTCGAGGGCGCGGAACAGCAGCGGATTGACCGCGATTGACAGCAACGCCCCGGCCAGCAGCAGGTCGCGGCCTTCCTCCGGCAGCAGGCCGAGTGAAACACCCAGTCCGGCCAGGATGAACGAGAATTCGCCAATCTGGGCGAGACTCACGGATACCGTCAGGGCCGTTGACAGCGGGTGGCGGAAAATGAGGACGATGGCAAAGGCTGCCAGCGATTTGCCGACAATGATGATCAGCAGCACGCCGAACAGGGCCAGCGGCGCCTCGAAGACGATGCGCGGATCGAACAGCATTCCGACCGACACGAAGAACATCACCGCGAAGGCATCCTGAAACGGCAGCGAACGCTGGGCCGCGTCATGGCTGAGATCGGACTCGTTCATGATCACGCCGGCGAAGAAGGCCCCCAGCGCAAAGGACACGTCGAACAGCAGGGCCGCGCCAAATGCGATCCCCAGCGCAGAGGCCAGCACAGCCAGCGTGAACAACTCGCGCGAGCCGGTTTCGGCGACATGCTGCAGCAGCCAGGGAATGACGCGTTTGCCGACGATCAGGGCCAGGGCGGCGAAGGCAGCCACCTTGATGGCCGTGACCAGCAGCGAGCCAAGGATGTTTTCGCTGCCTTCGCCACGTCCGCCCAGGATGTCGGCCAGCGGCGGCAGCAGCAGCAGGGCGGCGATCATGAAGATGTCTTCCACTAGCAGCCAGCCGACCGCGATTCTGCCCAGATCGCTGTCGACCTCGCCGCGGCTTTCCAGTGCGCGCAGCAACACCACGGTGCTGGCAACCGAAAGGGCGAGGCCAAATACCAGCCCGCCGCCCAGGCCCCAGCCGAAAAACTGGGCGAGGCCAAAACCCAGCAGGGTCGCGACGGCGATCTGCGCCAATGCGCCGGGAATGGCGATCCAGCGCACCCGCATGAGATCGGCCGGGGTGAAATGCAGCCCGACGCCGAACATCAGAAGGATCACACCGATTTCAGCCAGCTGCTGAGCCAGCACCGAATCGGCGACATAGCCGGGCGTATGCGGACCAACGACGATCCCCGCCAGCAGATAGCCGACCAGAGGGGAGAGGCGGGATTTCTGGGCAATCATGCCGAAGGCAAACGCGATCACAAAGGCCAGAGCGAGCATTGTGATCAGCGGTGTGTCATGCGGCATCGCAGAATTTCTCTTCGGGGCTGTGCGCGGCCAAGGGAATGTCGCGGTTACAGGGACTTGGCTCACCGTTAACACATTTGATTAAGCAATTTAAAGCTGCGACAGGAGATGCGATTGAGAGGCGCTATCAAAATTTCGCAGTCGCAACAAAACTGGAGTAAAATCAGTGTGTTACGCCGATTTTTATTGTTACCCCACAAAAGAATTTGTAGGTTAACGCACGGGAAGAGGTAAACGTGACCGAAGCACTGATGAAAGCCATCGCCATCGTCGGCGGCCAGACGCAACTGGCCCGGCTGCTTGGTGTCAAGCAGGCCAATGTCTGGCATTGGCTGAACAAGGCGGGCCGTGTGCCGGGCGAGTATGTGCTGGCCATCGAGAAAGCCTGTGGCGGCCAGATCACGCGCCATGACCTCCGGCCCGATCTTTATCCCGATACGCAAGCCGCCGATGCCCTGCCGATTATCCCAGAGGAAGACCAGTGGCGGAGCCAGACCTATGCATTGCTGGGCCGCAGCCTGGCGCGGCGACCCGACACGGCGCTGCTGACGGCGCTTGGCCAGCTGAAGGGCGACGAAACGCCGGTGGGACAGGCCCTGGCCAGGCTGGCCGAACTGGCCCGCGCCACCTCGCTGGAGCGGGCGCAGGACGAATACGATGCATTATTTGTTGGTCTGCCGCGTGGCGAGCTGGTGCCTTATGCCTCGTTCTACCGCACCGGTTTTCTCTATGAACGGCCGCTGGCGAAACTGCGCGGCGATATGGAAAAGCTTGGCTTCGCCCGCGCCGATGGCATTTACGAGCCCGAAGATCACATGGGCGCGCTGTGCGAACTGATGTCGCTGCTGATCAGTGGCGGCGAAGGCCGCGGCCCGGCCGAGCTTGCCACCCAGGAACGCCTGTTCCGCCAGCATATCGCGCCTTGGGGCGAACGCTTCTTCACCGATCTGGAGCAGGCGCCTAGCGCTAGGCTCTATCAGCCGCTCGGCACCATCGGCCGGCTGTTCATGTCTATCGAAACCCAGGCATTCGCCCTCGCCGCATGACGGCCGGGCCGGCTTTTACGGAGGACCAGCAATGACCGCCACCGACAAGAAAGACCAGATGGATCGCCGCAATTTCCTGCGCACGGCCGGTGTCGGCGCCGCAGCTGCCGCCGTGGCGACCGCTGCGGGCGCTCCGGGCCAGGCCGAGGCCGCCGAGAATGCCGAGACCCGCAAGAAGCAGCGCTACAAGGAAACCGACCACGTGAAGCGCTACTACGAGACCAACCGGCTCTGATTGCCGCGCCGCAAGACGAAATACGGAGACGCCCCATGTTGATCAAGAAGAGCTCCACCGCCGGCGCCCCCTCGAAGGGCAAGCTGTCCGGCATCCTCGCCGGCGCCGCGCTGCAGACCGTGGATCGCCGTGGTTTCCTGAAGGCTTCGGGTCTGGCGGCCGGTGGTCTTGCCGCCGTTTCGGCGCTCAGCCCGGCCATGGTCAGGCCGGCCAGGGCCGCGCCCTCGGCCGGCGCCAATATCGTCAAGAAGAATATCTGCACCCACTGCTCGGTTGGCTGCACCGTCACTGCCGAAGTCGAGAACGGCGTCTGGGTCGGCCAGGAGCCGACCTGGGACAGCCCGATCAACCTTGGCACCCATTGCGCCAAGGGCGCCTCGATCCGCGAACTGACCCACGGCGACCGCCGCCTGAAATATCCGATGAAAATCGTCGATGGCAAATGGACCCGCATCAGCTGGGACCAGGCGGTCGAGGAAATCGGCAACAAGCTGCTCGAGATTCGCGAGAAGTCCGGCCCTGAATCCGTCTACTGGCTCGGGTCGGCCAAGTTCTCCAACGAGGGCGGCTATCTGTTCCGCAAATTTGCCGCCTTCTGGGGCACCAACAACATCGACCACCAGGCGCGTATCTGCCATTCGACCACGGTCGCCGGCGTAGCCAATACCTGGGGCTACGGCGCAATGACCAATTCGTATAACGATATCCACAATTCCAAGTGCATCGTGATCATGGGCGGCAACCCCGCCGAGGCGCATCCGGTGTCGCTGCAGCATGTGCTGCGCGGCAAGGAGAAGAACAAGGCGCCGATGATCGTGATTGATCCGCGCTTCACCCGCACGGCCGCGCATGCCACCGAATATATGCGCATCCGCCCGGGCACCGATATTCCCGTGATCTGGGGGCTGCTCTGGCACATCTTCCAGAATGGCTGGGAGGACAAGGAATATATCCGCCAGCGCGTCTACGGCATGGACGACATCCGTAAGGAAGTCGAGAAGTGGACGCCCGAGGAAACCGAGAAGGTTACCGGCGTGCCCGGCGAGCAGATGAAGCGCGTCGCCGAGCTGATGGCCAAGAACCGGCCCGGCACCCTGATCTGGTGCATGGGCGTGACCCAGCACACCGTTGGCACTGCCAACGTGCGCGCATTGTCCATCCTGCAGCTCGCGCTCGGCAACATTGGCGTGGAAGGCGGCGGCGCCAACATCTTCCGTGGCCATTGCAACGTGCAGGGCTGCACCGATCTTGGCCTCGATGTCACGACCCTGCCGGCCTATTACGGCCTGGTCGAAGGCGCCTGGAAGCATTGGAGTCGGGTCTGGGATGTCGACTACAACTGGGTGCAGAGCCGGTTCGAGTCGAAGAAGATGATGGAGACCAAGGGTATCCCGTCGACCCGTTGGTTCGACGCCGTGCTGGTCGACAAGAAGGACCTGGAGCAGAAGGACAACGTGAAGGCGATGTTCTTCTGGGGCCATGGCGGCAACACCGTGCCGCGCATGCCCGAAATGCGCACCGGCATGGAGAAGGTCGAGCTGATGGTCGTGGTCGACCCGCATCCGACCACCGCCGCAGCCCTGCCGGATCGCAAGAACGGCACCTATCTGCTGCCGGCCTGCACGCAGCTCGAGACCCGCGGTTCACGCACGGCCTCGAACCGCTCGCTGCAGTGGGGTGAGCAGATCGTCAAGCCGATCTTCGAGTCCAAGCCAGATCATTGGATCCTGCACAAGTTCGCCAAGAAGCTCGGCTTCGAGCAGGAGCTGTTCAAGAACATCAAGATCGACGAGGGCGACGAGCCGAATGTCGAGGACATCCTGCGCGAGCTCAACAAGGGCAGCGTCTCGATCGGTTACTCCGGCCAGTCGCCGGAGCGCCTGAAGGAGCATATGGCGCACCAGGCCGATTTCGACGTGGTCAGTCTGCGTGCCACCAAAGGCCCGCTGAAGGGTGAATTCTACGGCTTGCCGTGGCCCTGCTGGGGCACGCCGGAAATGAAGCATCCCGGCACCCATGTGCTCTATAACACCAACCTGCCGGTGAAGGACGGTGGCGGTGCCTTCCGCGCCCGCTTCGGTGTCGAGCGCAATGGCGTTTCGCTGCTGGCCGAGGGATCCTACCCGGTCGGCTCGGAAATCCAGGACGGTCACCCCGAGTTCACCTATGGCCTGCTCAAGAAAATGGGCTGGGACAAGGAGCTTACCGATGCCGAGCGTGCCACGATCGAGAAGATCGGTGGCAACAACCCGGATGCCGTGGGCTGGGCTATCGATTACAGCTGCGGCATCATCCGCGTCTGCATGGCGCATGGCGTGCAGGCGATGGGCAATGCCAAGGCCCGCGCCAACGCCTTCGGCCTGCCAGATCCAATCCCGGTGCATCGTGAGCCGATCTATACGGCGCGCCGTGATCTGGTCGCCAAGTATCCGGCTATGGCCGACCGTCGCGACTACCGCCTGCCGCATCTGGGCAAGAGCATCCAGGACAAGGACGTCTCGAAGGACTTCCCGATGATCCTGACCTCGGGCCGCCTCGTCGAATACGAGGGCGGCGGCGAGGAAACCCGCTCGAACAAGTGGCTGGCCGAGTTGCAGCAGAACATGTTCGTCGAGATCAACCCCGACGACGCGGCCCGCCTTGGCATCAAGGAGGGCCAGAATGTCTGGGTCTACGGTCCGGAAGCCAATGCCAAGGCCAAGGTCAAGGCCCTGGTCACGCCGCGCGTCGGCAAGGGCGTGGTGTTCCTGCCGTTCCACTTCTCCGGCTTCTGGCAGGGCGTGGACCAGCGCAAGAACTATCCGCCGGGTACCGATCCGATCGTGCTGGGTGAAGCGGCCAATGGCGTGACGACCTACGGCTACGACCCGGTCACCCATATGCATGAGAACAAGGCCACGCTGTGCCGCATCGAAGCGGCCTGAGCGGCGGTTAGGGAGATATCACCATGGCTCGTATGAAATTCCTCTGCGACTCCGAGCGTTGCGTTGAGTGCAACGCCTGCGTCACCGCGTGCAAGAACGAGCACGAGGTGCCTTGGGGCATCAATCGCCGCCGCGTCGTCACGCTGAATGACGGCGCCAAGGGCGAGCGCTCGATCTCGATGGCCTGCATGCATTGCGAAGACGCGCCCTGCATGGCGGTCTGTCCGGTCGACTGCTTCTACAAGACCGAGGAAGGCGTCGTCCTGCATTCCAAGGACCTGTGCATCGGCTGCGGCTATTGCTTCTATGCCTGTCCGTTCGGCGCGCCGCAGTATCCGCAGGTCGGCAATTTCGGCAGCCGCGGCAAGATGGACAAATGCACCTTCTGCGCTGGCGGCCCGGAAGCCGATAACACCAAGGAAGAATACATCAAGTATGGCGCCAACCGTCTTGCCGAAGGCAAGCTGCCGCTCTGTGCCGAGATGTGCTCGACCAAGGCGTTGCTGGCCGGCGATGGCGACGTCATCGCCCAAATCTACAAGGAGCGTGTCACCCGCCGCGGTTACGGTTCCGGCGCCTGGGGCTGGGCGACGGCTTATAAATCCGGCACTTCGGCCTGATCGCAGACCAGCAAGGAGATACCAAGATGCGCCTTTTCGCATTCAAGCGCACGCCACTGACCATGCGGCCTGGGATCATGCGGATGGCCTGCGCCGCGCTCGCCCTTGGCCTCATGCTGGGCTTCGGCGCGGTTGCGCCGGCCTCGGCGCAGCAGACCACGGCCGACGAAGCCGCATTGCTGCAGCAACTCAAGGGCGCGCCGGTTGCCGGTCGCGTCTCGATCCCTGATGCCAAGTCAGGCGTCCTGATTCAGCCGCAGGGCCGGGAATGGCGCCAGACGCTGGAAGGTCCGGTCAAGTCGGCCGGTGGCTGGCTGCTGGTCATTACGGTGGTGGCGCTGGCGGCATTCATGGCGATCCGTGGCCGCATCAAGATCGACTCCGGCCCTTCGGGCCGTACCATCGAGCGTTTTTCTGGCATTGAACGGTTCGCCCACTGGCTGACGGCGATCTGTTTCATCATCCTGGGCCTGAGCGGTCTAAACCTGTCCTTTGGCCGGACCCTGCTGTTGCCGGCGATCGGGCCGGAGGCGTTCACCGGGCTGACCTCGTTTGGCAAGCTGGCGCATAACTTCCTCAGCTTCCCCTTCGTGCTGGGTGTGCTGCTGATGGCCGTGTTGTGGATCCGCCACAACATCTTCAACGCCATCGATATGGAGTGGTTCCGCCAGGGCGGCGGGCTGCTGCAGAAGGGCGTGCACCCGCCCGCCGGCAAGTTCAACGGTGGCCAGAAGATCATCTTCTGGGCGGTGGTTCTGGGCGCGGCCGCGCTGGCGGTGAGCGGCTATATGCTGATGTTCCCGTTCTACGTCACCGATATCGCCGGCATGCAGATGGCCCAACTGGTGCATGCCATTGCCGGTATCGTGATGGTCGCCATTATCCTGGCCCATATCTACATCGGCTCGGTTGGCATGGAAGGCGCCTTCGACGCCATGGGCAGCGGCCAGGTCGACATGAACTGGGCCAAAGAGCACCATAGCCTGTGGGTCAAGGAGAACCAGGCCCGGGTTGGCGGCGACGACTGAGCGTGGTGGTATCCCAGAAATCAAAAGGGCGGTGGATATCCACCGCCCTTTTTTCGTTTGACCTGCGCTGACCGATCAGCCGAGATTCTTTTCGGCGAAGTCCCAGTTCAGCAGTTTGTCGATGGCGGCGTTCAGGTGATCTGGCCGGCGGTTCTGCCAGTCCAGGTAATAGGCATGCTCCCACACATCGAGGGTCAGCAGCGGTTTGATGCCGTCCATGTGCAGCGGATTCTCGGCGTTGCCGGTCTTCTTGAACACCAGCTTGCCGTTTTCCAGGCAGAGCCAGGCCCAGCCGGAACCGAACTGTGTGACGCCGGTATTGGCGAATTCGCTCTTGAACTTCTCGTAGTCGCCGAAGCTGTCCTTGATCATGTCGGCGATGCGGCCGCTCGGCTTGCCGCCGCCCTTGGGCGACAGGCTGTCCCAGTAGAAATCATGGTTCCAGACCTGGGCGGCGTTGTTGAAAATCGCGGCCTTGTCGGCCTTGCCGTGGGTCGCCTTGATGATCTCGACCAGGCTCTTGTCCTTCAGCGGGTCGTTAGCGATCAGGTTGTTCAGGTTGTTCAGATAGGCCGTATGATGCTTGCCGTAATGGAAACCGATGGTTTCCGCCTTGATGACCGGACTCAGGGCATCATCGGCATAGGGGAGGGATTTCATTGTAAACGGGGCGCCCATAAACATCTGCTCCTTGAGTGAAGGTTTACCAGTCCGAGGATCAAACTAAATAGGACAGCTGCGGCCGCGAGGAAACCGATCTGACCCGGGTTAACCGCCAATTTTTTGCGCCTTCGGGCCTGCGGAGGGCCTTGCGGCAGGGTTTGCAAAGCCATTCCTGTCCGCCATGATGAACGGACAACCGGCGAGGAAGTTGCATATGGGGATTCGTCGCCACGCAATAACCACCCTGACTGCTGCCGTCCTCGCCTGCGGCCCATTCCTGGCGCATGCCGATATGGTTGGCCATGGCGCCATGGTGAATGGGATTGCGGTATCGCCGGACGGGCAGAGGCTGCTGTCGGCCAGCTGGGATTATACCGTGCGGCTGTGGGACCTGGCGAAACAGAGTGAGCTCAAGGTTCTCGATGGCCATACCGCCAGCGTCAATGCGGTGGTTTTCCTGCCAGACGGCAAAAGCGCGTTCTCGGCGAGTTGGGACCACAGCATCATCCGCTGGAACCTGGCGAGCGGCATGGAAACCGGCCGGCTGAGCGGGCATGTCAACAACGTTGCCGGCATTGCGCTGAGTCGCGATGGTCGCTGGCTGGCCAGCGCCAGCTGGGATCGCAGCGTGAAGCTGTGGAATGTTGCGACCAGTCGCATGGAGCGCAGCTTCGAAGGCCACGAAGCGAATGTGATGCAGGTGGCTTTCGCCATGAATGACAGCCAGCTCGTTTCGGTGGCCTACGACCGCAGCGTCAGGCTGTGGGATGTTGCCAGCGGCAGGGAACTGGCCGTGCTGACTGGGCATGACAGCAGTGTGAACGCAGTGGCCGTTGCGCCAGACGGCAAAAGCGCGCTGACCGGCAGCACCGATGGTGCGATCAAGCGGTGGGATCTGGTGGCGCGCCGGGAAAGCGGCAGCCTGCCGGGTCATCGCGGCTTCATCACGTCGCTGGCCATATCGCAGGATAGCCGTTATGCGCTTTCAGGCGGCGGCGACAAGCTGATGCGTCTGTGGGATTTGCGCGAAGGCCGGCAACTCAAACAATTCGCCGGCCACGAAAAGCCGGTCTGGTCGGTGGCATTCACACCGGATGGCAAACACGCCGTTTCCGGCGGCTACGATACGGTGATCAAACTGTGGTCGTTGGAGACCAGCCTGCCGGTACAGCCGAAATTGTGAGTGGGCGCGGCTTCAGTTCCGGTGCCCGAATTCGCGTTCCGGGCTGACCCGCGCGCTGTCGGTGCTGAAGGCCATATCGACGGGCTTGTTCACAGTCTGCAGGATCACGGCCGCACCCGCCGCGACGATGAGGGCGGCGATCACACCGGAAATGAAGGCTTTCATGGGGGTATCCTCCAGGGCGCTGATTATTTTTTAATTATAAGATATTTTATTGTCTAATTTAAAGGGGTTAGCGGCTTGTCTGCTGTTGCAGCCAAGCGATCAGGTCGACGCGGTCCTGGGCAATCGCCAGTCCACCATACATCTTGTTTCCAGGAATATAGTCCTGAGTGGCGGCCAGATATCGATCCATGTTTTCCGGTGTCCAGATCACGCCGGATTTCTTCATGGCCTCGGAATAGCGATAGTCCGTTACGCTGCCGGCCTTGCGGCCAAACACGCCATACAACCGTGGCCCGACAATGTTGCGGCCCTGTGCTTCGAGGGTGTGGCAGGCCCGGCATTTGGCCCAGAGTTCGGCGCCGCGTTCGAGGCTGGGCGGCTCGATCTCATCGCTGCTGACCGATAGGGGCGAGACTGATTGCGCCAGTGCCGCACTGCTCGCCAGAATCAGGCCCAACACAGGCATGAGACGCAGAGACAAACTGACCTCCGGCTGGTTTTCCTGATACCTCAACACTATAGTCGATACAGTTGGTTTACCAAGCATCGGGTGGGAGAGTGATGCGGCTGGACGGCAAACGCGTCCTTGTGTGCAATTGCGAGGGCACTATGCCGCTGGAGGGCGCGGCCCTGGCCAGGGCCTGTGGTGCCGTGGCCGACAAGGATGGCCTGGCGACCCAGCTTTGCCGTGCCGAGCTCTGGCGCTTCCACGACGCGCTGAAATCCGGTGAACCGGTCACCGTCGCCTGCACCCAGGAACAACCCCTTTTCGAAGAACAGCGCGAAGAGCGCGGCAGCGCCACCGTCGTATCCTACGTCAATATCCGCGAGACGGCCGGCTGGTCGAGCGAGGCCGCGGCGGCGACCCCGAAAATCGCCGCATTGCTGGCCGCGGCTGCCGTGCCTGCTCCGGTGCTGCCGGCAGTGACCATGTCGTCGCAAGGCATCGTCCTGGTCTATGGCCGCGACGAGCGCGCGATTGCCGCCGCCCGGCAACTGGCGGATCGACTCGATGTCACCATCATGCTGGATCGCCCGAAGGACGTGCCCGGCCAGCCGTTGATGGATATTCCAATTGTGCAGGGGCGCATCGTCGGCGCACGCGGGCATCTGGGTGCTTTTGAGCTGGTGATCGACGATTATGCCCTGCCACTGCCATCGTCGCGCCGGCATCTGGTTTTTGGTCCGGCCCGCAACGGTGCCAGTTCGCGCTGCGACATCATCCTCGATCTCAGTGGCGGCACGCCGCTGTTCCCGGCCCATGAAAAACGCGACGGCTATTTCCGGCCCGATCCGAACGATCCGGCCGCGGTGCAGCGCGTCCTGTTCGAGGCCAGCGACCTGACCGGCAGTTTTGAAAAGCCGCTTTATGTCGATTTCCATGCCGAGCTCTGCACTCATTCGCGCTCGAAAAAAACCGGCTGCACGCGGTGCCTCGATGTCTGCCCGACCGGCGCGATCACCTCGGCCGGCGACCATGTCGCCATCGACCCCTATATCTGCGGCGGCTGTGGCAATTGCGGCGCGGTCTGCCCGACCGGCGCTGCCGATTACCGCCTGCCGCCAGCGGCAAACCTGGTCGAACAGGTGCGCGCCCTGCTGCTGGCCTATCGCGAAGCCGGTGGCCGCCAGGCAGTGCTGCTGCTGCACGATGCCAAACATGGTGCGCCGCTGATCGATGCCCTGTCCCGTTATGGCGACGGCCTGCCGGCCCGCGTTCTGCCGCTGGCGGTGTATTCCGTCAGCGAATGCAGCACGGCAGTCTTTGCTTCTGCCTTTGCCTATGGCGCTGCCGACCTGCGCGTGCTGGCGCCGGGCAAACGGCGCGAGGATCTTGGCGGCCTGGCGCAGCAGCTCGCGCTGACCGAAACCATTCTGGTCGGGCTGGGTTTCGAGGCCGGTCGCGTTGGCCTGATCGAAACCGACGACCCCGATCAACTCGGCGCCGCGCTGGCCGCGCTGGCGCCGCGCGAAGCGCCGGCGGGCGCCAGCTATCTGCCGATGGGCCGCAGCCGCGACCTGACTCGCCTGGCTTTCCGACATCTGCACAAGGTGTCGCCGCAGCCGGTCGATATCCTGACTTTGCCGCCCGGCGCGCCATTCGGCAACCTGAAGATCGACGCCGAGGGCTGCACGCTCTGCCTATCCTGCGTTTCGGCTTGTCCGACCGGCGCGCTCAGCGACGACCCTGAGCGGCCGCGGCTCAGCTTCACCGAAGACGCCTGCGTGCAATGCGGACTGTGCAAAAACACCTGTCCGGAAAAGGTGATCGCGCTCGAGCCGCGGGTGAATTTCACCGAAACCGGAGCCCTGGCCCGGCTGATCAAGGAAGAAGAGCCCTTCCATTGTATCCGTTGCGGCAAGGCCTTTGGCACCAAGTCGACCATCGATCGCATTGTGGCGCAGCTTGAAGGCAAGCATTGGATGTACCAGTCTGGCGCCATCGAACGCGTGCGCATGTGCGGCGATTGCCGCATCATCGTGCAGAGCGAAAGCAAGATCGACCCCTATGCCGGCGCGCCGCGACCTGAGATCCGCACCACGGATGATTACCTGGCTGAACGCACGGCGGCCGAGCTGAAGGCTTCGGGGAAGAAGCCGTCATGAGGGTTCTCGGTATAGCCGGCTGGAGCGGGTCGGGCAAGACCACCCTGCTGGCCGACCTAATCCCGCTGCTGGTGGCGCGCGGCCTGCGCATCT
>NZ_JANLJJ010000054.1 GCF_029255545.1 Ferrovibrio sp. | reverse complement strand
ACCGGGTGCGCGGCGCGGAAGCCGACCTGCAGGCGGTTCCACACGTTGATCGCGCCGATCAGCAGCGTGAGTTGCACCTGTTCGGCCTCGCTGAACTGGGCCTTGACCAGCTCGTAATCGGCATCCGGCGCGCCGGTTTCCGCGAGCCGGGTCAGCGCCTCGGTCCAGGCCAGGGCGGCGCGTTCGCGGTCGCTGTAGAGCGGGCTCTCGCGCCAGGCATTCAGCATATAGAGGCGCATTTCGGTTTCGCCGTGTTTGCGGGCGTCGGTGCTGTGCATGTGGATGCAGAAGGCGCAGCCGTTGATCTGCGAGGCGCGCATTTTCACCAGCTCCTTCAGGCTGTGTTCCAGGGTGGAACTGGCGAAGCTGGCTTCCAGCGCCATCATCGCCTTGATGCTTTCGGGGGCCAGCTTGTGGGGATTGGTCAGACGGGGGGTCATGGGGGTCTCCGGGGTTGAGCAAGTAGACACCGCATAGACGCGGCCGGGCCGGCCGTTGTGACAGCGCCTTGTGACAGCGCCTGTTGCGATATGGGGGTGGTTTCCGCCGGGACAGGACGGCCCGTTAAGCTTTGGGGACAGGTCATCCCGGGCCGGTCCGGGCATTGTGCCGGCCTGCGGGCGGCGTTAGACTCCATCGCTTTCCAGTGCCAAGAGGCCCTAAAGAATGAGCTGGGAAGCCGAGATCGCCGAACTCCGGCGCCGCGAAGACATGGCCCGCCGCATGGGCGGGGCCGACAAGATCAAGCGCCAGCATGATGGTGGCAAGCTGACGGTGCGCGAACGCATCGACCAGATGCTTGATGCCGGGTCCTTCCACGAGATCGGGGCCATTGCCGGTCGCGCCGTCTACGACGCCAGCGGCCAGCTGCAGGATTTCTCGCCCACCAACTTCGTCTTCGGTCGTGGCCGCGTGGACAACCGCCCCGTGGTGGTTGGCGGCGACGATTTCACCGTGCGCGGCGGCGCCGCCGATGCCGCCATCTGGCAGAAGCAGGTGATGGCCGAGCAGATGGCGCTGGAACTGCGCATCCCGATGATCCGCCTGGTGGATGGCACCGGCGGCGGCGGCTCGGTGAAATCGCTGGAGATGGAAGGCCGCACCTATGTGCCGCTGCTGCCCGGCTGGGAACATGCGGTCGCCAACCTGAGCACCGTGCCGGTGGTGGCGCTGGCGCTCGGCTCGGTTGCCGGTCTCGGCGCGGCGCGCACGGTCACCAGCCATTTCTCGGTGATGGTGGAAGGTATCTCGCAGATGTTCATTGCCGGGCCCCCAGTTGTGGCGCGCACCGGCGTGGAGATGACCAAGGAGGAACTGGGCGGCAGCGACATCCATGCCCGTGCCGGCGCCATCGACATGGCGGTGGCCAGCGAGGCCGAAGCCTTTGCCGCGGCAAAGCGCTTCCTGTCGTATCTGCCGCAATCGGTGCACGAGCTGCCGGCGCGGATTGCGCCGCAGGACAATCCGAACCGCCGCGAGGACAGGCTGCTTTCGGCCATCCCGCGCGACCGCCGCCGCGTCTACAAGACGCGCGACATCCTCGATGCCGTGCTGGACGAAGGCAGTTTCTTCGAGATGGGGCGGCTGTATGGCCGCTCGGCCATCACCGGCCTGGCGCGGCTGGATGGCTGGCCGGTCGCGGTGCTGGCCGGCGATCCCTATCATTACGGCGGCGGCTGGACCGCCGATGCCTCGCACAAGATCGTCCGCTTCATCGACCTGGCCGAAACCTTCCACCTGCCGGTGGTGCATTTCGTCGATATCCCCGGCTTCCTGATCGGGCCGGAAGCCGAGCAGAGCGGCACCATCCGTCATGGCGCCCGCGCGCTGACCGCCGTCTATCAGGCCAGCGTGCCGTGGTGCTCGGTCATCCTGCGCAAGGCGTTTGGCGTCGCCGGCGCCGGCCATTCCAATCACACCCGGCTGCGCTATCGTTATGCCTGGCCGTCGGGCGACTGGGGCAGCCTGCCGCTGGAAGGCGGCATCGAGGCGGCCTATCGCGCCGAGCTGGAGAAATCCGACGACCCGGCCGCTTTGCTGAAGGATATCGAAGACCGGCTGAACAAGGTGCGCTCGCCGTTCCGCACGGCGGAAGCCTTCCTGGTCGAGGAGATCATCGACCCGCGCGATACCAGGCCGCTGCTCTGCGAATTCGCCAATCTTGCCGCCCCGCTGCGTCAGACGGGGTTTTCAACCTTCGGGTACAGACCATGAGCAATTCCGAGATTCCCAACCTGCCCAACGAAAAGAAGCCGGCGCCGAAGTCAATCGTGCTGACCTCGCATCCCAGCAGCTCGGCCGGCAGCAAGCCGCTGCCGGTGGAATGGGGCGCCGCCGATCCGCAGCAGCGCGGCCCGATTGTCGCGACCCTGAAGAATCCCGGCGGCAAGAACGCGGTCGGCACTCACTCTGGCGCCTATTCGCTGTACCGCGCGCTGGCGATTGCCGCCGGCCAGCTCAAGGCCGAGCACAAGCCCGACCTCACCAACACGGCGCCGGCCGAGCCGATCGGTCCGTTCCCGCAATGGGCCGATGGCGAGAAGATCGTCTCGCTCGATCCCTGGGGCCATATGACCAGCGCGGTCTTCGCCCCGCAGATCAAGGCCGGCTGGGATATCCGCCCGACCATTGCGGTGACCAAGGCGCATATCAACATGCCCGAGCTGCAGCAGGCGATGCAGGCCGGCCGTCTGAAACCCGATGGCGACATCCTGGCCGCCAATGGCGACGTGAAGGTGACCAAGATGGCGGTCGAGCCGGTCTGGTGGCTGCCGGGCGTCGCCAAGCGCTTCAACATCAGCGAGACCGAGCTGCGCCGTGGCCTGTTCGAGCAGACCGGCGGCATGTTCCCCGAGCTGGTGACGCGTCCGGATCTCAAGGTTTTCCTGCCGCCCATCGGCGGCATGACCGTCTACCTGTTCGGCGACACCGCCAAGCTGGGCAAGACCCAGACCAGGATCGCCTGCCGCGTGCATGATGAATGCAACGGCTCGGATGTGTTCGGCTCGGATATCTGCACCTGCCGGCCCTATCTGGCCCATGGCATCGAGGTCTGCATCGAGACGGCGCAGCAGGGCGGGGTGGGCGTCATCGTCTATAACCGCAAGGAAGGCCGTGCCCTGGGCGAGGTGACCAAGTTCCTGGTCTACAACGCGCGCAAGCGGCAGGAGATGGGCGACCGCGCCGAGACCTATTTCCAGCGCACCGAATGCGTCGCCGGCGTGCAGGACATGCGGTTCCAGGAGCTGATGCCCGACGTGCTGCACTGGCTTGGCATCAGCCGCATCGACCGGCTGGTGTCGATGAGCAACATGAAGTACGACCCCATCGTCAACAGCGGCATCCAGGTGGTCGAGCGCGTGCCGATCCCCGACGAGCTGATCCCGGCCGATGCCCGCGTCGAGATGGATGCCAAGAAGGCGGCCGGCTATTTCACCGACCGGGTGCCGGACCAGGATGAGTTGAAAAAGGCCAAGGGCCGCGGTCTCGAGGAGTAAAGTATAGTGGGGAATCTGAATGATCCGGCGCAGGCGGTGGCCTGGCTGAGC
>NZ_JANLJJ010000053.1:46368-47801 GCF_029255545.1 Ferrovibrio sp. | reverse complement strand
TCGATGATCTTCAGCTCCGGCTCGTCCATGCCGCCATAGAGATGGTTGAGGAACATCTCCTTGGTCAGCGTCGTGCCCTTGCGGAGCGAAAGCAGCTCGAGCATGGCATATTCCTTGCCAGTCAGATGCAGGCGGCCGCCCTCGACCTCGACCGACTTGGCGTCGAGGTTGACGGTCAGCTTGCCGGTCTGGATCACCGACTGGGAATGGCCCTTGGCCCGGCGCACGATGGCATTGATGCGGGCGACCAGCTCATCCTTGTTGAAGGGCTTGGTGATGTAATCGTCGGCGCCGAAGCCGAGGCCCTTCACCTTTTTGTCCGGCTCGCCCATGCCCGAGAGGATCAGGATCGGGGTGTTGACCTTGGCCGCGCGCAGCTTTTTCAGCACGTCATAGCCGTGCATGTCGGGCAGGTTCAGGTCGAGCACGATAATGTCGTAGTCATACAGCTTGCCGAGGTCCAGGCCCTCTTCGCCGAACTCGGTCTTGTAGACATTGAAGCCCTCGGCGCCGAGCATCAGTTCGATGCTCTTGGCCATCGCGGCGTCGTCTTCGATCAGCAGCACCCGCATGGCACCCCCACGCTTTCAGGTCAGTCCCGGTCAGGACCCACCAGGGTTTGGCGTTTTTCCGCCCGATTCGCTGCAGTTTACCATTGTTAACGATTAAAGTTAACGCATTCTTCCACAGGCCATCGGCCCCGACCCAGGGACGGTCTGGCCGCGCCGGAAAATCCTGCTAAACTCCCAAAATACGAGAGGGATTCCCGGTCCGCCGCAAACCCGCGCGGCTTTACCGGCGGTTAAGGCTGCAGCCGCTAGGGTGCAGCTTCCCTATTCCCCGCAAAGGCGCGCCATGCACAGTCTGCTGATGGACCTCGACCGTATCAAGGATGTCAGCTTCACCGGCCGGGTGACCTCGATCCAGGGCCTGCTGGTGGAAGTAGCGGGCGTCGAGCGGCATCTTTCCATCGGCTCACGGGTGCATGTGCAGGCGCGTGACCACCGCCAGGTCGAATGCGAGGTGGTCGGCTTCCGCCAGAACCGCGCGCTGCTGATGCCCTATGGCTCGCTGGATGGCGTCGGCCTGGGCTGCCGTGCCGTGGTCGGCGAGGACCAGCCCGTGGTCTATCCCGATATCAGCTGGGCCGGCCGGGTGATCGACGGCCTCGGCCGCCCGCTGGATGGCGGCCCGCCGCTCACCAACGGTACCCGGCCCTACCCCCTGCGCGCCAACCCGCCGCCGGCCAACAGCCGCAAGCGCGTCGGCGCCAAGATCGATCTGGGCGTGCGCTCGATCAATACCTTCATCTCCTGCTGCCGCGGCCAGCGCATGGGCATCTTCGCCGGCTCGGGCGTCGGCAAATCCGTGCTGCTCTCCATGATGGCGCGCTACACCGAGGCCGATATCAACGTGGTGGGCCTGATCGGCGA
>NZ_JANLJJ010000053.1:44351-46268 GCF_029255545.1 Ferrovibrio sp. | reverse complement strand
CCCACCACCAAGGGCTATCCGCCGACCACCTTCGCCGAACTGCCGCGCCTTTTGGAGCGCGCCGGGCCGGGCACCGAGGAGGGCAGCATCACCGGGCTGTTCACCGTGCTGGTCGACGGCGACGACCATAACGAACCCATCGCCGATGCCACACGCGGCATTCTGGACGGCCATATCGTGATGGAACGCGCCATCGCCGAACGCGGCCGCTATCCCGCCATCAACATCCTGCGCTCGATCTCGCGCACCATGCCGGGCTGTAACACCGAGGATGAAAACATGCTGGTGACGCGCGCGCGCCAGCTGATGGCTACCTATGACGACATGGCCGAGCTGATCCGGCTGGGCGCCTATCGCATGGGATCTGACCCCAAAGTCGACGAGGCGATCCGCTACCAGCCGATGCTGGAAGCCTTCCTCAAGCAGCAGAAAACCGAGCGCGCCGACCTGCCCTCGGGCTACGCCCGGCTGGCTGAAATCTTCATCGAGGGTGAAGGCGGCGGCCAGCAGGCGGCGCAGTAGGACCGGGACTTAGGCCATGCGCGGCGTCGACGGACTGATCCGGTTATGGAAATGGCGGCTCGACGAGCGGCGCCGCATCGTCGTCGACCTGGAAATCCTGCGCGCCGGCATCGAACGGCAGATGATCAGGCTGGACGAAGAGCTGGAGCATGAGCGCCACGTCGCCACCCAGCATTACGAGGCCGGCTTCGGCTTCACCGCTTATCGCCAGGTGAACCGCCAGCGCCATGCCAACCTGGACGTCTCGCGCGAGGAGACGATCGACCGCATCAGGGCCGCGCAGGAAGAGGTCAACGCCGCCTTCCGCGAGCTGAAGAAATACGAACTGGTGCTGGAAAACTGGGAGCGCCGCGAGCGCCAGAAGCAGGAGCGCCGCGAGCAGGCCGAGATGGATGAAGCCGGCCTGCAGGGCTTCCGCCGCCGCCAGGAAACGCCGGGCGACCAGCCCGGTTAAGGGTGGCTGCCGGGCGGAGCCGGTTTCAGGATCCGCAGCAGCCGCCCGTCGATGGCGAGCAGGCCGAGCGCGATGACGCCGAAGCCGAGCAGATGGCGCGGCAGCAGGCTTTCCCCCAGCACCAGCACGCCGAGCAGGATGGCGCTGACCGGCACCAGCAGTGTCACCAGATTGACGTTGCTGCCGGCCACCGCCATGACGCGGAAGAAGATCACGTAAGCCAGCGCGGTGGAAAACACCGCCAGCGCCACCAAAGCCGCGATCACCGGCCAGCCGGGCAGCGCGAAACCCCAGGGCCGGTCGATGACCAAAGCCAGCGGGAGCAACAGCAGCGACGAGGCGATCAGCTGGCCGCTGGCGGTGACCAGCGGCGGCACGCCCATGCGCCGGAAGCGGCGGCCAAACACGCCGGCGAAGGCATAGGACACCGTGGCAAGCAGGCAGGCGGCCTGCGCCGGCAGATTCTGCCCCAGGCCGCCGAGCAAATCGGCCCCCAGCATCACCGCCACGCCAGCCAGGCCAAGCAGCACGCCGAGAATGCGCGCGGGCGTCAGCTTCTCGTCACTGGTGAAGGCATGCGCCACCAAGGCGGTTGAGATCGGCGTGGTGGCATTGAGGATCGAGGCCAGCCCGCTGGGAATCTGGCTCTGGCCCCAGACGATCAGGGTGAAGGGGATGGCGTTGTTGAGCAGCCCCATGCCGAGAAAGGCGAGCCACAGTCCATGCTGGCGCGGCAACCGCAGATTCATCACGCGCAGCACGACCAGCAGCACCAGGGCAGCCAGCACGACGCGGCTGGCCACGATGGTGAACGGCGGCAATTCACGCACGGCGACGCCGATGAAGAAAAACGATCCACCCCAGAGCAGCGACAATGCGCCGAGCAGCAGCCAAACACGTCCGGTCATATCTGAAACATCATCTGCATGATTGATCATTTT
>NZ_JANLJJ010000053.1:2125-44251 GCF_029255545.1 Ferrovibrio sp. | reverse complement strand
TCAGGCCTTCAGCTCGGTGCTGGGGCCTTTGGTTTCCAATTCCGGACTGGGCCAGGCCAGCGGCGCTTCGCGCTCGTGGAAGCGTAAGCTGCCGCTCATGCCGGTGACCGCCAGCGCCTCTTCGAAAATCGCCATCACATCGACGCGGAAGGCTGGGCCGAATTCGGTTTCGCTGCGCAGGATGAGATCGAGCTGCTTGACGCTGACCAGTCCGTCGAACTGAATCGGGCCGGTGCTTTCCAGGTTGAAGTCGATGATGAAGCGGGTCTGCTGCTGTTTCTGCTTCTGGTCGCGGCGGCGGCGCATGAAAATCTGAACCGGCTCGACCTTGCCGCCGATCAGCATCGGCATCACCAAAGCCTGCCAGTCGTTGTCGCCGCCGCGCTGGTTGAGCCGGCCGAGTTCACGGAAATCATCATCCAGCCGGCGCAGCAATTCGCGCTTGCCCTGTTGCTCCAGCCGGCGCACCGCTTCCGAGCCAAGCCAGGCCTGGGCATTGCCGGCAGCCGCAGCGGCCATGAACTGCAAGGCCGTGGCGGCCAGCCGCGCATTGGGCTGCGGCAGCAATTCTGCCTGCAGACGCTGGGCCAGGGCGGGATCGGCGGCACGGATCGCATCCAAGGTCTGTTGCAGCACCGGCCATTCGCCCTGCAGCCGCGTCAGTACCGAGGCCAGCGGCGCTGGACCGAGCGACGTGGGCGCCGGTGTCGGCGGCCGGGTGATGGCGGCGAGTTCGAGCGACAGCTGGGTGCCAGGCGGCAAGGGCTGCGGCAGGCTGAGCGCCAGCAGGCCCTGTGGCGTGCTGACCAGTACCTGGCCGGAATTCGACTGACCGGTCACCACGCCGGTGAGCGTCTGACCAATCAGCGTCGCCGGATTGACCGCCGCATTGGCCAGCAGCGGCGCAGCTCCTGGCGGCAAAGGCGGCATGGTCTGGGCCGGAAGCGGCGGAGGCACTGACTGAGACACGGGCTGAGACACGGGCGGCGGCGCAGCGGTCTGCATCGGCGGCTGGATCGCAGGCTGTGCCGATGCCTGCGCCGTCATCTGCGCCACCATGGCTGGCGACAGGCCGGAGGCCAGCGGCGCGGCCTGCTGTGCCGCGGCCGGACTGGCCAGGATGACGGACGGCGCCGGCGACGCGCCGCCGGCAGGCAACGGCGCCGCTGCGCCAGCAGGAGCCGGAAGCGAAGCCCCCGGCATCGCACCGCCCGGTTGGGCGGTGGTCGGCGGCACTGCGATGGGTGGCGTTGTGACTGGTGGCGTCGTCACTGGCGCCGTTGCGACGGACGGCGATGCGGCAGGCGGTGGTGCGGTGGCAGCCGGCAAGATCGCAGCCTGCACCACCACCTGGATCTGGCTGCCTGGCGGCAGGGCGCTTTGCGCAGCGCTTGCTCCGGCACCGGCGGGCGCCGGCGGCGTCTGCACCGTGGCGGCAAGCGTCTGGCCGGGTTGCGGCAGTACCGGCGCGCCGGTCGTGGCCGGCTGCGGCGGCGCCACGGCGAGCGCAAGCTGGGCGGCGGTCGGCGGCTGCACCTGCACGGCCAAGGGCACCGGCAGGGCCGAGCCATTGGCCGCAGTGAGCGTCGCCTGCTGCGGATTTTCCGGGTTGAGTTGCAGCCGCAAAGCCGCATTCAGTACGGTGATGTTCGCCTGCTGCAGCACGCTGGCGAGATTGGGCAGGCTGAGCGTGCTGCCGGCGGCGGTGCGCACCAGCAGGGCATTGCCGTCGCGGGCAATCACCGTGGCATCGACCTGGCCGCCGCGCGCCAGTTCGCGCAGCGAGGTGGAGATTTCGGCGGCCGCATCCTGCAGCACCGTGGCGGGTGACGGCGTCTGGGATTGCGGCGTTTGGGGCTGGGTTGTCTGGGGCTGGGTTGTTTGGGGCTGAGCCTGCGCGGGCGCGGAACTGCCCGGCTGGATCACGGCCGCCGCCGTCTGCACCGCCGCGCCCTCTGCCGCAGTAGGCGTGGTGCTGGCGGGAGTCGCGGTGGCCGGCGCGGCGCTGGTCCCGCTATTGCCGGCCGGCGGCACCGGCGGCGTGGGCAGCAGCGGACCGAGATCGCTCACGCGCCAGTTCCGTCCGCGGCTGACGGATTCAGAGCGGCGCCGTCTGCGGCGCGCGCATCAGGCTGTGCATCAGCGCCTCGACATCCTCGGCGGCTTCGCACATCGGATGCCGGGTCAGCAGGGGCACCTGGTTGCGGATCGCATCACGCACCTTCTCGTCGCGGCGGATCACGCCGGCCAGCGGTGGCGAGTATTTCAGGAAATTCTCGGCCGCCTTGTTCAGCTTGGCATAGGTGCGCTCGCCCTCGCGCGTGGTCGGCGCGATATTGATCACCACGCGCACATCGGCGTTGCGGTCGGCCATGCGGGTCAGCTTGATATAGGCATAGGCATCGGTGAGCGCGGTGGGTTCGTCGTTGGTCACCACCAGGGTGATGCCGGCGGCGGCCGAGAAGGTGCGCACCACCGCGTCGACGCCGGCGCCCAGATCGATCACCACGCGGTCATAGCTTTTCGCCAGTTGCACCAGTTCGTCGCGCAGGGCGGTGAGCGCGGCCTGGTCCAGCGTCGCCAGCGAGGCCGAACCGGACTTGCCGGCGATGATGTCGAAGCCCGCCTCGGAAGACATCACGGCATCGGCCAGGCTGAAGCGGCCGGCGATCACGCTGCCCAGGTCGCGGTCGGGCATCAGGCCAAGCTGGATGTCGACATTGGCAAGGCCTATATCGCCATCGAACAGCAATACGCGCTGGCCCTGGCGGGCGAAGGTGTGGGCCAGGGTGACCGAGAGCCAGGTCTTGCCCACGCCGCCCTTGCCCGAGGCGATGGCGACCATATTGGGCTGACGCAGGGCCGCGGCCGGATGGCGGGGCGGGCGGGCAGCGGAAGGCGGGACAGGCGGCGTCGGCGTCATGGTTGTCACGGTCATTCAGCAGCCTTGAAAACGGCGGGTTTCGGGGCGGAAGTCTGGCTGGCATCGACAGCAACCGCATCGGGGTCGGCCAGCAGGCGATGAGCCAGGCCGAGCGGATCGAGGCGCAGGAAACCCTGGCCCACGAAAGGCGAGGCGCCGGCATCGGCAAAAGCAAGGCCGCCGAGATCGGCGGCGGTGACCAGCGCGCCGAGACGGCGCGCGGTATCGAGGCGGGTGGCGATAAAGCGGCGGGCGCCGAGCGCTGCGGCCTGACCGGCCAGCTCGCCGGTTTCCATCGCATCGGTGCCGGCGGCAAACACGGCAACCGGCTCCGCGCCGCTGGCATCGATCAGCGTCTTGATCGCCTTGCGGTCGGCAGCATCGAACAGGTTGATGCCGGCCGTGTCAATCACCAGCTTGGTATCAGCCGACACGGCATCGACGGCCTGGCCCAGCTCGCGCGCATCGGCGACTTCGGTGAAGGGCGTGGTCATGACGCGGCAGAGCGCGGCAAGCTGCTCTCCGGCAGCGGCGCGGCTGACGTCGCAGGACACCACCTGCACGGCACGACGATCCATCACGCAGCGCGCGGCAATCTTGGCGCTGGCAATGGTCTTGCCGCTGCCCGGTGGGCCGATCAGAATTAGCGGCCGGTTGTCGCTGCTCAGGCCCGGAAAGCGATAAACCTCGTCGAGCGCCTCGGCCAGCGCGCCAAGCGGGTCATCGAGACCAACGCGTTGAGCCGCCTGGGTCAGGCGCTCGGCGATCCGCGCCGGCACGCCATGCCAGCCCAGCGCGCCGGCAAGCAGTTCAGCCACCTGCTCCGGCGCAGCACTGGTGAAATCCTCGTCGGGGACGAACAACCGGCCATTGCCCTGGCCATAGCGCAGAGCCTGGGCTTCCGGCGTGGCGAAATCATCCTCGGTATGCTGCTCGACGGCCGCCGTGATCTCGACCCCGCCGCCATTGCGGTGGGTATAGGTCGACACGATGATGGCGTCCTCGCCCAAGGAGCGGCGCACGAGGTCCATCGCCTCGCTCATCGTCGCTGCCTGGAACGTCTTCAGCCGCATCCTTCGCTACCCCCTGGAACCGCGTCGTACTTATACGCGCCCTGTTTATATCTGCGCCACCGTCCGAAGCTTGGCCTTCGGGTGGATTTCCTGCTGCGACATCACCACGGTGGCCGGCCGGAACCGCTCCACGATCGAACGCACATAGGGTCGTATGCCCGGGCTGGTGAGCAGCACCGGCATATGGCCTTCCGCCGCCAACCGCTCGAAGGTCTGGCGCACCTGGGCGATGAAATCCTGCAGCCTGGAGGGCTGCATGCTGAGCTGGCGGTCCTCGCCCTGGCCGACCAGCGCCTCGGCGAAATTCTGCTCCCATTGCGGCGAGAGCGTCACCAGCGGAATATAGCCGTCCGGGCTGAGATGGGCATTGGAAATCTGCCGCGCCAGGCGGGTGCGGGCATGTTCGGTGATCTGGGTGACGCTCTGAGTGTAACCGGTGGCCTCGGCGACCGCCTCCAGGATGGTGGCGAGATCGCGGATCGAAACGCGCTCGGCCAGCAGGTTCTGCAGCACGCGCTGCACGCCGTTGACGCTGATGCGGCCCGGAATCACCTCGTTGACCAGCTTTTCATTGCCCTTCTTCAGTTCCTCGATCAGCTTCTGCGTCTCGGCATAGCTGAGCAGATCGGCCATGTTGTCCTTGACCACCTCAGTCAGGTGGGTGGTGATGACGGTGCCGGGATCGACCACGGTATAGCCGCGGAACATCGCCTCGTCGCGCAGGCTTTCGTCGACCCACATGGCGGGCAGGCCGAAGGTTGGCTCGATGGTCTCCTCGCCGGCCAGGGCGATGCGCTCGCCGCGCGGGTCCATCACCAGCAACGCGCTGGGCTTCACCGTGCCGCGGGCAGCCTCCACTTCCTTGACGCGAATCACATAGGTGGTGCCGGGCAACTGCATGTTATCGAGAATGCGCACGCTGGGCATGATGAAGCCCATGTCGATGGCGATCTGGCGGCGCAGGGCCTTGATCTGGTCGGTCAGGCGATAGCCGCGCGCGTCATTGATCAGGGGCAGCAGGCTGAAGCCGAGCTCAAGCCGCAGGTCGTCGATGCTGAGCGCGTTGGTGACCGGCTCGTCGAGCGGGCTGACCGGCGCGGGCGGCAGCGGCGGCGGCACGAAGGCGGCGATGCGCGCCTTCTTTTCCTGCTGCCAGGCCGCATAGGCCAGGCCAGCCGACACCAGGGCGAGCAGCAGGAAGGGCAGGAAGGGCATACCCGGGATGATGGCGAAGCAGGCCGACAGCACGGCGGACATGCCAAGCGCCTTGACCGAGGAAAGCTGTTTCGACAGCGCCTTGTCGGTCGAGCCGGCGACACCGCCCTTGGACACCATGATACCGGCGGCGACCGAAATGATCAGCGCCGGGATCTGCGCCACCAGGCCGTCACCGACGCTGAGGATCGAATAGGTGTTGAGCGCCTGGGCAAAGGTGAGCCCGTTCTGGATCACGCCGATCAGGATGCCGCCGATCAGGTTGATGAAAGTGATCAGCAGGCCGGCGACGGCATCACCGCGCACGAATTTCGAGGCACCGTCCATCGAGCCGAAGAAACCGGATTCGTCTTCCAGCTCCTTGCGGCGCAGCCGCGCGGTGGCCTCATCGATCAGGCCGGCCGACAGATCGGCGTCGATCGCCATCTGCTTGCCGGGCATGGCGTCCAAAGTGAAGCGCGCCGACACTTCGGCGATGCGGCCGGAGCCCTTGGTGATGACGACGAAGTTCACGATCACCAGGATGGCGAACACTATGATGCCGATCACCAGGTTGCCGCTCATGATGAACTGGCCAAAGGCCTCGATCACATGGCCGGCGGCGTCGGTGCCCTCGTGGCCCCGACTGAGGATCAACCGGGTCGATGCCAGGTTGAGCGACAGCCGCAGCATGGTAGTGATCAGCAGCACGGTCGGGAAACTGGAGAATTCGAGCGGCCGCTGGATGAACAGGCAGGTCATCATCACCAGCACCGAAATGGTGATCGACAGGGCCAGCGCCACGTCGAGCAGCCAGGTCGGCATCGGCAGGATGAGCACCGACAGGATGCCCATGACGCCGATGGCGAGCATGATGTCGCCATGGCGGCCGATATTCTTCAGGCGGTCGAATCCGCCCGCGCCGCCGCCGCCAAGGGCGACGTCCGGGGCACCCGCCTGGGTATCGGCCGGCACATTCTCCGCCATACTAACCTCTCCTCACCCCGCGCGGCGCGGCCTCAGGCCGTCGCGCGCGTGCCCTCGTTTGCCGCCGGAACGGCAAGGCCCTCGTCGGAATACTGCTTCAGCTTGTTGCGCAACGTGCGAATTGAAATGCCGAGGATATTCGCCGCGTGCGTGCGATTCCCTAAGCAATGCTTCAGCGTGTCGATGATCAGGTCGCGCTCGACATCGGCAACGGTGCGGCCAACCAGATTGGGCGCGGCAGCGGCGCCGTCGCCAGTGGCAACGCCGTCAGGCGACGGGCGACCCAGTGCATCGGCCAGCGCGCTGCCGTCGGGCAGGCGGATATCGCCGATCTCGATCTGCGGCCCCAAGGCCAGCAGCACGGCGCGGTGCATGGTGTTTTCCAGCTCGCGCACATTGCCGCGCCACGGCGCCTGTTTCAGCGCCTCCAGCGTGGCGGGACTTAAGGGGCGTTCCGGCACGCCGTTGACCTCGGCGTATTTCTTGACGAAATGCGTCGCCAGCAGCTCGATATCGGCCGGGCGCTGGCGCAGGGGCGGCAGCTTCAGGTTCACGACATTGAGGCGGAACAGCAGGTCTTCGCGGAAATTGCCCTTGGCGACTTCGTCGGCGAGATTGCGGTTCGAGGTGGCGATGACGCGGATATCAACCTTGACCGGCTTGGAGCCGCCGATGCGGTCGATCTCGCGCTCCTGGATGGCGCGCAGCAGCTTGGCCTGCAGGCGTATATCCATCTCGCTGATTTCGTCCAGCAGCAGGGTGCCGCCATTGGCTTCCTCGAACTTGCCGAGCCGTCGGGCAACGGCGCCGGTGAAGGCGCCCTTTTCATGGCCGAACAGCTCCGATTCGAGCAGCGTGTCGGGAATGGCGGCGCAGTTGACCGAGACGAAGGGCCGCTCGGCGCGCGGCGAACGGGCATGGATGAAATGCGCCATCACTTCCTTGCCAGTGCCGCTTTCGCCGGTGATCATCACCGAGGCGCCGCTGGGGGCGATCTGCTCGGCCAGCTTGACCACCTGGCCCATGGCCGGATCGCGGAACAGCAGCTGGTGGCTTTCTTCCGCCACCGCTTCCAGCACCGCGGCGATCAGGTCGGCCTCGGGCGGCAACGGCAGGTATTCCTTGGCGCCGGCGCGGATCGCGGCCACGGCGGCGCGGGCATCATTACCGATGCCGCAGGCCACCACCGGCAGGTTGATCCGCTCGGCCTTCAGGCTTTCCACCAGATGCTTCACGTCGAGGCTGACATCGATCATCGCCAGGTCGGCGCCGCGGCCAGCGCGCAGCGTGTTGAGCGCCTGATCGATATCTTCGACCTGTGACACCTTGGCGCCACGCTGCAGCGCGATGCGGGTCGCCGCACCGATCTGTCCGTTGAGCGTGCCGATGATGATCAGTCGCATAATCCGCCCCAGCTTCCCGCTTTACCTGTTATCCGCAGCTCAACCGCCACGGCCACCCTTGATGATTTCCGTCATGGTCACGCCGAGGCGGTCTTCCACCACCACCACCTCGCCGCGCGCCACCAGCCGGTTATTGACGTAAATGTCGATCGCCTCGCCGACCTTGCGGTCGAGCTCGACCACCGCGCCGCGACCCAGTTTCAGCAACTGACTGACCTGCATATTGGCCTTGCCAAGCACCGCCGAGACATGAACCGGAATATCGAATACCGCCTGCAGATCCGCCGCCGTGCGCGCCGCATTCGGATCCTCTTCCTCCATCATGTCGGGAGATTGTCCGAGGTCCTTCAGGTCGAGATCGTCGCTGTCAGCCATACCTGCTCACTCCCTGGCCGCGGCTATTCGCCGGGCTCGCCAAGCTGCGCCTGCAGCCCGGTAAGATAGCGTTCGACCGCCTGGTCGACTTCCTGTTCCAGCGCCGCCTGGCGCCGTTCGGCCGAGCCATCGGCCCAGTTGATGCGGCAATCGGTGGGCGCCATCGTCTCGTCAGGCACCAGGGCCACCTTGCCGCCGAAACCCGATTGCGCCACCAACTGGTCGATGCGCTGGTCAAGCAGCTGCACGACCGGCTCGGCAGCACGGATCACCAGGCGCGGCTCGTCGCGCATGTCGTCCATGCAGCGCAGCACCAGCGCCTCGATCTGCTCCAGCGGCTGGCGGTCGATCAGCCGGCCCGCCAGCTTGCGGGCAATCGCCACCGCCAGTTCCGTGGCCTCGGCACGCGCCGCCAGGCGCGAACGTTCCTCGCCGCCGGCAATGGCGGCAAGCCGTCCCTCCAGCGCGTGCATGGCCTGCTCCAGATTGCGCTGATGCTCGCCATGCGCCGCCACGCGACCGGCTTCTTCGCCCTCGGCATAGGCGGTGGCCCGGACGGCCTCCACGTCCTCGGCGGAGAATTTCGCCGGCGGCGGCTTGGGCGCGTAAGAACGCTCGACCTTCGGCTTGGTGCCGTCGAAGGGCAGATCGAACAGGAATTTGGCCTTGCTGACCATGATCGGTTACGCCGCTTTCCGCATCAGTAGATGAGCTCGTCTTCGCCCTTGTTGTCGGCCAACATGATTTCGCCCTTGGCCGCAAGTTCCTTGGCCGTGTTGACCATGGCCATCTGCGCCTCGTCGACATCTTTCAGGCGCACCGGGCCGAGCGATTCCATTTCCTCGCGCAGCAGCTTGGACGCGCGTTCGGACATGTTGGAGAAGAACAGGTCGCGCAGGGTTTCCGAGGCGCCCTTGAGCGCCAGGCTGAGCTTTTCCTTCTCCACGCTCTTGAGCAGGGTCTGCACGCCGGACGGATCCAGCTTGATCAAATCCTCGAAGGTGAACATCAGGGCCTTGATGCGCTCGGCGGCATCGCGGCTGCGCTCTTCCAGGGCGGCTAGGAAACGCGCCTCGGTATTGCGGTCGAGACTGTTGAAGATTTCCGCCATCATTTCGTGCGCGTCGCGCCGGTTGGTGCGCGCCAAGTTCGACATGAATTCGGTACGCAGGGTCTGCTCGACCTTGTCGAGCACTTCCTTCTGCACCGCCTCCATGCGCAGCATGCGCATGACGACTTCCATCGAGAATTCTTCCGGCAATGCCGCCAGCACGCGGGCGGCATGCTCGGGGCGGATCTTGGAGAGCACCACCGCGACGGTCTGGGGATATTCGTTCTTCAGGTAGTTCGCCAGCACGTTCTCATTCACGTTGGCGAGCTTGTCCCACATGGTGCGGCCGGCCGGACCGCGGATTTCCTCCATGATCTGATTGACGCGCTCGGATGGCAGCGCCTTCATCAGCAGTCGCTCAGTGCTGTCAAACGTACCGGTCAGCGACCCGGTGGAGGAGAAGTTATTGACGAATTCGAGGAACAGCTTCTCGACGACGTCGGAATTCACCGCGCCCAGATTGGCCATGTTCTGGGAGATTTCCTTGATCTCCTCGTCGTCAAGCAACGGCCAGATCTTGGATGAATGCTCCTCGCCAAGCGCCAACATCAGGACCGCCGCCTTATCGGGGCCCTTCATCTGACGGAAGTCTTTTTCACCGGCCATGAGTTAAACCCTCGTCCGACTCAGGTGGTCTGATAGAGCCAATTGCGGATGATCGACACGGCTTCCTCGGGATGCTTGTCGACGATCTCGCCGATCTTCTTCAGCGACGACGCCTTCACCTGGCCCTCGATGCGGGCGATGTCGATCATCGATTCGATGCCCGGCGTAGGCGGCGCCATGCCGGCATCGGGCGCGGCCGGCAGTTCGGCCAGCGGCGCGCCGCCAACCACCATCGGCAGGCCCGGCGCGGCCGGCGTCAGCATGCCGGGGGGGATATCCTCGCTTTCGCGCGAGGCTTCCAGCACGCGGCGGATCAGCGGACGCACCACCAGCAGCATGGCCAGCAGGCCAAGCAGTACATAGCCGGCGATCTCGCCGATGCGGAACAGCTCTTCCTTGGTCAGGCCGAGCAGCACCGGCAGACTGGCCGGGTCGATTTCCTCGGGGATGTCACCAGGCTCGGCGAAGCGCATCGACACGACTTCCACGGTGTCGCCACGCTGCTGGTCGAAGCCGATGGCATTGCGGACGAGGGTGTTGAGTTGCTGCAATTCTTCCGGCGAACGGGCCTGATAGGAGCGCTGGCCCTGACCGTCGACCTGGATGATGTTGTTGACCAGCACGGCGGCCGAAACACGGCGCATCACACCGGCCTCGCGCACCTGGGTGCGGACGGTCTTGGAAATCTCGTAATTGACCATTTCCTCGGTGCGGTTGGCCGTCGAGGTCGCCTGCGTGCCGCCCTGGCCCTGGGCCTCGGGCAGGTTGTTGGCCACCGTGACGTTCTGCTGGCCTTCCTGGCTCTGGTTGTTTTCCGTGATGGTCTGGGTCGAGCGCACCACCGCCTGGTCGGGATTGAACAGTTCCTGGTTGGTGGTGACGCGGTCGAAATCCATGTCGACCGAGATTTCCGCGCGCACGTTGCCAACACCGACCGAGCGTTCGATCAGGGCCTCGACATTCTTGCGCAGGCGATCCTCCACCTGGCGCCGCATGTCGGAGAGCCGGCTGACCGTGGCGGTGGCGGGATCGGTTTGCTCCTGCGTGCCGGCCAGCAGGTTGCCGCGATCATCGACCACGGAAATGCGGGTCGGCTTCAGGTCGGGCACGGCGGAGGCAACGAGATTCTGGATCGCGCGCACCTGCGGCTGGTCGAGCCGGCCGCCGCGCGTCTTGACCACGATGGAGGCCGAGGGTTCGCGCTGCTCGCGGCTGAACACCTCGCGCTTGGGCAGCACCAGATGCACGCGTGCCGATGACACCTGGTCAATCGAGCGGATGGTGCGCGCCAGTTCGCCTTCCAGGGCACGCAGGTGGTTGATGTTCTGCATGAAATTGGTGGCCGACAGGGCATTGGCCTTGTCGAAGATTTCATAGCCGGCGCCGCCGCTGGCCATCAGGCCGCCTTCGGCCAGCTGCATACGGGCGCGCAGCACGCGGTCTTCCGGCACCAGGACCTGCGCGCCGTTGGCGGCGATCTGGTAGGGAATCTTCTGGGCCTCGAGCCGGTTGACGATTTCGCCCGAGGTTTCCAGGTCGAGATTGCCGTACAGCAGCGCCATCTTGGGCTGCGTGACCTTCATCCCGAGGAAAACGAAAAAGCCGAGCAGAACGGCCGCCGTCGCCGCCAGCATCGCCAGCCGCGCGGGACCAATGCTCCGCATCATGTTCATGATTCCGTTCACGGCTTCACCCCATGCACCAGGCACGCGTTGTGGCAGGCACCTCCTGCCGCGCTTGCAAGGTAGGAACGCGGGATGAAAAAGAGGTTAACACCCCGGCAAAATTTGCCTAGCGGTTTGTTAACCTTACGGAATCAGGAAAATCAGTGATTTAGCGGAGCCCCCTCAGCCCGCCACACCGGACATCCGGGCCGCCGGGGCCCGCAGGGTGCCCGGGCGGTAATCCTGCAGCCGGGTGGTGCGCAGGCCAGGCAGACCATGTTCCTCGATGGCGCGCTGCCAGGACTGGAATTCCTCGAGCGTGAGGGCGTAGCGCTGGCAGGCCTCTTCCAGGCTGAGCAGGCCGCCACGCACGGCGGCCACCACTTCGGCCTTGCGGCGAATCACCCAGCGTTTGGTGCTGGGTGATGGCAGCGTGTCGCGGGTGATGCGCTGACCCTCCGGGCCGATCACACTGGCTGGCCGGCCCTGCGACGGCAGCTGACGCATCTGCGGATTGAGAGGCTGAACGTTTTCCATGCTAATCACCCGTTTTTAAAAAAGCAGTACTATTGCGTGACTGTCGTGCGGCCGGCTGTCAGGTCGTACTGCCGCTGCCGGAATTGTCCTGCGGCGGCGCAAAGACCGAGACCACCTTCTCCGGCAGATACTTGCTGCCCGACACGACGAGGTATTGCTGGCCGTCGACGGTCTCGAGCGCCTCGACATAGCCGCGCGCATAGACCTTGACGCCGTCAACCGACTTGCCGTTGGCATCCTTGCCCACCACTTCCAGCTTGTAGGTGCCGGCCGCCATCGCATTGCCCTGGCCGTCCTTGCCATCCCAGGCGACTTCGACGCGGCCAGGCTTGAAACCGCTGGCCTGGTCCGAGGTGACGTTGACCGTGCGCACCACCTTGCCCGACGAGTCGAGGATGTTGTACTGCACGCCCATCACGCCTTTCGGCAGTTCATAAGACCAGAAGGCGCTGCCGCCTTCGGCCAGCTTCACCTGTTTGTCGTCGACATCGACGACCTTGCCGATGAAGTTCAGGTTGGTGCTGTTCTGGCCCGCCTGCAGCATCGAGATCATCTTCTCGAGATTCTTATTCATGTTGATCTGCTGCTCGACCTGGCTGAACTGCACGAGCTGCTGCGTGAATTCGTTCGGATCCATCGGCGAGGTCGGATCCTGATTCTTCAGCTGCGTGGTGAGCAGCGTGAGGAAGGTGTCGAAGTCGCCGGCCAGCTTGCTGGCTGCGGTATTCGAAACGGTATTGGTGGTGCCGGTGGTATCGGTGACGCTGCTGACCATGACGGGGCTCCTGCGCGACGCGCCTTAAATGCGGATATCAAGCCCGCCGCGGGCGGCGGCCGCGCGCTGGGCATTGCTGGCGGCGAGCGCCGCCGGATCGGTGACGAGGCCGGTTTCGACATATTCCTCATGGCCACGGCCGCGCTGCCGGCCGCCGTTGCCCTGGCCTTCGCGGCCCTCGGCATTCTGGTTCTGCTCACGCAGGGTGAAGCTGAGCGAGCCGGCATCGGTTTTCAGACCGGCATCGCGCAGCGACTGTTCGAGCTGCTGCGCATCGCGCTGCAGCATCTGCAGGGTTTCCGGCTTGTCCGCCGCGATCACCGCCATCAGCTTGCCGTCATGACCAACCTCGAGCTTGACCTCGACCTTGCCGAGATTGCCGGGATCGAGCTTGATCGAAATCTTGTCGGCGCCTTCGGCAGCGCCCTTCTTGATCTGCACCGCGACCTGTTCGCCGGCCGGGATATAGGCACCGAGCTGGCGGGCCATGGTTTGCGTGGCGGCATGCTGTACCGCCTGCGGCATGCTGGTGCCGGGATTGCTCATCGGCGCGGGCTGCAGGTTCTGCTGGGTGGAATTGGCGGTGGCCGCGGCAGCGACCGTCGGCGTGGCCGGCGGCTGCGCATCGCTGCCCTGCTGGGCCTGCAGCGCGGCGGCGAATTTCGCCTCGGCGGTCGACTGATGATGCTGGGCCGTGGTGAGCTGCTGCTGCAGCAGAGCTTGCTCGGCGGCGGCATCGGCATCGCCCTGCATGGCCAGCAGCGAGGATTGATCAACCACCGCCTTCGGCGCGGCGGCCGTGGCCGGCTGGATATCGAGCAGCAGGCTCTTTTCGGTCGCCGGCTTCGCCGTGACGGCCGGCTGCGCCTCGCCCTGCGGCTGGCGCGGCAGTTGGCCCTGAGCCTGGGTTTCGACCTGCAGCTTGCCTTCGGCCTGAACGGCCTCCTGCAGGGCGGCCAGCTGCTCCGGCGTTATCGTCTGCTGCTGCGCCAACAGGGCGGCGGCGCTGGTATCCGTGCTGCTCTTGGCGGCAGCGATAATCTCGGCTGGCAGGACCACCGGCTGCGCCGCAGCCGGTGCCGCCGGCGTTTCGGCCGGCTGGGCCGCCGCAGGCAGCGGAGTGGTGGCCGCAGGCGGCATGTCCGTGGCGGATGCGGCAGCGGCCGGTGTCGCAGGCACGGCCGGCGTGGCCACCGTGGCGGCATCGGCAGGCGGAATGGCGGGGGCCGCAGGCGTGGCGGATGTGGCGGCCGGTACGGTGCTGCCGGCTGCGGCGGCCACCAGCTGGGGCTGGGCAGCAGCGGCGGCCGGGATGGCGGCAGCAATCACCACGCCGGCCTCGCCAGTCTGGGGGCCAGTCTGGGGGCCAGTCTGGGGCACGATCACCGGGGGCGTGGCCGGCTGGGTCTGCATCTGCAGCAGGCCAAGGATCAGCGCGGCATCCGGGGCGAGGGCAACCGCCGGCTTGCTGGCATCATCCTGGGCCGGCTCGGTTTCGCCGGCCGCGGGGGCTGCATCGGCCTGTTCGGCAGGTGGGGCCGCATCGGCGTCCGGGGCTGCATCGGTGGCGGCGTCCCGGGCCGGGGCCGGCTTGTCCTTGCCGGCGGCCGCAGGCTTGTCGGCTACTTTGCCGTCTTTTGCCGGTGCCGTGTTGTCGCGCGGCGGCGTGGCGGTTTCAGACGTCGCGCTTTCGGACGGGCGGACCTGGCTGGCCGGGCGGTTTTCCCGACGCGGTTCGGCGCGGATTTCGGTGCGGGTGTCGGACCGGCTCTCGCTGCGGGTTTCCGAGCGGGAGTCAGAGCGGATTTCGGTGCGGCTGGCAGCTTCCGGGCCGGTCGGCTCGGACGACCGGGTCACCGCCTTGCTGCCCTGGCTGAAAAACGCGTTCTGCAAAACGCGGGCGAAATCGCGCGCACGGCTATCGGTCTCCTCGGCGGAGCTGGAGCCGGAAGCGGCGGCGGCGGAATTGGAAAGCGGTGCGACCTGCATGGAATGCCTCATTCGTCGCCGGGGAAGAAGCAAGCGGTGGGCCAAGTCGAAAGCCAAGTATAACTACATGTTCTACAATGATATTTCTGCCACGCCCTGGGTCCACGCCCCATTCCGGCATTGCCGGGCGGCAATTTCTGCCGGTGCGCGAATCGTCCGGTCTGCCGGATCGCCGGCGGTCGCCTTCTCCCGAATCTGCGGCTATGGTCCGGCCCCATGTCCGATCCCGTCCAGACTGCCCTGCAGCATCAAAGAGCCGGCCGCCTGGCCGAGGCGGCCGAGATTTACCAGACTCTGCTGCGCGCCGATCCGCAGCAGCCCGGCCTGCTGCATCAATACGGCCTGCTGCATTACCAGGCCGGTCATCCGGCCGAGGGGTTGAAATACCTGCAGCGCGCCCTGGCCCTGCGGCCCGATCCGGCCTGCTGGTGCAATGCCGCCCTGATGCATATGGCCCTGGGCCAGGCCGCCCAGGCCATCCAGGCCGCCGAACAGGCTCTGCGACTGCAGCCCGATCACGCCGACGCCGCCAATAATCTGGCCCTGGCGCTGGGCATGCTGGGCCGGCTGGACGAAGCCGAAACCGCCTGCCGCCGTGCGCTGGCCTTGCGGCCGGATTTCGCCGAAGCGCGCTTCAACCTGGCCAATATCCTGAAGGACCGTGGCGCCTATGCCGTGGCGCAGGCGGAATACCGCGCCCTGCTGCAGCAGCGGCCCGATTATGTCGCCGCCCAGGTCAATCTCGGCGTTGTCTGCGAGCTGGCCGGCGACCTGGAAGCCGCGCTGGCTGCCTATCGCGCGGCGGCGACGCTGCGACCCGACCTGACCATGGCGCATTTGAATGCCGGCCTGGCGCTGCACAAGCTGCACCGCTTCCGCGAGGCCATCGCCACCCTGCGCGAGGCGTTGAAACGGGACGACACGCTGGTGGCTGCCCATATGGCGATCGGGCAATCGGCGCGCGAGTTGAACGACAGCGCCACGGCACTGGCGGCCCTGCGCCGCGCCGCCGAACTGGCGCCGGAGGATGCGCAGGTGAAGGCGGCGCTGTCCGGCCTGCTGAGCGCGCAGATTCCCGGCTGGCATTTTCCCATGCTGGCCGACACCGCGCGCAACGAGGCTTTCGCCGCGGCTTTGGACAAGGCGGTGCAGCCGGGCCTGACGGTGCTCGATATCGGCACCGGCTCGGGATTGCTGGCGATGCTGGCGGCCCGCGCCGGCGCCGAGCGCGTGATCGCCTGCGAGGCCTATCCGCTGATCGCCGAGACGGCGCAGGAAATCGTGGCGAAAAACGGCTATGCCGACCGCATCGCGGTGATTGCCAAACGCTCGACCGAACTGGAGCCCGGGCGCGACCTGCCGAAACCGGCCGACCTGGTGGTGGCGGAAGTGCTGGATGCCGGCCTGACCGGCGAAGGTATGCTGCCGACCATCCGCGACGCGCTGCGCCGCCTGGCCCGGCCCGGCGCGACGGTGATCCCGGCGGCGGCACAGGTGGTCGCGCAGGTGGTGCGCCTGCCGAACCTGCGTGCGGTGAACCCCCTGCGCGAAATCTGCGGCTTCGACCTGTCGCCCTTCGACAAATTCCGCAACCAGTCGGCCCATGGCGTGGTGCGACTGGATCACGAACCCTATGAAGCCTTGAGCGCCGTGCTGCCGGTCTGCCGGGTCGATTTCGCCAATCCACCAGACTGGGTGCAGCCACAGCAGATGGCCTGGTCGGCGCCGATCCTGCGGGATGGTACGGCGCAGGCGCTAGTCTTCTGGTTCGAGCTCTGGCTCGATGCCGAGATCATGCTCTCGACCGGACCGGACGGCGCCATGCGGCATTGGGGCCAGGCGGTATGCTGGCTGCCGGAAGACCGACCGGTTCAGGCCGGTGGGCAAATGGCGTTCCGGGTTACCCTGGCCGACACCTATTTCGACTTCGCCCCGGCTTGATGTGGCGCAAAGCTTTTTTAACGTCGCCCGGCTAGGGTTATATTATGGCTCTGCCACCGAAACAGACTCCCGGACAAGCGCCCAGCCGCCCGCCGGCTGGTGCACCGCCTCATGGCGCGCCGCCGCGTCCGCCGGCACCCAAGGCCGCTCCTCCCGCCGATAACGGGCCGGAGCCGGAAAAGCTCAGCCCCAGCGAGCTGGACGACGCCACCCATGCCGAATTCCGCCTGCTTTACGATGCGGCGGCACGCAATGTGCTGTTCGCCAAACGCCAGCAATGGCGCGTGGTGGAGTATTTCACCCTGCTCGGGCTTGCCCTGGTCGCCATCGGCACCGCCATGCCCTTTGCCGCCGATGTCGCGCGATTCGTTGCCGGATTCCTGGTTTTCGTCGGCTTCGTCAGCGTCATGGTGATCGCCATGCTGCAATCCTGGCAGGCCAACGAACATGCCAAGATGGCCTATCTGGTCGGCGATTTTTCAAACCTGGCGCGCAGCGCCCTGCGCCGCAAGCCGAAGCTGAGCGGCGACATCCACCGCTATTTCATGCTGCTGGTGATGCTGCTCTACGTCGTCGTGCTGGACGTGGTGATCTTCCGCCTGCTCGGCGACATCGGCCAGTAAGGCCGTTCACGCAAACAGATAGCTGTCCATCGCCAGCGCCCCCAGCGTGAAGCTGGCATGCAGGCGTTCGGCCGGGATGTCGGGCGTCGCCGCGCCAAGCGCGACATAGAGCGGCAGCAGGTGCTCGTCGCTGGGATGGTTCATCGCCGCATGGGGCGCAAGGCGCCGGTAATCCAGCAAAGAGGCATCGTCGCGCGCCTGCAGCTTCTCTGCCATCCAGTCGGCGAAGGCCTGTGCCCAGGGGGCAACTTCGCCGCGGTCTGCGCGATTCAACAGGCGCAGGTTATGGGTAAGCGATCCGGTGGCGAAGACCAGCACGCCCTCGTCACGCAGCGGCGCCAGGACCCGGCCGAGCGCAAAATGATGGGCCGGATCGCGATGCGACTGGATCGAGAGCTGCAACACCGGAATATCGGCATCGGGATAGATCAGTTTCAGCGGCGACCATGCGCCGTGATCCAGACCGCGCGTGGCATCGAGTTGCGCGGGAAGGCCGGCGGCCTCCAGCAGCGCCTTGATCCTGGCCGCCACATCGGGCGCGCCGGGCGCGGGATAAAGCTGGCGGTAGAGCGCCGGCGGAAACCCGTAGAAATCGTGAATGGTCTCTGGCTGCGCCGTGGCGCCGACTTCCGGCGTCTCGGTTTCCCAATGGGCCGAGACGGCAAGAATGGCCTTCGGCTGCCGCCAGTGCTGCGATGCCTGCCGCAGGAAACGATGCGCCGGCCGGTCAGGCTCCAGCGTCAGCATGGGCGAACCGTGGCTGACGAAGACGGACGGCAAACGGGACATCGGGCTCTCCTTCGGCGCGGCGCACAGACAGGACCGCGCCGCCGGAGCATCACCTAAGTCGGTTGCGGCAAGGCCGCAAGACGTTACTTCACGGTCACCAGCGCAGCGTTGCGAACCTGCGCGGGCGCGAAGCGGAACAGCGCGATCAGGCCGGCGAAAAAGGCCCGGGCGGCCGCGGCGCGCAGGGCGCGGGCGCGATCGGCATGGAATGCCATTTCCTCGGCGGTGATATAGCGGGTCGGGAGAGTCGTCTGGGTGGTCAGCTTGGTCGTCATGGGGAGGCCTTCCTCTACTGGGGGGCTGGAAAGAACGATAGGCCTACGCCATGTATTCATTAATATGGAAATATGGCAGTATTTGATGACTGAAATTCACAAATGAGACGGCCATGAACCGCTATGGCGAGATGGAAGCCTTTGTCCAGGTGGTGGAATCCGGCGGATTCACCGAAGCCGCCAAGAAGCTGCGCCTGACCCCTTCCGGCGTCAGCAAGCTGATCTCGCGGCTGGAGGACCGGCTGGGCGCCCGGCTGCTGCAGCGGACCACGCGGCGGGTCAGCCTGACCGCCGAGGGCCGCGCCTATTTCGACGAACTGCGCGGCATCCTGGCCGAGATCGACGCGGTGGAGGCCAGCATCGGCGGCGCCGAGGCCGAGCCACGCGGCCTGCTGCGCGTGAACGTGGCGCATGGCTTTGGCATGAGCCAGATCGTGCCGCTGGTACCCGATTTCGCGGCGCGTTATCCGAAGATCGACGTACGGCTGACCTTCACCGACCACATTGTTGATCTGGTGGCTGAGGGCGATGATCTCGGCATCCGCCTGAACGAGGTCCGCGACGAGAACCTGATCGCGCGCCGCCTGGCCAGCTACACGCGCATGATCTGCGGCGCGCCGAGCTATTTCGAGCGTCATGGTATTCCGCGGCGCCCGGAAGACCTGGCGCAGCATACGGCGATCCACAGCAACAACGTGGAGGCGCTGAACCGCTGGCCAATGCGATGGCAGGACGGGCGGCGCGAGCGCATCCCCGTGCGTGGCCGCATCTATTCCAACAGCGGCGACGCGCTGTTCCATCTCTGCCGCGAGGGCATGGGATTGGCCTTCCTGGCCGACTCGCTGGCCTATCGCGAGATCGCGGCGGGCGAACTGGTCACCGTGCTGGACGATTATCTCGATCGCCAGAGCTGGCCGATCTATGCCGTCTATCCGGCGCGCAAGCATCTGGCCGCGAAAGTCCGTGCCTTCGTCGACTTCCTGGTCGAACGCTTCTCGCCGCAACCGCCCTGGGTGACGGATCAGCCGGCGGCGCGCAGCAGCGCAGCGATGTCTTCGGTGGTCTTGTCGAAGGCGCAAACGAAACGATAGAGGCTGTCGGCTTCGCTCCAGGTGTGGAACAACGCGCCCTTGCTGCGCATCGCCGCCGCCTTGTCGGCCGGCAGTTTCGCGAACACCTCGTTGGCCTGCACAGGCCAGACGATCTCGGCACCCGCAATGCGGACAAAACCCTCGGCCAGTTCGCGCGCCCGCGCATTGGCCTCGCGCGCCAACTTCAGCCACAGGCCATCCTGCAGCATGGCGAGCAACTGCACCGAGAGGAAGCGCGACTTGGAGAACAGATGGCCGCCGCGCTTGCGACGATAGAGGAAACTCTCGGCCAGTTCAGGTTTGAAGAACACCACGGCTTCGGCCGCCATGGCGCCGTTCTTGGTGGCACCGAAGCTCAGGACCTCGACGCCGGCGCGCCAGGCGAGATCGGCCGCTGAACAGTTCAGCCCGGCCACGGCATTGGCGAAGCGCGCGCCATCCATATGCAGGCGCAGGCCGTGCTGGCGGCACAGGGCGGCGATTCCGGCAACGTCATCGGGCGAATAGACGGTGCCGGATTCGGTGGCCTGCGTCAGGCTGACGGCGGCAGGCTGCGGATGATGCTGCACGCCGCTCCAGCCCTGGCTCAGCGCGGCTTCCAGCGTCGCCGCCGCGATCTTGCCCTGTTCACCGGGCAGGCCGACCAGCTTGGCCCCGCCGGTATAGAATTCCGGCGCATTGCATTCATCCACCATGATGTGGCTGTCCTGGTGGCAGTAGACCGCGCCAAAGGGTGGCGCGATGCAGGCCAGCGCCAGCACATTGGCGGCGGTGCCGGTGGCGACCGGGAAAACGCGGCATTCGGTTTCGAACAGCCGCGAGAAGGCGGCATCCAGTCGCGTGCTGTAATCGTCGCCGCCATAGGCCGAGGCATCGCCGCGATTGGCATCCTGCAACGCCGCCATGATTTCCGGCGCGGCGCCGGCCACGTTGTCGCTTCTGAAATCCAGGCTGGGGGCGGCCATGGGAAATCCTTTTTTTATGATTCGGTCTGGAGGGGAATGGGATCGAAGCCGGATGCATCGGCACGCGGGCGGAAGGCGCGTGGCGCAGCCGCGCCGCTGGCATCCACCGCGCTGATCAACCACAGCATGGCTGGATCATAGATCATCGCCGCATCCCGCGCCGAAGGTTCGGCGCGGCCATTGGGATGGCTGTGCCAGTGGCCAACAACACGATCGGGCGACGCGGTTTCGCGCAACTGGCGTAACACGGCGACATGCACGGCGGGATCGAGCTCGAAATCACGGTCGGGCGATGCGGCGATGTTGGCTGCCGGCACGACGCGGCTGACCTGCAGCATTTCGCCGTCACCGCGCCCCAGCAGCAGGGCGCAGGCCTCGCGCGGAAAGGCGGCCTCGGCCAGGGCGGCGAGCTGCGCAAGCTGGACCCGGGTCAGCCGCAGCGGCATCACTTCTCGACTTGCACCGTGATGCTGCCGAGCGGCTTGAGCGTCTCGCCATCCAGGGCGTAGAGCCGCTCGGTACCGTCGGCCAGTCGCACCCTCAGCACAATACGGTTGCCGGTGGCCAGCACATCGGCGACGCGACTGTTCTTCGGCAGGGTGACGATCAGGTCTTCCACGCTGACGGCATGCGGGGCGACATTCCCCGTGGAAGCAGTGCGTTTCGGTCCGCCGGTCATGATCAGCACCAGCAGCAGCACGGCCAGGCCAACGAAGATGATGCCCAGACCGATGACGACAGCCTTCAGCCACCGTATCCTTGTCGCCTCTTCCGCCGTTCGCTCCGTCATTCCATCCGGTCCCGATATCAATGCCTGATTCCGCCACACCGCAGATCCTGCCGCCCGTGCCGCCCGAGGCCGCCGGCGAACGGCTGGATCGCTGGCTGGCGACAACGCTGGCGGGCGGCGAAGCCGATTTCTCACGCTCGCGCCTGAAAGCCCTGATCCTCGACGGCCATGTGCAGCTGGGCGATGGACCGGGCGGCGCGACGATAACCGACCCCTCGCGCAAGATCAAACCGGGCGAGATTTATGCGGTGACCCAGCCGGCACTCGTGGCGGCCGAGCCGCAGGCCCAGGATATCCCGCTCACCATCGTCTACGAGGACGACCAGCTGATCGTGGTCGACAAGCCGGCCGGGCTGGTGGTGCACCCGGCGCCGGGCAATCCGGAATCCACGCTGGTGAACGCCCTGCTGCATCATTGCGGCGACAGCCTGTCGGGCATCGGCGGGGTGAAGCGGCCGGGCATCGTGCACCGGATCGACAAGGACACGTCGGGCCTGGTCGTGGCGGCGAAGACCGACCGCGCCCATCATGCGCTGGCGGCTTTGTTCGCCGACCACGACATCGAGCGCAGCTACGACGCGCTGGTCTGGGGCCATCCCAATCCGCTGCAGGGCAGCATCGAGGGCGCCATTGGCCGTGACCCGAAGGACCGCAAGCGCATGGCGATCGTCACCCGCGGCGGCAAGCCGGCAGTAACCCATTACGAGACGCGGCAGATGATCTATGACGGCAAGGGCCAACCGGTCTGCGCCCTGGTGCGCTGCACGCTGGAAACCGGCCGCACCCACCAGATCCGCGTGCACATGACGGCCCGGGGCAATGCCCTGATCGGCGACCAGACCTATGGTCGGGCCCGCAGCCTGCAGCGCTTCCAGCTCGGCGATGCCGCCCGGGCCGCCCTGCTCGGCTTCAAGCGCCAGGCGCTGCATGCGGCCACGCTGGGTTTCCGCCATCCGGTGAGCGGCAAATTGCTGCGGTTCGAAAGCCCGCTGCCCGCCGATTTCGCCGCCTTGCTGAAGGTGCTGTCCAGCCAGCGCAACACGCCGCGCTGAGTCAGTTCAGCCCGAAAGCCGCGCGCATGGTGGCTTTCAGCGCCGCCATGGACTTCGTTCTGGCATCCGCATCCGGACCGCCGCTGACCCCAAGCGTGCGGCAGGCGGCCAGGGCTTTCTGATTGGCGCCTTCGATGGCGCGGCCGCCCGGCCCGTTGGTCATGACGCCGGAAGTCTGCTCGATCCAGCTGCGGTCGGGCTGTTCGACGTAAACGCATTTGCTGTAGTTCTCGCCATTGGCGATCCGGTATGCCGCGCCGGCGCCATCCCAGCCATGCTGGGCATTGGGATAGACAACGGCCTCAACCCTGCCGCCGGTTGCCCCGATCTTCGCGGCGTAATCCAGGCAGGGCTGACTGCCGACATAGGTGTCGGCACCGCCGATCAGGACCAGCATCGGCGCACCAGTGGTTTTCGGGTTAAGATACTGGGTGCCGCAGCTAGCATAGAATGGCACATGCAGCGCAAAGCGCGGCCCGCCCGGCGCGAACCGCTCGGCAACGGATACCAGCGCGCTCTGTAGTGCCACCGTGCCGCCCTTGGAAAAGCCGGTGATGCCGATGCGGGCCGGATCGAGCCGCGGGTGGCCGGCCGCCGCCTTCAGGGCGCCGAAGGCATCCGCCAGCATGTCGTTATTGGTCACCGCGCTCTGGTCCGCCACGGTGCTTTTCACCCCGCGTGGGGTGAAGGAATCCGGGATGATCGCGGCAACGCCCATGGCGGTGAATTCCCGCGCATAGGCATATTCACGCTCGTTGCTGACCCCACCGCTGCCATGGTGGATCAGCATGGCCGGCAGCCGGGTGCCCGCCAGCGCATCGGGCAGGAACAGTTCGGCCCTGACCGTGACCGGCCCACCCCGCGACGGACCGCTGAATTCGAGGATTTCCTTTTTCACCTCCGCCATGACCGGAAGGGCGGCCAGCAGAAGCCCGGAAAGAGTGAAAACAGCCCCGCGCATGGCTCCCCCACAGGTTGTCAGGCCCTGTGACAACTATCACACCGGGGGAGAATTCGGGCAATATGGACGGCGAAACTGCCGCACTTCCGCCGCAATCCCCCGCTTCCCTCATTGCAAATGAAAGACAGGGCACCCATTTCTGATACCGAACCGGGCGAGAGTCGAAGACCAGCCCCGGAGGGGGGAGTTTCCAGATCCATGAGTACCGCCGCCAGCCTACCCGCATTGTCCTCTGCCGAGGGCGGCCTTGCCCGCTACCTGGCCGAAATCCGCCGCTTCCCCATGCTGGAGCCGCAGGAGGAATTCATGCTGGCCAAGGCCTGGCGCGATCGCGGCGACGTGGAAGCGGCGCATAAGCTGGTAACCAGCCATCTGCGTCTGGTGGCCAAGATCGCCATGGGCTATCGCGGCTATGGCTTGCCGGTGGGCGAACTGATCGCCGAAGGCAATGTCGGCATGATGCAGGCGGTGAAGCGCTTCGACCCCGACAAGGGCTTCCGGCTTTCCACCTATGCCATGTGGTGGATCCGTGCCTCGATCCAGGAATACATCCTGCGTTCGTGGTCGCTGGTGAAGATCGGCACGACCGCCGCGCAGAAGAAGCTGTTCTTCAACCTGCGCCGCCTGCGCGGCCAGATGAAGGCGATCGAGGGCGGCCAGTTGACCCCCGACCAGGTGGAGAAGATCGCCACCCAGCTCAACGTGCCGCAGGACGAAGTCATCACCATGGACCGCCGCCTGGCCGGCGCCGACAGTTCGCTGAACGCGCCGCTGCGCGGTGACGAGGAAGGCAGCAGCGAATGGCAGGACTGGCTGGTCGACGAGACGCCGAACCAGGAAGCCCGCCTGGTCGAGGGTGATGAATTCGACAGCCGGCACAAGCTGCTGGCGGCGGCGATGGCCGACCTGAACGAGCGCGAACGCGACATTCTGGTGCAGCGCCGCCTCACCGAAGAACCGACCACGCTGGAAGACCTGTCGGCCCGTTACGGCATCAGCCGCGAACGCGTGCGCCAGATCGAGGTGCGGGCCTTCGAGAAGCTGCAGAAAGCGGTGCGTCAGGCCGCCGCCGAACAAGGCATGACCGGCGGGCCGGCCAGCGAAGGTTTTTCCGCCCCCGCGTAAGGCCGCCTAACGGAATCCTTCAGTTATCCCAGTCCGGCTCGTCATCGCCCGACAGGACCGGCGGCAGATCGAAATCCAGCGCATCATAGACCGACGCGGCCGGCAGGGATTGTAGCCAGATCGACGGCTCCTTGCCCTTGCGCAGCCAGTCGAGATTCTGCCTGGCCGAACCGGTCGGCGCCAGCAGAACGGATGGCACGGCCGGCACGGTCTGGCACGCCACATAGCGTTCGCATTCATGGCGGATCGCCGTGGCCAGGGTCTGGGCCAGCTTGCGCAGGATGATGATATCGCGCTCGCGCCACTCGCCGGCGGCATCATAGCGTTCGCAGCGGAAAATCGCGGCGGGCTGATTCTTGTTGTCGACCAGCAGCAGATCCAGCCGTGCCGTCACGTCCGCCGGCATGGCATTGTCATGCTCCAGCACCGGGGCGTCCTCGGTGGTCAGCGCGGCAAGGCCGGCCGAGGCCGCCTTGACATAGGCCGCCGTGGCCGAGCGCGGGATCACCGCGCCCTCATGGAACCTGCCTTCGCGGGCATCAAGCAGGCGCTGGCAGACCAGATTGCCGGTTTCGTCGAAGAACCAGATGCTGACCCGACCGACCGCCGCCACTTCGACGGCGTCGAGGCAGATCGCCTCGCACAGAACCGACATTGCGTTCTCGCCGATGCCGTATAAGGCGGCTTCCTGGGTCCTCAGCATGGCTACTCTCCGGGTGTGATGTGTTGGCACCACTTTTGTCCAGAGAGCCGCGCTGGCGATAGTTAAGGGTCGATAACGGCAGGGTTAAGAATCGATAACCTGAAACGGCAACTGAATACAGCAATAATCCCCAGTTCTTAATCCTCGAAGGGGTCCTTCATCAGGATGGTGTCGTCGCGTTCGGGCGAGGTGGAGAGCAAAGCGACCGGGGCGCCGATCAGTTCCTCGATGCGGCGCACGTATTTCACCGCCGTCGCCGGCAGGTCGACCCAGCTGCGCGCACCCTGGGTGGTCTCGCTCCAGCCTTCCAGCGTCTCGTAAACCGGTTTGGCCACCGCCTGCTCGGACATCGCGGCCGGGAAATAATCCAGCACCTTGCCGTTCACGTCGTAACCGACGCAGATCTTCAGCTCCTTCAGGCCGTCAAGCACATCGAGCTTGGTCAGCGCGATGCCGTGGATGCCGTTCAGCTTCACGGTCTGGCGCACCAGCACGGCATCGAACCAGCCGCAGCGGCGCTTGCGCCCGGTGACGACGCCGAATTCATGGCCCTTCTCGCCCAGCCACTGGCCGATCTCGTCGGTCAGTTCGGTGGGGAACGGGCCTTCGCCGACGCGCGTCGTATAAGCCTTCACGATGCCGAGAATATAGCCGAGCGAACCCGGCCCCAGCCCTGAGCCGGCCGCAGCCGAGCCAGCCATGGTGTTCGACGAGGTAACGAACGGATAGGTACCGTGATCCACATCGAGCAGCGAGCCCTGGGCACCCTCGAACAGGATGCGCTTGCCGGCACGGCGGGCCTCGTCCAGGTCGCGCCACACGGGCGCGGCATAGGGCAGGATTTTCGGCGCGATCTCGGCCAGCTCCTTGAGCAGCGCCGCGCGATCCACCAGCGGCGCGCCGAGGCCCTTGCGCAGGGCATTGTGATGCGCCAGCAGGCCATCGACCTTGCGGCCGAGCGAGGCGGTATCAGCCAGATCGCACACACGAATGGCACGGCGGCCAATCTTGTCCTCATAGGCCGGACCGATGCCGCGCCGCGTGGTGCCGATCTTCACGCCGCCATCGACGGCATCCTCGCGCAGGCCATCCAGCTCGCGATGCAACGGCAGGATCAGCGCGGCATTGTCGGCGACCTTGAGGTTATGCTCACCGATCTCCACGCCCTGGCCGCGCAGTTTGTCGATCTCGGCGAACAGCGCCCAGGGATCGACCACCACGCCATTGCCGATCACCGCCAGCTTGTTCTTGCGCACGATGCCGGACGGCAGCAGAGACAGCTTGTAAACATTGTTGCCGATGACAAGCGTATGGCCGGCATTGTGGCCGCCCTGGAAACGCACCACCACATCGGCGCGCAGGCTCAGCCAGTCGACGATCTTGCCCTTGCCCTCGTCGCCCCACTGGGCGCCGACCACGACGACGTTGCTCATCTCAGGAACCCTTCAGACAAAAAATTCAGACAGGCTGGACGGCCTTGCCGTCCCACCAATGGCTGCAGCCCGCCGCTTTGGCCGCTTTTTTCGTATCGCCGGCTTCCGGCTCCAGCGCTGCCCAGGTGGCATGGCCCTGGCCACGCAGTTTCGCGGCAGCCGACCGCGGCGTGCCGAACGGCAGATAGACCATCTGCAGCGCCGGGCGCGCCGGCAGGGCGCGCATCACGCTGTCGAGATACAGCGTGAAACCCGTGGCCGGTTCGCCGGCCGGCGTGTTGTAGCGGCCGCCACGGCCCAGTTCGCCACGCACGTTGCGGGCAAACAGGGTGAAGGCGATGCCGGTGTGATATTCGAAGCCGCGGAATTCGCCAGGGTCCAGCGTGACCAGCAGTTCGGGCGCCGCAGCCGACACCTCGCGCACCAGGGCATCGAGATCGGCGACGATCCTGGCGGCCGCCGGTGGCAGTTTCAGTTTCTGCAGGCCATCCAGAGCAGCGCGGGCCGGACCGGCCAGCGGCAGCAGCTTCAGCAAAGTGGGCGCGGCGGCACCGCCCGCCTCTTTCAGCTCGGCGGCATCCTTGCGATCCAGCGCACGGCGGGCGGCGCGCGCCTGTTTCGGTTCCAGGCCATGGGCTTCCATGATCGCCGGCGCCAGCAGAGGCTGGGTGATATCGAGCGACAGGCCGCTGACGCCCAGCGAGGCGACGGCTTCCGCCGCCAGCACGGCGACTTCCACGTCGGAGCCCAGCGCCGCGGAGCCGATCAGCTCCACGCCGGCCTGGGCGAACTGGCGCTCGGGGCGAAGCTGGGTGCCGCGCACGCGCAGCACCTGGCCAGCATAGGCGAAACGCAGCGGACGGGCGGAATCCTTCAGCCGCGTGGCGGCGATGCGCGCCACCTGCATGGTGATGTCGGTGCGCAGTCCCATCATGCGCTGCGATACCGGGTCCATGACGCGGAACATCTGGCCGGCCAGGTCGGCGCCCGATCCGGCCAGCAGGGTTTCCTCGAATTCGATCAGCGGCGGCTTGACGCGGGCATAGCCCTGGGCGGCGAAGGCGGCCAGCAGGCTTTCGCTGGCCTGGGCCTCCCATTCGGCGCGCGGCGGCAGAACGTCGCGCAGACCCGCCGGCAGCAGGCCGGCGGCCGCACTGGTTTCTCCTTCGCTTGCAGGACTGCGTCCGCGCGGTGCCATGATCGGTCGCTTCCGTTACTTGTGCTTGAAGACGGCCTTGCGCTTCTCGGCGAATGCGCTCATGCCTTCCTTCTGGTCTTCGGTGGCAAAGGTCGAGTGGAAAATCCGGCGTTCGAAACGCACGCCTTCGGCCAGCGTGGTTTCATAAGCACGATTCACCGCTTCCTTGGCGATCATCACCACTGGACGCGACAGCGAGCAGATCTTCTCGGCGGCCTTGAAGGCTTCATTCAGCAGCTCGGCGGCCGGCACGACGCGACTGACCAGGCCGGAACGCTCGGCTTCCGTCGCATCCATCATGCGGGCGGTGAGGCACATTTCCATCGCCTTGGACTTGCCGACGAAACGGGTCAGGCGCTGGGTGCCGCCGGCGCCGGGAATGGTGCCGAGGTTGATTTCCGGCTGGCCGAATTTGGCGGTGTCGGCAGCGATGATGAAATCGCACATCATCGCCAGCTCGCAGCCGCCGCCCAGCGCAAAGCCGGCCACCGCCGCGATCACCGGCTTGCGGCAGGTGGTGACACGTTCCCAGTTCTTGGTGATGAAGTCTTCCTTGTAGACGTCCATATAGGTCTTGGACTGCATCTCCTTGATATCGGCGCCGGCGGCGAAAGCCTTCTCCGAACCGGTGATGATGACACAGCCGATCCCGTCATTGGCCTCGAAAGCATCCAGGGCCTGGGCCATTTCGCTGACCAGCGCGGCATTCAGGGCATTCAGCGCCTGCGGCCGGTTCAGCGTGATCAGGCCGACCTGGCCACGGGTTTCCACCAGGATGTTTTCATACGCCATGACTGTTTCCTCTGGAGCGTGATGTAGCGGACGGTTTATTGGTTGGGCAGCAACTCGAAGCGCACGGTGAGCGCCCCGTCGCGGCCGGTGAAACTGAGCCGCAGTTGCTCGGCCTCGCGCCGGTACCGTTCCGGCGCCAGGGTTTCCCAGCCAAGCTGCGGCAGGGTGGCGGCATAGAACTGGCGCACGGCGGCAGCGGCGACGGCACCCCTGGCTTCGGTATTGGCGATGCGGCCGGCGGGTTTGTCGAACACCGTGGCGGCATCCGGGCTTTCCGCCAGGCCCGGCATCAGCGGCACGTCTTCAGCGATCGACAGGAAACCGGCGGTGGGCCGTGGATCAGCAGCCCAGGCCCCTGAGATGCTTGCACGAATCCCCGCCAGCGACAGACCGCCAAGGCTTAAGCCGATGACGACAAGTGCAGCTAGCGCCGGGACCGGGCGACGTCTCCAGCCGGGGCGGAACATGGCCGGGAATTTGGCAGGTCGGGGCGGGTTTTGGAAGTGCCGGGACGGACCCGAATCAGCCCGGAAAAGCCCTATTTCTGGCAGCGGCGGCAGTAGAAGGTGGAGCGGCCGGCCTGCACGATGCGCAGGATCGGGGCGCCGCAAACCTGGCAGGGGTCGCCTTCGTGGTCGTAGACCTTGAACCGGGTCTGGAAATAGCCCAGTTCGCCGTCGGACTGCACGTAATCCCGCAGGCTGGAACCGCCGGCCTTGATCGCCTCGCGCAGCACCGCCTTGATCGCCGGCACCAGCTTGGCCAGCCGCTCGGGTTTGACCGTGCCGGCCAGCCGTTTCGGGTCGATGCCGGCGCGGAACAACGCCTCGCAGACATAGATGTTGCCCAGGCCGGCCACCACGGTCTGGTCCAGCAGGGCCGCCTTCATCGGGGTTTTTTTGCCCTTCAGGGCGGCGGCCAGCACGGCGGGGGTGAAGGCATCGTCCAGCGGCTCAGGCCCCAGACCCGCCAGCAGGCGGTGCTCGGCCAGTTTCCCGGCCGGCACCAGGTCCATCATGCCGAAACGGCGGGCATCGTTGAAGGTGGCAGCCCAGCCCTCGTCGGTGGCGAAGATCACGTGGTCATGCGGGCCGATATCGTTCGGCCAGCCGGCCCGCAGCACCATGCGGCCCGACATGCCCAGATGGATGATCCAGACCAGGCCGCCTTCCAGGCGGATCAGGATGTATTTGGCCCGGCGCTCCAGCGCCTCGACCCGGCGGCCCTGGATGGTTTTCGCGAAATGCTTCGGCAGGGGGAAACGCAGGTCGGGCCGGCGGGCCTCGATGCGGGCGATGCGCCGGCCTTCCAGCTTGAGCGCCAGCCCGCGGCGCGTGGTTTCCACTTCGGGCAATTCGGGCATGGCGTGGATCCTCTGGGCTGTCTCTATACCGTGACGGCTCCATTTCGGCTATGGTCGGCCCCGCCATGACCGATCAGACTCAACCGACTGAAAACGCTTCGGGAAATCAGACCCATTTCGGCTTCCAGACCGTGCCGGAACAGGAGAAGGCGAAACTGGTGCGCGGCGTGTTCGATTCGGTGGCCGGCAATTACGACCTGATGAACGACGTGATGTCAGGCGGCGTCCACCGCCTGTGGAAAGCGGCCATGATCGACTGGCTCGCCCCCCGCGGCGAGATGACCGTTCTGGACCTGGCCGGCGGTACCGGCGACATCGCCTTCCGCATCGTCGAGCGGGCGCCCAGGGCCCGCGTGGTGGTGGCCGACATCAACGCCGCCATGCTGGAGCAGGGTCGCAACCGCGCCATCGATACCGGCGCGCAGCATCCCGCCCGCCTGCGCAATCTGGCCTGGGCCTGCATGGATGCCGAAAAACTGGCCCTGCCGGACCGCAGCGTGGACGCCTATACCATCGCGTTTGGCATCCGCAACGTGACCCATATCGATGCCGCTTTGCGCGAGGCGTATCGCGTACTGAAACCCGGCGGTCGTTTCCTGTGCCTGGAATTCTCGGCCGTGCGCAATCCGGCGCTGGCGAAGCTTTATGATGCCTACAGCTTCAATCTGCTGCCCAAGCTGGGCGGCCTGATCGCGAAGGACGAAGAGTCTTACCGCTATCTGGTGGAAAGCATCCGGCGTTTCCCCGACCAGGAGGCTTTCGCCGCCATGATCCTGGAAGCCGGCTTCGGCAATGTGATGGTGCGCGATCTGACCGGCGGCATCGCTGCTTTGCATTCGGCCCGCCGCATCTGAGACTGACCCAACCGTGCTGACCGACCTGCGCCACCTGCTCCGCCTGTTTGCCATCGGCCGTTGCTTCGCCCGCCAGGATGCGCTGTTCCTGCTGCGCGAGGCACCAGTCGGTGCCGGCGCCCGCAGCATGCTGGGCCTGTTCCAGACGCTGTTCGGCCGTCGGAGGCCGGATCTGCGCGAAGGCGAGCGGCTGGCCGCGGCCTTAAGCGATCTGGGCCCGAGTTTCATCAAGCTGGGCCAGGTGCTCTCGGTGCGACCCGATCTGGTCGGCGCCACCCTGGCCGGGGATCTCGGCCGGCTGCGCGACAAGCTGCCGCCGTTTCCCTGGGCCGAAGCCAAAGCCGTGATCGAAGCCGAGCTGGGCGCGCCGACCGAAACCCTGTTTGCCCATATTGAGACTGAGCCGGTGGCGGCGGCCAGCGTGGCGCAGGTGCACCTGGCCGAGACCAGCGATGGCAAAGCCGTGGCGGTGAAGGTGCTGCGACCCGGCGTGGAGGCCGCCTTTGCCGAAGACCTGGCGCTGTTTGCCTGGCTGGCCGAGGCCGCCGAGCGGCATGTGGCCGGCCTGGACCGGCTGCGCCCTCGCGACGTGGTGGCGTCCTTGCGCGACTGGGTGGCGATCGAGCTGGACCTGCGGCTGGAAGCCGCCGCCGCCGGCGAGCTGCGCGACAATTTCCGCGACGACGCCGACGTCCTGGTGCCGGCGATCGACTGGCAGCGCACGGCGCGCCGGGTGATGACGGTGCAGCGCATTGCCGGCATCCCGATCGAGGATCGCGCGGCCCTGCAGGATGCCGGCCTGGAGCTGCACGACATTGCCGCGCGGGTGATCCGCGTCTTCCTCAAGCAGGCTCTGCGCGACGGCTATTTCCATGCCGACATGCATCACGGCAACCTGTTTGTCTCGCCCGGGCAGGGTGGCCGGCTGGAGCTGGTGGATTTCGGCATCATGGGCCGGCTCGACATGAAGACACGGCGCTTCATGGCCGAAATGCTGGGCGCTTTCCTGACCGGCAACTGGCGGCGCGCGGCGGAAGTGCATTTCGAGGCCGGTTATGTGCCGGGCGACCGCGACGTAAACGCGTTTGCTCAGGCCTGTCGCTCGATCGGCGAGCCGATCCTCGACCGGCCGGTGACCGAGATTTCGATCGGCCGGCTGCTGGCGCAGCTGTTCCAGATCACCGAGACCTTTGGCATGCGCACGCAGACGCATCTGCTGCTGCTGCAGAAAACGATGGTGACGGTGGAGGGCGTGGCGCGCAGCCTCGATCCGGAGATCAATTTCTGGGAGGTGGCGCGGCCGGTGATCGAGGACTGGGCGCGCGACAATCTTGGGCCGGCGGCGCGCCTGCGCGAGGCGGGTGATGCGCTGGGTGATGCGCTGCGCCGATTGCCGACGATCCTCGACGGGCTGGACGCGCTGGCGGCGGCCAATGCGGAAGGCGGATTGCGGCTGAGCCGCGACAGCCTGGCGCTGCTGGCCGAAGCCCAGGCGACGGCGGCGGCGAAACGTCAGCGGCCACTGCTGTGGAGCATCTGGGCCGGCATCGCCGCCCTGCTGGCCGCAGCGCTGCTGCTGGCGGACTGAACCGCTGGCGGACTGGCCCAAACCAAACGGAAAACAAAAAAGAGAAAAGAGAAGAGAAAAGGGGCCGGTTGCCCGGCCCCTTCCCAAAACGATGCATTCCGATCCTGATCGCAGGATCAGAAGTCGAGGCGCATGCCGACGACGCCGAAGGTCGCCTTGGAATCGTTATCGGCCTGGGTCGTGGCGGCGACCACGGTGCCGGCGCTGATCGCGTCGTCATACTCGTAATAGCCGAGACCACCAAACAGCAGGATGCCGGTCGCGACCTGGTAGGTCAGGCCAGCCGAATACCAGGTGTATTCGTCTTCACCGCCGACGGCAGTGCCGGCGATGTTACCCTGGTCGGCCTTGGTCTTGGCGAAATCGACGCCCAGACCGATCGAACCCGGCGTGGTGCCGGCCGTCAGGTAGCGCAGGCCGGCGGTGTAGACGTTGCGCTTGTCGTCGCCGCTGCGGGTGACGCCCATCTCTTCGCGCTTGTAGGCGCCGCCGAGCTGGACCGACGAGCCGTCGCCGATGTTGTAGGTCAGCGTGGTGCCGGCGGCATAACCGTCGAGACCACTCGACTTGAACACGGTGGCGGAACCGTTGGTGGCGCTGCCGGCACTGTCGGCCTCAACCGAGAAGCGGTTGTAGGCACCGAAAACAGCTACATCGACCGGACCAAACGACTCGAGATAGTTTGCGGCAGCGGTGTAGGCCTTCGAGATCTGGCCGGCGTTGGCGGTCGACCCGAAACCGCCGCCACAACCGGAGAAATCCTGGCAGCCGTCGGGCGTATAGGATAGGCCGAACTGCAGACCCTTGCCTGCCTTGGAGCCGAAATAGCGGTTCGCCGAAGTATACAGGTTGACGCCCTGATTGTCGTCGACACTGATGAATTTGGTCAGATTGCCGCTGGTGCGGGCGCCGGCCGGGGTGTTAGTAACCGAAATCGCACCAGTCGGATCGATTGTACCGTAACCGGGAATGGCAATCGGCGCGCCATAGACCATCTTGGACGCGGCCCGATCCGTCGATCCCAGCTCGATGCGGCCGATGTCGCTGCGTTCGACGAACATATAGGTCTCGTCGATCTGGTCGCTCTCGGTCTGGCCCTCCAGCTCGATACGCCCGCCGACGACGGTGCCGTTGTCCAATACGCCGCGGATGCTGAACCAGATCTCGGCATCGGGCGACCCGAAGGCGATCGAACCGGCATCGCGCTGCGTCGGGCGGTCGTCGCGATCCTGCATCTTGAAGACATGGGTCATGTAGCCGCCGACCGCGACGCCGATCGGCACGTCCCTGGTCTGGGCATTTGCGACACCGGCAACCAGCAGGCCAGCCGCTGCCACGAGTGCGGTCTGGAGCAGGAAAGCGTTTTTCATGCCGTAGCTCCTTCCTGAAGGTGCCTGATCTGTGCCGAAGAATGACCTTGTGGTCCGGCCTACACCCGACTATGGAGCGCCAGCCCCACAAGTCAACGCCGGGAATGAACACAAGGCTGCAAGAGACGGGCCGGCAACGAAAAGGGGGCAGGTTGCCCCGCCCCCTTCCCGTTTCAGAATCCAATCCGGATCAGAAGTCGAGACGCAGGCCGACGACGCCAAAAGTCTGTTTCGGATCCTCGGCAGCCGACAGTTCGGCATCGGTGACGCCGGCACCGGCGAAGCTCAGCACGCCCTTGGCAACCTGATAGGTCACGCCGAGCGCGTAGTAATCGAGCTCGTCCTTGGTGCCGTTGAAGTTCTTGTCTTCACCGGTGTAGTAGTTGACACCGATACCAACCGAACCCGGATTGGCACCGTTGGTCAGGTAGCGCAGGCCGACGGTATAGGATTCGCGCTCCTTGGTGACGGTGGCGCTGGAGAAGCCGGCAGCACGACCGACATCCTCGTTGTTGTAACCGCCACCCAGAGTGACGCTCGAACCATCGCCGACATTGTAGGTCAGCTGAGTGCCAACCTGCCAGGCATCCTGGCGCGGATCGGTGGCGCCGGCGCCCAGCGTGCCTTCGATATGCACGCTATTATAACCGGCGTACAGCGCCGCATCGACCGGACCGAACGACTCGATGTAGTTCGCTGCGACCGCATACTGCTGCGACAGTTGGCCATCATTGGCGGTCGACGAGAATCCGCCGGCGCAGGCTGAGGTGCCGCCAAAATCCTGACAACCATTCGGGACATAAGACACACCGAGTTGCAGACCCTTCCCAGCTTTCGAACCGAAGTAGCGATTCGAGGCGGTGTAGAGATTGATGCCTTCGCTGTCGTTGCCGTGATTTACTGTCCACATCTGCGGCTGGATGACCGATGCGGCGTATTCCGACTGAGAAGTCGTGCCATGGCCCGGGAAGGCATCTGGCGCGAAGTAATTCATTTTAGCATTGACGCGATCGGTAGCGCCGAGTTCCATACGGCCGATATCAGCCCTTTCGACGAAGAGATAGGTTTCATCGATCTGGTCACCATAAGTGGTGCCTTCCAACTCCACGCGGCCGCCAATGATGGTGCCATTATCGAGCACGCCACGGATGTTGAACCAGATTTCTGCGTCCTGGCCGAGCGCCTGACTCGACTGATCAGTCTGGGCCGCTTTATCACGATCCTGTACTTTATAGAATGACTGATAGTAACCACCGACAGTCACACCAATCGGCGTGGCTTTGGTCTGCGCTGAAGCAATGTCGGCCACGAACAAACCGACAGCCGCAACAAGCGCGGTCTGGAGCAGCAAAGTCTTTTTCATCTGGAATGTCCTTCCACTATGTTGGAGCTTGTCAGCGTCGAAGGACGAACCTCTTCGCACCCCATTTTGTGGCGGCATCATGCGGAAGCCGAACCCATACGGCAATCACGGGAAACATAGGAAAAATATGCGGCCTGTAGTTCATGCGGCGCTGTGGCCGCAGAAGCACAAGACAATGTGATGGCAATCACAAATCAGCAGTGGGGACAATCATATAAAAAGAAAGGGGCAGGTTTCCCCGCCCCTTTCCCTCCAACCAAATAGGTCGAATTAGAAGTTCAGAGCAAGACCAACGACGCCGAAGGTCTGCTTCGGGTCGTTCGTAGCGGCCGCATACTTGGCATCCGAAACGCCAACACCCGCAAAGGTCAGCATACCAGCAGCGATCTGGTAGGTAACGCCGAGGGTGTAGTAGTTCAGCTTGTCTTCAGTACCCGCAGTGGTCAGATCGTCCTTACGATTGTAATACTCAGCACCGATACCAACCGATCCGGGCGCGGCACCGTTGGTCAGATAGCGCAGGCCAACCGAGTAAGCCTTGCGATCCTTGATCACGCCACCCGAAGCAGTCGAGTCAGCATCACGACCCACATCTTCGGCGCTGTAACCACCGCCCAACTGCACAGTCGAACCATCGCCTACGTTGTAGGTGAACTGCGCGCCAACCTGCCAGCCATCCTGACGCGGATCGGTCACACCGGTACCCAGCGTGCCTTCGATGTGGGCAGTGGTGTAACCGGCATACAGAGCTGCATCAACCGAACCGAACGATTCGATATAGTTGGCGGCCGCCGCAAACTGCTGCGACAACTGACCGGCATCGGCAGTCGACGAGAAGCCGCCGGCGCAGCCGCTAAAGTCCTGGCAGCCGTTCGGAACATACGACACGCCGAGCTGCAGGCCCTTACCAGTCTTCGAGCCAAAGTAGCGGTTCGAAGCGGTATAGAGGTTAATACCTTCATTGTCGTGGCCCGAATTGGAGAACCACATCAGAGGCTGAACATTAGCAGCCGAATACTCGGAGTTGACCGTAGTCGAGTGGCCAGGAAGCGCGTTCGGGGCAAAATACAGCATCTTGCCAGTCACGCGATCGGTAGCACCGATTTCCATACGGCCGATATCGGCTTTCTCGACGAAGAGATAGGTTTCATCGATCTGGTCAGCATAAGTGGTGCCTTCCAACTCGACGCGGCCACCGATGACGGTGCCGTTGTCGAGCACGCCACGGATGTTGAACCAGATTTCGGCGTCCTGGCCGAGAGCCTGGGTCGACTGGTCGGTGTTGCCCGCGTTATTCGCGGCCTTATCGCGATCCTGCACCTTATAGAACGAGGTGTAGTAACCACCGACGGTCACGCCGATCGGCGTGGCCTTGGTTTGCGCCGAAGCAACGTCGGCCACGAACAGGCCAGCAGCCGCAACGAGCGCGGTTTGCAGAAGCAGCGTCTTCTTCATGTTCCTCTTTCCTCTCCCACCGGGATTTGGGTTGCAATGCCTCGCCGCCAACAACGCCGACGACCGGCAGAACAATCAGCCTTGCAGAGCCGAATGATCATTTAGGATGAAGCCATTACCGCCCTACAAGTGTCAATAAAAGTGGCATTTCTCACTGCGCTTTTGCCGCGCGTGTTGCATTGTCGCCACAGTACCGCTGGATTCTGGATTTTTTATTATTTATCAGCGATTTAGAAATTCCGCCCCAGAAAAGCCATATCTCAAATAACACTTCATAAACAATAACTTAACAACAGCTATTAAATGCCATCAAAAGTCGTTATTTCGTCTGTCGAACAAAATGGTAAGCCCGCCCACGCTCAGGCTGTCCTTGTTCGATCCGCAGTGTATTATCAACAATCCCCACAATCGCGAAGCCGGCCGCTGTGGCAGCCTTACAAATATAGGAGTCACTCTGCCGAAATCGTCCAGTTGACATCAATTGAACAGGTTGATCATTATTATTTAGTTCAATTGTACACAGAATTTCTCCATTCTCATTAAGCATTTGATAAGAAAGATCAAAAAATTCTTCCAGCCGCCCAATATAGATAAATACATCGGTCGATAGGATCGCATCGTAACGATATGGATGGTGCCGCAGAAAAGTGTGCACTTCTGCCTTGTATAATTGATCATAAACTTCCCGCCGGGCCGCCTGCTGTAGCATGCGCGGCGCCAAATCCACTCCATCAAGCCGACTTGCCCATTCGCGAAAGATTGGCCCGTTTAAGCCCGTCCCGCAACCAAGATCCAGAATTGCCCGATCAGGCCGGCGTGGCCAAGCCCGGCCGGCCAAGGTGGCAATCATCTCCGGTCCCCGATAATTCAGCGCAGTGAGGTGAGCGTCGAAGCTTTCAGCATGGCCATTAAACACCCATAGTACATAATCATCTGGTGCCCTATCAGGCACCCGGGTGCCGGCCAACATATCGACCATGTGGCGAATCGCCCCGGAATCCGGCATATGGACAGCCGCTTGGCGAAAGGCGGCCAAGGCCTCTGTCGTCTGCTTCAGGTCAAGATAACATTGCCCCAACCCTAACCAAGCCGAGGCATGCTCACTGTTAGCCAGAATACGGCAGTAAATCGCCGCGGCTTCTTCGGCACGGCCAGCGGTTTGGGCTGCCCAAGCTTGTTGGAAAAGGGTGTCAATGGCAGACGGAGGCGGCAACATTAATAGATGGGCTAAGGCTTTTCGGGATGTTGGACAATGCTTTGATCCAATACCCGACGATTGGACCCTACAATGAATTATGATATCTCAAACTAACCTGAACCGCATCAGACCTGATTAGAGAGTTTGAGGAGGCCATAATGGCTGCTCTGCGTCCGATTTCACTTCGTATTTTCTATTTAGCTGCGCATATTTGCGCTGCAGCAGTCCTCTTGCTCGGTCTCGGCGGCTGCTCCGCACCGGGTGACGGTCAGACTCAAACCTATTTCCCTGAAAAAAATCAATATGGCACCTACGATCCGGCGCCCACAAGCGGGAGACAAAGCGTATTTGGCCCTGGCGGCCTCAATCTCCTTGGTGATGGCAACAAGAAGCCTGAATCAGGAGCCGGCTCCGGTATCGGCGTGAACAGCTATCTGTGGCGGGCCAGCCTGGATACCGTGTCCTTCATGCCGCTGACCTCGGCGGATCCCTTTGGCGGCGTGATCATCACCGACTGGTATGTGCCGCCGCAGACGCCTGGCGAGCGTTTCAAGGTCACCGTTTATATTCTGGATCGTTCGCTGCGGGCTGATGGTCTGCGGGTAGGCGTGTTCCGCCAGGTGCGCCAGGGCGACAGCTGGGTCGACCAGGCGGCGGCGGCGAATACGGCGACCACCATGGAAAACGCCATCCTGCAGCGCGCCCGCGAATTCCGCATGGAGGCCGAGGCCCGGCGCTGATCCGCGCCAGCCATCGCCTTCCCCATATAAAACTGTCTCCGGCAACCGGGCGCCCGCATCCGATTGCCCGCAAGTCGAGTGGATGAACGATGTCCCGCTATAATGCCAAGGTGGTCGAAACCAAGTGGCAGGCCATCTGGGATGAACGCCAGGCTTTCCGTGCCCAGGCTGATCTGGCCCGGCCGAAATACTATGTGCTCGAGATGTTTCCCTACCCCTCGGGACGCATCCATATGGGCCATGTGCGCAACTACACGCTGGGCGACGTGGTGGCGCGCTACAAGCGCGCCCGCGGCTTCAACGTGCTGCATCCCATGGGCTGGGATGCCTTCGGCCTGCCGGCGGAAAATGCCGCTCAGGAAAAGAAGGTGCATCCGGCTGCCTGGACCTACGACAACATTGCCAACATGCGCGCCGAGCTGCAGCGCATGGGCCTGTCGCTGGACTGGAGCCGCGAACTCGCCACCTGCCATCCGGGTTATTACAAGCACCAGCAGAAGCTGTTCCTCGATTTCCTGAAAGCCGGCCTGATCTACCGCCGCGAAAGCTTCGTCAACTGGGACCCGGTCGACCAGACGGTGCTGGCCAACGAGCAGGTCATCGATGGCCGCGGCTGGCGCTCGGGTGCCGTGGTCGAACGCCGCAAGCTGTCGCAATGGTTCCTCAAGATCACCGCCTATGCCGACGACCTGCTGCAGGCCCTGGGCAGCCTTGACCGCTGGCCCGAACGCGTGCGGCTGATGCAGCAGAACTGGATCGGCAAGTCGGAAGGCGCACGCTTCTCCTTCGCGCTGAAAAACCGAGGCGACAAGATCGAGGTCTATTCCACCCGGCCCGACACCCTGTTCGGCGCCAGCTTCGTCGCCATCTCGGCCGATCATCCGCTCGCCGCCGAGGCCGCGAAGACCGACCCGAAGCTGGCCGCCTTCATCGAGGAATGCCGCCAGACCGGCACGGCGGAAGCCGAGCTGGAAAAGGCCGAGAAGAAGGGCTACCGCATTCCGCTGGAGGCCATCCATCCCTTCGATCCGGCCTGGACCCTGCCGGTTTATGTGGCGAATTTCGTGCTGATGGAATACGGCACCGGCGCCATCTTTGGCTGCCCCGGCCACGACCAGCGCGACCTGGATTTCGCCCGCAAATACGATCTGCCGGTCAAAGCGGTCGTCGCCCCCAAAGGCCAAGCGTCGCTGGAGATCGGCACCGAGGCCTTCACCGATACCGATGGCACGGTGGCGATCAACTCCGGTTTCCTCAACGGCCTGGATGTCACGGCGGCCAAGCGCGCCGCGATTGCCAGGCTGGAAGAGCTGCAGTCCGGCGAAGGCACCGTCACCTTCCGCCTGCGCGACTGGGGCGTGTCGCGCCAGCGCTACTGGGGCTGCCCGATCCCGGTGATCCACTGCGAATCCTGCGGCATCGTGCCGGTGCCGGAAGCAGACCTGCCGGTGCAATTACCGGACGATGTCACCTTCGACCGGCCGGGCAACCCGCTGGACCATCACCCGACCTGGAAACATGTGAACTGCCCGACCTGCGGCAAGGCAGCGCGGCGCGAGACCGACACCTGCGACACCTTCGTCGACAGCTCGTGGTACTTCGCCCGCTTCTGCAGCCCGCGCGCCGACGATCCGATGGTGAAGGCGGAAGTCGATTACTGGCTGCCGGTCGACCAGTATATCGGCGGCATTGAGCATGCCATCCTGCACCTGCTCTATTCGCGTTTCTTCACCCGTGCCCTGCGCGATACCGGCCATGTATCGTTGCCCAGCGGCGAGCCGTTTGCCGGCCTGTTCACCCAGGGCATGGTCTGTCACGAGACCTACAAGGATGCCTCCGGCGCTTGGCTGATGCCGACCGATGTGAAGAAGGATGGCGGCAAGGTGGTGCATATCCGCACCAACGAACCCGTTAGCGTCGGCCGCACCGAGAAGATGTCGAAATCGAAAAAGAACGTCATCGACCCGGGCCTGATCATCGACACGTATGGCGCCGATACCGCGCGCTGGTTCATGTTGTCGGACTCGCCGCCGGAACGCGACCTGGAATGGAGCGAATCCGGCGTCGAGGGCGCCTGGCGTTTCACCCAGCGTCTGTGGCGCCTGGTGTCCGAACCAAAAGGCCCCATCGCCGACAAGGCCGCGCCCAAGCCCGCCGAATTCACTGGCGCCGCGCTGGAACTTCGCCGCGCCCTGCACAAGAGCATCGCGGCCATGACCGGCGACCTGGAGCAGTTCCATTTCAACAAGGCCGTGGCGCGGGTGCATGAATTTGCCAACCTGCTGGAAGCGGCCAAGGGCGAGGATGCCGCCACCGCCTGGGCGCGGCGCGAGGCGCTGGAGACCCTGGCCAAGCTGATCGGACCGATGGTGCCGCATCTGGCCGAGGAAATCTGGCAGGCTTTGGGGCATGATCGCCTGCTGCTGGAGCAGCCCTGGCCGGTGGCCGAGGCCGAGCTGGTGCGCGACGATACCGTGACAGTGGCGGTGCAGGTTGCCGGCAAGCTGCGGGCCACCATCGAGGTGGAACGCGATATGGACAAGACGGCGCTGGAAAAACTGGCGCTGGCCAACGACAATGTGCAGCGTGCCATCGACGGCAAGCCCGTGCGCAAGGTGGTGATCGTGCCGAACCGGATCGTCAATGTCGTGGTCTAGGCCATTCTGTATTCTGCTGGTGGCCGCTGCCCTTGCGGGCTGCGGCTTCAAGCCGCTGTATCGCCAGAACGGTCCCGGCGAGGCCGTGCCGCAATTCACCCAGATCAGCATCGCCCAGCCTGAGGACCGCATCAGCCAGCAATTGCGCAATCACCTGCTGGACATGGTGACGCCGCAGGGCAGCCCGGAGCGCCCGCTTTACATCCTTGACTACCGGATCACCGAATCCGTCGGCTCGGTTTTCGTCACGCGCAGCGACGAGATCACTCGAAACAACCTGCAAATATCCGTTTCCACCTTCCTGCGGGATTACCAGACCGGCTCCCCCCTGGCATCCTTTTCAATCAGCAGCCAGGCTTCCTACAATCTCACGGTTGCCGATTATTCCAATCTGATCAGCGAGAAGAATGCCCGCGAACGCGCCCTGCGCGATGCCGCCGAGCAGATCCGCATCCGCCTGGCCAATTATTTCGGCCGCGACCAGTTCAAACCAAAGCCACAACCACGCCAGCCATGAAACTGGCCACGCGCGAGGTCGAGGGCTTCGTCAGGCGCCCGCGCCCCGATATCCGCGCGGTTCTGCTGTTCGGCAGCGATGCCGGCATGATCCGCGAACGCGCCAAGGCGATTGCAAGAAGCGTGGTGGCGGATTTGAATGATCCCTTCCTTGTGACCAGCCTGACTGGCGCGCAATTGCAGGATGATCCCGCGCGACTGGCCGATGAAGCCGCCGCGATCGCGCTGACCGGTGGGCGCCGCGTCGTCATGGTGTCAGGCGCCGGAGACCGCAACGCCAAGCTGTTCGAGTCGTTTCTGGAGTCCATGGTCGGCGACACGCTGGTTGTCGTCGAGGCCGGTGAGCTGGCAGCACGCTCATCGCTGCGTGGCGCCTTCGAGGAATCCGACCTGGCGGTCGCCATCGGCTGCTATGCTGATGACCAGCGCGCGCTGCAGGGCCTGATCGAAGACATGGCGCGCGAGGCCGGCAAGAAGATCGCGCCGGAAGCGATGGGATACCTGCTCGACAACCTGGGCACCGACCGCATGGTCACGCGCGGCGAGATCGCCAAGCTGCTGCTGTACAAGGGCGATGACACCACGCCGATCGGCCTGGAGGATTGCGAGGCGGTGATCGGCGACAGCTCGTCGCTGTTCCTCGATGA
>NZ_JANLJJ010000053.1:0-2025 GCF_029255545.1 Ferrovibrio sp. | reverse complement strand
GCGCGCGTAGCGCGATAAGACTGGGCTGCGCGCGTAGCGCGATGACTACTTGCCGAAATCCAGGATCGCCGCCGTGCCATCCTCGGCACCGGCCATCAGATAACGGCCATCGGACGTCCAGCCCAGGGCGGTGACTGGCGCATCGCCCAGACGTTCAAGGTCGATGCTGGAGCCATCAGAGATGCGGCCGAGTTTGAGCCGGCCATCGTCATGGCCGGAGGCGATCAGGCCGTGGCGCGGATGGAAGGCCACAACCGTGACCGGTGCGCCGCGGCTGACTTCCACCGGCGCCGAACCCATCGGCCCCTTGCCCTTGCAGTCCCACACCACCACCACATCGGCGCCGCTGGTGGCCAGCCAGCGACCGTCGCGCGACCAGCTGAAACATTTCGGCTTGGCCGGATAGCCACTCATGCGCATGTCGGCGGAATCCGCCAGGCGCCAGCCATGCAGTTCGTTTTCCTGCGTGCCGGTGATGACGAACTTGCCATCCGGCGACCAGGTCACCGCCACATGCGAGCCTTTCCAAGCCAGCCGTTTGGGCTGCTGCGCCTCGGCCTTGGCCCACCACAGGCTGACGCCGCCGTAATGCGCCGCCACCAGCCGCTTGCCCTTCGGGTTGAAGGCGATGCCGCTGACCGTGCTGGGATGATCCGCGAATATGGCGACCGGCCTGCCGGCGCCATCGAGCAGGCCAACCGTCTTGCCGGCGGCATAAGCCAGAAGACTATTCTGGGCACTGCCATTGTCGGCCACAACAACATGCTCGATCCACTTGCGCGGCACGCTGGCCAGCTCATGGCCCTCGCCGGCCACGGTGGTGTGCATCAGCCGGCCATCGTCGCCGCCCGACACGAACCCCTCGCCACCCGGCGCCGCTGCCATGCAGAGCAGGGCGGCATCGGCATGCACGATCAGGCGGCGGGTATTGGCCGCTTCGGGATCATCAAAGGGACGCAGCGCGATCGAACCGTCGCCCAGCCCGAAACCGGCCGTGCCGGCAGCCTCGGCGGCGGCAACGGCGATCACCCCGGCCTTGAACTGCCACAGATAGGCGCGGAAACCGATCTGGGTGCCTGCCCCTGCCTGCCTGGCATCAGGCGCGGCAGGCATCGAAGCCCTGCTGCAAGGCGGCGGCATCCAGCTCGCGGCCGATGAAGACCAGCCTGGACTGGCGCTTCTCGTCGGCGCGCCACGGCCGCTGGAAATCGCCGTCCTTGATCATGTGCACGGCCTGGAACACGAAGCGCTTGTCGCTGCCCTTCAGGTCGAGGATGCCTTTGGTCCGCAGGATGTCCTGGCCCTTGGTGGCCAGCAGATCGCTGATCCAGGCGTCGAACTTGCGGGCATCCAGTGGCGCAGCCACGGTGAGCGACACGCTCTGCACCGTGACGTCGTGCACGTGATCATGGCCGCATTGCTCGTCATGCACATGCCCGGCTTCGCCATGCGCCGGGTTATGGCCGTGATGATGGTGATCATGATCGTGGCCGCAATGGTCGTCATGCACATGACCGGGCTCGCCATGGGCCGGATTCTGCTTCAGGAATTCCGGCTCCAGGTCGAGGATGCGGTCCAGATCGAAGGCACCGCGATCCAGAATCTTGTCCAGCGGCACGTCGCATTTGGTGGCATGGTGGATCTTGGCAAAGGCATTGATCGCCCGGATGCGGCCTTCCACCTCGGCCAGTTCGGCCGGCGTCACCAGATCGGCCTTGTTCAGGATGATCACGTCGGCGAACGCGATCTGCTCTTCCGCTTCGCGGCTATCCTTCAGACGCGCCGGCAGATGGCGGGCATCGACCACGGTAACGATGGAATCGAGCTTGGCGCGGCGCGCCACATCCTCGTCGACGAAGAAGGTCTGCGCCACCGGGCCGGGATCGGCCAGGCCGGTGGTCTCGACGATGATGGCATCGAAGCGGTCCTTGCGCTTGAACAGGCCTTCGATGATGCGGATCAGGTCGCCGCGCACGGTGCAGCAGATGCAGCCGTTGTTCATCTCGAAGACTTCCTCGTCGGCAT
>NZ_JANLJJ010000052.1:16009-47973 GCF_029255545.1 Ferrovibrio sp. | reverse complement strand
CCGTGCCCTGGTGGTGAATGCCGGCATAGCCAACGTATTCACCGGCAAGGCCGGCACCAAGGCCGTGAAGGCCACGGCCGATGGCACAGCGAAGGCCGTTGGCTGTAAGTCAAACGACGTCTATCTCGCCTCTACCGGCGTGATCGGCCAGATCCTGCCGGCTGAAAAGATCGTGGCGCAGCTGCCGAAGATGAAGAAGGCCCTGTCGGCCGATGCCTGGGCCAATGCCGCCAGGGCGATCATGACCACCGACACCTTCCCCAAGCTGGCCACGGCAAACTGCAAGATTGACGGCAAGACCGTGACGATCAACGGCTTCTGCAAAGGCTCGGGCATGATCGCGCCGGATATGGCGACGATGCTGGCCTTCTTTGTCACCGACGCGAAGCTGCCGGCCGCCACGCTGCAGGCCCTGCTGAAGGATGCCAATAACCAGAGCTTCAACTGCCTGACGGTGGATGGCGATACCTCCACCTCGGATACCGTGCTGCTGTTTGCCACGGGGGCGGCCGCCAATACGCCGGTGGCCAAGGCCAGCGACAAGCGGTTGGCCGATTTCCGCCGCGCGCTGACCGATGTGATGGCCGAACTGGCGCAACTGGTGGCGCGCGACGGTGAAGGCGCGCAGAAACTGGTCACTGTGGATGTCACCGGCGCGAAGACCGATACATCCGCGCGTATCATCGCCCGCGCGATCGCCAATTCACCGCTGGTGAAGACCGCGATTGCCGGCGCCGATGCCAACTGGGGCCGCATCGTGATGGCCGTCGGGAAATCGGCAGAGCCCGCCAACCGCGACAAGCTGGTGGTCAGGATCGGGGACAAGCCAGTGACGAAAAACGGCATGGTCCGCCCTGATCATGACGACGCCTATGCCACCAAGCATTTCAAGAGCAGCGATGTGCGCATCGCCGTCGATGTCGGCGTCGGCAAGGGCAAGGCGCGGGTGTGGACCTGCGACCTGACGCACGGATATATCGACATCAATGCCGATTACCGAAGCTGACGCGCTCTGCCCCGGCGATTCTGCCGCCCTGCTGGCGCCCAAACCGGTGGTGCTGGTGGTGGCAGTGGCGTTGGTCGACACCGATGGCCGCGTGCTGCTGACCCAGCGGCCCGAAGGCAAAAAGCTGGCCGGCATGTGGGAATTCCCCGGCGGCAAGGTCGAAGCCAATGAAACGCCGGAAGCGGCCCTGATCCGAGAGCTACATGAAGAGCTGCATCTGGATATCTCTGCGGCCTGCCTCGCGCCATTTGCCTTCGCCAGCCATGCTTACGAGGATTTCCACCTGCTGATGCCGCTCTATGTCTGCCGGCGCTGGGGGGGCCAGCCACAGCCGCGCGAAGGCCAGGCGATGAAATGGGTGCGACCGGTGAAGATGGGCGAGTTGCCCATGCCCCCGGCCGACATCCCTTTGGTGGCGATGCTGCGCGACCTGCTGGTCTAGCCGCCGATCTTCTCTAGCGCAGCCGCGTCATATTGTGCGGCATACTCGGCCGAAGGCGGGATCGGCTTGATCACGTCGATCAGTACGCCATTGGGATCGGCCAGGATGAAATGGCGCTGGCCGAAATCCTCGTCGCGCAGTTCCAGCCGGATATCCAGGCCGGCAACCTTCGCTTTCTCATATTCGCTGTCCACGTCGTCCACCTCGAAATTGATCAGCAGACCCTGCACCGGTTTGCGGAAACCGCCGGGGATGGTGGCATGCCCGTGATCGAGGATGGCGAGATTGACGCGCGGATCGGCCTGGCTGGTGAGATGCACGTACCAGTCACTCTCGAAGGCTGGCGCAAAGCCGAAATGGGCCCGATAGAAAGCTGCGGTTTCCGCCACCTTGGCAGTACAGATCACCGGGTAATAGCTGGTCGGTTTCACGATGGGGCTCCTTTCCTGCATGATCCCGGCTGTAAGTCGGGGACCTCTTCGATTCGCCGCTGATCGGTCTGGACAGCGGCGCTTGGGTCGGATATAAACATACAGGCTGTATGTATGCAAGATAGAAAGCAGACCAAGGCTGAAAAACATGCCGCCACGCGGGGCGCCCTGCTGGCCACGGCGCGAAGGCTGTTTGCGGCCACGAGCTATGCCGGTACCGGCACGGAAGACGTGGTGCGCGAGGCCGGCGTCACGCGCGGCGCGCTGTATTACCATTTCGCCGACAAGCGGGCCCTGTTCGAGGCCTTGGTGGAAAGCATCGCGGCCGAGGTGCTGGCCGCCATCGAGGCCGCCGCCGCCACAGCCACCTCTCCACTGGATGCCCTGACCAAAGGCAGCGCGGCTTTCCTGGATGCCTGCCTGCAGCCGGACACGCGTCAGATTTTCCTGGTCGATGCACCATCGGTGATTGGCTGGCAACGCTGGCGCGAGATCGACGGGCGTTATGGCCGGGGCTCCCTGCGCCAGGGGATCGAGGCCGCGCTGGCCGAACTGCCCCAGGATCGACAGATATCCGCCGAGGCACTGACCTTCCTGCTGACCGGCGCGATGAACGAAGCGGTGCTGTGGCTGGCCGAGGCAGAGGATGAAACGGCCGCGCGCAAGGCCGCCGATGCGGCGCTGAACCGCATCCTCACCCTGCTGTTCGAACCGGCGCGCTGATCAACGTTTGGGTGACGCCCGGTCGCCGAGGGGGTATTCCACGGTATCCAAAGCGGCGGCGAGCCGATTGGCCGCCATGCCGGGGCGCAACGGTTTCTGTTGGCTGTCATGCGGCGACCAGCCGGTGAGCGTGATCACCTCAAACCCGGCCGCGATGCGGCCACCCTCAGCGGGAAATTTCTGCTGATAGATTTCAGCCATGCGCAACAGGGTGGCCCGGCGGGTGAAGGATTTTCGGCGGTCCAGGATTGCATTGGTTTCACCCATGCCGCGCAGGTCGCGCATCAAGCGGAAGGCATCGGCATAGGTGACGCGGATCACTTCGCTGTCGGCCACCGGCAGGGCAAAACCGGCGCGTTGCAGCAAAGCTGCGCCATCCAGCGTTTCGGCCATCGGCGACACGCGCGGGCTGACGCCGCCTTCCAGCTCGGATTCGGCGGCCAGCCAGGCCTGCCGCAGTTCACTCAAGGTGGCGCCGCCTAGCATGGCACCCAGGAATAGGCCATCGGGCTTCAACACGCGCTGGATCTGGATCAGTGCGCCGGGCAGATCGTTGATCCAGTGCAGATTCAGCAATCCGATCACCAGATCGAAACGCCGTTCGGCAAAAGGCAGGAGCTCCTCGTCGCCCACCATATGCAGCGGCGCGGCGGTGGGCACGGCATCCATCGAGATCAGCGTTTCGATTCCGCCCCGCCCCTGCAACCGCGCCTGCAGCCAGGCAGAATCGCAACCCTGCACCAAGGCCAGTGGAAACGTGCGGCGGATATCCTCCAGCCGGTCGAGCAGCCGGTCGGCCACGGCGGCGCGCAGGAAGTCGAAATCTGCAGCCTGCAGCATGGCACGCTGACGCTGGCGCCGCTTCACGGCGCGGTCGAAAATCTGCATAGTGTCACTCACAAATCCATTCTGACATGGGTGTAACCATCCCGCCAATGCCGCTCCCGCCAAAATCCCGCAGGACCAGCGCCACGCCGGCAAAATCGGTACGAAACACCCGCAGGCGCAAACCGATCAATCTGGCCCTGCAGGGTGGCGGCACCCATGGCGCCTTCACCTGGGGCGTGCTCGACCGCCTGCTGGAAGAGGACTGCTTCACCATCGAAGGCATCTCCGGCACATCGGCGGGCGCGATGAATGCCGCCGTCCTGGCGAACGGCCTTGCCAAGGGCGGCATAAACGAAGCACGTCGGGCCCTGCACGATTTCTGGCGCCGCGTCGCCGATGCCGCCCGCTTCTCGCCGTTCCGGCCCAGTCTGCTGGATCACTGGTTCAAGCTGGGCGGGATAGACTACTCGCCCAGCTATCATCTAATGGAGCTGAGCAGCCGGATTGCTTCGCCCTATCAGACCGGACCTAAGGACCACAATCCGCTGCGCAAGATTCTGCAACAGAGCCTGGATTGCGAGGCCTTGCACGAATGCACGGCGGTCAAGCTGTTCGTCTGCGCCACCGATGTGCTAAGCGGCAAGATTAAGATCTTCGACAACACCGAGGTATCGATCGACGCCCTGCTCGCCTCGGCCTGCCTGCCGCATCTATTCCAGGCGGTGAAGATCGGCAACCGGCATTACTGGGATGGCGGCTTCATGGGAAATCCGCCGATCTATCCGCTGATCTACAATTGCGAGAGCCGCGACGTGCTGATCGTGCAGATCAACCCGATGAACATCCCGTCGCTGCCGAAATCACCGCAGGCCATTCTCGACCGCGTCAATACCCTGAGCTTTAATTCCAGCCTGGTGCGCGAGATGCGCGCCATCGCCTTCGTGACCCGCATGATCGAAGCCGGTTTCGACGACGACGGCCGGCTGAAGCGGATGTTCATCCATACCATCGACGCCGAGACGCAACTGGCAAAGCTGGGCACCGCCAGCAAATACAATGTCGACTGGGATTTTCTGCAGGGCCTGTTCGAACTGGGCCGGAGGCAGGCCGGGCGGTTCCTGCGCCAGCATTACGACAGCGTCGGCCGCGCCTCCTCCACCGACATCGCCACAAAATTCCTCTGAAACTCACTCAGCGCCGCCATGACGCGCTTCGCCCGCTTGGCGACCTTGCGGGCGCTGAAACCCGGCTTGTATAGTGCCGAGCCTAGGCCAAACCCGGCTGCGCCAGCCGCCTGCCAGCTGGCGAAATCCTCAGGGTGAATACCGCCGACCGGCAGCACCGGCAGGCGCGGCGGCAGCACGGCGCGCAGGCTTTTCAGCACCACGGGACTGGCTGCCTCGGCGGGAAACAGCTTCAGGGCATCAGCGCCTTCCGCGATCATCGCAAACGCCTCGGTCGGCGTAAAGACACCCGGTACGGCAGCCATGTCGAGGATCTTGGCCTTGTGCACCACGTAAGGATTGGCATTCGGCGCCACGATCAGGTGCCCGCCCGACATCGCCACCCGCTTGATGCATCCGGGATCAATCACCGTGCCGGCGCCGATCAGGGCGCGGTCGCCGAAATGCTTCGACAGCGCCGCAATGCTCTCCATCGGATCGGGGGAATTCAGCGGCACCTCAATGATTCGGAAACCAGCCTCATACAGCGCAGCGCCGATCTCGACGGCTTCCTCGGTACGGATACCACGGAGGATGGCGATGACGGGACAATCCTGAAGCCAGGCTGAAAAGCTCTTCATGGCGCCCTCCCGGGCTGTTTTTCTCACCCCGGCAGATGACGGCTCAGACGGTACAGGCCGCGAGCCGCGGCATCCTCCGGAGCAATGGCGGCTGGAATTCCGAGCCAGCCGCAGGCCTTAAGATAGCGTCTCGCCAGATTCTGGCCAGCGATGATTTGCACCTCGCCCCGCCAGTCCGTGCCGCGCAGTTCATGCCCGACCAGCAGGCCGGAGAGGAAATCCGGCGCCGCCGGGGCCGCAAGTTCGCCGAACAGCCGCCGACTGCGCACGCCGAACAGGTGGTGCAGCAGGCCGCCCGGATGCCCCGAGGCCAGCACTCCGGCGCGAAAGCCGGTCTCGTCGAAATCCGCCACCATATGCGGCAGCATGGCGGCAATCAGGCCGTGGCGCGACAACAGGGCGAATATCTCGCCCGTCATGGCCGTGGCGAAGCCGGCAATACAGCCGTGCTGCAGTGTAACATGCTTGGAATGCGTGCCCGGCAAGCAGGCCATTGCGATACCGGCCGGCGTATCGAGGCCGAATATCTGCATCTCTTCGCCGCGCATCACATCCGGCACACCAGAGACGTCGCGACAGGACACACCTGGCACGACATGGCCAGTCCGGCCGCCGCCCAGATCAACCAGGCAGAACGCCTTGGCCAGATCGGCCAGCCCTGCCGGGCAGGCAACATAGGCTGCTTCACGCCAACCCTGCCGGCTGCCCACCATGCCTGACAGAAGGACCGGACCGTCGTCCAACGCCAGCCAGTCGCCGATGCGCTGCTGCAGCACGGCCGGATAATCGGTGGCTTCTAGACTACCTATGCCGGACTCCGCTTCGCGTCGTTCCAGCACATTTCCATCAGGACCAATGCGGTAGGCGCGGAAATTGCTGCTGCCCCAGTCAATGCCAATCATTGGCAGCGCCGATCATGGGCCCGACGGGAGCGGATCACGCCGCCAGGCGCCGACCACTGGCGGCATCGAACAGATGCACGCGATCGAGCTGCGGCATCAGGTGCAGGGTCTCACCGGCGGCAAAACTGCGCCGTTCGCTGAACACGCCACAGATCTGCGCACCGCTCAGCTCGGCATAGACAAAAGTATTGGCACCGGTAGGTTCGACCACTTCGATACGCGACAGCAGCCCGCTATTCTCCACCGGCGTCAGGTGTTCCGGCCTGAAACCATAGACCACCGCCTGGCCATCCTGTCCTGCAGCGTCGCCATTCAGCGGCAGGTCGACGCCGGCCTCGGTCGCCACCCAGCAACGCCCGCCATCACGGCGCAGGATACCACGGATCAGGTTAATTGCGGGCGAACCAATGAAGCCGGCCACAAACAGGTTAGCAGGCGTGTCGTAAAGCTCCAGCGGCGTGCCGATCTGCTCGACGATGCCATCATGCATCACCACGATGCGGTCAGCCATGGTCATCGCCTCGATCTGATCATGGGTCACATAGATCGAGGTCGTCTTCAGTTGTTGATGCAGGGCCTTGATTTCGGTCCGCATCTGCACGCGCAGCTTGGCGTCCAGATTGCTCAGGGGCTCGTCGAACAGGAAGACCTGCGGATTGCGCACAATAGCGCGGCCCATGGCGACGCGCTGGCGCTGGCCGCCGGACAGCTGCTTGGGGTGGCGGTCGAGCAGTTCGGTCAGGCTAAGGATTTGCGCGGCGCGCTGCACCCGCTCGGCGATCACCTCGGTTTCGGCTTTGCGCAGCCTCAGGGAGAAACCCATATTCTCGCGCACCGTCATATGCGGATAGAGCGCATAATTCTGAAACACCATGGCGATGTCGCGGTCTTTCGAGGGCACCTGATTGACCACCCGTTGACCGATCCGCACCGTGCCGCCGGAGATTTCCTCCAGCCCAGCGATCATGCGCAACAAGGTCGATTTTCCGCAACCGGACGGGCCGACCAGAACGACGAACTCGCCATCCGGAATCGCGATATCGATGCCGTGGATCACTTCCAGCGCGCCATATCGTTTACGCACTGCCTCCACACTCACACTCGCCATATCGAACTCCCTGTCACTCTTTCTTGCTTCTCGACTGATTATGACTTCACCGCCCCCGCAGTGAGTCCGGAAACCATATAGCGCCGGAACGCGTAGTAAACCGCCGCCGGCGGCAGAGCGTAAACCGCACCGGTCGCCATCAAGACATTGAATGGCGCATCATCGGTGGTGAGAAAATGCCCCAGCGCCACGGCCAGCGTGATGTCTTTGTCCGCCGACAGCAGCAGGAAGGCGTACAGATACTCGTTCCAGGCCAGCAGCAGCGCATAAGTGCCGATCGCGACCAGCGACGGCGCCATCAGCGGCAGGTAGATCAGGCGAAATATCTGCAGCGGACTGGCGCCATCGATGCGTGCCGCCTCGTCCAGCTCGTAGGGCAGCTTGTCGGCATATTGTTTCAGCACCCAGATCGCATAGGGCGAGGCGAAAGTGACCATGGTGAGAATCAACGACCATTGCGTGTTCAGCAGGCCATAGATCCCCATTACCTTGTACATCGGGATTGCCAGGAAAGCCGGTGGGATCAGATAGGTCGCCAGCGCCATGTTTGAGACCAGCCGGCCGCCGCGCACCTTTAGGCGGCTGATCGCAAAGGTGGCGGTGGCCGCGATCGCCAGCGTGATGACACAGACCATCACGGCGACGAAGGCGCTGTTCCACAATTGCCGCCAGAAATGCTCAAGATAGTAGTGCCCCTGCTCCACAACCGTCTCGTAATTTTCCAATGTCGGTCGCGATGGCCACAGCGCGCCGGCAAAGGTTTCCACCCGTGGCGTGATCGACATGACGAACAGGTGATAGATCGGAATCAGGGTCCAGATCAGGATAAGGATGCCGATCAGAGCCAGCCGCGCCTCGGTAAAGATTTTCCTCATGGCTGCTCGCCCTTCTTCATCCGCCGCAGCATCAGGACCAGCAATGGCAGCATCACCGGCAGCGCCACCACCACGGTAGAGACGCCAACCTCGATCTCCGACATGCCAAAAGCGTAACGGATGCCGAGCGTTGCGAGCGTCTGGGTTGAATCGGCAGGGCCTCCGCCGGTCAGCAGGTAGATCGAGTTAAAATCGCCTAGGCTCATGATGGTCGAGAGCAGGGTACAGGTGATGTAGAGGTTGCGCAGGCTGGGAAAGGTTACATAACGGAATTTCTGCAGGCCACTGGCGCCATCCACATCAGCGGATTCGTAGAGATCCTTCGGGATCGCGAGGCGGCCAGCCAGCAGGATCAGGGTCCAGAATGGCAGGTATTTCCAGATATGCACGACGCAGATCATCCCCAGGCCACTCCAGCGGTCGAGCAGCCAGTTGGGGCCATCCTCCAGCGTGAGGCGGAAAATCAGCGAATTGAGCATGCCCCATTCCGCATTGAGCATCCAGCGGAAGGACAGGATGGTGGGAATCGATGGAATCGCCCAAGGCAGGATGAAAACCACGCTGAGCCAGCGGATCCAGCGGCGCTCATGCACGAAGAAGCCCGATAACAGCAGCGCGAGGAACAGCTTGATATTCACTGCCACACCGAGGAAGACCACCGTGTTGACAATGGTGCGCAGAAAGACCGGATCGGTCCACAGCCGCACATAGCTCTTCGGATTGGCGCCGAGGATCAGGCCGTAGCTGACCGGGTAGATCACTAGGCCAAGGAACAACACGATGTAGGGAACCAGGAAAATCAGGCCCCAAGTCGCCTCTTGCGAGAGACGTCCCGGGGCCATTTTCCCGGCTTGCACGTCGAGAACAGCCACGACGGTCAGCCGCTGCTTACGCTTCAGCCTTCGACGAGCTGCTTGATGCGGGCGAACATCTCGTCGACCGCCTGCTCGGGCGAAACCTTCTCCTGCACCACGCGCGACATGGCTCGGCCCCACACGTTTTCTGCATTCACTGTAGTGAACTTGTAGTTATAGACGAAGGGGAACGGCACGGTGGGTTGCTTCACGAACTGCTGGTAGACGTTCTTGCGATGCTGGTCTTCCTGCCAGAAGGGTCGCTCTGCCGCTTCCTTGGTGACCGGGAACCAGCGACCGAGTGAGCCTTCCGTATACGGGATCAGATTCTCGGGCTGGGCCAGGAAAGCGAGGAATTCCTTGGCGCGCTTCTTGTTCGGCGCATCGGCGAAGGCCACCGCCAGCTTGATCGACACCAGGTTCGGCAACGGCTGGCCATCGGGCTTGGCCGGCCAGTTGGTGGTGCGAATCAGGTCGTAATAGTTCTTTTTGGCCTGGTCACGATCCTTCTGCTCCTTGGCATTCATCATGTCGTCCATGTGCTTGCCGGGGAGCGAAATGGTCGCGTTATGCGTCATTGGCGTGGTCTTGTTATGGAAGGCAACGTTGTTGTCGACATCCTTCCATGACAATGAGCCTGGCGGAGTACAACCCTTAATCACGATGTCGGTGTAATCCTTCAGCGCGGCAACCATGCCGGCCTTGATCTTCGGATCGTTGATCAGAAGCTTGCCGTCCTTGTCGACCGGCATCGCATTGTAGGCGTTCACATAGGACAGGAAGCTGTAGAAGGTGTCCGAAGCCTCTACCGACGACGGATGGCCGATGCCATAGACACGCTTGCCCTTGGCGCGCAGGCCAGTCTGCACCTTGTCGCACCAGAATGACCAATAGCCCTTCCAGTCTTTCGGAATATCAGACTCTTTGAAACCGGCTTCCTCGACCATATCCTTCCAGTAGTTGGCGTGCATGGTCTGTTGGTAGATCGGCATGCCGTAATAGGCGCGTTTGCCGCCGGGCCCTTGCAGATAGGCGGTATCGAGCACACCGGCGAGGAATTTGTCCTTGTTCGGCGTGATGATGTCGGAGAGATCCTCCAACTTGCCCTCATAAGCCCATTTGCCGGCAGTGCGAAAATCGAAGGTCCAGCCGAAGGCAACGTCGGGGGGCGTCTTGGCCTCGACGGCAGAGACCGCCTTGGTGATGATATCTTCCACGCCGAACAGGCTAAGTTCGACTGTGACCCCGGTCTTCTGCTTGAAGCGGTCGATCACCGCATTCAGCGCGACATCCTCGGCCGGATAGAATCCCTTGTTGAACCAGACGGTTAGCTTTTCTTGAGACAGTGCGGGCGTCGCACCGGCCAGGATCGCGCCGGCAATGACCCACCCCGCGGTTTTACGCATGGCTGATTTACGCATTTTTATTCCTCCCTGCCTGACCCGTTGTGGGCCTTTTCTGTCTGTTTTCAATGCGACGTGGCATGCCTTCGTAGCATCTTATATATCAGTCTAGCCAGCCTGAAACGACCTGCCAAGCCCTGATTGCAAAGCAAATCGCCAGCGCCCACTTGTCACGCGAGGATACGTGCAGCGCTGCTGTGAATTCACTCAGTGGTTATGCCGTGGCACCCCAAAGGTCTCAGCAATACGCTGATAACCAGTAGCGAAATCCAGACAGCCGCCCGTCGACAATTGTCCGACATACCGACGCTGCAATTCCTGCCACGGCGTCTGGTTCACCAGTTGTGGCGGTGCCCAAGCCTTGCGCCGTTTCTCCAGTTCATCACTGGAGATCATGATATCGGCGCTGCGCCTGCGCAGATCGACGCGGATCCGGTCGCCGGTCTTCAGCAGGGCCAGCCCGCCACCGACGGCAGCTTCGGGCGAGGCGTTGAGGATAGACGGACTACCCGAGGTACCGCTCTGACGGCCATCGCCAATACAGGGCAGCAGGTTGATACCCTGCTTCACCAAACGATCCGGCGGCAGCATGTTCACCACTTCGGCCGCACCTGGATAGCCAACCGGGCCGGTATTCCGGATCACCAGGATACTGTTCTCGTCGATCGGCAGGGCCGGATCGTTGATCCGAGCATGGTAATCCTCCGGCCCCTCGAACACGATGGCCGTGCCCTCGAAGGCATCTGGATCACCCGGGCGTTCCAGATACTGGCGGCGGAATTCGGCCGAAATCACCGAAGTTTTCATCACCGCCGACTCGAACAGCGTGCCCGACAGAACGGCAAAACCCGCTTCCGGCAGCAGCGGCTGGTCATAAGGCCGGATCACGTCGCGGTCCTCGCAGATGGCCTCTTTCACATTCTCGCCCATGCTGCGGCCATTCACCGTAAGAGCATCGGCATGCAGCTTGCCGGCTTCCAGCAATTCGCGCATCACCACCGGCACGCCACCGGCGCGATGGAAGCCCTCGCCCAGATGGGCACCGGCTGGCATGCAATTGACCAGCAGCGGGATGTTGTACCCAACCCTGTCCCAATCCTTCACGTCCAATTCGACGCCCATGTGCCGTGCGATGGCATTCAGATGCGGCGGGCAGTTCGTGGAGGCGCCTAACGCGCTGGCCGCCACGATGGCATTCTCGAAGGCCTTGCGGGTCATGATTTTCGAGGGTCGCAGATCCTCATGCACGATCTCCACCGCGCGACGGCCGGTTTCGTAGGCTATCTGCGCGCGCTCGCGATAGGGCGCCGGGATCGACGCACAGCCCGGCAGCGACATGCCCAGAGCTTCGGCCATGCTGTTCATGGAGAGCGCCGTGCCCATCGTGTTGCAATGACCCGGGCTGGGCGCGGAGGATGCCACCATGGCCAGGAACTCGTCGTAATTGATGCGGCCGGCAGCCAGTTCCTGGCGCGCATACCAGATCACCGTACCCGACCCGGCCAGCTGGCCCTTATACCAGCCATCCAGCATCGGCCCGCCTGACAGCACGATAGCGGGGATATCCACGGTGGCTGCTGCCATCAGCATGCCCGGCGTGGTCTTGTCGCAGCCCGTGGTCAGCACCACGCCATCCAGCGGATAGGAATAGAGCAACTCGGCCAAGCCGAGATAAAGCAGGTTACGGTCCAGCGCCGCCGTCGGCCGCTTGCCCGTTTCCTGGATCGGATGGGTGGGGAATTCGAACGGAATGCCGCCGGCATCGCGGATGCCGTCACGCACGCGCTTAGCTAACTCGATATGGTGGCGATTGCAGGGCGACAGGTCGCTACCCGACTGGGCGATGCCGATAATCGGCTTGCCGCCGCGCAGTTCGGCCAGCGTCAGCCCGAAATTGAGATACCGCTCCAGATACAGCGCCGTCATGCCTGGGTCATGCGGATTATCGAACCATTCCCGGCTGCGCAGCATTTTTTTCTTCTTCTCGGTCATCGCTCCACTCCCTTAACGCGGTATCGTCTATGCCGGTTTCGCCAGCCGCTCACGATGCAGAACAAACAGGCCGCTGGCGACGATGATCCCGGCACCGGCCAGCATGGGCATGGTCGGCAGGTCGGCGAAGAACAGCCAGCCGAGCAGGATCGCCCAGAGCAGCGAGGTATAGGTATAGGGCACCACCACGGCGGCCGGCGTGAGGCGCAAGGCCTGGTTCATGCTCATATGCGCCAGCGTGGCGACCACGCCAATCAGTGCCAGATAGGCGATATCCAGCACGCCCACCGCCGACCAGCCCCAGGGCAGCGTCAGCAGCCCCGCCGCGCCGACGGCCAGCGTGTGATAGACGATCAGCGACAGCGCGCCGGTCGAACGCAGCTTACGCGTGGCAATCATCATCAGCGCATAGGCGAAACTGCCGGCCATGGCGATCAGCGCCGGCGCGGTAAAGACGCCGGCCTGCGGCTGCAGCACCAGCAGCACACCGCCAAAGCCGATGGTCACAGCGATGCCGCGGCGCCAGCCAACCACTTCACCCAGCAGCGGAATCGCCAGTACGGTGACGATCAGCGGCGTGGCCTGATAGACAGCCATTACATCCGCCAGCGGCAGGTGTCGCACGGCGAGATAGAAGCAGGCCACTTCCGCCACGATCAGCACCAGGCGGATGGCATGCCGGCCTGGCTCATCCAGCACGAAGACCTGGCGCCAGCCGGCGCGGTGCACCATGGGCAACAAGACAGCCAAGGCCGCCGCCGAGCGGATGAACAGCAACTGGCCGACGGCCACGCTAGCCACCATCCATTTGCCTAGCGCATCGTTGAAGGTGAACAAAGCCGTGCCCAACAGCATGAACAGGATGCCCCGCCAATGGCCGGCCTCCAGCGCGGGCGCGGCACCGGCCATGCTGCGTTCAGCCACTCTTGCGCTCCCGGCCACGCGCCTGCTCCTGCAGGATGATCTGGTAATCGCGCGACGCCGCACGGATATGCACACCCAGCAGGTTCAGCGCCTTGGTCCGTTCGTGGGTCTTGAGCAATTTCACGATATTCTGATGCTCGGCCAGTGAATCGCCCACCGTGCGCTCTTTCGAGGTGACGCGTGCGCGCAAGGCCTGGATTTTCATTTCCAGTTGCTGATGCGACTGGGTCAGGAAACGATTATTGGCTCGCGCCAGGATATGGCGATGATATTCGGTATCAAGCCGACGATAGGCAGGGATGTCGCCGTCGGACACGGCCCTGGCCATGCGCTTCACATTCTGCTCCAGCGCGTCGATCAGTCCGGCCTCGTCGTTGGCCAGGGCATCGCGCAGGGCCGCGCTTTCTAGGATAACGCGGTACTGGCACATCTCCGCCGCCTCGTCAGGCGCCAGCGAAAACACGAAACTGCCGCGCTGGGGCTGGATGTCAACCAGTCCTTCCAGCTTGAGCTGCAGCAGGGCCTCGCGTACCGGTGTCTTGGAAATGCCAAGCTGGGCTGCCAGAACATTTTCTGACAGCGCCTCGCCCAGCATCAGCTCGCCGTTGGTGATACGGCTACGGACGTGGTCTTTGACCAGTTCGGTAAGGGATTTCGGGCGCTCCAGCCGCGTGCTGCGGATTGCGCTGTTTTTTGCCATGTCGGCTTGACCTTTTTTCCTGCCTTTCCCGCACCGTAGCAGCGGGCCCCGGCGGCCTCAAGATAATATCTGATATGTCAGTTGACTTGCCGAAACCGGCCATCTCGGTTAGGAAAGACGGCAGGATCAGGAGGCTGCTGCGGCATGGCATTCGACATCCTCTGCCTCGGCGAAGCCATGGTGGAGTTCAACCAGACCGGTGGGCCGGACAGCGACCAGTATCTGCGCGGATTCGGCGGCGATACTTCCAATTGCGCCATTGCCGCCGCGCGCCAGGGCGCTCATACCGCCTATTGCACCCTGTTGGGCCGGGATCCGTTCGGCGAGCTGCTGCTCGATCTGTGGCGCCGGGAAGGAGTCGACACCAGCACGGTGGGCCATCGCGAGGATGCCGCCACGGCAATCTATTTCGTCACCCACGGCAAGTCGGGCCATACCTTCACTTATTACCGCAAGGATTCGGCAGCCAGCCGCATGACGCCGGCGGATTTGCCCAGCGCGGCGCTGGAGGCCTCCAAGCTGCTGCATGTTTCCGGCATCACCCTGGCCGTCAGCCCGGGCATGCGTGAAACCGCAATGACAGCGATTGCGCGCATGCGCAAGGCCAACAGACAGGTCTGCTTCGACACCAATCTGCGCCTGAAACTGTGGCCACTGGAGATGGCCCGCGCCGCCATCCATGCCGCGCTGAGGCTCTCGGACATCGCCCTGCCCAGCCTGGAGGACGCCACGGCGCTCAGTGGCCTGAGCGATCCCGCGGCGATCCTGGACTACTATCGCGTCATGGGTATTCCGCTGGTGGTGCTGAAATGCGGCGCAGACGGCGTGCTGATCGCCAATGCCGATGGCCGCTGGCGCCTGGCCGGCCATCGCGTGTCCACGGTGGATGCCACCGGCGCCGGCGATTGTTTCGACGGCGCCTTCCTGGCCGAACTGGTGCGCGGCATATCCCCCCTGGAAGCAGCAAGCTATGCCAATGCCGCCGCGGCGCTCACCACCATCGGCTACGGCGCGGTGGCGCCAATCCCGCGCCGCGCCGCGGTCGAAGCCTTCTTCCGTTCGGTCGGCCGCGCCACAGCCGAACCCTTCTAGCCCCCTATACCCGGTAATTCCGCGCGGTCTGGCGCTGCTCACCCAGACCGGCGATGCCGAGATGAATGCTGTCGCCATCCTTCAAATACAGTGGCGGCTTCTGGCCCATGCCCACGCCCGGCGGCGTGCCGGTGGAGATAATGTCGCCCGGCTGCAGTGACATGAATTGGCTTAAGTAACTCACCAGATAGCGCACGCCATAGACCATCGTTTTGGTCGATCCGTTCTGGAAACGCTTGCCGTTGATGTCACAGAACATCGCGAGATTCTGCGGATCCGGAACGTCATCAGCGGTCACCAGCCAGGGGCCAATCGGGCCGAAGCTGTCGGCGCTCTTGCCCTTGGTCCACTGGCCATGGCGCTCGGTCTGGAAGGCGCGTTCCGACACGTCGTTGATCACACAATAGCCGGCAACATGGCTCATGGCGTCTTTCTCATCGACGTATCGGGCGGCCGAACCGATCACCACGCCAAGCTCCACTTCCCAGTCGGTCTTCTGCGAACCCTTCGGGATGATCACATCGTCATTTGGCCCGGTGATTGCCGAGGTCGCCTTCATGAAGATGATCGGTTCGGGCGGCACCGTTGCGCCGGTTTCGGCGGCGTGATCGGAATAGTTCAGTCCGATGCAGATGAATTTGCCTACCCGGTTGACACAGGGTCCGAGGCGCGGATTTCCCGATATTGCCGGCAAGGCCATTGGATCCAGCGACTTCAGCTTGGCCAGTCCAGCCGGGCTCAGCGTGCTGCCGGCAATATCGGGCACCACGGTGGAGAGATCGCGGATGGCACCAGAGGCATCCAGCAGGCCCGGCTTTTCATGACCCGGCGGGCCATAACGCAGCAGTTTCATGATTCATCTCCCTGAAAAATGCCTTAGAGCGACCAACCACCATCGATGATATGGATGGCGCCGGTAGTGAAGGCGGATTCGTCGGCCGCTAGGTAGACGGCCAGGGCTGCGATCTCTTCCGCCGTACCAAGCCGGCCGAGCGGCTGACGCGCCACGAACCCGGCGCGGGCCTGCTCGACACTGCCGGTCGCTATCGCCTGGATGGCGATACGATCATCCAGTGAGGGCGTCTGGATCGTACCGGGGCAGATCGCATTGCAACGTACGCCCTGTTTGATGAAGTCGGCGGCAATCGATTTGGTCAGGCCGATCACCGCCGCCTTGGTGGTGCCATAGACAAAACGGTTCGGCGCGCCCTTCACCGAAGAGGCGGCGGACGACATGTTGATGATCGAACCACCACGGCCGGCAGCCAGCATGGCCGGCAGCAGGGCCTTGCTCATGCGGTACATTGAGCGCACGTTGAGGTCGAAGGAGAAATCCCAATCCTTCTCTTCCGTCTCCTGGATCGTGCCGTGATGCACGAAACCGGCACAGTTGAACAGCACATCCACCGCGCCCGCCTCGGCGGCAAAAGCCGTAATGGCCACCGGGTCCATCACATCCAGCCTGCGTGTGCGGATATTTGGCAGGCTGCCGAGTTCCTTCAGCTTGGTTTCGTTCAGATCGGTGGCGATTACTTTCGCCCCCTCACGCGCGAATGCGATGGCCGAAGCTCGGCCGATACCCTGCGCGGCTGCCGTCACCACAGCCGTCTTGCCTTCCAGACGCATGCCCGTCCCCCTGCTTTAAGCGACCGCCGGCAGGCAGGCCGGACCGATCGGTTCGAAACTCTTATAGGTGAGGATGAATTCCTGGTGCCCCAGACCTTCCGACCGGGTCATCTCGCCAGCGCCGACGCGCTTAATCAGGTCAAATATCTCGCGCCCCACTGTGTCGAGATCAGCCTGTCCTTCCAGGATGCGGCCGGCATTCACATCCATGTCGTCGGCCATGCGCGCGTATGTGCGTGGATTGGCGCAGACCTTGATCACGGGCGCCAGCGCCGAGCCCACCACCGAGCCCCGGCCGGTGGAAAACAGGATCACATGCGAACCGCAGGCGATCAGTTCGGCGATCTCGGCATTATCGCTGATATTTGGAAAGCCGAACCGCACCTCACCATCGGGGACGACATCCAGAAGATACAGCCCTCCGCGCGGCGGAATGTCGCCCGGCTTGATGATGCCACTGATCGGCGAGGCCCCGCTTTTGGCATAGGCGCCCAGCGATTTCTCCTCGATGGTGGTGAGGCCGCCATCGGCATTGCCCGGCGCGAAGCTGGGATAACCCAGCGTTTCGTAGTAGCGCGCCGCCTTGGCGACGCAGGCTTTGAGTTCACGGCCCAGCTCCGGCGTGACAGCGCGTTCGGCCATCCAGCCTTCCATGCCGATCAGCTCGCCGGTTTCCTCGAAAATCGCCGCGGCCTTTTCCTGCACTAGGAAGTCAAAGGCGCGGCCCATGGCCGGATTGGCCGTCAGGCCCGATGTGGCATCCGAGCCGCCGCAGATGGTGCCAACCACCAGTTCGGAAACACCCATCGGTTCGGTCGGCTGCTGACTCAGCTCTTTCAGTCGCGCCTCAATCCAGGCACGGCCCTTGTCGATGGTTGCACGCGTGCCGCCGTTTTCCTGGATCGCCAGCAACTCGACCGGCCGGCCGTTCTCCCTGATCGTGCGCTCCAGCAGCTTCTTGTTGAAGCCCTCGCAGCCCAGCGACACCAGCAGCACGGCGCCAACATTGGGATGCGTACATAGCCGCTGCATCATCTTGAGCGCATAGGCATTGGGATAACAGCCCGGGAAGCCGATCACATGGGCGCCCTGCTCGCGATAGGGCCAGGCGATTTCCTTCACCACGTGATGGGCACATTCCACCAGATAGGCCACCGCCACATAGTTGCGGATTCCCTTGCGGCCATCGGCCCGCCGCCAGCCACGCATCGTCACATCGCTCATGGAGCAGCCTCCACCACCACCGTATTGGGCATATAGTCGCTGGCGACATTGTGGTTGTGCACATAGTCGCCCAGCGCGATATCCGCCGTCGCGCGTCCGATCGGTGCGCCGTATTTCACAATCTTCTCGCCGGCGGCGATATCGCGCACCGCGATCTTGTGACCGAAGCCCAGGGCACGCTGCAGCCGCACCTTGCGCCCCGCGACCTGCAGTTCCATATCGGCCGGGATTTCCAGCCGGGCCACCGCGATATTGTCGCCCGGGGCCAGGATCAGGAGGCGCGGATCGGTTGTGTGATCAGAACTTGCCATATTTCTGATACGCCTCCTGTGGATCCATGCCGGCCATGATATTGCGGCGCACTTCGCCTTCGGTGCCCATCACCTCTTCGGTGCGGGCGATCACAGCCTCGGCCATGGCGGCGGGAACCACCACCACGCCATCGCGGTCGGCGATCACGTAATCGCCGGTGGAGATCGTCACGCTGCCGATGGAAACAGGCGTGCCGAAAAGATCAGGCACCCACCGTGCAACGATATCGGACGGCGTGAAGAAACTGCACCAGACCGGGAAACCGAGCTGCTCCACCATTGCCGCATCGCGACAGCCGCCATCGACGATATAACCCCGCACGCCCTTCAGCTGCAGCGCCGAGGCCGAAAGCTCGCCCATCAACGCCACCTCGTGGTTATGCGGCTGACAGACCACCACCCGGCCCGGCGGCGCCTTGGACAAAACGCCGGTCCATTCCAGCAGGGTTTCGTGGGCAGACTTGGTGCGGTCGATATGGCCGCTGACGGTCCAGACCTGGCCGGCCAAGGTCTGCGCGGGATTGAGCGGGCGGATTTCCGGCGGCAGCACGCAATTATCATGGCCCTGCGCCCGCAGCACGTCATGCACCGCCGAGGCATAACAGCGGCTCAGGCGGTCGGCCAGCGGATCGGCCGGCAGATCCATCGGCTGGGCCCCCTGCCTTGCCCCGGACATCGTTTCTCCCATCTGATATATCAGTTGGGCAGACTTTAGCCAGATTCTCCGGGCCTGGCTAGTCGCCGGCACAAGGCGGTTGATGCCACCTGCCCAAGAGGCAGATAATGAAAATAATAGGTTGAGAGAATGGGAAGGACACAGCCATGATCAAGAAAATCGCACTGGCCCTCGCCATCGTTGTCCTCGCCATCGCCGGCGCGGCTTATTACTTCGCCTCCAATCTCGACAGCCTGGTCAAGGCGGTGATCGAGCGCTATGGCTCGGAAGCCACCCAGACGCGCGTAACGCTCAAATCGGTCGAACTGAAGCCCACCTCGGGCAGCGGCAGCCTAAGCGGCCTGGTGGTCGGCAATCCCAAGGGCTTCAGCGGAGCGGAGGCAATCTCGCTGGGCGACATCCGCGTCACGCTGGATATCGCCAGCCTGCAATCCAACCCGATCATCATCAAGGATGTGCAGATCATCCAACCGTCGATCAATTACGAATATGCCAGCAGCGGCGGCAACCTGGAGACCATCCAGAAAAATGTGCAGGCCTATGCGGCGAAATTCGGCGGCGGCCAGACCGAACCGAAAGCCGGATCGGCATCGACTGGCGGCGACACCAGCAAGCAGCCCGAGCGCAAGGTGATCATCGAAAATCTCGTGATCCGCGACGGCAAAATCGCCGCCAGCCATGCGGCCTTGCAGGGCCGTACGATCTCGGCAGGCCTGCCCACCATCCAGTTGAAAGATATCGGCAAGGGTAGCAATGGCGCCACCCCGGCCGAGGTGACGGAGAAGGTGATCGGCACGATCAGCGCCCAGGCCTCGCGCGTCGCAACCGGCGAACTGCAGAAACAGCTTGGCAACCTGCTGAAAGATCCCGCCGGCGCGATTGGCGGTGCTACAGGTGGTGCCGCCGGCGGCGCGGCCGACAAGTTGAAAGGCCTGCTTGGCAAATAGGCAAGACGAAAACGCATACGAGCCATCGCCAAATAATATGGCGACAATGGTCGTCGGCGGGCCAGCGCCGGGTTAGCATGCCTGCCCGTTCTTTTTGCCTGCAGTTTCCATGATCAATCCTGTCTGGCACGGCGCCCTCGCCGGGCTTTGTGCGCTTCTGGTCGGCATCGGCTTCGCGCGTTTCGGCTATACGCCGCTGATCCCCGTGCTGATCGAGCGCGACTGGCTCAGCGCCGCTGATGCCGCCTATCTGGGCGCCACCAATCTGGCCGGCTATGTCGGCGGCAGCCTGCTGGCCGCCAGCCTGGCGCGGTTGCTGCCGGTGGCAACGCTCACCCGTGGCGCCATGGTGCTGACCGGCCTGAGCCTGCTGGCCTGCGCCATGCCCTGGGGTTTCGTCTGGTTCGCGCCCTGGCGCTTCCTGGCCGGCTTCACCGGCGGCATCCTGATGGTGGCGGCCGTGCCGCTGATGCTGGCTCGCGCGCCGGCCACCCACCGCGCACGCAGCAACGGCATCGTCTTCACCGGCGTCGGCATCGGCATCATCACCGCCGGCACGCTGGTTCCGGCGGTGGCCGGCTATGGGCCGATGCCGGTCTGGCTTGGCCTGGGTCTGCTCACCCTGCTGCTGGCGGCGCTGACCTGGCGCCAATGGGCCATCGAACCCGCCACCCCGCAGACGCAGGCCGCCACCGCCCCGCGCAATTTCACCCTGCCCGTCGCGTTGCTGCTGGCCGCCTACACCATCGATTCCGCCGGCTTTGTGCCACATACGGTGTTCTGGGCCGACTATATCGCGCGTGGCCTGGGCCGTGGCGTCGCCGCCGGCGGACTGTTCTGGGTGTTGTTCGGCATCGGCGCATTGTGCGGCCCGCTGCTGGCCGGGCTGATCGCCGAGCGTTTTGGTTTCTATCGCAGTATCGTCGGCGTGCTGCTGGTCAAATCCGCCGCCGTGGCCATTCCGCTGCTCAGCACGCATCCGGTGGCGCTGGCGATATCGGCCATCACAGTGGGTGCCTTCACGCCTGGTATCTCGGCGCTGGCCTCGGGCCGCGTTGCCGAACTGGTGGGCTTCGCCGCGCACCGCCAGGTCTGGGGCTGGCTCACCGGCGGATTTGCGCTCTCATCCGCGGCCGTCGGTTACGCCTTCTCTTACCTGTTCGACCGCACCGGCTCTTACAACCTGCTGTTCGCACTTGGCGCCGGCGGCTTGCTCATGGCCATGCTGCTGGCTGCGACGGCGCGGCAAAAGCCCGCTATCGATTGATCAGGCCAGCGATGTCTGTACTTCCGAACCGCGTGTCAGCGTTTCGTGTACCGGACATCTATTGGCGATCTCCAGCAGGCGCTGCCGCTGCTCCTCGCTCAGATCGCCTTCCATGGTGATCACCCGCTCGAACCGGTCGAGCGGTTTGCCGTCGGCGCCGGTGATCTTGCTGTGCCGCACCTGTACCGAACTGCGAACCAACGGCCACTTCTTCCGCTCGGCATACATGCGCATGGTCATCGCCGTGCAGGCGCCCAGGCCCGACATCACCAGTTCAAACGGATCCGGCCCGGTATCGCGGCCGCCGAGTGCTTCCGACTCGTCGGCCGACATCACATGCCGGCCGGCCACGATGATCTGGCCATAGGGGCCGAGGCCGCTTTCGCCGACCGAGATTTCACGCGTCGTGCTGGCAGTGGCATTCATCGGTGACTTCCTGTTCGCAGGGGTGATTGAGAGAAAACTTGCGTTCTGCTCAGGCAGCGGTGTGGGGTTTGCGGGCCGCCAGATCAATCAGGGCCGACATGCCGTCATGCCCGCTGCCTTCATGGATGACGCTGTCATGCGCTTCGAGATGCAGTATTTCACAGTCGCCGAATGCTGTCTCCAGCAGTTCCCGGGTATACAGGTTCTCCGCCTGTGACGGACCACCGGTGCGGTATTTCAACTGTTCAGGCCGATAGCCCTGCAGCAAAAGCAGGCCGCCTGGCCGCAATGCGCGCCGGATGCCGCTGAAAATCTGCTGCCGCAATGGCGGGCCGGCAAACTGGATAAAGATCGCCGCCACCACATCGTAAGCCGCTTCCGGCCAGGCCCATTGCGACAGGTCCGCCTGCTCGGTTTCCAGGACAACGCCTTGCCCGGCCGCCAGCCGGCGAGCTTTTTCCAGCGCCACCGGAGAAAAATCGATGGCATGCACCTGCAGGCCCTGCCGGGCCAGCCAGACGCCGTTGCGGCCCTCGCCATCGGCAACGGCCAATGCCCGGCCGGCTGCGGGCAGGCGAAAGGCCTGGCTTTGAAGAAAGGCGTTCGGCGCGGTGCCAAACAGGTAGTCGGGTCCGGAAAAACGGGTATTCCAATGGTCCTGACTCATTGCTCTCAATCCTTCTTGTCTTTCAGTAGGATAGATGAAACTACCAAATTATGCGCAGGCTTCGTTGACATATATATTCAATTTTACTAAATTAGCACTTACTAAATTAATATCTCCCCCAGCCCAGGAGCCCATCATGAATATCGACCGTCTGGTTTTTGCCTTCGCCGGCACTTTCATCCTCGCCAGCCTCGCGTTGTCCCAGTATCACAACATCAACTGGCTCTGGTTCACCGCTTTTGTCGGTGCCAACATGCTGCAGGCGGCGTTTACCGGCTTCTGCCCGCTGGCCAAGATTCTGAAGCTGACTGGCCTGCGGCCGGGCAACGCCTTTAACTGAGCGGAGCAGAGCTGGTGCCTGTCCAAGGGATCAAATACCGACGCATGGCTGTCCTGACAGCCATGCTGACCGCCGGCCTGCTGACGGCCATGCCGACGTATGCAGCCGAGTTCCAGGTCGAATCGCGCGAGGTGGTCGACCGCAAGATGGTGTTCGCCACCGTCGAAAGCGTCGACAACACCCAGGCACGCAGCCGCATCGGCGGCACTATCGCCAAGCTGGTCGTTCGCGAAGGCGACGCCGTCACCACCGGCCAGCATCTGGCCCTGGTGGTCGATCCCAAACTGACGCCGCGACTGAACGCCATCGACGCCCGTATCAAGGCAGCCGTGGCGCAGCGCCAGCTGGCCGAGATCGAGCTGAAGCGCGCGGAGGACTTGCTGCAGAAAGGTGTCGGCACCAAGGCCCGTGCCGATCAGACTCGCGCCGCCTACGAAGCCGCCAACAACGAGGCCGCCGCCCTGCGGGCCGAACGCGCCGTGATCGAACAGCAGGGCGTCGAAGGCGCTGTTCTCGCGCCAGAAACTGGCCGCATTCTGAAAACCCTTGTCACCACCGGCACCGTGGTTCAACCCGGCGAGCCGATCGCCGAAATCGCGGTTGGCCGCTATGTACTGCGCATGATGCTGCCCGAGCGCCATGCCCGCTTCCTGAAAGCCGGCGAGAAGGTGCTGATTGGACCGCGCGGTCTGGGTGTCGGCGAACAGGGGCTTGGTGAGGGCGAAGTCGTGCTTGTCTACCCGCAGCTTGACCATGGCCGTGTCGTGGCCGATGTCAGCGCCCAGGGTCTTGGCGATTTCTTCGTCGGCGAACGCACCCGCGTCTGGGTTGCCGCCGGCAAGCGCCAGGCCATTCTGGTGCCGCCCGACTACATCACCTATCGTTTCGGCGTAGCACTGGTTCGCCTTAAGGATGACGCGGAAGTGGTCGTCCAGCTTGGCCAGGCCATGCCTGACGGCGTCGAAGTCCTCTCAGGCCTGAAGGCCGGCGATATCCTGGTTGCGCCATGAAGCTCGGCCTGTCCGGCGCGATTGCCCACAACTTCATCGCCTCGCCGCTCACCCCGCTTTTCCTGATCTTTTCACTCGCAATTGGTGGCCTCGCACTGGCCATCTTGCCGCGCGAGGAAGAGCCTCAGATCAGCGTGCCGATGGTCGATATCGTCGTCAGCGCCGATGGCCTGAAGGCCGAGGACGCCGTCGAACTGATCACCCGTCCGCTGGAGGAGATCGTCAAGGCGATCGACGGCATTGATCATATCTATTCGAACAGCGAAGACGATCGCGTCATGGTCACGGCGCGGTTCAAAACCGGCTTCGCCCAGGACAGCGCCCTGCTGCGCGTGCATAGCGAAGTACGCGCCAACCTGAACCGCATCCCGGTCGGTATCCCAGAGCCGCTGATCATCGGCCATGGCATTAACGACGTGCCCATCGTGGTCGCCACCCTGACCCCGGCATCCGGCAACCCGGCCCGCCTCAACGACAATGGCCTCTATAACATCGCTGCGAACCTGTCGCGCGAGGCGATGAAGATCGAGAATGTCGGCAAGACATTCATCGTCGGCGGCCGCGCCGACCAGATCCGCGTCGAGCCCGATCCAGAAAAGCTGTCGCTCTATGGCGTTTCGTTGAACCAGCTGGTCGAAAAGCTGACTGGCGCCAACCGCTCTTTCCATGCCGAACCGCTGCTGGATGCCGGTCGCACTCTGCCCGCCATCATCGGCCAAACCCTGCAGGGCAGCCCTGACATCAACCTGCTGCTGATCACCACCCAGGATGGCCGCCCGGTCTACCTGGAGGACGTTGCCCGCATCGCCGCCGATGGCGAACCGATCGCGCATTATACCTGGAATTGGCGCCGCGGCGCCGACGGCGCGATGGAACGTGTGCCGGCCGTCAGCGTCGCCATTGCCAAGAAGTCCGGCAGCAATGCGGTGGTGATCGCCGACGACATCATTCATCAGATCGAAATCCTGAAATCGACCACCCTGCCCAAGGGTGTCGATATTGCCATCACGCGCAATTACGGCGAGACCGCAGCCGAGAAGGCCGATGAGTTGCTGTTCCACTTGGTCCTCGCCTCCGTCTCCATCGTTGGCCTGCTGGCGGTCTTCCTCGGCTGGCGCGAAGGCCTGGTAGTGCTGGTGGTGATCCCCGCCACCATCCTGCTCACCTTCTTTGCCGCCTGGCTGATGGGCTACACCATCAACCGCGTCAGCATGTTCGCGCTGATCTTCTCGATCGGCATCCTGGTCGACGACGCCATCGTGGTAATCGAGAATATCGTGCGCCACTGGCACAAGGAAAAACCGCGCGACCGGCTCACCGTTGCGGTGGAAGCCGTGGCCGAAGTGGGCAACCCCACCATCGTCGCCACTTTCACCATCATTGTGGCACTGCTGCCAATGATGTTCGTGTCGGGCATGATGGGGCCTTATATGGCGCCGATTCCGGCTAATGCTTCAGCGGCTATGCTGTTCTCGCTGGCGGTTGCCTTCACCATCACCCCCTGGCTGATGCTGAAACTGGGCGGCAAGCATGCCAGCGCCAGCCATGACACGCCACATGACGAACATGGTGGCATTCTTGCCCGACTTTATCTGCGGGTGGCCGAACGCATCCTGACCACGCCAAAACAGGCACGGAATTTCGTGCTGATCGTTGGCGGCCTGACCATGCTGTCGCTGGTCCTGTTCTATACCAAGTCGGTAACCGTGAAGCTGTTGCCTTTCGACAACAAGTCGGAAATGCAGGTTCTACTCGACCTGCCGCGCTCGACCAGCCTGGAGCAGACCGACACCCTGCTCACCGAAGCCGTGGCGCGGCTGACCGACCTACCCGAGTTGAAGGATATCCAGAGCCAGGCCGGCACTGCCGCCCCGTTCAACTTCAATGGCCTGGTGCGGCATTACTTCTTCCGCAACCAGCCTTGGCAAGGCGACCTGCAGGTGAATCTGGTGCCCAAGGCCGAGCGCGACCGCAACAGCCACGAAATCGCGCTCGACATCCGCAAGCGCCTCGCCGGCCTGGAACTGCCACCGGGCGGTGCGCTGAAGGTGGTGGAAGTGCCGCCCGGTCCGCCGGTGATGGCCACCCTGCTGGCCGAGATCTACGGCCCCGATGCCGAAACGCGGCGCGCCGTGGCGACGGACGTGCGCAAGCTGTTCCGCAAGATCGATTTCATCGTCGATGACGATGACAGCTTCGGCATCCAGAGCGACCGTGTACGGTTCCTAGTCGACCAGGAGAATCTGGAATTCCACCGCGTCGAGGAAGCCGAACTCTACGAAACGTTATCCTCGCTGCTGAACGGCCGCCGCATCGGCTATTCCCATCGCGGTCATGGCATCAGCCCGATCGAGATCAGCCTGAGCCTGCCGCGCAGCGAACGGTTCTTGAGCGAACGCCTGCTGGCGACTCCAGTGCCGACCCGCGATGGCCGGCTGGTCGAACTGGGCGACGTGGTGCGCATCCATCGTGACCCCGCCTCCTTCCCGATCTATCGCCGCGACGGCCATTATGCCGAGATGGTGACGGCCGATCTGGCCGGTGCCTATGAGGCACCGATCTACGGCATGTTGGCGGTTGCAGATGCCATCGACGCCCATGATTGGGGCAGCCTGCCCAAGCCAACCATCCGCTATGCCGGCCAGCCGAAGGATGAATCCAAAACCAGCCTGCTGTGGGACGGCGAATGGGAAGTCACCTATGTCACCTTCCGTGACATGGGCGGCGCTTTCATTGTCGCCCTGCTTGGCATCTACCTGCTGGTGGTGGCGCAGTTCCGCAGCTTCAAGCTGCCCCTGCTGGTGCTGGTGCCGGTGCCGCTGACCATGATCGGCGTCATGCTCGGCCATTGGCTGACCGGTGCGGCTTTCACCGCCACCTCGATGATCGGCTTCATCGCGCTGGCTGGCATCGTGGTACGCAACTCAATCCTGCTGATCGACTTCATCCGCGAACGCCGGCAGGGCGACCTACCGCTGCGCCAGGTGCTGCTGGACGCCGGCGCGACCCGTTTCAAGCCGATCTTCCTGACAGCTGCCGCTGCCATGATCGGCGCCGCCTTCATCCTGGCGGACCCCATCTTCCAGGGACTGGCAGTGAGCATGCTGTTCGGCCTGGCCTCCAGCTCACTGCTGACCGTGCTGGTCATTCCCGCTATCTATCTATGGCTGCGCGGCGAATCGCAGCAGTAAGGACTCCAGACCATGCCCACACCCGTTGACCTAGACCGCCTTGCCGCCAGCGCTGCCCAGGCCAGCAACTTTCTGCGCAATATCGCCAACGAGAAGCGCCTGCTGACCCTGTGCCAGCTGATGGAAAGCGAGCGGTCAGTCGGCAATCTTGCCGATGTGGTGGGCCTGAGCCAATCGGCCCTGTCGCAGCATCTCAACCGCCTGCGGCAGGATGGCTTGGTGGAGACCCGTCGCGAAGGCCAGACCATCTTTTACCGCCTGGCCGACCCGCGCATCGAACCGCTGATCCGCCTGCTGTATGAGCAGTTCTGCAAACCTTCCTGCTGAGACGAGTGGAACCATGACCGCCTTGCGCAAGATCGATCCCCATAAACTGCAACAGAGAATGCAGGCCGACGAGGTCGTGCTGATTGATATCCGCAGCCCACGCGAATTCGCCCATGAGCATATCGAAGGCGCGCAACTGGTGCCGCTGGGCTCCTTCGACCGCCACGACTTCCCCGACAGCCGCCGCCAGACGGCGGTATTCACCTGCCGCAGCGGCGCACGCACCACGATGGCCGCCAACCGCCTGCTGGCCAAGGGCTTCCGCAGTACCTACGTGCTGGAGGGCGGCCTGGATGCCTGGAAGCGCGCCGGCCTGCCCGTGCAGACCGCACCAGCCAAGCCGCTGTCGCTGCAGCGTCAGGTGCATCTGATCGCCGGCAGCCTGGCCCTGGCCGGTGCCATCCTGGCCTGGCGCGTGGCGCCGGAATTCATCCTGCTTAGCGGCTTTGTCGGCGCCGGGCTGCTGCTGAACGGCCTGACTGGCTTCTGCGGCATGGCCCGCCTGCTGACGCTGATGCCCTGGAACCGCCAGTCCGCCTCTGCCTGATGGAGTGTCGCGTTATGCTGCCGCTCGTGAAAGCCTTTTTCGACGAAACCACCTTTACCGTCAGTTATGTCGTCGTCGATTCGTCCAGCATGGCCTGCGCCATCGTCGACTCGGTGCTGGATTTCGATCCGGCTTCCGGCCGTACGCACAAGGATTCGGCCGATGCGGTGACTGCTTATGTGCAGCGCGAGGGCCTGAAGGTCGAATGGATCCTGGAAACCCACGTCCATGCCGACCATCTCTCGGCCGCGCCGTATCTGAAGCAGAAACTGGGCGGCAGGCTGGGCATCGGTTTCAACATCACGGTAGTCCAGAACACCTTCGGCAAGGTTTTCAATGCCGGCACGGAATTCGCCCGCGACGGCAGCCAGTTCGACCACCTGTTCGCCGACAATGAAACCTTCAGTATCGGCACCATCAAGGCTCGGGCCATCCACACGCCCGGCCACACGCCGGCCTGCATGGCTTATGTGATCGGCGACGCGGCTTTCGTGGGCGATACGTTGTTCATGCCCGATTACGGCACGGCACGCTGCGACTTCCCCGGCGGCGATGCCCGCCAACTCTACCGCTCGATCCACAAACTTTTCGCGCTGCCACCGGAAACCCGCCTGTTCATGTGCCATGACTACAAGGCACCGGGCCGCGACGAATACCGCTGGGAAACCACGGTGGCTGAAGAGCGCGCCCGCAACATCCATGTCCGCGACGGCATCAGCGAGGACGAGTTCGTTGCCATGCGCACCCGGCGCGACGCCACGCTGGACATGCCACGCCTGATCCTGCCTTCGGTGCAGGTCAACATGCGGGCGGGCCACATGCCACCGCCCGAGGCCAATGGCGTGCGGTATCTGAAACTGCCGGTCGACGCCCTGTAACCGCCATGGTTGCCATCACCCTCGGCCAGGCCATCATCGCCGCCGCCTCGGGCAGCGCGGTGGGCTTTTCCCTGGCCCTGGTGGGTGGTGGCGGTTCGATCCTGGCGGTGCCGGCCCTGCTTTATCTAGTCGGCATCGGCAATACCCATCTGGCCATCGGCACCAGCGCGCTGGCCGTGGCGGTGAATGCTTTCGCCAATCTGCTGCAGCATGCCCGCAAGCAGACCGTGAAATGGCCCTGCGCCACTGTCTTTGCCGCCTCCGGCATCGCCGGCGCTGCCCTGGGCTCCAGCCTCGGCAAACTGGTGGATGGCCGCCATCTGTTGCTGCTCTTTGCCGCCGTGATGGTGATCGTGGGCATCGCCATGCTGCGGCCCAAAGCCGCCGAGGGTAATCCGGATGTGCGCATCACGCCGGCCATCGGCCTGAAACTTGTCCTGATCGGCCTTGTCACCGGCACGATCAGCGGCTTCTTCGGCATTGGTGGTGGTTTCCTGATCGTGCCGGGCATTATGCTGGGCAGCGGCATGCCGATGATCAATGCCATCGCCTCCTCGCTGTTCTCCGTCGGCAGCTTCGGCCTTACCACGGCGGCCAACTATGCCTGGTCGGGCCTGATCGACTGGACGATCGCCGGCTGGTTCATCGCTGGCGGCATCCTCGGCGGTCTGTTCGGCACCCGCATGGCGCTGAAAGCTGCGCGCCACAAGGGCCTGCTCAACCGCATCTTCGCTGCGCTGATCTTCGTTGTCGCCGGTTACACGATCTGGCGCACTGTTTAAGGATATACCGTCATGACCGAACCGCATGCCGCTGCTTCCGGCCTTCGGCATTTCCCACTGCCGCTCTTCGCTGCCGTGCTCGGCATTGCCGGTCTGGGTCTGGCCTGGCGTGAGGCGGGTCGCGTGTTCGGCGCACCGGCCTGGGCCGGTGAGCTTCTGCTGCTGGCCGCAGCCGTGGCTTTTGTACTGATTGCAGTCGCCTATCTGCTAAAATGGCGGCGCTATCCGGCGGCGGTTGCTGCCGAATTCCGCCATCCGGTGCGCGGTCATTTCGTTCCGGCCATCACGGTGGCGCTGATCCTGCTGTCCAACGGCCTGCTGCCCCACCGGCCGGACCTGGCCGGTGGTTTATGGCTGGGCGCGACCATCGTCCATCTTCTGCTTGCTGTCTGGCTGATCCGGCGCCTGCTGGTGCAGCCAGCGCCGCTGGCAGCCCTGACGCCAGCCATCTTCATTCCGCTGGTCGGCAACATCCTGGCGCCACTCGCTGGCATGAAGCTCGACTATGTCGGCCTGTCATGGTTCAGCTTCGCCATCGGACTTGGCCTGTGGATTGCCATCCAGCCTGCGTTGCTGCACCGGCTGTTCTGGGGCGATGCGTTGCCGCCACGGCTGCAGCCTGCTGTCGCGATCCTGCTGGCACCGCCTTCGGTCGGCTGTCTGGCCTGGAGCGCGCTGAATAACGGCGAAACAGATGCGCTGAACTGGATTCTCGCAGGTCTTGCCGGCTTCATTGGGCTGCTACTGCTTTCCCTGCTGCCGCGTTTCTTCCGGCTCGCCTTTGCGCCTTCCTGGTGGGCTTACACATTCCCCAGCGCGGCCTTCAGCCTGATGCTGATCCACCTCAGCGCCGCCGGCCCCAAGCTGCACCCTGCTGTCGGCTGGACAGCACTTGCCGTCGCAACCGCGGTCGTTGCGCTGGTCGCTTTCCGCACCATATCAGCCGCCACCAGCGGCCATCTGTTCAAGCCCGAAGACTGATCGCCGCCTGACCGGCTGACTTAACCGCCATATAGCCACTGGTTGCCGGCATAGGCCTGTTCCGGCGTGCGGCCGCTGAGCAGCGCGTTGCGCAACTCGCGCACCGGACCGGTCGCGTGATAGAAGTCGCCATAGACGCGGGCCATCACCTGCACCCGCGCGGTGCGCAGATAGCGTTCCTGCTGGTAAGCCAAGAACGCCGCATTGGAATCGTCGCGCCGCGCCGAGAGTTTCTCGGCCAGGCAGACAGCATCTTCCAACGCCATGCAGGCGCCCTGCGCCAGATATTGCAGCATCGGATGCGCGGCATCGCCCAGCAGGGTGACGCGGCCCTTGGTCCAGTTCGCCACCGGTTCACGATCGCACAGCACCCACATGCGCCAGGACTCGATCTTGTTCAGCAGGGCGTGCACCTGCGGTTGCTGGTTCTGGAACCGTTCGTTCAACTCGGCCACGTCCCCAAAACTGTTCCAGCCTTCCTCGTAGCGGTTGGAGTGGAACACGGCGACCAGATTGTAGAGCTCGCCGCGCCGCAGCGGGTAATGCACCAGATGGGTCTTCGGCCCGGCCCACAACACCACGTTGTTCTCACGCTGGGTTTCCGGCACCTCGGCCAGTGGCAACACGGCACGGTAAGCGATATGACCCGAGACACGCGGCTTGCCGTCGGCCACGATGAGCTCACGCAGGCTCGACCACAGGCCATCGCAGCCGATGATGCTGTCGCCCGCGATCTTCTCGCCATCGGCTAATGTCACCGTAACTCCGCCGCCATTATCAGCATGGCTGGCCACCTTCGCATTGTTGCGCAGGGTGACCAGTGGCTGGGTGCGGCAGGCCTGCAGCAGCGCATCATGCAGGTCGGCGCGATGGATCACGCCATAGGGCTGCCCATAATGTTTCAGCGCGCGTTCGCCCATCGGGACGCGCGTCACTTCCTCGCCGGTCAGGGCGTCGCGCATGATCAGGTTGTCGGGGAACACCGCGATATCATCGACCGCCTTGCGGATGCCGAGAATGTCAAAGCGGCGGAAGGCATTGGGGCCGATCTGGATGCCGGCGCCGACCTCGCGGAATTCGGCCGACTGTTCCAGCAGAACCGAACGGATGCCTTTCAGCGCCAGCGCCAGCGCCGCCGCAAGGCCGCCGATGCCGCCGCCAACAATAATAACCGGACGATCCTGTACTGCCGTCATGTTGTCCTCCCTGTCGTGCCAGTTCGCTGGCATCGGTTTATAATCTGTGTACGGATTATATTAAGTTTAATATCATGGCGCCACGGCTTCAAGCAAGAATGTCGGGACCCGGCATCGGCTGCCGGCTCAGGCCAGCAGCCGCTCCACGCAGCGGCGCACCCCATCCTGCCAGGGTGGCAAGCGGATGCCGTAAATGGCCTGAATATGGCTGCAATCCAGCACCGAATTGGCCGGGCGCTTCGCCGGGGTTGGATATTCGGCGGTGCCGATCGGATCCACCGGCACGCTTTTCCCACCCAGAGAAGCCGCCACCGCCATGATCTCACGGGCCAGTCCCCACCAGGTGGTTGTGCCGGCGCCAGCCAGGTGGAAAGTCCTGAACAGGTCGGGATTATCCGGTTCCATGGCGATGCGCTGCGCCATAGTGACGATCGCCTGCGCCAGATGCGGCGCATAGGTGGGCGAACCCTGCTGGTCATTCACC
>NZ_JANLJJ010000052.1:14529-15909 GCF_029255545.1 Ferrovibrio sp. | reverse complement strand
GATCGCCTGCGCCAGATGCGGCGCATAGGTGGGCGAACCCTGCTGGTCATTCACCACGCGCAGGCGGTCGCGATCACCGGCCAGCCGCAGCATGGTGCGCACGAAGTTATTGCCAAAGGGGCTATGCACCCAGGCGGTGCGCAAGATCGCCGCGCGTGAAGACGCGGCCAGCACGGCCTGCTCGCCTTCGAGTTTCGAACGGCCATACACACCCTGCGGATTGCAGTCGTCGCCTTCGACATAGGGCGTTGTCTTCTGGCCGTCGAACACATAGTCGGTGGATATGTGGATCAGCGGCAGGCCCAGCTGCGCGCAACTGGTGGCCAGGGCCTGCGCGCCATCGCGATTGATCGCAAAGGCCAGGTCGGATTCGGATTCGGCGCGATCGACCGCGGTATAGGCGGCCGCGTTGACAACAATATCGGCCGGAGCCTTCCACAAGGCGGCGGCTATGGTCGGGGGGTCGGTCAGATCAAGCTCCGGCCGCCCGAGGCAGGTAACCCGCAGGCTGTCGCCAGCCAGTTCGGCCAGCGATCGGGCCAGCTGCCCCTGCAGACCGATGACGGCGATCTGCAGCATGCCGGCCTAGCTGCCGTCGCGCGGCGCCGCCCGGCCGTTATCGGAAACAACCAGCGGCGGCAGCGGATAATAGGGCGGCAGCACCTTCGCTTCGTTCAACAGCGGCGCGGCCTGGTCCTTCGGAGCCAGAATCGGATCGCGCACCTGCCAGTCAATACCGATGGCCGGATCATCCCAGCGGATCGCATGCTCGCAGCGCGGATCATAGGGCGCGGTGCATTGATAGAGGAAATCGGCGCTGTCGCTCAGCACGGCGAAGCCATGGGCGAAGCCGGGCGGAATCCAGAGCTGGCGATGATTGTCGCCGGAGAGGATCGTGCCGGTCCATTTGCCGAAAGTGGGCGACCCCTGTCGAATATCCACCGCCACATCGAACACCTCGCCGGCCAGCGCCGTAACCAGCTTGCCCTGGCCGTGCGGCTCCTGGTAATGCAGGCCACGCACCACGTTCCTACGCGAACGCGAAAAGTTGGTCTGCACCGAGGGCACGCCGAGGCCGTAATTGAGATAACGCGGCGCGTTCCACAATTCCTTGATGAAACCGCGATCATCGGAAAACGACTTCATCTCGATGATGAAAACGTCGCTCAGGTCGGTGGCGAAGATGCGCATATCCCGGATCCTCGCCTAGCGCCGGTCTTCGTTCAGGATGCGGCGCAGATACTGGCCATAGGCATTCTTGCCATAGGCATTCGCTATGGCCTCAACCCGGGCGGCATCGATATAGCCCTGGCGCCAGGCGATTTCCTCAGGCGCGGCGATCTTCAGGCCCTGGCGCTTCTCCACCGTGGCGATGAAGTT
>NZ_JANLJJ010000052.1:8580-14429 GCF_029255545.1 Ferrovibrio sp. | reverse complement strand
ATCGCCCGCACGGTCTTGTCGGGATTGAGATCGAGCACGCCGTAGCGCTCCGGATCGGCCACCCAGTAGCCGAACACCGTGGCGCCCTGCTGTTGTTTCGCGGCGCGGCGCAGCACGGCGCTGAAGCCTTCGCCGTAGAAAATGTTGTCGCCCAGCACCAGCGCGCAGGGGCCGCCACCGACGAAGGCGCGGCCGATCAGGAAAGCCTGGGCAATGCCGTTGGGTTCGGGTTGCACGGCATAGCTGATATTCAGGCCCCACTGGCTACCGTCGCGCAGCAGGCCGCTGAAGGCGACCTGGTCGCGCGGCGTCGTGATCACTAGGATGTCGCGGATGCCGGCCAGCATCAGCGTGGTCAGCGGATGGTAGATCATCGGCTTGTCGTAGACCGGAATCAGTTGTTTGCTGGTCACGGCCGTTGCCGGATGCAACCGCGTGCCGGCTCCACCTGCCAGGATGATGCCCTTCATTGTCCTCACCCGTTTGCCCAGCCATTGTGGCGGGCGCGTTTGACCGGAAGGTTAAGCCATACCCGACGGGGATGGCCAGTTAAAAGCCGGCACAAAACCTACCATGCCGACCAGCCGCCATCGACGACCAGGCATTGTCCGGTCACATAACGCGAGGCATCGGAGGCCAGATACAGGAAGGCGCCGACGAAATCGTCCTCGCTGGCCATGCGCCGCAACGGCGTGCGCGCCTCATAGCGCTCGACAAAGACCTGCGGCTGGCCGCGCGCGATGCCGCCTGGAATGATGCCGTTGACGCGCAGGCCCGGCGCCAGCGTGGTCGCCAGCCAGCGCACCAGTTGCTCAAGTCCGCCCTTGCTAGCCGCATAGGCGGCGGGATTGGCCATTGCCGTGCCCTCATAGAGGCTCCAGTCCGGGCCCAGCATGCCGTAGATAGAGCCGATCATGATCAGTGACCCGCTGCCCGATTCCGTTAGCAAATCGGTGCAGACCTGCGAGAGGATGAACGGCGCGGTCAGGTTGACCTCCAGGGCCGCGCGCCAGGCCGCCGATGACTGCTCGCGGAACCCGACCGCCCAGCCTTCCAGCCGGCTGGTGCCGACAAAAGCCGCGCAATTCACCAGCACATCAAGGCGGCCGAACCCATCGCGGATCGCCGCCGGCACCCCGCGCAGGGCGGCTTCGTCACGCAGGTCGAACGGCAGAACCAGCACGCGGCATGTGTAACGGCCGGTCAGCGTATCCGACAGCGTCTGCAGGCCGGCGGCATCCAGGTCGATCAGCACCAGATCGGCGCCAGCCTGCGCTGCCGCTTCGGCAAAGCAGCGGCCGAGATGGCCTGCCGCGCCGGTAATCGCCACCACGCGCCCGGACAGGCGGAACAACTCCAGCGCCTCGGGCATCAGTCGACCTCGCCGAAAATCTCGCCGAATTTGGCATTGGCGATGCCCAGATCCTCATAACGGCCGATATCGGTCCAGTAACCCTCGATCTGCCAGGCGCCGACCGGCGCGCCGGCCGCCAGCATCTGCGACAGCAGGGTCGGCATGTCGAGATATTCATTCGGCTTCAGCCAGTCGAAAGCCTCGGGGCTGAGCACATAGATGCCGGAATTGATCCGCAGGTTCTGCGATGGCTTTTCCTCGATCCCGGCCACCTTGTCGCCATCGACCGACACGACGCCGAAAGGCACGGTATAGGTCCGTTCGCTCAGCGCAACAGTCGCCAGCGCGCCGGAACGCTCATGGGCCTCGACCATGGTCGGGAACCAGAGCGTGGTCAGGATATCGGCATTCATCACGATGACCGGGCTGTCGGGCCGGCGCGGCAGCAGCGATAGCGCGCCAGCGGTGCCCAGGCGGGTCGGCTCGTGTATATAGTTGATGTCGACGTTGTAGCGTTCGCCATCGCCAAAATACGACTCGATCATCTCGGCCTTGTAGTTGACCGAGATGAACAGCTCGCGATAACCCTGACCGGCGAACTGGATGATCGAGGTTTCCAGGATCGGCCGGCCGCCAACCGGAACCATCGGCTTCGGGATCGTCTCGGTCAGCGGACGCAGCCGCGTACCCAGACCGCCTGCCATCAGCACGACCCAGTTGCGGTGAAGCTGCGCCGTCAGCAGCTGGCGCATCTCCAGCAGGTCGAGGATGCGGCCATCCTTGTCCACCACCGGCAGGACATTGATCGCATGCTTGCGCATGATCTCGAGCGCCCGGACATGGCTGATGCTCGGATCAACCGTCGTCGGCTTGGCATTCATGATCGTGCTGGTCGCGGCATCCAACGGAATGCCGGCCAGGATCGCCCGGCGGATATCGCCGTCCGAGATCGTACCGCGCAGAATCCCGTTCTCCTCGATCAGCACGATGCGCAGGCCATTGACGTGCAGGCAGCGGATCGCATCGATGATCGACGCGGTCATGCTGGTGGTGCAGTTTTCGAGCGATCGGGTCGGAACGTAGGGAGTAGAGGTCATGCCCACTGCCTTCGGCCTGCTTCGGCGGGAGTGCTCTCGAACGCTGCGCTCAACGGCTTGCCCCCGGGGCGCATTTCAGGCTCCATAAGTCATTGTAAAATACTGAAAAGCCCTGCTTTTCGAGCGTACCTGTGCTATGACAACAATAAAGGCAGTAATTCGTTAACAAAATCCGAAAAGAATAGCCCCATGGCTAAGATCAAACCGATTTACATGTCCTGCGAAGTCCAGCGCCGCGAACTGAATTCGCGCCTGTTCCTTGCCATGCTGGCCGCCGCGCGCGGCTACACCAGCGTGATCACCCAGAAGGTGATCATGCGTGCCAATCTGCCCCGCGTCCCAACCGGCGTTTTCTGGCACAAGACCGCCACCGTGAAATGCGCCCATTACTTCGATCTGGCCAAACAGCATCATCACCGCACCGTGGCCTGCTGCGAAGAGATCATCAACGTGCCGGACGACCCGGTCGGCGCCGACTACGCGCGGATCTATTTCGACGATGGTGCGGCCAAGAATACCGACCTGTATCTTGCCGCCACCGTGCTCGACAGCCGCATGGCCCGCCAGCACCCCTTCGGCAGGGTGCTGGATGTCGGCAATACGCGAATCGAGCTGCTGCGCGGCCGCAATCGCGAGATTTTCGCCGATCCGGTGAACGAGCTGCACCAGAAATTCGGCAATTTCATCTTGATCAATTCGCCCTTCGGCCTCGCAGGCAGCCTGCGTTCGATCCAGCATGAACGCAAGGAATACGAGGCTTTCGCCGCGAAAACCGAAAGCTTCGCCGACGAATACTTCAAGGAGCGCTTCGAACGCGAAAAGCAGGGCATCGGCACCATCGTGGAACTGGCCCGCACGCTGTCGGATCAGGGCAAGACCGTCCTGGTGCGGCCGCACCCGCACGAAAATCCCGATACCTGGAAGGAATTGCTACGGGATATCCCGCATACCGCGGTTGATGACAGCGGCGCCGTCGGGCCGGTCCTCATTGCCTGTGACGCCCTGCTGCAGGGCAATTGCACCACGGGCCTGGAGGCCATCCTGCTCGACAAGCCGGTAGGCAACTTCATGTCGGCGCCCGACCAGATGCTGAGCGCCCGGCTGATCCCGGCACTCGGCCCGGAGAATGCCCTGGAGCAGATCCGTGAGCCGATCTCCGGCCTGCTGGATGCCGTCCGGCAGTCGCTGCATGGCATCGATCAGCCGATCACCAGCCAGATCATCGACGCCTTCGACGAACTCGACCCCCCAGAATGTGAACTGACCGACCTGCTGACAACCAAGTTCCTCACCACCTCGCATTTCGGCGACGACAAATCCATGGAGCGGCGCTGGCCGCTGCTGGATTACCGCAGCTGCAAGCTGTTCGTTCGCGGCGCGGCCAAGGCACTCGGCATTGGCGATGTCGGCTTGGTCAATGTGGGGCCGAACATCATCATCATCGCACCGGCAGCGGCAATGCACGAATTGCAGCGCACCGCGCCGGCGGCCTGACGGTTCTCAATCCGGTGCGGGCGGGAATGGACGGCCTTTCCTCTGCGATCTGGGGCACATCATGAAATCGATGGCGATTGCAGGACGGAAGGTGGGGCCGGATGCGCCCTGCTTCATCATTGCCGAGATCGGCGTCAATCATAATGGCTCGGCCGCCATGGCGCGACAACTCGTCGAGGCCGCCAAGGCCGCCGGCGCCGATGCGGTCAAGCTGCAGCTGTTCAACCCCGATCTGCTGGCCTCGCCCGGCGCGCCGAAAGCCGCCTATCAGGAAAGCGGCACGGCCGGCACGGCCGACCAGAAGGAGATGCTGCGCAGCCTGACCCTCGATACGGCGGTCGTGCGCAACCTGAAACAGCAGGCCGATCAGCTCGGCATTGCCCTGATCGCCACGCCCTTCGACCTGCCCAATCTGCAGCTGATCGATGCACTGGATCTGCCAGCGATCAAGATCGGCTCCGGCGATCTCGACAACCCGATCCTGTTGCGGGCCGCCGCCACCACGCGCCGGCCGCTGATCGTTTCCACCGGCATGGCGACGCTGGCTGAAGTGGATATGGCGGTCGGCTGGCTGGAACAGGCCAACTGCACGAATCTGGCCCTGCTGCATTGCGTATCGGTCTATCCGGCGCCGGAATCCCTGGCCAACCTGCGGGCGATGGACGTGCTGGCACAGGCCTACGACTATCCAATCGGCTTCTCCGATCACACGCCCGGCACCCTGGTTTCGGCTGCTGCCGTGGCGCGCGGCGCCACCATGATCGAAAAACACCTCACGCTGGATTGCGGCCTGCCCGGGCCGGATCACCGCGCCTCGCTTGATCCGGCCGGCTTCACCCGACTGGTCGCCGACATCCGCAGCGTGGAAACGGCCCTGGGCAATGGCCGCAAGCAGCCTTTCGCCGCGGAATATGAAACCCGGCGGGTGGCGCGCCGCAGCCTCTGCCTGTCGCGCGATCTGCCGGATGGCAGCGTGATCACCGCCGATGCCCTGACCGCCCTGCGCCCGGGCGATGGCATTCCGGCATCCTGTTTCGATATCGTGGTCGGACGCCGCGTCACCAGGGCACTGGCGGCGGGGCACCGGCTGGCATGGGGGGATCTGACGTGAGCAACAGCGGGCTGGGCCGGATTCTTGTCACCGGCGCAGGAGGTTTCATCGGCTCCCATCTGGTTGAGCATCTGCTGGCAGACGGCCACGATGTGCGGGCCCTGTGCCATTACAATGGCCATGGCAGCCTTGGCTGGCTCGACGCCCTCGCGCCGGCACAGCGTGAGCGGATGGAAATCACGCTGGGCGATATTCGCGACCGCGACATCGTCGAACAGGCGGTGCGCGGCTGCGACACGGTGTTCCATCTCGCCGCCCTGATCTCGATCCCCTATTCCTACCGTGCTGCGGAAAGCTACAGCGACACCAATCTGCGCGGTACCATCAACGTTCTGGAAGCCGCCCGCCGCTATGGCGTGCAGCGCATCGTGCAGACCTCGACCAGCGAAGTTTACGGCACGGCACAGTTCGTGCCGATGACCGAGGAGCATCCGCTTTCGGCCCAGTCGCCCTATGCCGCCTCAAAGATCGCCTCTGACCAGATGGCGCTGGCGTTCCATCGTTCGCATGGCGTGCCAGTCACCATCCTGCGGCCGTTCAACACCTTTGGTCCGCGCCAGTCACCACGCGCGGTGATTCCCACCGTGATGCTGCAGGCCGCCGCGGGCGCCGCGACGATCCGCCTGGGTTCGGTTGAGCCAACGCGCGATTTCACCTATGTCGCGGATACCGCTTCCGCCTTCGTCGCCGTGGCGCAGGCGCCTGACGCGATTGGCGAAGTGATCAACGCCGGCAGCGGACGCGAGATATCGATCGGCGACCTTGCCCGACTGATCCTCGACATCGCCGGTTC
>NZ_JANLJJ010000052.1:0-8480 GCF_029255545.1 Ferrovibrio sp. | reverse complement strand
CCGACGCCAACCGCATTGCCGAAACCGTGGCCCGGGTCATCGGCACCGTGCCGCGCCCGGTCGCTCTGCACGAACCGGAAATCCGTAATGGCGATATTGCTGCCGTGGCTGATTGCGTCCGTGGCGGCTGGGTATCGCCGGTGGCGCCGATTGCCCGGCGCTTCGAGGCCGAACTGGGCCGCATCAGCAATTCCGAGCATGTCATCGTCTGCTCCAGCGGTACCGCCGCACTGCATCTCGCCCTGCTGGCCATCGGGGTCGGTCCCGGCGACGAGGTGCTGGTGCCTGCGCTCAGCTTCGCCGCCACCGCCAATGCGGTGGTCTATTGCGGCGCGCAGCCACATTTCTGCGATGTCGAACCGCAGGCGCTCGGCCTTGATCCGGCCGCGCTGGCGCGGCACCTGGCGGCTTGCGGCCAGGCCGGCCCGAACGGACTGGTCAATCGCAATACCGGCCGCCGCATCGCCGCCGTTTTGCCCATGCATGCCTTCGGTCATCCGGTAGCGCTGGATGAAATCGCCGCGATCTGCGCGCAATACGATCTGCCGCTGGTGGAGGATGCCGCCGAAGCGCTGGGGTCAACCTATCACGGCCGCCCGGTCGGCAGCATCGGCCGCATTGGCATCTTCAGCTTCAATGGCAACAAGATCGTCACCACCGGTGGCGGCGGTGCGGTGGTCACCAATGATGCCGCGCTAGGTGAAAAGGCCCGCCATCTCGGCACCACGGCCCGGCGCCGCGACACCGGCCGCATCGAGCATGACGCCGTCGGTTTCAATTACGGCATGCCTGGGCTGAATGCCGCCCTGGGTCTGGCGCAGGTCGAGCGTCTGCCCGAATTGATCCAGCGCAAGCGCGATCTTGCCGGCCGTTATCGCGCCGCCTTCGCCGGCATGGCGGGGACCAGCCTGGTCGAGGAACTGCCCGATACGCGCAGCATCTACTGGCTCAACACCCTGATGCTGGATAATGCCGCCGCGGCCGATGCCGCGCTCGCCGCCCTGCATGAGCGCCAGATCATGGCCCGGCCGATCTGGACGCCGCTGCACCTGCTGCCAATGTTTCGCGATAGCCCCCGCATGCCCGACATGCAGGCCGAGCGACTGGCCGCCTGCGGTATCAATCTGCCGAGCAGCGCGCATCTATGACCGCCAGGCTGCCGCCTTTCATCCTGATTGGGGCCGGCGGCCACGCCCGCTCGGTGATCGGCGTGATCCGCGCGCTTGGTCATGCACTGCTTGGCGCGGTGGACAGCGATCCGCAGCGACGCGGCAGCACAATCGACGGCATCCCGATCCTTGGCGACGATTCCTACCTGGCGCAGCACAAGCCCGACGCCATCAGCCTGGCCATCGGCTTCGGCAACCGGCCCAACCGCGGTGGCCCCGGCCTGCAGCCGCGCCGCAGCGTGTTCGAGCGATGGACCACGCGCGGCTTCGCCTTTCCGGCTCTGGTGTCGCCGCAGGCCATCGTAGTCGATAATGCCCGCATCGGCGCGGGCAGCATTGTGATGCCCGGGGCAATGATCCAGGCCGGCGCCGGGATCGGCGACAACTGCATCATCAATACCGGCGCCATCGTCGAGCATGATGCACGGATCGGAGATCACAGCCACATCGCGCCCGGCGCCATTCTCTGCGGCGCGGCTTCGGTCGGGCCGGAAAGCCATGTCGGCGCCGGCGCCATCCTGCTGCAGGGCATCCGGGTCGGTACGGCCACGCTGGTCGGCGCCGGCGTGGTGATCCGTCGCGATTGCCCCGATGGCGGCATCAGCCTGGGCGCGGCGCAGCCCTAGATCTGAAGATCGTGAAAGCGTTTCGCGCCGGCCTCGCGCCAGCGGAACTGCAGCAGCGCCTCGGCGATCAGCCGCGCCGTGGCGCCGCGGCCATAGGGCGACTGGCGGGCCTCGGCGATGCGACGATGCTCTGGCGTCAGCGCGCTGCGGATCGCCTGCTCGATGGCCGCGGCATCCTCAGCGCAGTCGATCACCGATGGTGCGCGCAGCCGGCCTTTCTGCCGGTCGCCGATATTCACCGTCGGTGTACCTGCCGCCGGCGCCTCGATCAGGCCGGATGAGGAATTGCCGACCACCAGGTCGAACAGGCCGAGTGCCGCGGCATACAACTCGCTGCCCAGGCTGGCGACCATCTGCGCGCGCTGCGGCCGTGTTTTGGCATAGGCCTCGATAAAAGCGTTGATGCGCCGGCCGCCGGCATCAGCATTGGCAGCGGTAAACAGGATGCGGCAATCCCCGATGCGGTCGAGCGCCGCACAGAGCGCGGCGATGCCTGCTTCCGGGTCGCTCCCGGTAGCGGTGACAGGATGACAGGTCGCCAGAATGTTCAACGGCCCGAAGGAAAATCCGGTTTTCGCGCTGAACGCCGCACGATCGATGCGAGTATAGGCGTCGGTATTCTGAATGCCGAGTGCACCGACATCGTGCACACGCGCCGGATCCTCGCCCATCTGGATCAGGCGCCGGCGATAGGGCTCGGCGGCGGGAAAATGCAACGTCGCCATCTTGCTGATGGCATGGCGGATCGCATCATCCAGGGCGCCTTCGGTGATCTCGCCGCCATGGATATGGGCAATCGGGATCGACAGCAGCAGCGCGACCTGCGCCGCCGCCAGAGCTTCGTAGCGATCACCCAGAATCACCAACACATCGGGCGCCATAGCCTGCAAGGCATCGGTCATGCCGATCACGCCGCGCCCCAGCGCCTTGGCGATGGCAGCCGGATCGTCGCCGGCCAATTCCATGTCGACTTCGGCATCGATGGCAAAGCCATCGGCGAGGATCTCGTTGCGCGTCATGCCGAAAGCAGCGCTGAGATGCATGCCAGAGACCAGCAACCGCAGGGCGTCGCGCTGCTGCAATTCCCGCAGCAAGCCGCGCAAAAGACCGTAATCAGCGCGGCTGCCGGTGAAGACGCAGATCTTCGGCGTTTCAGCCATTCACGGCTTCTCGCCGACGATGCGCATGTCTCGCGGCTCGCGCAGCTTGTACTGTGCCGGCTCCTGCCGCACGTTCACCAGTCCGGCCTCAGTCATTAATGCCGCCAGACTCTGCGGCGTATACCCCCAGCGATGGATCATCAACGGATCGCGCCAGCGCGGATCGCCGTAGAAGACCCACATGCTGCGCTGGCCTTCCGGCCCCGGGCCGGCGGCGGCGACGGGATTGTTGATCAGTTCCTGCGCCGCGCTGATCAGATTGGGGCACTCCAGCACCATGCGGCCGCCCGATTGCAGCACGCGTTTCCACTCGCGCAGTACATCGGCCACTTCCCAGCGCCAGATATGCTCCACCACATGCACTGCCAGCACTTCCTCGGCAGCGCCGTCGACGAACGGCAGCGTCCTGGTCACGTCGCATTGCACGTCGACCTTCGGCCCCTGGCCACGCGAGGACAAGGCGTCGCAATTCACATAGCCGGGCAGGATCTTGTCGCCGCAGCCCAGATTGAGCTTCAGGCCGCGTCGCGCCGGCGCCGCCAGCGGCTGCGGTGCCGCCTGCCGCATCGCGACGTCGAACACGGATGCCCATTGCGTCGCCACGGCCAGCGGCGAATGGCGCACCTCGATGATGGCCTGTCCGGCGGCGATGCGCTGCAGCGCCAGGGCCGGATTCTGTTTCGCCCAGCGCAGCCCCTCGGGCAGTGACGCGCCGATCCAGGCGGCATCGCGGAAAGCTTCATGTGCCGGCGTCGGCCCGGCCACCACCAGCCGGCCGCCGCGCAGGGCCGCCACCAGGCGCTGCGGCCCGCGTGTATTGGTCTGCGGTTCCGGCGGCGTCGGCAGCACCACGGCATCACAATCGGCAATCGCGGCGGCCTGGGCCGCCGGACTCCAGGACGTGACGCTGACCTGCAGCCGGCCGCCCGACATCTGGGTGGCGCCGCGCAGCGAATCGGCCAACGGCGGCGGCACGGATACCACGATCTCCAGCGCCATCGGCTGCTCGGCGGCGAAAGGCATCAGCGCGTTGAGCAGGCCGGAGAGTTCCGGCAGGTCGGAGGGCTCGCCATACCAAGCCAGCTTCAGTCGCTCGCCTCCCGGCGTGAAACGCGGCGCAGCGGTCTCGCCCTCGTAGGGATCATGCACGGCGATCGCCTCGCGGCCGGTCTCGCGCTTATACTGCGCCGCCAGTCCCGGCGAGGCGGCCGCGACAGCCACCGCAGCCGAGGCGAGCTGGCGCAGCTGTTCGCCGCCGGCAGGACCTGCGGCATGGCCGTCATGCAGGTCGAGCACCAGGCGCGCGCCGGCATCGCGGATCCAGCCGGCGGCCTGCGCCACATCAGGCAAGGCCATGGCCGGCAGCACGACGATATCGGGCATGGCGCCGCCGCAGGCGCGTTTCAGCCCCTCCGGCCCGCTGCCATCGAGATCGAGGTAGGTGGTCCTGATCCGGTGCTGCCCGGCCTGGGCCAGATCGAGGCGGTAACGCGCCGCGGCCGGTGCCGGCGAAGTCTCGACGCCCTTGTAGATCGCGGGCCTGGGCACCAGCCAGCAGACATGGATATCCGACATGGTGTCTCCTTTGATGGCCGGAATCGAAGCCGGCGTCGAGGCCAGCGCCGGCACGGCTGTCGTTGCGGGCTTCACCGCCTGCAGCATGGCCAGCCATTGCTGGCCGATCGCGGCGGCCGAGAAATGCGCGGCGACATGGGCCTGGCCGAGGCGCGTCTTCTCGATCACGCTGTCCGGCATGGCGCAGGCCGCCAGCACGGCGCGGCTGAGCTGCTCGTCCAGGCCGCAAAACCCGGCCAGCTCGCGATAGCTGTCGATCGGATGCGCCACCACATGACGCCCGGCATACAACGCCTGCAAAGCGCGGTTGTTGCTTTTGCCTGCCGACAGCACCGAGCCGCCAACGAAGGGCAGCACAACGATGTCGCAATCCTCCAGCGCCTGCTGCAGGGCCGGCACCGACCATGGGGCGAAGCTGACCTCGCCCGTGCCGGCCAGCGAGCCGAGCTGCTGCGCCACCACGTCGGGGGCAAGCGGCTCACACAGTACCTGCAGGTGATAGCGGCGCTGCGCCGCCAGCCGCGGCAGCTCGGCGCGGAAGAAGTCGCGCATCGCGGGGGCGTGGATGCCGTAGAAGCCGAACCACAGCAGCCTGACCACCTCGCCCGGCGCGAAACGCACCGGCCGCTCTTCCACCTCGATGGGATCGCCGATCACCATGACGGGAACAGCCCGGTCCGGCACGGCGTCTTTCAGCGCCCCGCGCATCAGGCCGGCCAGGGTGTCGCTCGGCGTGGTGACGGCGTCGCAGCGGCGATAGAGCTGGTCGAGCATCTTGCGGTAGATGCGCGCGCCGTCGGGGCCGATCTGGCGCGCGGCCGAGGCATCATGCTCGGGCGCCAGCTTGAAGTCTGAGACGTCGATCACCAGACGGCCGCCGGCACCGCGCATGGCCTCGATATGGCCGAGGCAGATGCCGAAGCCCTGGCCCAGGGTGACCACGTCGATTTTGGGCTGGTGCAGGATCAGCAGGTCGATGCGATGGTCGAAATCGGGGCGGAACAGCTCGGCCACCGCCACGACATCGACCCGCAGGCCGGGCTGCTGGCGGACCATCTCGGCGGCCGGGATCAGGCCGCGATAGCGCGCGCTGGCCAGCCGGCTCCAGCCCTCGCCCTTCTCACGGGGATCGGCGTTGATAGCAAAAACCACGCGCATCGGCGCCCGTACTCCATCATGCCCAAATCAAGCATGGCAGTCTGGCGCGGCAATGGTAAAGGAAGTCTGGCGGCGAGGCCGGGAAACCGCAGAAAATGCAGCTGAATCAACAGGCTGGAGCGGCTGATGCCGGCGGGAAATGGCGCACCCGACAAGATTCGAACTTGTGACCTCTGCCTTCGGAGAAGAGCCGTCTCATTTCTCTGAAGCACCCAGCATTGCTAATACTCTATTATTTTCAATACTTTATTGAAGCACAATTACTTTCTATCCCTTTGAATTCGCTCTTCCCCTATTGACGGCACGCAGCACTGGCTGACCATTGGTCACCACGAGGCACCCTATAACCCATAAATGGCACGCAGCGAGCCTGATCGGAAAATAACGCAGCCAGAGAAAACCAGTCAGAACACGTTTATGCTTATGGCGCTGTTTTCGCTTCAGCCTCGATGTAGACCCTCATTTCCGGCAACACGAGATCTGCCACGGCAATGACGGTACAGGCCGGCGGATTCACGGGAAAGGCCACACGGTGAGCCCTCGCCACCAGCTCCAGATCCGCGAAGGACCGTAGGTAAATCCGGGTGCGAACCACATCGGCCATGCTGCTGCCGAGCTCCGCAACCGCCGCTCCAATGACGCTCAGAATATGACCGGCCTGCGCTTCGGCATCACCGGCACCAACAAGCCGGCCATCGATATCGACCGGTGCGGTCGCGGAAACCCAGATGTGATCCCCGTCCCGCACCGCCCGTGAGTAGCCCAGCATGTCGGCCCATGCGGAACTGGCCGGCACATAACGACGTCGTGCCTCGTGGCCCATTGTCAGCAGGCCGGCTGCGCGTCGAGGAATTCCCGAATCAGGCGCCCAAAAGCCTCTGGCGCTTCGACATTCGGCTGATGGCCAATATCCTTCATAATGGCCAGCCGCGCGCCAGGGATGCCGTCGGCGATGATCTGGGATTTATAGGGTGGATTGGCGCCATCGAGCTCACCGCAGATCACCAGCGCTGGACAACGGATATGCGGCAGAAGGTGGCGGATATCGACGCGGCGCAGCACGGGTGCCGAGGCGCGTGCCACCTTTTCCGCGCCGCAGTTCAGAATGATCTCGCGCTGAAGGGCAACCTCTTTAGCGTTCTTCGGGTCGTTGAGGAACGGAGCGCCGTAGAGAATGGCCATCAGGCGGTCAACCACCGCCGCCGGATCGTGCGGAAAGACATTGAGGATCAGCTCCTCGTATTTGACAACCTTTTCGATCGGTTCGGATTCGGCCGATGCCCCCTGCACTACCAGGGACTTCACACGATCGGGGAACTGCGAGGCGATCCGAAGCCCCATGACGCCACCAACCGAGCAGCCCACCCAGTGGAACCGCTCCGCTTTCAGTCTGTCCGCGACCTCGAGGGCGTCACGCACAAGATTGTCGACATCGTAGCCGCCCAGAGGCGCCTTGCTGCGCCCATGCCCCCGCCAGTCGATCGTGATGCAGCGATACCGATCCTTCAGCATGTCGATCTGTCGCGCAAACATCTCGCCCGAGAAGAACAGCGAGTGGTACATAAGCACCGTCTCGGGCCCCGCCCCGAACTCTTCGACAAACAGCTCCGTTCCATTGATCGGCATTAAAGGCATGGTCATGGACTCCCTTGTCAGACTTCAATCCAGGTCCGGCGGATATCTTCGGCGGCTCTCAGCTCGTCCGGAGACCCGCTGAACACAATCTCGCCCCGGCCGAGCACATAGACCCGCGCAGCCACATCAAGGGCAATGTCGAGCTTCTGCTCGACCAGCAGAATCGAGAGACCCGCATCCCTGAGCTTCACGATGGTGTCGGCAATCAGTTGAACCATGAGGGGCGACAGGCCCTCGGTCGGCTCATCGACTATCAGAAGCCTTGGCTGGCCCATCAGCGCACGCGCAAAAGCCAGCATCTGCTGCTCGCCGCCGGAAAGTACTCCGGCCGGCGCGCGACGGCGCTCCGCCAATCTGGGAAACAGGTCGTAAGAGCGCGCGATCGACCACGGAAACCGTCCTGCCGGCACACGGCCGACCGGCTCGCCCAGAATCAGGTTTTCCTCAACCGTGAGATCGGCAATGATTTCGCGGCTCTCCGGCACGTAGGCGACTCCGGAACGCGCAACCCTGAATGCCGGCTGGCCGGCAATCTCGTCGCCATCCAGCGTGATGGAGCCGGTACGCGCCACCCGTCCTGCAATCGCCTTGACCAGCGTCGAGCGCCCGGCCCCGTTCCGCCCGACGACCGTAACCGTTTCGCCCCTGTTGACACCGAGCGACACATCGAACAATACGCGGGTCGGACCGTAACTGGCGGACAGGCCCGACACGGAGAGCAGCGGCGTAGCCTCAGACATGAGCGGCCTCCGCCGTTATCACCTGGCCAAGATATGCCTGCCGGACCCGGGAATCCTCGCGCACAATGGCGGGGGCGGCACTGATAAGGACCTCGCCGTAGACCAGAACGGATGCCCTGTCAGCTAGGCCGAAGACGACGTTCATGTCGTGCTCGATCAGGACGAGGGTGCGCCCTTTCGCGATACGCCGGATTGCATCGATCATCGTATCGGTCTCTGCCCGGCTCATTCCCGCAGTGGGTTCGTCGAGCAGGACAAGCGCCGGGTCGCAGGCAACGGCCAGGGCAATTTCAAGCGCCCGCTGCTCGGAATAGGCGAGGCTGGCGATCGGCAGGTTCCGGAACCTGCCGATCCCGACAAGATCGAGCACCTCGTCGACCCGCCGCCAGACAGAGCGCATGCCCGTGATCGCCTTGA
>NZ_JANLJJ010000051.1 GCF_029255545.1 Ferrovibrio sp. | reverse complement strand
TAAGCAGCCTACCCCGCCCCGTCAAGGGAGCCTTGCCCGGATTCCGCCATAATTTCTTCCAGCCGGCCGGCTTGACAAAATAAGTTTTATTTCCTATGTTCTTCATATATTCTATTTTCATTGCAAGAGCACCAAATTCAGATGGCCGATCCCTATTTCTCTCTGCCCCGCGTCTCTTCACCTAGGCACGATCCCGATCACGATGACTGGTCGTTCACCGGCCTCTCCCCATCGCCCTATGTGCCAGAGCATAAGAACCAGTTGATCGATCAACAGGACTGGCAGCGCTTCAACGATGCCTTTGCTGCCCTGGACGGGACCGACCGGCTGCAGCAATACGTGGCGTCTCGGCTTTATGCCGAGGAAGGCGGGCGACGCTGGAACGGCAGCCGCAGCGCCTATGCCGGCATCCAGCAGGCGGCCTTGGCGGAAGCCCAGAAGCGCGACCCCGCGCTGGGTGGCCTGACGCTGGGGGAGGGGCTGACCGATGAGCAGATCGCCCGCATCTACGCCACCACCATGGCCGCCGGCGCGCGGCGCTATGGCGGCTTCGAGGCCCTGGCCCGCCTCAATCACGACGGCACGGTGGCCGCCATTGTCGATACGCAGTTTCGCCATGGCCAAAATGACGGTGCCAAGGCAATCCGCGATGCCGTGAGTGAGGCAAAGAAAGCTTTACCCGAAGATGTGCGAGCCAGCCTGAAACTGCCCGACCTGGGCGACAGCACCGGTCCGGAAGAAACCCTGCGGCAATTACGCCAGCTTGGCGAAGCCGGCTATGGGGCGCTGTTCCGTGGCGCCCTGGCTGAACTGCGCAAAGAGCGAGGGGGAGAAAAGGAAAAGCCTCGTTACGACCGCTACCGCTGACTCAGCCCCTTTCGATCGTATACCAGTTGACTACACGCCAAGCGCCATCGGGTTGACGGCGCAATGTGTATTCGGTCGGACTGTTTTCGGGATTGTCGCTATCCATTGGGCGCGTACAAAAATCGCCCTTGTCCTCGCGATAGCAGTTCATCCATTGCACCGAGATCACGATGTCGCCGTTTTCGCGCGGCAGGCGCACGACGTTGTAACCATGAATCCACATATCCGCCTCGCCGCGCACCCGCTTAGAGCCAGCTATGCGGTACCGCCGGAATTTGGTCGGCACAGGCCTCATGCCTGCAAAGTCTTCCGCCGTCTCGACATGGTCGGGGCCGTGCGGCTTTCCATCGCTATCCAGAGGCGGATTCGGTGCGATTGCCATGCGGCAATAATCCCCGGCACGGGCGAGGCAGGCCATCATCGTATGGACGGCGCAAACCGGACTGCTCAGATCGCCGACACAGGCAGGGAGAGGCCCGGTCTGATGGATGTCGCGCCACTTGCTCTTGGGGTCGGCCGCCGGCAGATCCGGATCGATAGCTTTTTTTGTCTGTGCCTCTGCGATGCCGCAAAACAGCACTAGAAAAATGGTGGCACAAAGCTGGGATCGGATCATGCTAATATTTTATGTCATGCCCCTATCAACACCAAAAAGAATTCCGTGTCTTGCATAGGGATTCATTCTTCTCCAAGCTTCGTGCATATGCATGTATGAAGCGCGAGAGAGCCTGATGTCCGACTTGCATGGCCTGCCCTTCGCCGAACTGATGGGCTTGAAGATCACGGCGATCTCGCCTGATAAGGTCACTGCCGAACTGCCGGTGCGGCCCGAGCTATGCACCCGGCCCGCCGTACTGCATGGCGGCGCGGTGATGGCCTTCGCCGACACGCTGGGCGCGGTGGCCACCATGGCCTGGCTGAAGGCCAATCTGGGCGAGGGCTGGGGCACCACCACGATCGAAAGCAAAACCAACTTCCTGGCCGCCATCCCGGCCGGCGAGACCGCCCATGCCGAATGCACGCCGATCCATCGCGGTCGCACCACCCAGGTCTGGCAGACGAAAATCAGCCGTGCCGACGGCAAGCTCGCCGCCATCGTGACCCAGACGCAGCTTGTGCTGGCGCCACGCGCATAATATGCCAGACCGATGACAATCACCCTTGCCGACCTGCCCACGCCGTCGCTGATCCTCGACCGGCAAAGGCTGCTGAACAACATCGCCCGCATGCAGGCCCGCGCCCGCGACCTGGGCGTCATCCTGCGGCCGCATCTGAAGACGGCGAAATCGGCGAAGGTGGCCGAACTGGCCGTGGGCAAAGCTGGCCCGCTCACCGTTTCGACGCTGGCCGAGGCGGCGTATTTCGCCAGGGCAGGCTTCACCGATATCACCTATGCCGTGCCGATGGCGCCGGCCAAGCTGACCCAGGCCGCCGCCATCATGCGCGATGCGCCGGGCCTGAAGCTGATCACCGATAATATCGCCGTGGCGCGCGCCGTGGCCGAGCAGGGCCGCGCGCTGGGCGTGACCTTTGCCGTGCTGATCAAGATCGATTGTGGCCTGGGTCGTGCCGGCATCGCGCCGGAATCCGAATTGCTGCTGCCGCTGGCAGACGCGCTCTCGCAACCGGGCGCCCGTCTCGCCGGCGTGCTGACCCATGCCGGTCATTCCTACCATGCCAAAAGCATTGCCGAGATCACGCGCATCGCCGAGGAAGAGCGCCAGGCCGTGCTGCTGGCAGCCAGCCGCCTGCGCGCGGCCGGGCAGGATTGCGCCATCGTCTCGGTCGGCGCCACACCGACCGCGCTGTTCGCGAAGACGCTGGACGGCGTGACCGAGATGCGGCCGGGCAATTTCGTGTTCTTCGACCTGTTCCAGGCCGGCCTGGGCTGTTGCGGCATGGAGGATATCGCGGTCAGCGTGCTGGCCAGCGTGGTGAGCCATCACCATGGCCGCAACCATCTGCTGATCGATGCCGGCGGCCTCGCCCTGTCGAAGGATACCGGCGCCAACGAACACGCGCCGGGCACCGGCTATGGCCGGGTCTGCCAGCCCGGCGGCGAACTGCCGCTGCCCGACCTTGCCGTGCATGATGTACACCAGGAACATGGGCTGGTGGGCACAGGTCAGAATGAACCGGTGGATTTCGCCGCCCATCCGCCCGGCAGCCGCCTGCGCGTGCTGCCCAACCATGTCTGCATGACCGGCGCGATGTATGAGCGCTATCACGTGGTCGAGGGCGGCAATGACGCGGCGCTCAATCCGGCCGTGATCGCCGAATGGGACCGGGTAAACGGCTGGTAACCGAAAAGATAGGTTGCAGGGCGGACGCCTTTTCCGGTTGAGTTGGCTGGGGGAAAACATCTGCCGATGATCAGCACCGACCAGCCGATAGGCCGCCAGGCTGCCCAGGAGCAGCCTACCCGGGCGCAGTCTGCCCGGGAGCAGCCGGCCGCCGGCAGCGAACCGCGACAGCGGAACCGCGATCCGGTGCTGGGCAGCTTCCGCCAGGTGGTGCCGATCAACGGGGCCGTCACCCTGATCAATGCGTCGGCCCTGGTCCTGCTGCTGATCAATGCCATACCGGGTCAGTGGCTGCTGGCCTGGTGGCTGCTGCATGCCGTGCCGGCTCTCTACATGCTGTTCCGCTGGCTGCGCCGGTCGCCGGCGAAACCCGCCGACGGCCGACAGCGCATGCGCCGTTACGATGCGATCGTCGCCGCGATATCCGGCGCAAGCTGGGGCGTGGCGGCCCTGTTCCTGCCCCTGTTGAGCGAGCAGCAGCAATTGCTGGTGATCATGGTGGCGGCCGGCATGATCGCCGGTTCGGCCGCCACGCTGGCCGTGGTACCGAATGCGGCGACGATCTTCATGCTGCTGATCGCAACGCCCTATATCCTGTTTTTCATCCAGCAGGCGACGACGATCAGCCTGGCCATGGCGGTGCTGTCGATCCTCTATGTCGCCGCGATGATCCTGACCAACCGCATCGTCAACGGCGTGATCCGCCGCAATCGCCGGCTCTATGAGGAAAACAGCGCGCTGTATGAGCGTATCCGCGCCGCCCAGAGCGAATTGCTCGATATCGCCGAGAGCACCGAAGCCTTCGCCTTCCTCGATGCGCAGGGACGCCTGCAGCTGTGGAACCGCCGGCTGCCCGCCCTGCTCGGTCTCGCCGATACGGACCTGGAGCGCGGAATTGATTTCGAACTGCTGCTGCGGCACGCCGGTTTGCCTGACGCGCTGCTGACCAGCGAGATTGCCGGCGGCATGCTGCAATTGCCGAATGGCCGCTGGGTGCAGATCGGCCGCCGCGTCACGCCGCAGGGCGATCATGCCCTGATCCTGACCGACATGAGCGAGCAGCAGCAGGCCAGCGCCCAGCTGCAGGCGCAGAATGCCCGGCTGGAAGAGCTGTTCCGGCAGGTCAGCCTGGCCCGCGATGCCGCCCTGCGCGCCAGCCAGGCGAAGTCGATCTTCCTGGCCAACATGAGCCATGAGCTGCGCACGCCGCTGAACGCCATCATTGGGTTTTCCGATATCGTGCAGAAGAAGATGTTCGGCGCGGCATCGCCGAAATACGATGAATACCTGAACGACATCAACGGCAGCGCGCGGCATCTTCTGGCGGTGATCGACGACATCCTCGATCTCGCCCGCATCGAGGCCAACCAGATCGCCCTGCATGAAAGCGACGTGATGCTGGACGAAGAGATTCCGATCTGCGCCCGGCTCGCGGCATCGCATTACGGCCGGCCGGCCCATGCCGTGACGGTGGATCTGCCGGAGACGCTGCCGGCCCTGCATGCCGATGCGCGGCTGGTGCGCCAGATCCTGATCAACCTGATCGGTAACGCACTGAAATTCTCGTCGGACGGCATGGTGGTGGAAACCGGCGCCCGGCTGGATGAGCAGAGCGGCGAGATTTCGCTCTGGGTGCGCGACCATGGCATCGGCATCGCCCCGCAGGACCAGGCGCGGATTTTCGATCCCTTCGAGCAGGCCGACACCCAGCTGAGCCGCAATTACGGCGGCGTCGGCCTGGGCCTGTCGCTGGTGCGGGCCTTCGTGCAGGCCCATCAGGGCCGCATCAGCATCGACAGCGCCCCCGGCAAGGGCACCCTGATCACCGTCACCTTCCCGGCCGCGCGCACCAGGCGCGACTGAGCCTCACCAGAAAAAGCCGAGCTGGTGCAGGAAGGCGTCCACCGCCGATTGCCACAGGCCGGGGCGTTCCAGCAGCTGGTGGCCTTCATCATCCTCGACCGGACCGAACAGATACAACTCGGCATTGCCGCCGGCACCGGTATAGGCGTCATGCCAGCGGCGGATCGCGGGCATCGTATGATGGCGATCATTCTCGGCATACAGCCATAGCGACGGCGCCACAGCCCCGGCGCCCGCGCGCACGAAGGCGTCGCGGTTGAAATCCTCCATCATGCCCTGCTCGGCAATCCAGCCGCCGGCAAAGCTGATGCTGCCGATCACGCCGGATGGCTGCCGGCCGGCATAGGCGACGCTGAGCAGGCCGCCACGCGAATGACCGGCCACCAGAATGCGGCGGCCATCGATCTCCGGCTGGCGGCGCATGAACTCCACCACCGCCTCGACATCGTCCAGCGCATGCTGCAGGCCCTCGGCCAGCTTCAGCGCGTCCCAGTTATAACTTTCCAGATAATCGCCTTCCGAGCCGCCGCGGCCGCGCCGCATCGGCGCCAGGAAGGCGAAGCCGCGGGCATGGAAATACCGGGCCTGGTTTTCATAACGCAGCACCGCCTCGCGCGGGATGCGGCCACGTTCGGCGCCCTGGCCGGTGGAGCCATGATTGAAGATCACCAGCGGCGCCGGAACTGGCCGGGCATCCCGAAGCCGTGCCGGGTAATAGGTGGCCTGTATGGTTAACGGGCGGCCGAGCGCCGGATCGGCAACACGGCTGGGGATCGTGAGGGTTTCGCTGGGAAGACTGTTGGCCGGCGCAGCGATCATGTCAGCGGGTTCTGCTCAGGCCACCATCCGCTGCGCCGCCTGGGCCCGCGACCGCCGGCGACTGAGCCAGCGCTGTTCCTGCGGGTCCCACAGGGCGGCGTAATCGGCTAGCATCATGGCGGTCACCATCTCGGCGAATTCGGCGCGCTCGGCGGCGCCGCGCACGAAGTCGAAGCCGCGGGCCAGTTCGACCACCGCTTCGGTCATCTTGAAATAATCCTGCGGCAGGCGGCAGCGCTGATAGATCGCCGCCAGGCCACGCCGGCCGGGATCGTGAATCAGCAGGCGGGCATTGGCCAGCGAGATGCCGGCCAGCTGGGCCAGCGCCTGCTCGAAAAAGACCAGGTCGCCGCCAGAGAGCGCACGCAGGACCAGCGTGCTGCCAAGCTGGCCGCGTTTCTGCAAGTCGGCCACCAGATCGGCCAGCGCCGGCGGCTCGGCGCCGTCGCCGAGCAGGCCGAGCAATGTGCGCTCGCGCAGCTGCATCATGGTGTCGGCCGCCATGGCAGGCGGAATGTGATAACGCGCGATCAGCGCCTCGCGCAGCGCATCGGACACCTGGGCGATCAGGCGGGCGGCGAATTTCGGCGGCAGATCGGGATGGCGGGCCAGCGCATCGCCGACGCCACGACTGTCTGGAAACCGATCCAGCGCGGATCCCATTTGCGACGGCCCGAGCCGGGCGCCGCGGTTGCCGATCAGCACCACCACCGCCGGCTCGGCCGCATGGGCGATCAGCGCATCGGCCAGCTCGGATGAAACGGCGGCGCGGCCGGCAATCGCCGATTGGTGCTGCGGCGACACGGCCTGCAGCAGATCGATCAGGTCGGCATCGGTGAAAACCGGCGAATGCTGCAGCAGCGGCGTGGCGACCGCGGCAATGTCGCGCGCCATGCGCAGAGCAAGACTGCGCGGCAGGTCGTCGCTCTGCCTGAGATGTTCGGCCAGGGCCTGGCGCACGCTGGCTTCCGCGTCGCGGGCCAGCGCGGCGATGATGGCCTGGGCCAGCTCGCGTTCGGTGGCGTTCAGCGCGCGGCGGCTATAGGCGCTGGCGACTTTCGTGGCCGTGTCGGCGCGGGCCACCGGCGATGGATCCGCCAGCAGCCGCTCGACATCCTGAATGCTGAGAAACGCCCCGTCTGACACCGAAATCCTGCCCCCGCGGCCCGATGTTGGCGGCGGACAATAGCAAAGGACGGCGAAATGTCACGACCAAATGTTGCCGCCGCTGCGACCGGCGATGGCCGGTAACTGCGGCAAACCTTACTGTGCGAAGAACGATTTACTTTCGTATGCAGCCAGCGGCTGCACGAAACCCAGGCGCCGGACAGAGATTCAATCGCTTATCCGGCATGACGCGGCCTACACGCGCCGGAACCGGCTGAACTGGAAATGCTGCACCCGGCCGGCTGGCGTCTGGTGATCCTCCTGCAGCGCCTGCTGCAGCAGGAAATCGCCGCCGAGTTCGGCCTGCAGGCTTTCGGGGCTGTAGCGCTGCACCGGCAGGCCGCTGCAGCGTTCCGGGCCATCCGGCGCGAAACTGCCGATCACGACATGGCCGCCCGGCGCCACCGCCGCGCGCAAGGCCGCCTTGTAGGCGACGCGGTCTGCGGCCGTGGTGAGGAAGTGGAACACGGCGCGGTCATGCCACAGATCGTATCGCCGGCGCGGCTGCCAGGTGGTGATGTCGGCGACGATCCAGTCAACGCTTGCGCCGCGGGGCCCCAATCGCGCCTGCGCCCTGGCCAGGGCCGCGCCGGCGATATCGAGCACGGCGATGTCGCGCCAGCCGGCATCGAGCAGGGCGTCGACCAGCCGCGAGGCGCCGCCGCCGATATCAATCAGCGATGCATCGGGCGACAGGCCGGTCTGCGCGATCAGATCAAGCGAGGTCTGCGGCCGGTCCTGGAACCAGCTCACCTCGGCCTCGTCCTTGGTCGAGTAGACCTCCTGCCAATGCTGCTGGCGCGATTCGGTCATGCCAGCACGCGCCGCTTCAGGGCATCCTCGATGGCGTCCCAGATCTCGGCTTCGATCTGCACGCCGTCGAAGCGATTGATCTGCTGGATGCCGGTCGGCGAGGTGACGTTGATCTCGGTGAGATAGCCGCCGATCACGTCGATGCCAACGAAGATCAGGCCCTCGCGTTTCAGATGCGGACCGATGATGTCGCAGATCTCGCGTTCGCGATCGGTGAGCATAGATTTCTCCGGCCGGCCGCCGACATGCATGTTGGAGCGCGCCTCGCCGGCCGCCGGCACGCGGTTGACCGCGCCAACCGGGCGTCCGTCGATCAGGATGATGCGCTTGTCGCCCTGGCGCACCTCGGGCAGGTAACGCTGCACGATCACCGGCTCGCGCGAGAGCTTGGTGAACATTTCCAGCAGCGAACCGAGATTCTCGTCATCGGGCCGGAGACGGAACACCCCGGCGCCGCCATTGCCGAACAGCGGCTTGAGGATGATGTCGCCATGCTCTTCACGGAAAGTCTTGATCGCCTCCATGTCGGAGGAAATCAGCGTCGGCGGCATCACGCCGTCGAAATGGGTGACATACAGCTTTTCCGGCGCGTTGCGCACGGCGACCGGATTGTTCACCACCAGCGTCTTGGGGTGGATATGCTGCAGGATATGCGTCGCGGTGATATAGGCCATGTCGAAAGGCGGATCCTGGCGCATCAGCACCACATCCATCTCGGCCAGATCGATCAGCGCAGGATCGCCCAGGGTGTAATGATTGCCGCGCTCGTAGCGCAGGCGCAGCGACCGGGCGCGGGCCAGCACGCGCCCGTCGCGGAAGCTCAGATCCTTGGCCAGATAGTGGATCAGCGAATAGCCGCGGCGCTCGGCTTCCAGCCCGAGCATGAAGGAGCTGTCGCCATCGAAATCGATATGCTCGATGGGGTCCATCTGGATCGCCACCTTGAGGGCCATGGCACAGTCCTTCTTTCTCTGGAACGGAACGCTAGTTGAGTTGCAGCCGAATGTGGCGCAGGAAAGCCTCGGCCTCAAGGCTTGCCGCCTCATCGCCGGCCAGCATCAGAAACCGCTCGGTGGCGGCGATCGACTGGCGGATGCGGCCCAGCTTACCCTCGACGACGCCCAGCTCACGCCAGGCCGGCGCGAAATTCGGCGCCACCAGCAGCATGCGGCGCAGGATTTCCGCCGTGCGCTCGACATCGCCGGCCCGCCAGGCGCGGCCCTTGATGTTGTTCTGCAGGCGCAGCAGCACCTCGCGCGCCGTCATCGGCCGGACATGCTCGGGCTCCACGATCTCGCCACTGCCGAGGCGGCGCAGCAGATCCTGCATCTCCGGCGGCGCCGCGATGCGGCCGCCATGGAAGGGATCCAGCACGAGGCTGCCATCCTCGCCTTCCAGGCGGATCAGGAAATGACCGGGAAAATCGATGCCGCAGACCGGCCAGACCTGGGCCTTCGCCGCATAGATGTAGAGGATGCCCAGCGCCACCGGCAGGCCCATGCGGCGATCGATGACACGAAGCAGATCGGCATTCTGCGGATCGTCATAGGTTTCGGTATCGCCGCGATAGCCAAATTCAACGCCGATCACGCCGGCCAGTGCCATCGCGCGCGGCGCCACTTCCGGGCCCGCCGCGATGCGACTGAGCGCGGCGGCGATGTCGCTTAGATGCCGGCGGTAGGGCGCGAGATCGAGGCCAGGCCGGTCGAGCGCGGCCAGCAGCAGGGCGGCCTCGGCGATGTCGAGGCCGTCATCGGGCGCAGCGCCGAGAGCCTTGAGAGCCGTTTCGAGTGCCGCCGGGTCCTCCATCACCTGCCTGTCATGCCGGTTGCGTTACACGGGCCGGCGGCGCGGGTCGGTCTTGAGCCAGACATGGCTGACCACGCGCCGCACGCCCTTGATGATGCGCGCATGTTCGGTCACGCGCTGGATTTCGTCATCGCTCTGCGCCAGGCCGATCAGATAGATCGTGCCGTTCACCGTTTCGATCGAATAGTTGATATCGACGATGTTCTTGTCGGTGGCGATCTTGGCGCGCAGCTGGGTGGTGATCCAGCTGTCATTGGCGGAATCGAGCAGGTCGCCCGAATTCGTCACCTGCACTTCGTTGATCACCTCCTGGATACGGTCGGAGGCCGCCCAGGCCAGTCGCGTCGCTTCGTCGCGCGAGAATTCGGTGCCGACCACGCCGGTCAGCAGCACACGGCCCTCGACCACGGTGATCGACAGCTTGCGCCACAGATACTGGTTGTCCTTGAGGTATTTGTCGTTGATCAGCAGCTGGATGCCCTTGTCATTGGCGGCGTTCTTGGCGCCGCGTTCCTCTGCCGCGGCAACGCCCACGGCAGCGCCGGCACCGACGGCAAGGCCGACGCAGCCGTTCAGAAGCGGCGCGGTGGCCAGCAGAAAAACCAGCGGAACGAAGCGGAGATGGGTGAATGAACGCACGGATGGCTCCCCTGCCTGTGATCACGCGAAGACGATATCCCCCGGCCTCCGCTCAGACCCGCCAGGCATCGCGGATATGGCGCGGCAATCGCCCGGGGGCAAGCAGCACGGCATCGAAGCGCAGCGACAGGGCGGCGGCATCGGGCTGCCGGGCCAAGAATACCGCAGCGGCCTGGGCAATGCGACGGCGCTGCGCGGCCTGAATCGATTCAGCCGCCCGATCCTGGCCGGCCCGCCATTTCACTTCCACCGCCACCAGCAGGCCGCCGCGGCGGGCCAGGATATCGATCTCGCCGGCGGGGTGACGCCAGTTGCGCGCCAGGATGCGATAGCCCTGCAGGCGCAGCCACCAGACCGCCCAGCTTTCGCCGCGGCGGCCGGCCAGATAGCGGCTGTTCCGCTCAGTCTTCGTCATCCGCGCGGCCCTGGTCGCGCAGCTGCAGGGCACGGGCATAGACCGGCTTGCGCGGCAGGTTGAGCAGGGTCGCCACCTCGTCGACCGCCTGGCGCAGCGGCAGGCGCTGCAGCGTCTCGTTCAGCGCGGCATCCAGATCGGCCTCCGATGGAGCGGCCGCGGCAGGCGGCGGGCCGATCACCAGCGTCACCTCGCCTTTCGGCGGACCATGTTCGGCGTAATGCGCGGCCAGATCATTCAGGCTGCCGCGCCGCACTTCCTCGAATTTCTTGGTCAGCTCACGCGCCACGGCCGCCTCGCGCTCCGGCCCCAGCACGGCGGCCATGTCGGCCAGGCTGTCAGCCAGCCGCTGGGCGCTTTCCAGCAGCACCAGCGTCGCCTGCACCGGCTTGAGCTCGGCCAGCCAGGTCCGCCGTGCCGCCGACCTGGGCGGCGGGAAGCCGGCATACAGGAAGCGGTCGCTGGGCAGGCCGGAGAGGCTGAGTGCGGTGGGCACGGCGGAGGCGCCCGGCAAGGCCGTGACATGGATACCGGCGGCGATGCAATCCTTCACCAGCTTGTAGCCCGGATCGTTGATCAGCGGCGTGCCGGCATCGGAGACCAGGGCGACCACGGCGCCGCCCCGCAGTTTTTCCAGCAGCTGGGGCCGCACTTTCGCCGCATTATGCTCATGGTATGGCAGCAATGTGGCCCGGATGCCGTAACGCTGCAGCAGCGGGGCGGTGACGCGGCTGTCCTCGCAGGCCACCAGGTCGGCATGCTTCAGCAGGGCCAGTGCCCGCAACGTGATATCGGCGGCGTTGCCGATGGGGGTGGCCACCAGATATAAGCCGGGGATGAATTGTGCCGCATCCACCCCGGAGAACAGAGTTTCGGGCGGCGGCTGGATCGGGTTTTTCATGGGCGTCGGAATGAGCTGCGTGCGTTACCTTAAGGCGGGCCTTTCCGCACTGTCTATGCTGGCGGCCGTGTCATTGCCACTGCTGCTTGGCGCCTGCCAGAGCGGAGCCCCTGCCCAGGGTGGCCTGCCCGGCCTGCTGGAAAAGATCGCCCCGGGCGCGCCGCAGCGCGTGGCCCCGCAGCCCGGGACCCCGCCCGGCGGGCAGGCCAATATCCCTCCGGCAGGCCAGCCGGCCCCCCAAATGCCCCGTCCGGCGGCACCGTCCCTGGCAATCGAGACCCAGCCCCTGCCGGGACCGATGCTGGTCCGCCCGGGCGAGGGCAATATGATCCGCATCGCCTTCCTGGCGCCCCTGAGCGGCCCCCATGCCGGGCTCGGCCGCGCCCTGCTCGATGCCGCGCAGCTGGCCTTGTTCGATCTGGCCGACGACCGCCTGGCCCTGCTGCCGCGCGACACCGAGGGCCAGCCGGAGAAAGCCGCGGCGGCAGCCCAGCAGGCCATGGCCGAAGGCGCGCAGATCATCATCGGGCCTCTATTCTCCAACGAAGCCGCCGCTGTCGGCACGGCGGCACGCGAGCGCGGCGTCAAGGTCCTGAGCTTTTCCACCGACCGTACGGTCGCCGGTGACGGCGTCTATCTGCTCGGCTTCACCCCGGACCAGCAGGTCGAACGGGTGATCGCCTATGCCCGCGGCAAAGGCATGACGCGCTATGCCCTGCTGGCGCCGGATTCCCCTTATGGCCATGCGGTGACCCAGGCCGCCGAACTGGCCACCCGCCAGGCCGGCGGCCAATTGCTGCGTCAGGATCGCTACGCCGGAGACACCACCGACCTGACCCCGGTGGTGCGGCGTTTTGCAGGCAGCCTGCGTGCCCTGCCGCCGCGCAGCCCGGAAGAGCCGCCGGTGGAGGGCATCGATCCCAGCCTACCCCGGCCGGTCGATGCGCTGCTGCTGCCCGAGGGCGGCGCCAAGCTGCGCGCCCTGGCGCCGCTGCTGCCGTATTTCGACATCGATCCGCGCGCCGTGCGTTTCCTCGGCACCGGCCTGTGGGAAGATGCCAGCCTGGGCAGCGAACCGGCCCTGCAGGGTGGCTGGTATGCCGCTCCGGCGCCGGAAGGCTTTGCCGAATTCAGCCGCCGCTTCGAGCAGAGTTACGGCCGCCGGCCGGTGCGTCTGGCCAGCCTGGCCTATGACACCACCGCCCTGGTCGGCATTCTGGCCAAGCGCACCGACGTCATGCCGTTCAGCGACGCGGCCCTCACCAATCCCGACGGATTTGCCGGCTATGACGGCATTTTCCGCTTCCAGCCCAATGGCTTGGTCCAGCGCGGCCTGGCCGTTCTGGAAGTGCAGCGGCGCGGCAGCCGGGTGATCGATCCAGCCCCGGCCAGCTTCCAGCTGCCGGGCAACTGACCGGTCACGGACAGGCATCCGTTGGTATTACCGGGAAATAACTGCGCCGCACCGGAGGGTCGTGCTAACCACGTATGCACATGAAATTACTACCTGGGCGGGCTTCATACTAAAAAGCCTTTCTAGTACTGTTTCTGTCACGGTTATCCGGTTCCCTGCAGGGGAGGGATACAGCAGTGAGCGAAAGCATGGCTGATCACGAGCGTATCGATTTCTCGAAGATCAATTTCCTGATCGTCGAGCCCAACCGGGTCATGGGCCAGATGGTCCGCGACGTTCTGATGATGCTGGACGCCCAGTATCTCGACCGCGCGCGCGATTATGACAGCGCCCTGACGGTGCTGCGGCTGGGCCGCACCGACGTGATGATCACCGAATGGGCCCTGCGCGACGAAAAGCTGGGCCGGACCGGCATGGATATCGTGCACTGGATCCGCAATGATCCCGCCTCGCCGAACCGGATGATGCCGGTGGTGATGATGACCGCCAATTCGGAAGAGGAATATGTCTGCCGCGCCCGCGATTGCGGCGTCTCCGAATTCGTCGCCAAGCCCTATACGGTGAACGCCTTCTACACCCGACTGGTTTCGGCCATCGCGCGGCCGCGCCAGTTCGTGCGCGTCGACGAGTATTTCGGCCCCGACCGCCGCCGTCGCCGCAGTGATGAATATGCGGGACCGGAACGGCGGCTGCCGGCTGATTCCTACTGAGCCGGACCGCGTCCCCGATGGCCAGAAAAAAACCGGAATTCCTGCCGCCGCAGCAGGACCTTCGCCGCAAAGCGGTGAATTTCAGCAAGGGATTCCGCCTCAAGCTTGAGCCGGCCGAACTGCGCCGCCTGGAAGAAGTGGTCGAAAAGGCCAAGGATGCGCTGAGCCTGGACGTGGCCGACAAGCTGCGCCAGCTGCGCGAGGCGCTGGAAGAGGTTGCCCGCAGCCAGCAGACCGACCGCGGGATGCGTACGATCCGCGCCCTGTCGCTCGACATCAAGGGCGCCGGCGGCATGTTCAATTATCCGCTGCTGACCGAATTCGCCAAGTCGCTGAACGATTTCACCAAGGGAATCAATCAGCCGACGCCGCTGCAGCTCGACATCATCGCCGCGCAGATCGATGCGCTCTACGTCGTGATGGGGCAGCGCATCGAAGGCCAGGGCAGCAAGGTCGAGAAGGACTTGCTCACCGCCCTGCGCCTGGCGGTGGAGCGGCACAAGACCGCCGGCTAGAGCATTTTCCATAATGGCAGGCCGCTGAGGGCGGCGAAGGCGCACAGCGCCAGCGCCACGCGGCGGAACTGCAGCTCGTTCGCCCGCGCGAACAGGCGGCTGCCCCATTGCAGCGGCAGCAGATAGGCCGGCACCAGCGGCAGTGCCGTCAGCAGGCTTTCCAGCGTGAACAGCCCATTCCACCAATAGGCCACGGCGGTGGCCGTGGCCGTCAGGCCGAAAAACACCACCAGATTGGCGCGCACCGTGGCGGCGGCGGCCTGGCTGCCCAGCCAGAGCAGCACCACCGGCGGACCGGGCAGGGCCGCAGCGCCGCCGCTCAACCCCGCCAGCGCGCCGGTGCCCAGCGTGGCCGGCAGCGACAGCCGCCGGTGATAGCGCCAGCCGGCGGCCATCAGCAGCACGGCCAGCAGGATCACGCTGCAGATCACCCAGCGCATCACGTCGGGATCGGCCACCACCAGCAGGGCAACGCCGAAGGGGATCGCTGCCACCGCGGCAAGGCCAAGCGGCAGCACCTCGCGCCAGACACAGCGCCGCAGCGCGTCGGGCAGCATCGGCAGGGCGGCGGCATCGTCGGCGATCAGCAGCCAGACGGCAGCCAGTTTCGGTTCATAGAGCAGACCGGCGACCGGCATGAACATCATGGCGCCGCCGAAGCCGGAAAAGCCGCGCACCAGGCCGGCCAGCGCCGCAGCGCCGATCACGGCCCAGTAGCGCGGCTCTGCAATGAGGGCGAGAAACGCCTCAGCCGACAAGGATGACGATGCCAGCCAGCGCGACCGCGGCGCCGGCGGCCCGGGTCAGGGCCGGCAGGGCAGCCTGCTGCGCCAGCCGCGCGGCGGCCAGGCCGCCGGCATGCAGCAGCGCGGTGGCCAGCACCATGCCACCGGCATACAGCGCGGCCTGCGACGCATCGCCCATTTCGGTACCGTGAGCGTGGCCATGCAGCAGCGCGAAGACGGCGGTGACCGCCATGGCCGCCGCCAATGGCGGACGGACGGCGAAAGCGACCAGCAGACCGAGGATCAGCACGGAAAGGGCGATGCCCGCCTCGACACCCGGCAGCGCGATGCCCGCCAGGGCCAGCAGGAAACCGCCGGCCATCGGCAGCACGAAAGACAGCGGCAACAGCCACAGCGCCCGCCGGCTGCCATGCTGGATCGCCCAGAGGCCGACGGCAACCATCGCCAGCAGGTGGTCGAGGCCGCCAAAGGGATGCGCAAAACCGCCGGCAAAGCCGAGAGCGGCAGGCTGGCCGCCCGGATGGCCGGGATGGGCAAAGGCGGCGCCGGCGGCCAGAACCAGGATCAGGACCTGGGGCGCGAGCATGGCAGACATGGTCAGCGTGCGGTGAAACGACATCGGAAACCCTCTTAGCGCGCAGTTGCGACCCACCCGCTTCCTTTGTGCCCAAGCGGGCCGGGTTTGACAAGTCCGAGCCCTCGCCTGGTTGCCCGGTAGGCAATTTGACAAGGCAGAACCAGCAGCTTACGGTCCGCCGCGATGGTTTGCCGGATCGGTCTCGCGCTGATGCGGCGATGAAAAGGGAATGCGGTGCGGGCCGCCAGCCGGAAGGCAGGCTGCCCAAGGCCGCGGCAGCCCCCGCTACGGTATGCGGTGAGCGGCGCGCATCAGGCCACTGGACAAGACTATATCGTCCGGGAAGGCGCGCGATCCGCATCGACCCGCGAGCCCGGAGACCTGCCATCGGTTTCGGTCGAAGCGGAACCGCCGGACGGGGTGTGCCGGCGCCCGGGTTATGCCATCCTCCCCTGTCGCAGCGGCGGACCGGCATTCCTGTTCCGCGACGGCGTCACGCGATCAGGGCGCTTGAATCCATGCAGAAGAGTTCCACCCAGAAGTTTCCAGCCGGCAAAATCCCGGCCACCATCGTCACCGGCTTTCTCGGCGCTGGGAAGACCACGCTGATTCGCCACCTGATCCAGAACGCCAATGGCCGTCGCATCGCCCTGATCGTCAACGAATTCGGCGAGGTGGGCGTCGATGGCGAATTGCTGAGAAGCTGCGGCGCGCCCGATTGCGGCGAGGACGACATCGTCGAACTGGCCAACGGATGCCTGTGCTGCACCGTGGCCGATGATTTCCTGCCCACCCTGCAGAAGCTGCTGGAGCGGCCGAACCCGCCATCGCATATCGTGATCGAGACCTCCGGCCTCGCCCTGCCCAAGCCGCTGGTACAGGCCTTCGCCTGGCCCGGCATCAGGACGCGCACCACGGTGGATGGCGTCGTCACCCTGGTGGATGCCGCCGCCGTCGCCGCCGGCCGCTTCGCCGATGACGAGGCGGCGCTGGCCGCCCAGCGCGAAGCCGATCCCAACCTCGATCACGACAACCCGCTGGAAGAGCTGTTCGAGGACCAGCTGGGCTGCGCCGACCTGGTACTGCTGACCAAGACCGACCTGCTGGACCATGACGGCTTGCAACGCGTGCAGGCCGAGCTGGCCCCGCATCTGCGCCCGGGCGTGAAAAGCCTGCATGTGCGCCAGGGCGACGTCGCCGCCGACATCCTGCTTGGCCTGGCCGCCGCCGCCGAGGACGACATCGCGGCGCGCAAGTCGCATCACGATGCCGAGGAAGACCACGATCACGAGGATTTCGCCAGCTTTGCCGTCACGCTGCCGGAACAGGCCGCGCCGGAAGCGCTTATCGCGCGCCTGCACCCGCTGATCGCCGCACATGACATCCTGCGCATCAAGGGTTTCGTTGCCGTCGCCGGCAAGGGCATGCGGCTGGTGCTGCAGGGCGTCGGCGCGCGGCTGCAGCATTATTACGACCGCGACTGGCAGAGCGACGAGCATCGCGCGACAAGGCTGGTGGTGATCGGCCGGGCCGGACTGGACGAAGCCGCGATCCGCGCCGCGCTGGCGGCCTGAGGCAGGACAACGGGGGAAACGGGCCTTGCATCTGCTCAATGCCATACCGGGTGGCGCGGCGGCGACGGAGAGTCCCGTCGACCTGCGGCAATCGCCCGGCGACATTGTGGTGTTGAGTGCCGCCGATTCCGAACTGGCCGCGCTGAGCACGGCCTGTGCCGCGCTGCCCGGCGACTTCCCCAGCCTGCGGCTCGCCAACCTGCTGCAGCTCAGCCATCCCTATGCCGTCGATCTCTATATCGAGCAGGTGATCGCCAAAGCCAGGCTGGTGATCGTGCGGCTGCTCGGCGGCCAGAGCTACTGGGCCTATGGCGTCGAGCGCCTGAGCGACATCTGCCGCGCCCAGGGCATCGCGCTGGCCTTCCTGCCCGGCGACCGTCAGCCCGATCCCGGCCTGGATGGCTTTTCGACCCTGGACGACGACACCCGCACCACTTTGTTCAGCTATTTTCGCGAAGGCGGCATCGACAATCTGGGCCAGATGCTGCGCTGCGCCGCGGCGCTGATCGGCCGCAGCGAAGACCCGCTGCCGGCGCGCCCGCTGCCGGCGGCCGGACTCTACTGGCCGGGCCTGAGCGAACCCGACCTCAACACCCTGCGCCAGCTCTGGACGGACCGGAAATGCGCCGCGCAGCCGGTGGCCGCCATCGTCTTCTACCGCGCCCTGCTGCAGGCCGGCGATGTCGCCGCCGTCGACGCGCTGATCGAGGCATTGGCGGCGGAAGGCATGAGCCCGCTGCCGATCTATGTCACCAGCCTGAAAGACCGCCTGTCAGCCGATCTCGCCTCGACGCTGATCGAACAGGCCCTGCCCGACGTAATTTTGAATGCCACCAGCTTCGCGGTGGGCAATCCACGTGGCGAAGGCGGCAGCGATGACCCACTGGGCCAGAGTGACTGCCCGGTGCTGCAGGTGGTGTTCGCCTCCGGCCCGCGCGAGCAGTGGCAGGACGGCACGCGCGGACTGAATGCCCGCGACCTGGCGATTGCCGTGGCGCTGCCCGAGATCGACGGCCGCATCATGACCCGCGCCGTCGCCTTCAAGGCCGAAGCGGTATTCGACCGGCGCACCGAATGCAGCATCGTGCGCCTGGTGGCCGATGCCGGACGCTGCCGGTTCACCGCGAAACTCGCCGCCGCCTGGTCGCGGCTGGCGCGCCTGTCGCCGGTCGAGCGCAGGATCGGCCTGGTGCTGGCGAATTATCCGAACCGCGATGGCCGCATCGGCAACGGCGTCGGCCTCGATACGCCGCAGAGCGTGGTGCAGATCCTGCGCGCCATGAAGGATGCCGGTTATGAGCTGAACGCCCTGCCGGTCAGCGGCAACCGCCTGATCGCCGCGCTGACCGAGGGCGTCACCAATGATTTCAGCCAGACATCGGCCCGCCGCGTGCGCGCCAGTTATCCGCTGGCGCTGTATCGCCGTTTCTTCGACAGCCTGCCGGCGGCGATCCGCGAAGCGGTGACGGCGCGCTGGGGCGGGCCGGAAGACGACCCGCAGCTGCAGGCCGATGGCTTCGCCCTGCCGGTGCTGCCGCTTGGCAACGTGGCGGTGATGATCCAGCCGGCGCGCGGCTACAACATCGATCCGGCGCGCAGCTACCACGATCCCGACCTGGTGCCGCCGCACAACTATCTCGCCGCCTATGCCTGGCTGCGCGAAAGCTTCGGCGCCGACGCGGTGATCCATTGCGGCAAGCATGGCAACCTGGAATGGCTGCCCGGCAAGGCGCTGGCGCTCAGCGAGGCCTGCTTCCCCGAAGCCATCTTCGGGCCGCTGCCGCAACTCTATCCCTTCATTGTGAACGACCCGGGCGAAGGCACCCAGGCCAAGCGCCGTACGTCAGCCGTGATCCTCGATCACCTGACGCCGCCGCTGACGCGGGCGGAAATCTACGGCGACCTTGCGGCATTGGAGCAACTGGTCGACGAATATTACGAAGCCGCCGGGCTCGACCGCCGCCGCCTGCCGTTGCTGGCCGAACGCATCATCGACGAGGCGCGGCGGCTGGGCCTGGATGCCGATTGCGACATCAAGCCCGGCGAACCCACGGAAAGCGCGCTGCTCAAGCTCGACAACCATCTCTGCGACCTGAAGGAACTGCAGATCCGCGATGGCCTGCATGTCTATGGCGTGAAGCCGCAGGGCGAGCAGCTGATCGACCTGCTGGTGGCCCTGGTGCGCCTGCCGCGCGGCCGCACCGGCCGCAGCCGGCCGGGCGACGACTCGATCCTGCGCGCGCTGAGCCGCGACCTGAATCTCGGCTGCGATCCGCTGGGCACCGATTATGCCGCCGACTGGACCGGGCCGCAGCCGTCGATCCTGGCCGATCTTGTCGTCACGCCGTGGCGCAGCTTCGGTGACACGGTCGAGCGACTGGAGATTCTCGCCAAGCAGCTGATCGCCGACCGCCGCCTGCCCGAGGATCACTGGACCGCCACCCAGGCGGTGCTGCAGGTGGTGGATTACGAATTGCGCCCGGCCGTGCTGGGCTGCGGCCGCTCCGAGATCGAGAATCTGCTGCGTGGCATGGATGGCCGCTATGTGCCGCCGGGGCCAAGCGGCGCGCCGACCCGCGGCCGGCCCGACGTGTTGCCGACCGGACGCAATTTTTTCTCGCTGGACGCGCGCAGCCTGCCGACGCCGGCGGCCTGGACCCTGGGCTGGCAATCGGCCGATGCCCTGCTGCAGCGCCATCGCCAGGATCACGGCGAATGGCCGCGCGCGATCCTGCTCAATGCCTGGGGCACCGCCAACATGCGCACCGGCGGCGACGATATCGCCCAGGCGCTGGCCCTGATCGGCGCGCGGCCGACCTGGGAAACCGCTTCGGGCCGCGTCACCGGATTCGAGATCGTGCCGCTTGATCTGCTCGACCGGCCGCGCGTGGATGTCACGCTGAAGGTCAGCGGCTTTTTCCGCGACGCCTTCCCGGCGCAGGTGGCCTTGTTCGATGCCGCCAGCCGCGCCGTGCAGGCGCTGGACGAGCCCGACCATCTCAATCCGCTGGCCATGCATGCCCGTGGCGAGAGCGACCGGCTGGTCGCCAGCGGCCTGCCGCTGGAGGCGGCGAAGCGCAGCGCCGGCTATCGCGTGTTCGGCGCCAGGCCGGGCGCCTATGGCGCCGGCCTGCAGGCCCTGGTGGATGAAAGCGGCTGGGACAGCACCGACGATCTGGCGCGGGCCTATATCGCCTGGGGCGGCTATGCCTATGGCGCCGAGGCCGAGGGCATCGAGGATTACGCCGGCTTCACCCGCCGCCTGGCGCGCACAGATACCGTTGTGCAGAACCAGGATAACCGCGAGCATGACCTGCTCGATTCCGACGATTACTACCAGTTCGAGGGCGGCGCCGTGGCTGCCGTGCAGTATGCCTCGGGCACGGCGCCGACCGCCTATCACAACGACCATTCCCGCCCCGAGGCGCCGCGCATCCGCCGCCTGGAAGAGGAGATCGCCCGCGTCGTGCGGGGCCGCGCCGCCAATCCGAAATGGATCGCCGGCGTGAAACGTCATGGCTACAAGGGCGCCTTCGAAATCGCCGCCACGGTGGATTACCTGTTTGCCTTCGCCGCCACTACCGGCCTGGTGCGCGACCACCAGTTCGATGCGCTGTATGACGCCTATCTGAATGACGCCGAGACGCGCCGTTTCATCGAGGAGAACAATCCGGCGGCGGCGCGCGAGATCGCCGAACGCTTCCGGGAGGCGATCCGCCGCGGCCTGTGGCGGCCGCGCGCCAATTCCGCCGCCGACCTGCTGGAAAGGATGCTGGCCGCATGAAGATCAAGGAGCAGGGCCTGAGCGAGGACGAGGTCAACGCCCGCGCCAACGAGAAGGCGAAGAAGCGCAAGGAAGTGCGCGACCGCATGCTGGCGACCAAAACCATCGAGAAGGGTCTTCTCATGGTGCATACCGGCAAGGGCAAGGGCAAGTCGACCGCCGCCTTCGGCCTGGTGATGCGCGCCATCGGCAACGGCTTCCGCGTCGGCATCGTGCAGTTCGTGAAAGGCAAATGGCAGACCGGCGAACGCCCGGTGCTGGAGAAATTCCCCGAGCAGGTGACGATCAGGGCCATGGGCGAGGGTTTCACCTGGGATACCCAGGACCGCGCCCGCGACATCGCCGCAGCAAAAGCCGCCTGGGCCGAGGCGAAGCGCATGATCGAGGCCTGCCGCGCCAATCCCCCTGCTTACGACATGCTGGTATTCGACGAGCTGAACATCGTGCTGCGCTACGATTACCTCGATCTGGCCGAGGTGGTGGAAACCCTGCGCCAGCGGCCGCCGATGCTCCATATCGTGGTGACCGGCCGTAATGCCAAGCCCGAGCTGATCGAGGCCGCCGACCTGGTGACCGAGATGACCGAGATCAAGCATCCCTTCCAGGCCGGCGTGAAGGCGCAAAAAGGAATAGAGTTCTGACATGAAGAAAAGCCTGCACAATCCCGCCAGCGTGGGCGCCGCCGTCGGTGGCTACACCCATGGCTGCCAGGTTGCCGAAGGCCAACGCATCCTGTTCGTCAGCGGCCAGATTCCCGAAGCCGCCGATGGCAGCATTGCCACGGATTTCGAAGGCCAGGCGCGCCAGGTCTGGCGCAATATCGAGGCTGTATTACAGGATGCCGGCATGACACTGGACAACTTGGTGAAGGTGACGACCTTCCTGACGGACCGTGAGCAGGTGCCGGCCAATCGCAAGGTGCGCAACGAGGTCCTGGGCGATCGCAAGGTGGCGCTGACCGTGATGGTCGCCACCACGCTGGAAGCGCGCTGGCTGCTCGAAATCGAAGCCATAGCGATGGCATGAGTTGACCAGATGAACAGCCCCCTGCTTACCAATCCCTTCCAGAAAACCGGCGTCATGCTGTGCGGCCATGGCAGCCGCGACGCGCGCGCCGTGGCCGAGTTCACCGCGCTGGCCGGGCATATGAAACGCCGCCTGCCGCAATACGATGTCGATTTCGGTTTCCTGGAATTCGCCACGCCGATCATCCGCGACGGCCTGGATGCCCTGCGCGCCAAGGGCAACACCAGGATCCTGGCCCTGCCCGGCATGCTGTTCGCCGCCGGCCACGCCAAGAACGACATCCCCAGCGTGCTCAACCGCTACCAGGCCGAACATCCCGATGTGAGCATCCAGTATGGCCGCGATCTCGGCATCGACCTGAAGATGCTGCGCGCCGCCGGCGAACGCGTGCAGCAGGCGCTGGATGCCGCGGGCGACCATGTCGGCCGCCACGAGACGGCCCTGGTGGTAGTGGGTCGCGGCACCTCGGATCCTGATGCCAATTCCAACATCGCCAAGGTGATGCGCATGCTGTGGGAAGGCTTCGGCTTCGGCTGGGCCGAGACCGCCTATTCCGGCGTCACCTTCCCGCTGGTGCAGCCCGCACTGGAGCATGTAGCAAAGCTCGGCTACCGGCGCGTGATCGTGTTTCCGTATTTCCTGTTCACCGGCATTCTGGTCGAACGCATCTACGAACATACCGACCGCGTGGCCGCCGCCCATCCGGAAATCGAATTCGTCAAGGCCGGCTACCTGAACGACCATCCGCTGGTGCTGGAGGTATTCGAAGACCGGCTGCAGGAAATCCTGGCCGGCACCAACAACATGAACTGCCAGATGTGCAAATACCGTGCGCAAGTTCTGGGTTTCGAGGACGAGGTCGGCCTGGCACAGGAAAGCCATCACCACCATGTGGAGGGCATCGGCACCGGAAAGCATGACCACGGCCACCATCATCACGACCACGATCATGGTCATGACCACGGGCACGATCACGGGCATGGCCACGACCACAATCATGGCCACCACCCCTATCCCCATGCCGACCATCCGCTCGGCCCCAAGACGCTGACCAAGTGATGACCGGCAAACCGACATACGATTACCTGCGCGATCCCGACGCGATCTATCGCCTGTCGTTCCAGATGATCCGCGACGAGGTGGACCTGTCGCACCTGCCGCCGGGCATCGACGAGCTGGCCCTGCGCCTGATCCATGCCAGCGCCATGCCCGACATCCTGCCCGACCTGGTGTGGACGGCGGATCTGCCGCTGGCCGTGCATGATGCGCTGCGCGCCGGCAAACCGATCCTGAGCGATGTCGACATGGTGGCCTATGGCGTGATCCGCTCGCGCCTGCCGGCAAACAATCCGGTCTTAAGTTTTCTCAATACGCCGGAAGCGCGCGAGATCGGCCGCACCAAGCAGATCACCCGTTCGGCGGCGGCCGTGGAATTGTGGTTGCCGCATCTGGCCGGCGCCGTTGTGGTGATCGGCAACGCGCCGACCGCCCTGTTCCGCCTGCTGGAGCTGCTGGACGAGGGCGCGCCGAAGCCTGCGGCGATCCTCGGCTTTCCGGTCGGTTTTGTCGGCGCGGCGGAATCCAAGCAGGCCCTGATCGACGCCGCGCCGGAAGGCGTCGCCTTCGCCACCCTGAAAGGCCGGCGCGGCGGCAGCGCCATGGCAGCTGCCGCGATCAATGCGCTGGCCACATGGGAACCAGCGAAAGACGCGCCGGCAAAGGAAAAGGTGGCGCCATGACCCTGCCCTGGCTTTCGGTGGTCGGCCTCGGCGAAGACGGACTGAATGGCCTGGCGCCGGCGGCGCGCGCACTGGCCGAGGATGCGGAAATCCTGATCGGCGGCGAACGCCATCTGGCCCTGCTGCCCGAGCTGCCGAACCAGACGCGCATGACCTGGACGCGGCCGCTGCTCGACCTGGTCGAACGCATCACCGATTATCGTGGCCGCCGTGTCTGCGTCCTGGCCACCGGCGATCCGATGTGGTTCGGCATCGGCGTGACCCTGGCCAGACGCGTCCCCGCCGCTGAGATGCGCATCTTCCCGCATGTCAGCGCCTTCAGCCTGGCTGCCGCGCGTATGGGCTGGGCCGTGGATGCCTGCGACTGCCTCACGCTGCACGGACGTCCGCTCGATCTGCTGGGCCTCCATCTGCAGCCCAATGCCAAACTGCTGATCCTCTCCGACAATGGCCAGACGCCGGCGCAGGTGGCGGCCTTCCTGGCCAAACGCGGTTTCGGCATCGCCGAGATCACCGTGCTGGAACATATGGGTGGCGCGGCGGAACGCCGGCATGACGGCGTGGCGAAAAGCTGGAGCATCGCCGATTGCGCCGACTTCAACACGCTGGCCGTGCAGTTGCACGATGGTCCGGGTCTGAGCCGCCTGGCCGGCCTGGATGACGACCTGTTCCTGCATGACGGCAACATCACCAAACGCGAGATCCGCGCCGTCACGCTCTCCAGACTGGCGCCCTTTGCCGGCGAGCTGCTGTGGGATGTCGGCGCCGGCTCGGGTTCGATCGGCATCGAATGGCTGCGCGCCGACCGGCGCAACCGCGCGATTGCCATCGAGGCACGCGAAGGCCGGCGTGGCATGATCGCGCAGAATGCCCTGGCGCTGGGCGTGCCGCATCTGGAGATCGTGGCCGGCAGCGTGCCGGCGGCACTCGACGGTCTGCCCGCACCCGATGCCATTTTCATCGGCGGCGGCATCATGGCCGAGGGCCTGATCGCACGCTGCTTGGAGGCGCTGAAACCCGGTGGCCGGCTGGTGGCCAACGTCGTGACGCTGGAAGGCGAAGCGAAAGTGGTGCAGGCGCGTCAGAGTTATGGCGGCGATCTCGGCCGCTTCAGTGTCTATCGCGCCGAACCGGTCGGCCGATTCCATGGCTGGCATGCCATGATGCCGGTGACGCAGTGGAGCGTAACCAAGGAATGAGTTTCCCGGAATGAGCGGCACTCTGTATGGCCTCGGCATCGGCCCGGGCGACCCCGACCTGATCACCCTGAAAGCCCTGCGCCTGTTGCAGGCCGCCGACGTGGTCGCCTATCCCGCGCCCGAGCAGGGCGACAGCCTGGCGCGCCGCATCGTGGCGCCGCATTTAAGCGGCGGCCAGACCGAGCTGGCCATCCGCATGCCGCTCAGCGTGGCGCGGTTTCCGGCCCAGGCGGTATATGAGCAGGCCGCCGGCGATCTCGCTGCACATCTTAAGGCAGGTCGCAACGTGGCGGTTCTGTGCGAGGGCGACCCGTTTCTCTATGGTTCGTTCATGTATCTGTTCGGCCGGCTGAGCGAGGAATTCCCGGTCGAGATCGTGCCGGGTGTGTCGTCGCTCACCGCCTGCGCCGCAGCCTTGCAGTATCCGCTGGTCTCGCGCAACGACGTGCTGACGGTGATTCCCGCGCCGCTGGACGACGAGACCATCGCGCATAAGCTGCTGCATACCGATGCCGCCGCGATCCTCAAACTCGGCCGCCACGGGCCCCGCGTGATTGAGCTGCTCAACCGCCTGCATCTGGCGGATCGCGCCCGCTACATCGAACGCGCCACCATGGCCGAGCAGCGCATCCTGCCGCTGTCGGAGGTTGATCCCACTGCCATTCCCTATTTCGCCATGATCGTGGTGCATCGCAAAGGGCAGCAGCATTTCATGGAGTTCGGCGCATGAGTGGAAAGCCGGCCCTGGTTTTACTGACTCCCAACGCGCGCGGCGTGGCGCAGGCATTGATGACCGCCTTCCCGGCCTGGGAGGTTTACGCGCCCGACGATGCCGCGCTGGTGCATGCCCTCCCCCTATCGCCATCGGGCGGCAAGGCGACCGATACCATCGCGCGGTTATTTGCGGCCGGCCGGCCGGTGATTGGCATCTGCGCCGCCGGCATCCTGATCCGCGCCGTGGCGCCGCAGCTTTCCGACAAACACGGCGAACCGCCACTGATCGCGGTGGCGGCCGACGGCTCGTCCGTGGTGCCGTTGCTGGGTGGCCATCACGGCGCCAACCTGCTCAGCCGCCGCATCGCCAGCGTGCTGCAGGGTATTCCGGCGATCACCACCGCCGGAGACCTCGCCTTCGGCCTCGGGCTGGACGAACCACCCGAAGGCTACACGCTCGCCAATCCGCAAGATGCCAAGGGCCTGATGGCGAACCTGCTGCGCGGTGGTGGCCTGCGCATCGAAGGCAATGCGCCCTGGCTGGCCGACAGCAACCTGCCGCTCAGCGCCGATGGCCCCATGGTGATCGAAGTCACCCATCGCACCGCCGACGGCAGCCCGGACCACCTGATCTACCATCCACGCAACATTGCCATCGGCGTCGGCTGCGAACGCAACACCAAGCCGGTGGAACTGATCCGCCTGGTGCAGGCCACGTTGTCTGATCACGGCATCGCGCGCGACAGTATCGCCGGCGTGTACTCGCTGAACCTGAAAGCCGACGAGCCGGCCATGCAGGAACTGGCGCGCTGGCTGGGCGTGCCCTTCCGCGTCTTCGATGCCGCCAGGCTGGAGGCCGAAACGCCGCGCCTGGCCAACCCATCCGACGCGGTTTTTGCCGAAGTCGGTTGCCATGGCGTTTCGGAAGGCGCGGCCCTGGCCGCCGCCGGGCCGGAAGCCACGCTGATCGTACCGAAGGTGAAATCCGAACGCGCCACCTGCGCCATCGCGCTCTCCCCGTTGCCCTTCGATGGCGCATCGCGCGGCAAGCCACGTGGTGAACTGCATGTGGTGGGCACCGGACCGGGCGATGCGTTATGGCTGACGCCGGAAGCGCGCATCGCGCTGGCGGAAGCCACCGACTGGGTTGGTTATGGCCTGTATCTTGACCTCTATCCCGAACTGGCCACAGGCAAGGTGCAGCACCGGTTTGAGCTGGGCGAGGAGGAAAAGCGCGTGCGCGCTGCCCTCGACCTGGCGGCGCAGGGCAAACGCGTGGCGCTGGTCTGCTCAGGTGATCCCGGCATCTATGCCATGGCGACGCTGGTCTTTGCCCTGCTGGAGCAGGAACCACACCGAAAAGACTGGCAGCGTGTAGCGATCACCGTCGCGCCCGGCATCTCGGCTTTGCAGGCAGCCGCCGCACGCTCGGGCGCGCTGTTGGGCCATGATTTCTGCACGATTTCGCTGTCCGACCTGCTGACGCCGCTGGACATGATCCTGCTGCGCATCAAGAAGGCGGCCGAAGCCGATTTCGTCATCGCCTTCTACAATCCGGTGTCGCAGCGCCGCCGCACCCAGCTTGCCATGGCGAAAGACATCCTGCTGCAGCACCGGCCGCGCGAGACGCCCGTGGTGCTGGCGCGCAACCTGGGCCGCGAGGGCGAGCGGGTGACGCATACCACTTTGGGCGAGCTGGATGTCGAGCAGGTGGACATGCTGACCGTCGTGCTGGTGGGTTCCAGCGCCAGCCGCAGCATCGCATTGCAGAATGGTCGCCGTTTCGCCTATACGCCGCGCGGCTACGAAAAGAAGTTCTGGTCATGACCGTCCACTTCATCGGGGCCGGCCCCGGCGCGCCCGACCTGATCACCCTGCGCGGCGCGAAGCTGATCAAAAGTTGCAAGCTCTGTCTCTATGCCGGCTCATTGGTACCCGAGGCAATCGTGAAGCTGGCGCCGAAGACCGCGCGCGTCGTGGATACCGCGCCGCTGAACCTGGACGAGATCATGGCCGAGATCGTGGCGGCGCATGAACAAGGCCTGGACGTGGCGCGCGTGCATTCCGGCGATCCCTCGCTCTATGGCGCCATCGCCGAGCAGATCCGCCGCCTGAAGAAACTGGATATCCCCTACACGATCACGCCGGGCGTGCCGGCCTTCGCCGCCGCCGCCGCCGCGCTGCAGACCGAGCTGACCCTGCCCGATATCGCCCAGTCGGTGATCCTGACCCGCACGGCGATGAAATCCTCCGACATGCCGGCAGGCGAGACTTTGGCCAATTTCGGCCGCACGGGCGCCACGCTGGCCATTCACCTTTCCATCCGCAACATCCGCCACGTGGTGGCGGAACTGACGCCGCATTATGGCGCCGACTGCCCGGCGGCCGTGGTGGTGCGCGCCACCTGGCCGGACCAGCAGATCATCCGCGGTTGCCTTTCCGACATCGCCGCCAAGGTGCGCGCCGCCAAGATCACCCGCACCGCCCTGATCCTGGTGGGCCGGGTGCTGGACGAGGCTGCTGATTTCAGCGACAGCGCGTTGTACGATCCGAATCACGTACATGTGCTGCGGCCCGGCCCGAAAGCCAAAGGCAAGGCCAAGGCAGCGAAACGATGAGGCTGACCATGGCGACCTGGCGCACGATTACCGTTCTGCTGCTCTGCGGCCTGCTGGCCGGCTGCGCTGTCGTCGACAAGGCGCCGGTCAAATCTCTGCCGCAGGATTTCACCCTCGAACTGCCGCAATCCGGCGGCCGCTTTGTCCTGCTCCAGGGCGAGGAGGTGCGTATCCGGCTGCCGTCCAACCGCACCACCGGCTATCGCTGGAGCATGGTGAACGAGGCGCCAGGCGTTGAAGTGCTGAGCCTGGCCGAGGAGCCCGCCTATATCGCCGAGGGCACGATGCCCGGCCGCGGCGGCACTGAAGTGTGGCATTTCCGCGCCACCGGCACCGGGCCGACCATCCTGTATTTCGTTTATCGCCGGCCCTTTGAGCCAAACGGCCCGGCGGCGCGCGAGGCGATCTACAATTTCGAGATCCGCTGACGCTTAAACCGCGCTGAGATTCGCCCAGGCCAGCGCGGCGCCCACCGAATCCAGCGTCTCGCCCGGCGGCAAGGGCGGGCGCTCGATCATCAGCACGGGGGTATGCAATTCGGCGGCGGCGGCGATCTTGGCCGCGGCACCACCTGAATTCTTGGTCACCAGCAGATCAATGCGATGCCGCTGCATCAGCGCGCGTTCGTCTTCCGGCCGGAACGGCCCACGTCCGAGGATGAGCTCGCCCGGCGGCAGCGTGACGCCATCGGCCGGCGGATCGATCATGCGGGTGAGGAACCAGCGTCGATTGCCATGCGGCTTGTCCTCGCGGCCGAGCGGCACGAAGGGGCCAAGCTCCTGCCGGCCTAGCGTGAGGAAAATGCGCTGCGCCGGATGGAAACGCAGGAACACCGCCGCCGCCGTCACGCTCGGCATCATGGTCCAGCGGTCGCCCGGCGAGGGCACCCAGGGTGGCCGCACCAGCTTGGCGCGCGGAATGCCCAATGCCTGGCAGGCCTCGAAGGCATGGCGCGCCATCTGGGCAGCAAAAGGATGCGTGGCATCCAGCACCAGGTCGATCTTCTCGTTCACCAGATACTCGCTCAGGCCCGCCACGCCGCCGAAGCCGCCGATGCGCACCTCGCCCGGCGGCTGTTCCGGATTCTCGGTGCGTCCGGCCAGCGAGGAGATGCAGCGGATCTTCGGATGATGCTCCAGCTCGCGCGCCAGCCGCAGGCCTTCGCCAGTGCCGCCCAGCAGCAGCAGGTTGCGTTTGCGCGCCATCACATTGTCCCCGTGCTGCGGCCCACGATATCGCCGGCGCGGTCCACCACTACCACATCGATGTCGATGTGCGCCGGTGCCGCAATGCGCTTGGCTGTCTCGCATGCCAGCCGCGCCACATGATCGCCCAGCGGCAGATGCGCCTGCCGTGCCATCTGCAGCACTTCCAGCGCGGTGTTGGCTTCGGCGGCACGAGTGACTAGCGCGGCATCGCCGCCGCACTCGCCCAGCCATTGCGACAGCACGGCCCTGTCGACCTGGCTGCGGCCGGAATGCAGGTCCATCTGGCCCTGCGCCAGTTTCACCAGCTTGGCGAAGCCGCCGCCGATGGTGAGTTTCGGCAGCGGATGCCGGCGCAGGTATTTCAGCAGCGCGCCGGCGAAATCGCCCATGTCGAGCAAGGCGATTTCGGGCAGGGCATACAGCGACTGCACGGCAGCCTCCGAGGTCGAGCCGGTGCAGCCGGCGACATGATCGAGACCGGCGGCAATCGCCACATCGACGCCGCGATGGATCGAATGGATCCAGGCCGAACAGGAAAACGGCACGACGATGCCGGTGGTTCCCAGGATGCTCAAACCGCCCACGATGCCCAGCCGCGGATTCCAAGTGCGCCTGGCCAGCTCGGCGCCGCCGGGCACGGTTATCTCGATTTCGACGTCACCGGCTTCGCCATGGCGGGTCGCCAGCGCCAACACGGCCTCAGCCATCATGCGGCGCGGCACCGGATTGATCGCCGGCTCGCCCGGCGGGATCGGCAGGCCGGCGCGCGTGACCATGCCGACGCCCTCGCCGGCACGGAACACGATGCCGCTGCCACGGTCGCCGCGACGGACTTTCGCCAGGATCAGGGCCTGGTGGGTGACATCGGGATCGTCGCCGGCATCCTTTATGATGCCGGCCTCGGCCCAGTCGGGGCCAAGCGCTTCACGGGCCAGGGCGAAACTCGGCGTCTCGCCCTTCGGCAGCGTGATGGTGACCGGATCGGGAAATGCGCCGGTCAGCAGGGCCTGATACGCGGCGGCGGTCGCCGCCGTGGCGCAGGCACCCGTGGTCCAGCCACGGCGCAACAGGCTGCTATCCGGGATCACATCCGACATGGGCTGGCAAGTATACACATCTGCCGGTCGGGTGTACCTTGCCGCCATGCAATTGCCATCTCTGCAAATGCCGGTTTTCCCACCCGGCTGGGTCTGGCTGACCGGCGCCGGGCCTGGCGATCCGGGGCTTTTGACCCTGCATGCGGTGAATGCCCTGAACCAGGCCGATATGGTGATCTATGACGCCCTGGTCGGCGAGGCAATCCTGGCCTGCGCCCGGCCCGGCGCGGTGCTGGAATATGCCGGCAAGCGCGGCGGCAAGCCCTCGCCGAAACAGCGTGACATTTCCCTGCGGCTGGTCGAGCTGGCGCGCCAGGGCAAGCGCGTGCTGCGGCTGAAAGGCGGCGACCCCTTCGTGTTCGGCCGTGGCGCCGAAGAGGCCCTGTCCCTGCGCGAAGCCGGCATTCCCTTCCGCGTCATTCCCGGCATATCGGCCGGCATCGGCGGCCTGGCCTATGCCGGCATTCCGCTGACCCATCGCGATACCAATTCCTGCGTCACCTTCCTGACCGGCCACAATGCCAGCGGCGAAGTGCCCGACAGCGTCGACTGGGCCGCCATGGTGCGCGCTTCGCCGGTGCTGGTGATCTACATGGCGATCAAGCATCTGGACATCCTGGTCGCCAAGCTGCGCCATGCCGGGCTGGACGAGCAGCGTCCCGCTGCGTTGGTCAGCCACGCGACGCTGCCGCAGATGCGCGTGCTGCGCAGCAGCCTCGGCCGCATCACGGCGGATGCCGCTGCCGCGGGAATCGAGCCGCCGGCCCTGCTGGTGGTCGGCGAGGTGGTCGACCTGCACGCGCTGTTCGGCAGCAGCGACCTGCAGGCCAGTCTCGCGCCGCCATGCCCGATCGCCATCTGACCCGCGGCATCGTCATTGCCGCGCCGGCCTCGGCCAGCGGCAAGACGACCGTGACCCTGGCCCTGCTGCGGCTGCTGGCCCGCGAGGGCCGCATCGTGGCGCCGTTCAAGACCGGGCCTGATTTCATCGACGGTGCCTTTCACCGCGCCGCCAGCGCCGGGCGGCCCTGTTATAATCTCGATCTTTTCGCCATGCGGCCCGCGACGCTCGCCGGCGTGCTCGATTACGGCAGCGCCGGCGCCGAGATCGTGGTGATCGAAGGCGTGATGGGCCTGTTCGACGGCGCCGTCAGCAACGAGGGCAGCACCGCCGATCTGGCGGCAAAGCTGGCCCTGCCGGTCGTGCTGGTGATCGACGTGGCGCGCCAGAGCCAGTCGATCGCCGCCCTGGTGCATGGCTTCCGCAGTTTCCGCGACGACGTGGCGCTGGCCGGCGTTATCCTCAACCGCGTGGCGTCAGTGAAGCATGAAATGCTGCTGCGCAATGCCCTGGCGCCGCTCGGCCTGCCGGTGCTGGCCGCCCTGCCGCCGGAGGGCGAGTTGAACATGCCGAGCCGGCATCTCGGCCTGGTGCAGGCGGAAGAGCGCGACGGCCTCGATTATTTTCTCGATACGGCGGCCGACTGGCTGCACCGCCATCTTGACCGCGCCGCCTTCGAACAGCTGCCGCAGGTTCTGCAGGTCAGCCGACCGGCAACATTGGCCGCCCTGCCGCCGCTTGGCCAGCGCATCGCCGTGGCGCGCGACCAGGCTTTTGCCTTCGCCTATCCGCATCTGCTGCAGGGCTGGCTGGCCCAGGGCGCGCAGTTAAGTTTCTTCTCGCCGCTGGCCGACGAAGCGCCGGCGGCGGATTGCGACGCGGTCTTCCTGCCCGGCGGTTATCCGGAGCTGCATGCGGGCCGGCTTGCCGCCAGCAGCACCGCGTTGCAGGGCCTGCGCGCGGCGGCGGCGCGCCAGGCGACACTCTATGGCGAATGCGGCGGCTTCATGCTGCTGGGCCGCGGCCTGACCGATGCCGATGGCAACCGGCACGCCATGGCCGGCCTGCTGCCGGTCGAGACCAGCTTCGCCCAGCGCGAGCGCCGGATGGGCTATCGCCGCATCGAAAGCCTGGCCGATACCCCGCTCGGCCCGAAGGGCAGCCGCTTCCGCGGCCATGAATTCCATTACTCGGTGCAGACCGCCGGCCATGACGCCGCCGCGCCGCTGTTTGCCGCCAGCGATGCCGGCGGCGCCGAGGCTGGCCCTGCCGGCTGCCGCCAGGGCAGCGTATTCGGCAGCTACCTGCACCTGATCGACCGGGAAAGCTGACCGGAAAAGCCGAAACCACGCCAATTGCGCGGCGCGGGCGGCCTGTTACGATCCGCCGGAACGGCCCGATTCGTGGCCGGATTAACCCTTCCTTTGCCGCTTTAGGCTAGTCCCGCTGCATGCTGTCGCGTTTCGTCCTGGTCCTGCTTCTGCCGCTGGTTGCCCTGAACCTGCCCCTGGGGTTTGCCAACAGGTTCACCATGGCCGTGGCGCGGGCCGCCGATGACGTTTCGCCGGTGACGGAAAAAGGCGCCGATTCCGGCCTGCCCCTGCCGCGCTTCGTCAGCCTTGCCGCCGACAAGGTCAATGCCCGCACCGGCCCCGGCTCACGCTATCCGATCGCCTGGCAGTACCAGCGCCGCGGCCTGCCGGTCGAGGTGGTGGCGGAATATGAATACTGGCGCCGCATCCGCGACCACGACGGCACCGAGACCTGGGTGCACAAGAACCTGACTTCGGGCAAACGTTTTGCCGTGGTGGATGGCACTCTGCGCAATCTGTTCAAGAAGCCCGACACCGCCGCCGACGTGCTGCTGACCGCCGAGGCCGGCGTGCAGGCCCGCCTGCGCAAATGCCCTGACCTGGCCTGGTGCCAGGTGGAAATCGCCGGCACGCGCGGCTGGATTCCGCGCAGCCATCTCTGGGGCCTTTACCCGAATGAAACCTTTGACTGAGAAATCTCCGGCTGACCGGCCGCTGCGCCTGCTGCCGGGGCTGGGGCCGAAAAGCATCGTCTGGCTGAACGAAGTCGGCATCACCAGCGAAGCCGAGCTGCGCGCCATCGGCGCGGTCGCGGCCTATCGCCGGCTGAAACACTGGAACCCGCGGCTGGTCAGCCGCAATGCGCTCTGGGGTCTCTATGCGGCGCTGAACGGAACCCACTGGACCAGTATCGACGCTGCCACCAAGCAGCGCCTGCTGGCCGAGGCCGGCGAGAATCCGGACTGACCTGCGGCGGTTTCAGGCCGCGCCGAGCAGGCGACGCAGGCTGCGCATCGTTGCCGGACTGCCCAGCATGTCGGCCAGGCTGTAACGGTCGAGCACGGCGAGAAACGCTTTCACGGCCTCGGTAAAGGGCTGCCTGAGCTGGCAGGCCGGGGCTAGGCAGCAGGTGTTGGCCGCGCCGTCGAAGCATTCCACCAGGTTGAAATTGTCCTCGGTGGCGCGCACCACGGCGCCGATGCTGATCGCGGCCGCATCGCGGCCGAGCTGCAGCCCGCCATTGCGGCCGCGCAGGCTGTCGACGAAGCCGGCCTGCGCCAGCGTCAGCGCCACCTTCATCAGGTGATGGCGCGACACGTCATACTGCTCGGCGATTTCCTCGATGGTGCAGCGGCGGGCGGGATTCAGCGCCAGATACATCAGCATGCGCAGGGCGTAATCGGTATGCAGCGTCAGATGCATGGCCAGGGCGTCCGTAATCTGTGGGGCTGGGGTGCGACAAAATATGCATTTTATTTACTTGATATAAGGCCGGCGCACAATATCATGCATCTGGAATACTGTTTTGAGGCGCCGATGACCTACGTCGTGACCGAGCAGTGCATCAAGTGCAAGTACATGGATTGCGTCGAGGTCTGTCCGGTCGACTGTTTTTATGTCGGCGAGAACATGCTGGTGATCAATCCCGACGAATGCATTGATTGCGGCGTCTGCGAGCCGGAATGCCCGGCCGAGGCGATCCTGCCCGACACCGATAACCGGGCCGAGAGCTGGGTCGAGATGAACCGCGACTACGCCGCCAAGTGGCCAAACATCACCCGCAAGGGCGAGCCACCCGCCGACGCCGACACCTGGAAGGGCGTCGCAGGCAAGTTCAGCCGCTTCTTCTCGCCCGAACCCGGAAAGGCCCAGCCATGACCGCCGCCGCCCTGCATCCAGCGGCGCCCCGCCAGGGCTGGGCGGTGTTCGCGCTCGGCTTCCGGCCCTTCTATCTGGCCGGCGCCGCTTTTGCGTTTCTGATCCTGCCGCTCTGGCTCGCCGTCTATGGCGGCCATCTTGCGTTGCCGCTATCCGATCCGCTCGCCTGGCATGGCCATGAGATGCTGTTCGGCTTCGGCGCGGCGATCATCGCTGGCTTCCTGCTGACGGCGGTGCGCAACTGGACCGGCCATGATACCCCGACCGGCACGCCGCTCGCCCTGCTGATGCTGCTGTGGCTGGCCGGCCGCCTTGCCATGCTTGTGCTGCCCGGCTGGCCCGGCGCGCTGGTCGACCTGGCCTTCCTGCCCGCCCTGGCCGTCGCCCTGGCGCCGCCGATCTTTCTGATGCGCGTGCGCAAGGCTTCGCAGCGGCCCTGGCTGCCGCTGGTGGTTCTGAGCCTGCTGACCATCGCCAACCTGCTGCATCATGCTGGCGCGCTGGGTTTCTGGGCTGAGGGCATCGTTTTCAGCCGCCATCTGGCGCTTGGTGTGGTCGCCATCCTGATCAGCGTGATCGCGGCGCGCATCGTGCCCAGCTTCACCATGTCGGGCGCCGGCGTTTTCATTCCGGCCGCCCTGCGGCGCGACCGCATCGCTTTGATCGTATTGGTTCTGGCCGTGGCGCTGGATGTGGCGGCCGTGCTGTGGACGCTGCCGCCCCTGCTGCTGGTGGCCGCCAACGCCGCCGCCGCCCTGCTGCATGCCAGCCGGCTGCAGCAATGGCAGAGCTGGTCGGCACGCCGCGTGCCGCTGCTGGCCATCCTCCACATCGCCTATCTCTGGCTGCCGCTGGCCTTCGCCCTGCGCGCCACCAGCGCATGGAGCGACATGGTAACGCGGGCCATGGCCGATCATGCGCTGGGTGTCGGCGCCATGGCCGGCCTGATGCTGGCGATGATGACGCGCAGCGCGCTGGGCCATACCGGACGGCCACTGAAGGCCGGGCCGGTGGAGCTCGGCATCTATGCCGCCATCACGCTGGCCGCGTTGCTGCGGTTCTGCGCGCTGGCGCATCCCGCGCTGCAATGGCCCTTGCTGCTGGCGGCCGGCATTGCCTGGGAGGCCGCTTTCGGCCTGTTCCTGCTGCGCTACCTGCCGATCCTGCTGCGGCCGCGCATCGACCGCAAACCGGGCTGACCGACTCGTTTCCTTCCCTTCCATCCCCTATATAGTCATCGCCATGGCCCATCAGGACGAAACCGATACCACCCTGGCTGAACGCCAGGCCCGTCGCGCCCAGCTTGCGCCCGGCCACGCCGCCGGCGTGACGGAAGCGATGGTGCATGACGTGGTGCATGCCTTCTACGGCCGCATCCGCAGCGATGCCGTGCTGGGGCCGATCTTCGAGGGCGTGATCAAAGACAACTGGGATCACCACCTGGCCAAGATGTGCGATTTCTGGTCGTCGGTACTGCTGATGACCGGCCGTTACGACGGCCGGCCGATGCCGGCGCATATCCGCATCGATGTCGGGCAGGGCACCGGATTGTCCGATGCGCATTTCGCCCATTGGCTGGAGCTGTTCCGCGCGACAGTACAGGAACGCTGCCCGCCGGCCGCTGCCGCCCTGTTCGAGGATCGCGCGCAGAAGATCGCCGCCTCGCTGCTGCAGGGCGTGCAGTTCAGCCGCGGCGAGCTGCCCGACTGGCTCGGACCGGTGCGGAGCGAGCCGGCGCGCGGCTGATCTCAGGCATGCGCCGGCGCGGCATCTTTCGCGTAATGCGTCAGCCGCTTGCCGGGCAGCATCGCATAAGCCGGTTTCCAGCCAGGCAGAGCCGCGATGCGATCGAGCCAGGCCCGGATCGCGGGATGGCTGGCGCCGAAATCGTAGCCGGTCTCGTCGTTCGGATAATGCAGGTAGGCCATCATCGAAAAGTCGGCCACCGTCGGGCGCGCGCCGACCACGAAGGCCGAAGCCTGAAGATGCTGTTCCAGGATGGCGAGGAAATCGTCGAGCCGCCGGCGGAAATAGGTCAGCACCTGCGGATTGGGCTTGGGCGTGAAGCTGCGGTGAAACCGGTAGGTCGCCATGTAGCCGGTGAGCTTGTGGTTGTCCCAGAACAGCCAGCGTAACACCTCATACTTCTCCGCCGCCGTGTCGCCGCCGAACCTGCCATAGCGTTCGGCAAGCCTGAGCAGGATCGGCGCCGTCTGGGTCAGCTTGACGCCGTCTTCCTCCAGCACCGGAATCTCGCCCATCGCGTTGACACTGGCGCGCCATTCCGGCGTGCGCGTGACGCCGCCGCCGAAATCGGTCCAGACCGGCTCGAATTCCTGGCCGCAGAAGATGAGCATCAGCGCCAGCTTGTAGCTGTTGCCGGATTCCGGGAAGTAATGGAGGCGATAAGCGGGCATTGACATCTCCGCGTTAAGAACGTTTGATCCATAAATAAGAACATATGTTCCGTATGGAGTCCATAGGACATGAACGACGGCAACGAGATCACCGCGCGCCAGCGGCCGCTGATGGAGGCCACCCTGCGCCTCATCGGCCGCCGCGGCCTGGATGGCGTGACCCACAGGGCGGTCGCGGCCGAGGCGAAGACATCCTTGGGCGCTGTCACCCATCACTTCAGATCGCGCGATGCGCTGATCGAGGCAGCTCTGCGCCATGCTCTCGCCCGCGAGACCGGCCGGCTCCGTGCGCTTGCGCTGGGCCTTCAGGACAAGGCCATCAACGTGGATGCCTGGATCGAGTCCCTGGTGGTCTGGTATGACCGGGAACTGAAAGCCGATGCCGAGATGCATATCGCCTGCTACGAGGCTTTCCTGGCGGCAGCCAGAACACCGCATTATCGGCTTGTCGTGGAGGAGTGGTTCGAAACCTGGCGCCGCAGCGCTCAGTTGGCGCTTGCTGCGGCCGGCTCATCCGATCCGCGACGTCACGCCGAGCTTTTCGTCTCCGCGCTGATCGGTTTGGTGTTCAGGCAGCTCGCCGCGCCGCGCCGCGCATTCCGACGCGAAACCATCTCCGTGCTGGCGGAGCTTGTCTCCCGCCTGTTGCAGCGAGGCTAGTAAAGCCGCGATCGGTAACTTTCCTGCAGGTTCGCGTCTGCCGCTTCGGCATCGATGCCTGCGACCTGGTCGGCGATGATGCGGCCGAGCGTCGGAAAGTTTTCACGCGCGATTTGCTTCTGCTGGTTCCACAGATCCGAGCGGATCAGCGCCTTGCCGCAATGGAAATAGACCTCGCGCACGCTGATCTCCAGCGCTGACGTGGGCACTTTGCCCTGCGCCGTGAGCGGCTGCAGCTTTTCCGCATCGGTGATCACCCTTGCCGTGCCGTTGACGCGCAGGGTCTCGTTGATCCCTGGCAGCAGAAACAGCAGCCCGACGTCGGGCGAGGCGACGACATTGCGTAGACTGTCGATCAGGTTGTTGCCGCGCCGGTCGGGCAGCAGCAGGGTGACATCATCCACCACCTGCACGAAGCCCGGCGCATCGCCGCGCGGCGAGGCATCGCTGCCGTCCGGGCCATGCGTCGCCAGCACCGCAAAAGGCGACAGCGCGATGAAGGCGCGCGCGTGTTTGTCGAGGCGGCGCAGGACTTTCTTCTGCACCATTTCGATGGGCTGGGCATAGCAGTCGCGCAGGGCGGAGTCTGAGTCGAGGACGGACATGGCGGGCTCCTTTGCGGCGAGTGTACCGCCACGAGGCCCGCGCTGTCATGCTGCGACGCGCGAGGTTTAAGCTTTCGGATGTGGCACGATCACCACGCTGGGCGCGGAGCGGGTGGCCGGACCATGGAACACCGCCTCGATGTTGTTGCCATCGGGATCGAGGGCGAAGGCCGCGTAGTAGCCCGGATGGTATTTCTCGCGAACCCCCGGCGCACCGTTATCCCTGCCGCCGGCGGCCAGCACGGCAGCATGAAACCGCTGCACCATCGCCTGGTCGCCAGCCTGGAAAGCGAGATGGGTCCGGCCGGTCAGATGAAAATCCTCGTGCGCCTCCGGGCTGCTGACGTAAAGCTCGTCGCAGAAGAAAAAGCCCGCCCCCTCGCCCTCGACCTTCAGGCCGAGCGCACCGAAGGCGGCTTCGTAGAAACGGCGCGATACGGCAAGATCGCGCACCACGAGCTGAACATGGTCGATCAGGCGGCCGCGGTGAAACTGCATATTCGCCTCCTTCGGAGCATGGACCCTGCTGCAATGAACGCGCGCCGGCCAGATTCGATCCAAAGGATAAGGCGAATTTAGGCGAAATCCTTTGCCAGGCTTTCGCGCACGGCGTCCGGCACCACGGCGATATGGCCGTAATGGGGATGCTCGACCGCCAGCAGCACGCGGGTGCCGGGTTTGCGGAATTCGGCGACCTGCTCGGCCGTGAAGGGGAAGCGCAGGAAATGCACGCTAGAGGTCTTGCCGTCCTCGCGGTTGCGTTCGGCATCGTCTTCCGGCACGGCGCGAATCTTGTGGCCGGCGAATTCCAGCATCACGGTCTGGTCGATATTGGTGAGCTGAGCCAGCACGACGGGCCGGCGCACCGCGTCCTCGATCTCGATCATGAAGGTGGCGACCAGCTCGCGGCCCTTCGGGATCAGCGGCTCATAGGCGCGCAGCTCGTCTTCCAGCTGCTCGGCGCCGCCCTTCTCGATGAACAGCATTTCCTGAATCTGCCACCACATGGTGGCGTAATTCTCGAAATAGAAGGTGCAGAACGGGCCGACGCCGACGCGGCGGTTCTTCTTGATGGCCACCACTTCGGCGCGCTTGTCCTTGCGCACCTTCACGAACTCGTCCAGCGGCAGGATATCGGCGTGGGTGATCGTGGTCTTCAGGGTCATGTACATGTCATCCTTCCGAAAGCGCGAAGCCCCTCCGCCCCTTCAGCAAAAAACACTTCTCAGATCAGGCCATAGGCGCGGGCGAACAGCTCGACCGGATGATCAGCCTTGGCCGGCAGCTTGAAGCCGGCTGCATCCTTGCCTTCACGTTCCATGCCCTGGCGGATATGGATCGCCGCCAGCGGGCATTCCGAGGCGATATGCGCCTTGTTTTCCTTCACCGCCGTCCGCGCCACCGGCTTGCCGACTTTCATGCCGACCTCGAAGAAGTCCTTGCGCACGCCCCATGAGCCGCCATGGCCGGCGCAGCGTTCGATCACGGCGAGATCCTGGCCCGGCTTCATCTCCGGGATCAGCTTCATCAGCTCGGTGGCCTTGGCGCCCATATTCTGCGCGCGGGCATGGCAGGCCAGATGCAGGGTGACGCCACCGTCCAGCGGCTTGAGCCCGGGCGCGAGGCCTTCCTTCCTGGCGATGTCGACGATGTATTCCGAGATGTCGAAGGTGGCCTGGGCCAGCTTTTTCACCAGCGGATCATCGGGAAGGATCAGCGGCCACTCGAATTTCAGCATCAGCGCGCAGCTCGGCACCAGCGCCACGATGTCGTAACCCTGGTCGATCAGCGGCGCGAAGGCTTCGGCCACCACGCGGGCCTTTTTCGCCACATCGGCGATGTCGCCCTGCTCCAGCCGCGGCATGCCGCAGCAGCCGGGATATTCGACGCGCAGCTCGACGCCGTTATGGCTCAGGATCTTCTGCGCCGCCACGCCGATATCGGGGTTGTTGTAGTTGCCAAAGCAGGTGGCGTAGATCGCCGCCTTGCGCTTGCCATAGGCCGGCGCCGTCGTGTTGATCGCGGCCGGCTCGGATTTGGCGCGCGCCACCAGCGTCTTGGCGTTGAATTTCGGCAGCTCGGCGTCGTGATGGATGTCGGCCACCGCTTCCATGATCGGACGGGTCACGCCGTTGCCGCGCGCGGACGCCCAGTTGGCGATCGGCGCCACCAGGCCGGCCAGCTTGCCGTTGCGGTCGGTCTGCGACAGCTGGTCGCCGATCGCATCCTTGTGGCCCTGCGCGCGTTCGGCCGCGCGGTAGCGCAGCATCAGATGCGGGAAATCGAGATTGAACTCGTGCGGCGGCACATAGGGGCACTTGGTCATGTAGCACAGGTCGCAGAGCGTGCAGGCATCCACGATCGGCTTGAAATCCTTCGACTCGACCTCGTCCAGCTCGCCAGTGGGCGAGGCGTCGACCAGATCGAACAGGCGCGGGAAGGAATCACAGAGATTGAAGCAGCGGCGGCAGCCATGACAGATGTCGAGCACGCGCCGCATTTCGGCGTCGAGCTTTTCCAGATCGTAGAAATCGGGATTCTGCCAGTCCAGCGGATGCCGGGTCGGCGCCTCGAGGCTGCCTTCGCGCATGGTCGTCTCCGGGAATGCGGGTGCGTCTACGTCGAAGACCCGGAGTCCAGACGGACTCCGGGTGGTACGTCACCAGTGAAACGCGCGGCGATCAGCCGAGCGTGTCGAGCGCCTTCTGGAAACGGCCGGCATGGCTCTTCTCGGCCTTGGCCAGGGTCTCGAACCATTCCGCGATTTCGTCGAAGCCTTCCTCGCGGGCGGTCTTGGCCATGCCGGGATACATGTCGGTATATTCGTGGGTCTCGCCGGCAACGGCGGCCTTCAGGTTGGAGGCGGTGGGGCCGATCGGCAGATCGGTGGCCGGATCGCCGACTTCAGCCATGAATTCGAGATGGCCATGGGCATGGCCGGTCTCGCCTTCCGCGGTGGAGCGGAACACGGCGGCGACGTCGTTGTAGCCTTCCACGTCGGCCTTCTGGGCGAAATACAGGTAGCGGCGGTTCGCCTGGCTTTCGCCGGCGAAGGCATCCTTCAGGTTGCCGTGGGTCTTGGTACCTTTGAGTGCGGGCATGGCTGGTCCTCCTAGTGCTTCCCTGCAAACCGCCGGAGCCGGGTTGGCCCCGGGGCGGGCGCCCCGCTCTGGCCCCCCACTGCCAATGGGGGGCAGCGGGACAGAGATTCGGGACGCAGCGGATTATGGACCGCGTCCGGGACGTGTCAAGATTTTTTGGAATTATTCTAATTTAGTGACGGGTCGCTAAAACCCGTCCGTCGGCCAGGCCTGGCTTCAGTCTTCCAGGCGGACGATCACGTCGACCCGGGCGATTTTGGCGCCATTGGGCGCGGCCGGCAGACGCGCCACCGCCACATCGGCTTCCGGGATGTCGCGCAACTCGCCCGTGCGCTCGTAATAGAAATGATGGTGGGCCGACAGGTTGGTGTCGAAATAGGCCCGGCCGGCATCGACCGTCACCATACGGAGCAATCCGGCTGCGGTGAACTGGTGCAGGCAGTTATAGACCGTGGCCAGCGACAGGCGGGCGCCGCGCTCGGCGGCCTCGCTGAACAGGCTTTCCGCCGTGACATGGCGGTTGCCGCGCTCGAACAGGATATCGGCCAGCACCAGACGCTGCCGCGTGGTGCGCAGGCCGGCGGCCCGCAGCTGCTCGGCAGCGGCCCTGAAGCGTGGTTCGATCACCCTGGTCATGATCTGCATATATAGCAGGACAGCGACGTCGGCCACAGGAATGTCATACTTGGCCGTTCCCGGCCGTTTTTCCCGCCCGATAGTGATCCCGGCACCGGCCCGGCGGGCGATGGCACAGATGTAACAAAGTGCAACGAAACTGTTGCGACTGGGCCCCGGATCACTACATTGTCCCCGGAAGGCGAAGGCCGGTCCGCAACTTATGGCCCCGGGAGCAGACATCCGGGCATGCAGGGGCAGGCCGCCGGGAGGATCGCCAGCCATATCAGGCGGCGCCCGTCACTGGGCGCGACAGGCCGGTATCGAGCGTGACACCGGTATCGAGCGTGACACCGGCATCGAGCGTGACAACGGGGTTGAGGGTTTCCCAACGTGGAACAGAAGAACAGTTACAGCTACGAGGATCTGCTGGCTTGCGCGCATGGCAAGCTGTTCGGCGAGGGCAATGCCCGCCTGCCGCTGCCGCCCATGCTGATGCTCGACCGCATCGTGAAAATCGTCAGCGACGGCGGCAAATACGGCAAGGGCGAGATCGAGGCCGAGCTGGATATCAAGCCCAACCTGTGGTTCTTCCCCTGCCATTTCGAAAACGACCCGGTGATGCCGGGCTGCCTCGGCCTGGATGCCATGTGGCAGCTGGTTGGTTTCTTCCTCGGCTGGATGAAGGCGCCCGGCAAGGGCCGCGCCTTGAGCGTCGGCGAGGTGAAATTCTCCGACATGGTCACGCCGGCCGCCAAGAAGATCACCTTCAAGATCGACATCAAGAAGCTGCTGCTGCGCAAGTTCGGCATCGCGATTGCCGACGGCACGATGTATATCGACGGCAAACCGGCCTATGAATGCAAGGACATGCGCGTCGGTGTGTTCCCCGACGGCATGGCGCCTGCTGCTGCTTGAGCCGCGGCCTGATCACAACATCTGCCGCTGCAAACTGTAACGGTTCCTGCGGTATGATTGCGGCCCGGCATTGTCCGGCCCGCATTTGAGGAGTCTCACGCCCATGCGTCGCGTCGTCGTCACCGGTATCGGCATCACCTCGTCCATCGGCAACAACGTCGAGGACGTGGCCGACAGCCTGAAGGCCGGCCGTTCCGGCATCGTCTTTTCCGAGGAATATGCCAGGCTCGGCTTCCGCAGCCAGGTGCATGGCACCGTCAAGATCGACCTCGACGCCGCCATCGACCGGCGCCAGAAGCGCTTCATGGGCGATGGCGCGGCCTATGCCTATCTCGCCATGGAGCAGGCGATCGCCGATAGCGGCCTGGAGCCGGGCGACATCATCAATCCGCGCACCGGGCTGATCGTCGGCTCCGGCGGCGCCTCGACCAGGAATCTGGTCGCTTCCGCCGATATCGTGCGCGAAAAGGGCGGCCCGAAGAAGATCGGCCCCTTCATGGTGCCGCGCACGATGTCGAGCACCTGCTCGGCCGTGCTCTCCACCGCCTTCAAGATCAAGGGCGTGAATTACTCGATCAGCTCGGCCTGCTCGACCTCGGCGCATTGCATCGGCAATGCCGCGGAGCTGATCCAGCTGGGCAAGCAGGATGTCATCTTCGCCGGCGGCGGCGAGGAGCTGGACTGGACGCTCAGCTGCCTGTTCGACGCCATGCCGGCGATGAGCTCGGCCTACAATGCCACGCCGGAACGCGCCTCGCGCGCCTATGACAAGGATCGCGACGGTTTCGTGATCGCCGGCGGCGGCGGCATCGTCATCATGGAAGAGCTGGAGCATGCCAAGGCGCGCGGCGCCAAAATCTATGCCGAGCTGGTCGGCTATGGCGCCACTTCCGATGGCGCCGACATGGTCGCGCCGTCCGGCGAGGGCGCGGTGCGCTGCATGCAGATGGCGCTGGCCGAAAGCGCGCGCGGCAGCAACGCGCCGATCGACTATATCAACACCCATGGCACCTCGACGCCGGCCGGCGACATCACCGAGCTGAAGGCGATCCGCGAGGTATTCGGCGAAACCGTGCCGGCGATCAGCTCGACCAAGTCGCTGACCGGCCATTCGCTGGGCGCCGCCGGCGCGCAGGAAGCGATCTATTCGATCCTGATGATGCGCGACAACTTCATCGCCGCCTCGGCCAATATCGAGAATCTCGACCCCGGCGCCGAAGGCTTCCCGATCGTGCGCGAACGCCGCGACAACGTGACGCTGAACCGCGTGATGTCGAATTCCTTCGGCTTCGGCGGCACCAATGCGTCGCTGGTGTTCCAGCGCTACGAAGCCTGATCGCGCCAGCCCGCCCATAACAATAACTCCTTCCTTTCCGGATTCCGATATGACCGATATGCGCGCGTTGATGAGTGGCAGGCGCGGCCTCATCATGGGGGTCGCCAACGACCACTCGATCGCCTGGGGTATTGCCGACATGCTGCACAGGCATGGCGCCGAGCTGGCCTTCACCTTCCAGGGCGAGGCCTTCGAGCGCCGCGTGCGGCCGCTGGCCGAGAGCGTGAACGCCAAGGCCGTGGTGCCCTGCGACGTCGAGGACGAAACCTCGATGCGCCAGGCCTTCGAGACGGTCGCCGCCGCGTTCGGCAACGAGATCGACTTCGTGGTGCACGCCATCGCCTATTCCGACAAGGAAGAGCTGAAGGGGCGCTACCTCAACACCACGCGCGGCAATTTCAGCCGTTCGCTGCTGATCTCCTGCTATTCCTTCACCGAGGTGGCGCGGCTGGCGGCGCCCTATATGGCGAAGGGCGGCGCGCTGATCACGCTGACCTATGAAGGCTCGACGCGGGTGATGCCGAACTACAACGTGATGGGCGTGGCCAAGGCGGCGCTGGAAGCCAGCGTGCGTTACCTCGCCGTCGATCTCGGCCCGCAGAATATCCGCGTCAACGCGGTGTCGCCCGGCCCGATGCGCACCCTGGCCGGCTCGGCGATCGGCTCGGCGCGGGCCACCTTCAAGTTCACCGCCCAGCACAGCCCGCTGCGCCGCAATGCCTCGCTGGAGGAAGTGGGCGGCGCCGCGCTGTTCCTGCTGTCCGACCTGGGCGCCGGCGTCACCGGCGAAATCGTGCATGTCGATTCGGGTTTCCACGCGCTCGGCATGCCCAACCCGGCCGACCTGAACGGCAATGGGAACGGCAACGGCGAAGGCTGACGCCACGGCGGCGCGGTTCCTGGATTCACCACCATGGATCGTCCGCTGAACATCCTGCTGTCCGATCTGCGGCTGCCGGGTCACCTGCAGCTCGCCGAACATTGGCTCGACCTCTACCAGAGCCATGGCCAGCGCGTGCCGCCCTTGAGCGCGCTCGACCCGATCCGTTTCGCCAAGGCGCTGGCCGACAGCTGGATCGTCGATGCCGAAGACGGCGACCGTTTCCGCATCCGCCTGTCGGGCGAGACGTTGGTGAGCTGGTATGGCTTCAATCCGAAGGGCCGGTATTACGAGGAGCTCTTCGCCCCAGCCATCCTGCCCATCGTCACCGAACAGTCGCGCCGCGTGGTCGGCGACCCCGCCATCTGCTATCACCGCATGCATACGACGATCCCCGACTGGACGGTGCCGGCTTTTTTTGAACGGTTGGCGCTTCCGCTGGCCGATGCCGAAGGCCGGGTGCGCCACCTGGTCGGCGCCACGCTGTTCCTGGGCGAGGCAGACCACGGCAGGGGCGGCAAGGCCGCCGTGGTCGACGCCGATTACTGGTACGCCGTTTCGGCCGCCATTTAAATTCGTCTGCATTACAGCTTTGTAATTTCCTTTTCGACGGCAGGCTTTCTACCGTGCCGGCATGGAACACGGCCTTGCCTCCCTGATCGTGGACATGCCCGATGCCAAGCTGCAGGCCGTGGCGCGGCACTGGATGACGCTGCATTACGCGGGCGGCGGGATTCCCCGCCTGCGCGCGGTCGACGCCCTGCAGCTGGGCCAGGCATTGTCCGATATCTGGATTCTCGACCTGCATGACGACGGCATGCCGCGCGTGCATCTGGCCGGCGAAACGCTGGCGGACTGGTTCGGCCGCTGCCTCAAGGGCCTGCGGCTGAGCGAGATATACAATGCCGACATGCTGCCGCTGATCCTGAACATGGTGCGGCAGGTGAGCGAGACGCCGGCGATCCTGCTGCAACAGGCCCACAGCCTGCCGACCAACCGCAGTTTCACCGTGCCGTTCCACCGCCTGGCCCTGCCGCTCTGCGACGATGCCGGCGCCATCCGCCATGTGCTGGGAATTTCGGTGTTCAGCAGCCGCGCCGGCCATGGCCAGGGCCCGGTGCGGACCAGCATCGAGCGCGAACGGCTCTACCCGCTTCGCGTCACCGCCGCCGAACGCGCCGCCAGCACCGAACGCGCCGCCGCCATGGTGGCGTGAGCGGCTTTCAGCCCAGCGCGCCTTTCAGCACCCGGAACAGACGCTCGACATCGGCATCGGTGTTGTAGAGGTGCGGCGTCACCCGCATCGACTGGCCGCGCACGCTGACAAACACGTTTTCCGTCGCCAGCTTCGCCGGCAGTGCCGCCGGCACGCCATCTTTGAAGCGCAGGCCGAGGAAATGCCCGGCGCGTTTCTCAACTGGCGCCGAACCGAGGCCGAGCTCCTCTTGCGCGTGAGCCGCTATCGCCGCCGTGCGGGACGCCAGCGTCGCCTGGATATTGTCCACGCCCCAGCCCAGCAGCATCTCGAGCGCGGCTTTCGCCGCCGGCATCAGGGCGAAGTTGCTGCGTTCGCCCGCATCGAAGCGGCGTGCGCCGGGCTGGTATTCGCTTTTATAATCCACCAGGCCGGCGAAGTTTTCCGAATCCTTACGCGCGATCCAGTTCTGCTCGAACGGCATCGCCTGCTGCCAGCGTTTTGCGGCATAGAGATAGCCGAGGGAATACGGCCCCATCAGCCATTTGTAGCCGCCGACGGCCAGGAAATCCGGGTCGATGACCTGCACGTCGAAGGGCAGCGCGCCGAGCGACTGCGTGGCATCGATCACCAGCGCGGCGCCGACTTTGGTGCAGGCGCGGCGGATCGCCACCAGATCGAGCAGGCCGCCATCGGTCCAGTGGCAATGCGGCAGCGCGACGATGGCGGTGCGCGCATCGATGCGGGCCAGCGTGGCCGAGGTCCAGTCATCATCGGCTGGGCGCGGCACCTGCACATGGGCCGCGTTGGCGGCGCGCGCCTTCTCGATCCAGGGGTAGACATTGGAGGGAAACTGCTCGGCCAGCGTCAGCACGCTCTGGCCCGCCTGCAGCGGCAGGGCATGGGCCGCCACCGCCACGCCATAGGAGGCCGCCGGCACCAGCGCGATATCCTCGGCCGTGGCATTGACCAGCCGGGCGAACAGCCCGCGCACGATTTCGGTGTCGGTGAAGAAATCCTGCGGCGTCACCAGCCAGGGCCGCGCCTTGCGCGCCACGCCGGCCTCGCCGGCCGCCACCACCGATTTGGCCAGCGGCGACATGTAGGCGCAGTTCAGGTAGGCGACGTCGTCGGGGATGTCGAAGAGGGCGCGTTGCGGGGGGAGAAGCCGGGGCGGGATCTGTGCGGTCATGGCCCGAGCTTAGCGGCGCCGCTCCGGCCCGCCAGTGCCCGGATCGGCGCAGAAATGCACCCCGACAATTTTTTTGCTGGCATCGCCTGCGGCGGCGGCGCAGATTGCCGGCCCTGATAACAAAAAAGCCTGCCCGATGCCGCTTCCCCATATTGCCCTTGCCGTCCTGATCGCCGCGATCTGGGGCTTCAACTTCGTTGTCATCCGCATCGGGCTCGACAGCTTCCCGCCCTTCCTGTTCAACGGCCTGCGCTTTGCCGTGGCCTCGCTGCCCTTCCTGCTGCTGTTCCGTCATCCTGGCGTGAAATGGCGCTGGGTGATCGGCACCGGGCTGGTGCTGGGCGTGGCGAAATTCAGCTTGCTGTTCCTCGGCATGGCCCATGGCATGCCGGCCGGCCTGGCCTCGGTGGTGATGCAGGCCCAGGCGCTGTTCAGCGTGGCCTTCGCCGCCCTGCTGCTGAGCGAGCGGCCCGGCCCGGTGCAATGGATCGGACTGGGCATCGCCGCCGCCGGCCTGGTGGTGATCGGCAGCGATCTCGGCGTCGACACGCCGCTGCTGGCTTTCCTGATGCTGATCGCGGCCGCGGCCTGCTGGGGCTTTGCCAATATCCTGACGCGCCGCGCCGCGGCGAAACAGCCGCTCGCCTTCATGGTCTGGGTCAGCGCGGTGCCGCCGCTGCCGATGCTGGGCCTGTCGTGGATCTTCGAGGGCGAGGCGGCGATCGCGCAGGCCATCGCCGGGCTGGATGCGAAAGGCATGCTCGCCGTGCTCTATATCGGCCTGCTCTCCACCACCGCCTGCTTCGCCGCCTGGAGTTTCCTGCTGCGGCAATACAAGGCATCTCTGGTGGCGCCCTTCACCCTGCTGGTGCCGGTTTTCGGCCTGGCCAGCGCGGCGTTGGTGCTGGACGAAACGCCATCCGCGCCCGAGCTGGCCGGCTCGGCGCTGATCCTGCTCGGACTGATGGTGAATGCCGGCCTGCTGACCCGCTGGCTGCGCCGGCCGGCCCTGGTGGGATAAGACGGGCAGGATAGACGCGCGGGATAGACTGCTACAGCCTCATCGCCAGATCGCGGATCGCCGAGCGGCAGGCATCGGCCGTCCGCTCCAGATAGGATCGCGCTTCGGGCCGAAGGTCATCCTGCAGCAGTTGTTCGTTGATCGACGCGAGTATAGCGCGCAGGTGCCGTATACGACCCGGCATGTCCTTCTCCCCCTCAGGCGAATCACTCATGACCCGAGGGAGAGTGCGGTCGGCATGGTTAACAAAACCTGAGAGCCGCGGCTGAACCGCTCAGGCCGCGGCGCCCTGCATCTCGCCGGTGAAGTGCTGCAGGCTGTCGAGCATGTGTCGCGGCACCGGATCGTGGCCCTTGAGGATCAGCACCAGGGCTGCGCGGGTAACGCCGAGCTTGGCGGCGTAATCCTCGAAACGGATGCCGTTGCGGCGGCAGGCTTCCAACACCAGCGGCTGGACATCGCGGACAAAGAACTGCTTTGCCCCATAGCCTCGGGTTTCCAGGGTGATCTGACTGATGGCGCTCTGATTTGGGCGGTGCACGGCTTTCCTCCTCTCTTCCGTCAGGCCGCATGCGAGGCCGGCGCGGTCGCGCCGGCCATGAAAAATTTTGGCAGGCGGCGCGCCGGATTCAAGAGGGGCATGCGCCGCAGGACGCTGGCGAAAGCGCGGCAACGGAAAGAGGCGGATTTTAGGGAGAGGCGCTCAGACGCTCAGGTCGGCGTTGCGGCCCATGCCGCGCGGCCGGCTGCCGGCGCGGTCGGTCTTGGCCTCGGTGGCGGCGGCGCCATTGTCGCTGTTCTTGCCCTTCTGGCCCTTGGCGCGATCCGAGCCGCCGGAATTGCCCGAGGCGGTGGCCGCCATGCGCGTCTCGGCCCGCACCGGCACGGCCGTCACCGCCGCGGCCGCCTGGGCTGCGTTGGGGGCCTGGTTCTGCTGGGCAAGCCCGTGGGCGGCGGACGGCGCCTGGGTCTGCGGCAGAACCGTGATCGGTGGGACCAAAAAGCTCATGTTTCAGATGTATGATGGGGTATAACGCTTGACAAGCGATATTATTTCCAAAGGTGGTTAATATCGAATCAACCAAACCTTTTACGCGAAGGAAGCTTGGCCCTGACCCAGTCCAGCGGGGATAAATCCCGGAAAACGGCAAAAAAGCCCGGCCTTCTGGCCCGGCTGTTCGGCGCCGAGGCGCCGGCCAAACCGCCGCCGCAACGCCAGTATGCCGGGCCGGCCAAGGATCCGCGCCAGGTTCTGGCCCAGCAGATCAAGGCGATCCGCGCCAAGCTGAACCCGCAATTGCTGCGGGTCGTCGAGAAGCTGGCGAAAAAAGGCCCGCCGGTCACCGACCAGGAGCGCGCCACCCTGGCGATTGAACTGTTCCTGGCCCAGAAACAGGATGGCGGCGATTTCGCCACCAAGCTGAAGGCCAAGCTGGAAGAGCAGAAACGCCGCAGCCACTAGTGGCGGCGGGGCGATCCTTAATGCAGCACGGTATGCGGCGGCTCGCCGTCATCCCCGGGTGGCCGGATGCCGTCGGCGGCGACCGGAGCCGCCGGGTGGCTGCTATCCGCGCGGCGCAGGCGTTCATGCGCCTTCACCGAGAAGGGGATCGAGCCGAGATAGGCCAGCTCGATGGCGGCCAGCGTGTACCAGGGCTGGTTCAGCAAGGCGGCGACCAGCAGGCCGACGCCCAGCAGCACCAGGCCGACATAGTCGCGCGGCACCCGCACGCGCTTGAACGAGAAGG
>NZ_JANLJJ010000050.1 GCF_029255545.1 Ferrovibrio sp. | reverse complement strand
CGAGATGACCCAGCGCAACGGCGCCCTGGTCGAGCAGACCAATGCATCGGCGCAGACGCTGGCCAACCAGTCCGATGCCCTGGCCGGCCTGCTGCAGCGATTCCGCGTCTAAAGCCGATCAGCGCAGACCATCCACGCCCTTGATCTCGCTCACAGCCAAGCCGCCGAGACGCGCATGCGGCCGGCCGCCGGTTGCCATGGCCAGTGCGAAGACGATCTCGTCGGATCGCGGCGCATCGTCAATGCTGAGTCCGATGGTGTTGAAATGCGAGCGCACATAGGCGGCGTTGACATGACCAAGCGGCATCATCAACCGCGCCCCGACCGTGCCGATCATCTTGCCAGCCGGCACGATGGCCTTGGTATCGCCCAGTACTTGCCGCATGCCCCAGCCACCCGAGGGATGCCACATGGCGCCGTGCTCCATTTCGCCATCGGCGCCGACAATGGCACCCTTGCCATAAGCCTCGATCTCGGCCGGTTTGGCCTCCAGCGCTTTCAGCAACCGGCGCGCGACCTCGCGGCCGAGTTCGTTCAGCGCCGCCATGCCGGGCATCAGGTCGGACTCGTAGCGACCGGCATAGGGATTGTTCACCACCACGGCCGCCGTGCCAATACGCAGGGGCACGGCCAGGTCGGGCCCGCGTTCATGCAGTACCTCTTCGACAGAGGTAACGTATTTCCGCACCTTCCACATGGCAGGACTCCGGCGTTCAGGCTTCGTTGACGACGGGATTGCGCAGGATGCCGATCTTCTCGATCTCCACCTCCACCACGTCGCCATGTTTCATGAAATGCGGGGGTTTGCGGCTCCAGCCCACTCCGGCTGGCGTGCCGGTGACGATCACGTCGCCGGGCACCAGATCGAATATGGTGGAGCAGTAATTGATGATGGTCGGAATCTTGAAGATCAGGTTGCTGGTATTCGATGATTGTTCGATCTTGCCATTCAGGCGTAGCTCGAGCTTCAGATTCTCCGGGTCGGGGATTTCGTCCGCCGTGACCATCCAGGGGCCGAAAGCGCCGGTGCCGACGAAATTCTTGCCCGCTGCGATCTGTTTGGCATGGAACTGCCATTCGCGGATGCTGGCATCGTTGTAGCAGGCATAGCCGGCGATATGGCTGTAGGCATCGGCCGGCGCGATGTGGCGGCCGCCCTTGCCGATGATCAGCGCCATCTCGCCTTCCCAGTCGAGCTGTTCCGACACCTTCGGGCGGATGATCGGCAGGCCATGCGCCACCTGCGAACGCCAGACGCGCAGGAAGATCGGCGGGAATTCCGACAGCTCACGCTGCATGCCAGCAGCCAGCACCTCCTGATGATGGTCCATGTAGTTACGCACCAGGCAGACAATTTTCTCCGGCCGCGGAATCACCGGCAGATAGGTGATGTCCGATAACGGGATGTCGGCGTTCAGGCCCTGCACGATGCGGTCGCGCTCGGCGAAGTCGCCGCTGGCGATGAAATCGGCCAGGCCGGGATACCTGCCGGCGAAATGCCGGCCGAGATCAACGATCTTGTCGCCCTGCACGGCACCCCAGGATTCGCGCCCCTGATAGGTGAAGGATGCCAGTTTCATCGACGCGTACTCCCAGAATGATGTGATGGACAGGAAGCCCAAAAGGGCGTTCAGGATGGATCAGTCGACGGCGGCCTCGGCCTGCGCCTTCATGGCATTGGCGACATTCTGCGCCGTCTTCTCGACATGCTCGCGCAGTAGCGCCGTGGCCAGTGCAGCGTCGCGCGCCAGCACTGCCTCCATCAGCCGCTTGTGCTCGAAGGTCTTGTTGCGCGGCCGCTTGCGATAGATGGCGGACAGACGGCGATAGCGTTCGGCCTGATCGAACAGGCTGGCGCAAAGATTAATCAGCCGACGCGACCCGGTACCCGACAGCAGTGCCATGTGAAAGTCGCGATGGCGCTCGCTCCATTCCTCCGACAGCGGTGCGCCGTCGCCGACGATGCGCTTTTCCTCGCGCTCGAGCCGGTAAAAGGCGGCGACGATGCGGGCTTCCCATTCGTCGTTACCCTGGGCAATCGACGCCTCGACCGCCTCGCGCTCGAGCATGACCCGCATTGCCACGATGTCCTGCAGATCCTCCAGCGAAATCGGCGCCACGCGGAAGCCACGGTTGCCTTCGGCCGTCACCAGGCCTTCGGCGGTCAGGCGGTTCAGCGCCTCGCGCAGCGGCGAACTGGAAATCGCGTGCTCCTTTTGCAGCACGTCGATCTTCAATTTTTCACCGGGCAGGGTCTCGCCACGCAGGATGGCCCGGCGCAGCACGGCGTAGGCCTTCTCCACCAAGGTGGTTTCGGCATCGGGACGCGGGACGGTGACGGTGGGTTCCATCGGTTCAGTCTATGTCGGGACCACTGCAGGGTGAAAATGCATTCTTATAGACTTTATGCATAAAATGAGTCTTAATGCAAACATTAATGGCGACCCAGGCACCGGGCCGCGAGAAAAACAAAGGGAGAGAAACACATGAAACTGCGTGAACTTGCCTATGCGCTGATCGGTACCGTCCTGCTGGCCGGCCCGACCCTGGCGGCCGATTATCCGTCGCGTCCAATCACCTTGATTCACGGTTTCGCGGCTGGCGGCACGGCGGATGCGATTTCACGCATCCTGGCCCAGCCGATGTCGGAAATCCTGAAACAGCCGGTGATCGTGGAGCAACGCACCGGCGCTGGCGGCAACACGGCTTCCCGCGTGGTGGCACAGGCAGCACCGGACGGCTACACCATAGGCCTGCCCACCGGCGGTCATGCCGTGTCGGCCGGCCTGTACAAGAACCTGCCCTTTCACCCGGTCGACAGCTTCGAGATGATCTCGACCGTGGTCTATTACGCCTTCGCCATTGCTGCCCGGCCGGATTTTCCGGCCAACGATATCAAGGGCCTGATCGCGCAGGCCAAGAGCCAGCCGGGCAAGCTGGATTACGGCTCGGCCGGGGTTGGCTCGACGCATCACCTGACTGGCGAGCTGCTCGCCTCGATGGCTGGCATCCAGTGGAACCATATCCCTTATCGCGGCGAGGCCGCCGCTTTCACCGGCCTGCTCAGCGGCGAGCTGCCGATCATCATCGCCACAGCGGTGACGGTGGCGCCGCAGCTTAGAGCCGGCAAGCTGAAGGCCCTTGCCGTCAGTTCGCCGACGCGGTTCCGCGGCATGCCGGATGTACCCACCGTAGCTGAAAGCGGCATCCCCGGTTTTGACGTGCGCACCTGGGCCGGCCTGTTCGCGCCCAAGGGCACGCCGAAGGAGATCGTGGCCCGGTTGAATGCCGCCGTGCAGCAGTCGCTGGCGCGGCCCGACGTGAAAACCCGCCTTGGGGAATTGGTGGGCGGCGAGGTGCAGGGCAGCACGCCAGAGGCGATGAAGGCCATGGTGACCAAGGAAGCCGCGCGCTGGACCGACGTGATCAAGAAGGCCAGCATCCCGCAGCAGGAATAAGGCGCGTGAAAACAGTCATGATCCACCGGACCGGTGGGCCGGAGGTGCTGGAAACGGTCGAGGTACCGGTTCCAGTCCCTGGCCCGGGCGAAGTGCTGGTGCGGGCAGCGGCCATCGGCGTCGGCTGGCCCGACGTGCTGATCCGCACCGGCGTCTATAAATGGATGCCATCTCTGCCGGCCAGTCCGGGTAGCGACATGAGCGGTGTGATCGCTAAGATTGGCGCGGGCGTTGAGGGCTTTGCAGTCGGCGACAAGGTGCTGGTCACCGCCCGTGATCTCAAGCAGCGTGGCGGCTGCTACACGGAATATCTCGTCGTGCCGGCCGCGGTGCCTTATCGGCTACCGGCCGAAACTGATCTCGATGCCGCCGCGTGTCTGCCCAATTACCAGGTTGCCTGGGCCATGCTGCAGGAAAGCGCGGGCCCACGCAAACCGGCCAGCATCTTCATTGCCGGCGCCGCCGGCGGAGTCGGCAATGCCGCCGTTCAACTGGCCCGCCATGCCGGCATGGTTGTGATCGGCAGCGTCAGCTCCCCGGCCAAGGCAGACTTCGCCCGCCAGCAGGGCGCTCATCACGTCATCAACTACAGGACCGAATCTCCATTGCAGCGCGTGCTGGACATCACCGAGGGCCGCGGCGTCGATCTCGTGCTCGATCATGTCGGCGGCCCCGGGCTGATCGATTGCCTGAAAATGCTGGCGTCCTGGGGCTGCGTGGTATCCTACAATGCCATGGCTGGCGTGCCGGAGGCGAATGTGTTTGCCGAGATGCGGGCCCTGCTGGCGAAAAGCCTGACGCTGCGCTGCTTCTCGATGCACAGCTATGACGGCGATCCGCCACGGCGGCGCCGATTCATGACCGATGTCATCGGGTTGCTGGCTGGCGGCGCGATCCGGCCCGCCATTGGCCTGACCCTACCGCTGACGGAAGTCGCCGAGGCGCATCGTCGCATCGAGCAAAGCGTCGTGCTGGGCAAGATCCTGCTGAAACCGTGACGACATGACGAGGGCATCAATGGTCGAGCCGATCATCCGCATCAGGGACATCGCCTGGATCAGGCTGCGTTCGCCCGATCTGGACCTGCAGGAAGACTATCTGACCACATTTGGCCTTGAGCGCGCTGAACGCACCGCCAATGCGCTTTATATGCGCGGGACTGACCCGGCACATCATATTCACATCACCGAGAAAGGCGATCCGGCGGTTCTGCGCATCGCCTTCTGGGCTCGTTCGCTGGAGGATTTACACAAGCTGTCCCGCGATGGCGATGGCGCCTCGGCAGTGGAAGACATAGACGAGCCGGGTGGCGGCAAGCGCGTGCGGCTCACCGAGCATAACGGCATGGGCATCGAAGTGGTCTGGGGCGTCGAGGCTGTTGCGGCTCTTGCCGTCGAGCCGGTAACGCTGAATTTCGGCTACAACAAGCAGGCCAGAACCGGGCATCTGCTGCGCGTCGAGCATCGCCCATGCCGTGTGAAGCGCATCGGCCACGCCGTGATCAGCACGCCGGAGATCGAGAAATCGGTGGCCTGGGCGCGGCGGCATCTGGGCATCGTGCCATCCGACGATGTGCATGCCGAGGATGATCCAAATCTTCTGCTGGCCAGCTTCAACCGTGTTGATGCCGGAGAAGACTATGTCGATCATCATGTCATGATGTTCGGCCGCCACGCGAATTCCGGCCTCAATCATGTGTCGTTCGAGGTACAGGATATCGATGATCTGGCCGTAGGCCATGACGCGATGATGCGCAAATATGGCGACCTGCATCTCTGGGGCCTGGGTCGCCACACCCTAGGCAGCCAGATTTTCGATTACTGGAGAGACCCCTGGGGCCGTGTCCATGAACACTGGACCGATACCGACGTGCTGAACGACAGCCACGAGTTCCGCCGACATCCCAAAAGCACCGGGCTGCACTCACAATGGGGACCGCAGGCGCCACAGGCTTTCCGTGACGCCGCCAGCCGTTAGACCGGGGCTCGGGCCAACCAGTCCGATGCCCTGGCCGGCCTGCTGCAGCGATTCCGCGTCTAAAGCCCGGGTCTGACCGAGCCCCGATGGCCGCTGGCCGGGGCTCGGGGCGTGAGTCTGTGGCCGGCCACACCGGCCCTGTTTCCCGGTCATTGCGGGGATATGGCGCATTCCCCCGTCGCGGCATCTAAAACATGGTAAATACGGCGAGAATTGATTTTTATCGAGTTCTAGTTTAATTCTTTCCACTGCATACAAATGTACTCGACGACCTATCAGAAAAGCGGTATTTTTTTGGATTTGCACTCGCCAAAAAAGAGTAATGCCGTTAGTCTGGACTCGTTAAGCGAGTCCGACGGTCTGTAAACAAAGGATTTTTTGCTCGTATTTGGAGTAGCAACCGGCATCGCCTGGTGCCGACCTGCAACCGAGCCAAACGGTTAATGAAGACGGTGAATCAAGGAAATTTTTCCGACACAATCGTCCGCCCTGTCTCGCGCCCCGCTCCTGCTCCGCAGCAGTCTGGCGAGAGTCGGCATGACGGTTGAGGCCGCAGACATGGCAGATCGTCTCCGACGCGTCCTGCTCCTGCTGCAGGCAACACCGCTGCCACTCGACCTGATCGATAATCCCGGCCGCACCGGCCAGTGGCTGGTGACGCTGGAGAACCTGCAGCAGGCGCTGGCCGTGTTGCGCGGCGACAGCCGTACCGCCACCGGCCTGCCGGCGGAAAGCCGCGGCGAGCGCCTGACCAGGCTGTTCAACCGGATGATCGCCGGGTTGCCGATGGTCTGCCTGGCTGAACTGTCGCCGGTGATCAAGCTCGGCCTGCTGCGTCCGCTGCTGCAGGATCTCGACGGGGCCGAACGCCGCCTGCGCGGCACCCCGCTTTACGAGGTGACCGCCCTGGCCACGCGGCTGTCGTATTACCGGTCCGCCCTGGCCGAGATGGCCGCCCGCCACATCGCGCCGGAACCGCCCCTGGACCTGCGCCCGCCCGAGACGGTTCCGGTCTGACCGGATCGGACGGATGGACAGGCCCTGTCCGGGGCAAAGCCGCCTAGCCTGATCGGCCGGTTCCTGCTATACCGCGCCCGTCCGCGCATCCTGGCCCGTTTCCGGGCCTGATCCGCCCGGCAGGCCCGCGTTGCCGCAGTTGCCGTATCAGTGCAAGGAGAGTGCCCCATGGCCGCACGTCAGGCCAGCATTGCCCGGAAAACCAAGGAAACCGAGATCGCGGTCAAGCTCGATCTTGATGGCACCGGCGTCTACAAGATTGCCACCGGGGTCGGCTTCCTCGACCATATGCTGGAGCAGCTCTCGCGCCACAGCCTGATCGACCTCGAGGTCCAGGCCAGGGGCGACATCCATATCGATTTCCACCACCTCACCGAGGATACCGGCATCGCCATCGGCCAGGCCGTGGCCAAGGCCCTGGGTGAGCGCGCCGGCATCCAGCGCTATGGCGACGCGCTGATCCCGATGGACGAAACGCTGACCCGCGTCGCGCTCGACGTGTCGAACCGTCCGTATCTGATCTGGAAGGTGAATTTCACCCGGCCCAAGTTGGGCGACATGGATACCGAGCTGTTCAAGGAATGGTTCCAGGCCTTCGCGCAGAATGCCGGCATCACCCTGCATGTCGAGAACCTGTACGGCGATAACAACCACCATATCGTCGAGACCTGCTACAAGGGCCTCGCCCGCGCCCTGCGCGCCGCATTCACGGTCGACCCGCGCAGTCCGCATGCAGTGCCGTCGACCAAAGGCACGCTGTAAAGCGGGGCAATCATGCGTTTCTTCACCTTGCATGAGCGCCCCGGCAAAGCCGGCGGCGATCCGCAGGTCGTGGCCGTGGCCAGCGGATTTTCCTGGTGGGCTGCGATCTTTCCGCCGCTCTGGCTGCTGCGCCATCGCCTCTGGCTTGGCCTGATCGGCTATCTGCTGCTCAGCAGCATCTGGGGCCTGGCGCTGGAACTGGGCGACATTGCCGAACCCGCGGCCAGCGTGCTGGCCCTGGGCTTAAGTTTCCTGATCGGGGCCATGGCGGCGGATTACCGGCGCTGGACGCTGGAGCGTCGTGGCTGGCGCCTTATGGGCGTGCTGCGCGCCGGGGATGCGGCGGAAGCCGAGGAACGCTATATCCGCGGCCATGCCGTGGCCGCACCACCGGCCGGCGCCGGCGCATCCGCATCGCCGGTCCGCATCCTGCTGCCGCAGCAGACCGACGCATTTCCGAGGCTCGTGTGATGAAGCTGGCATTGATCGATTATGGGTCGGGCAATCTGCGCTCCGCCGCCAAGGCCATCCAGCGGGCCGCCGATGAAAACGGCATCGCGCTGGATCTGGCCGTCACGGCAGACACCAAAACGGTGGCCGCCGCCGATGCCATCGTGCTGCCCGGCGTCGGCGCCTTTGCCGACTGCTACCGGGGCCTGAACAGCCTGTCCGGCATGATCGAGACGCTGAACGAACAGGTGATCAAAGGCGGCAAGCCTTTCCTGGGCATCTGCGTCGGCATGCAGCTGATGGCCACCGTCGGCCGCGAGCATGGCGAGCATAAGGGCCTGGGCTGGATCGACGGCGCCGTTGAATTGCTGAAGCCGGTTGTCGTTTCCGGGGATGCCGCGCTGAAAGTGCCGCATATGGGCTGGAACCAGCTGCGCCTGCTGCAGCCGCAGCATCCGGTGCTGGCCGGCATCAGGTCAGGCGATCACGCCTATTTCGTCCACAGCTATCACCTGCGCCCGGATAACCCGACCGTGGTGCTGGCCGAGGCCGATTATGGCGGGCCGGTGGTCGCCGCGATCGGCCGCGACAACATGGTGGGCACGCAGTTCCATCCCGAGAAAAGCCAGGCTACCGGCCTGCGGCTGCTCGCCAACTTCCTGCGGTGGCGGCCATGAGCGGTAAGCCGGAGGAGGAGCGCGCCATGGCGACCAGACTGCAGCAGATCAGGCCCAATGCGGTGGTCGAGAAGGTCCTCGCGCTGGGCGATGACGAGATTGACGAGCTGTGCGAGGCGGCCGAGAAGGCGATCATCGATGGCAACGGCTTTGGCTGGCTCAAGGTGCCGCCGCGCCGCGTGCTGGAAAGCTACTGGCGTGGCGTGCTGCTGATGCCGCAGCGCGATCTGTTCGTCGCCCGGCTGGATGGCGCCATCGTCGGCTCGGCGCAGCTGCTGCGGCCGCCGCCGAACAACGAGGCGCAGGCACATTCGGCCACGCTCACCACCTTCTTCATCGCGCCCTGGGCGCGCGGCCATGGCTTGGCGCGCGGCCTGGTGAAAGTGGTGGAAGATACCGCGCGCAAAGCCGGCTTCCAGCAGATCGACCTCGATTTCCGCGCCAGCCAGACGGCGGCGATCCAGCTCTGTGAGCAGTCGGGCTATAAACGCTGGGGCACCAAGCCGCGGTATGCCTATGTCGATGGCGCCTATGTCGACGGCTATTTCTATTCCAAAACCCTGGTCAGCGAATGAGTGCGCTCAATCTCTATCCCGCCATCGACCTGAAGAACGGCGAATGCGTGCGCCTGCAGCAGGGCGACATGGATCGCGTCACCGTGTTCAACCATGATCCGGCGGCGCAGGCGAAACAGTGGCAGGATGCCGGGTTCCAGTATCTGCATCTGGTCGATCTCGATGGCGCCTTCGCCGGCAAGCCGGCCAATGCGGAAGCCGTGCAGGCGATCCGCAAGGCCGTCACCCTGCCGATCCAGCTCGGCGGCGGCATCCGCGATGAGGCCACGATCGAACGCTGGCTTAATGCCGGTATCACCCGCGTGATCCTCGGCACGGTTGCCGTGCGCAATCCAGATCTGGTGAAGGCGGCGGCGCGACGTTGGCCCGGCCGCGTCGTGGTTGGCATCGATGCGCGTTCGGGCCGCGTCGCGGTGGAAGGCTGGGCCGAGGCCAGCGACCTGGATGCCATCGACCTGGCGAGGAAATTCGTCGATGCCGGCGTGGCCGCCATCGTCTATACCGATATCGACCGCGACGGCCTGCTGAAAGGCGTGAATGTCGCCGCCACCGCGGCGATGGCGCGCGCCGTGCCGATCCCGGTGATCGCCTCGGGTGGCCTGGCCGGCATCGAGGATGTGATCGCGCTCAAGAAAGAAGCTGCCAACGGCGCGGCAATCGACGGCGCCATTCTGGGCCGCGCGCTTTATGACGGCCGCATCGATCCGGCCGCCGTCCTGAAGGAAGCCGCCTAAGCCGCGGCTGGCAAAGCCGCGTCGAGGATCGCGCTGGCGGCTGCGGCGGCGTGATCGGCCATCGCCGGCTGCTGCGTCACCATGGCGGCGACGATGGCGCCATCCATCAGCAGGCCGATCTGGTGCGCCAGCGCCTCGGGCGCGGCGATGCCGGCCTCGCGCGCCAGGCGGCCGAAAAACGCCAGCACCGCGCCCTTGTGCTGCAGCGTCAGGCCGCGCAGCCGCGTCTCGCTCTTGTCATGCTCGGCCACGGCATTGATGAAGGCGCAGCCGAAATAATCCTCGCGCTCGAACCAGCTGCGCAAAACCGGGAACACGGCTTTCAGTTTTTGCGCCGGCGTGCCGCCGGCGGCTTCCACGGCGGAGAAGAACCAGTCGCGCCATTCCTCGCCCTCGCGCTCCAGCACGGCATAGAGCAGGCCTTCTTTCGAGCCGAAGCGGTTATACAGCGTCATGCGCGCTACGCCGGATTCCGCGATGATGCGGTCGATGCCGGTGGCATGGATGCCATCGCGGCAGAACAGCAGCTTGGCGGTGCTCAGCAGCCGCTCGGTCGGCTGGGCATTGCCGTCGGTGTCGGCGGCAGGGGTGGTCGCAGGGGCGGCGGTGGTCGGCTGGGGCTGCATGATGGCCTGAGAAGACTCTGAACGGATCGGTCTGTCTAGCTGGATTTATAGGGCGACTTTATTCCACCGTATACACGCGGTCGTCACTGTGGAATTGCCCAAGATTCCGCCCTCTGCCCGGGGCGACTGCTTGCTTTGCAATCAGACTCGGCGCCCAGGCTGCTCCAAAATCCCATAAGCCATTGGAAAATATGACTTGGCATCAAGCTTGCTCTAGATAGACCGATCATTCTTGTGACGGGTGATCCAGAAAGGACAATCAAGAATGTTGTTCTATTGGATTAACAGTTCAAATGACGCATACTTATCATATTCACACTATAAAGCGTGTTTATGGGGGTCCTCGTCGCATGGCTGTACTCGCTCGTCCGTCCTTCCTGCCGCCGCCCGCGGAGCCGGCACCGATGTATAAGCCCGGCGCCCATATCCAGATCCAGGGTATCGGCCACCAGTATCGCCGGGGCCAGCCCGCCTTGCGCGGCATCGATGCCGAGATCCAGCCCTGCGAGGCGGTGGCGCTGATCGGCCGCTCGGGCTGCGGCAAGTCCACCCTGCTGCATATCATCGCCGGGCTGCTGAAGCCGGCCGAGGGCCAGGTTCTGATCGACGGCGAGATCGTGCGCGGGCCGTCGCCGAAATGGAACATGATGTTCCAGTCGCCCTCGCTCTATCCATGGATGAGCGTCGGCGAGAATGCCGCCCTTGGCCTGAAATTCGCCGGCGTGAAACCGGCCGAGCGCCGCGCCGCCGTGCAGGAGCTGCTCAATCTGGTGCAGCTGGGCGAGCATTACGACACGCCTGCATTGCAGCTGTCCGGCGGTCAGCAGCAGCGCGTCGCGCTGGCGCGCTCCCTGGCCACGCAGCCCGATGTGCTGCTGCTGGATGAACCCTTCTCGGCGCTCGATGCCTTCACCCGCGCTTCCCTGCAGCGCGACGTGCGCCGCATCTGCCGCGAACGCCAGATCACCCTGGTGCTGGTGACCCACGATATCGACGAAGCCGTGCTGATGGCCGATTGCGCATTGATCATGAACGCCAATCCGGGCCGCATCGCCACCGCCACCCGCATCGACCTTGCCGAAGAGCGCCAGCGCGGCGATGCGGCCGTGCTGGCCGAGCGCGACCGCCTGCTGAAACTCTTCGAAGGCTGCACCGGCGAACACCTGCCGCGCGGCGAAAACGATACCGATATCCCCCAGACGACCCGCAAAGAGGTGAGCTATGTGCGAGCAGTGTGACAACGGCAACCTGATCGACCATGGCGCTGTCTCCACGGGCGGCCTCACCCGGCGTGGTTATCTCGACCTGATGGCTGCCGGCGGCCTCGCCATGATGGGCGCGCTGAAGCCCGGCCTGTCCTTTGCGCAGCCGAAGGATGACGTGGTGCGCATCGGCTATCTGCCGATCACCGATGCCACCGCCTTGCTGGTCGCCCATGGCATGGGCTTCTTCAAGGAAGAAGGCCTGGTCGCCGAGAAACCGACCCTGATCCGCTCCTGGTCGTCACTGGTGGAAAGCTTCGCGGCGCAGAAATTCAACCTGGTACACCTGCTCAAGCCGATCCCGGTCTGGATGCGCTACAACAACAAGTTTCCGGTCAAGATCATGGCCTGGGCGCATACCAACGGCTCGGCCATCGTGGTCGGCAAGGATTCCGGCATCAATACCTTCGCCGACCTGAAGGGCAAGCAGATTGCCGTGCCCTACTGGTATTCCATGCACAACATCGTGCTGCAGATGGCGATGCGCGCCAATGGCGTGAAGGCCGTGATCAAGAGCCAGGGCGAAACGGTTGCCGCCGATGAGTGCAACCTGCAGGTCATGGCGCCGCCCGACATGCCGCCGGCCCTGGCGGCCAAGAAGATCGACGCCTATATCGTGGCCGAGCCGTTCAATGCGCTGGGCGAGCTGAAGGCCGGCGCCAGGATGCTGCGCTTCACCGGCGACATGTGGAAGAACCATCCCTGCTGCGTGGTCTGCATGCACGAGGCCGACACCAGGGAACGCGCCGAGTGGACCCAGAAGGTGGTCAATGCGGTGGTGAAGGCGCAGGTCTATGCCAGCGCCAACAAAAAGGAAGTCGCCAGGCTGCTGTCGCGCGACGGCATGGAATACCTGCCGGTGCCGCAGGATGTGGTCGAGCGCGCCATGACGCTCTATGACACCGGCACCTATGCCACGCCGCCGGCGATCAAGCATCCCGACTGGAAGAACGGCCGCATCGACTTCAACGGCTTCCCTTATGCCTCGGCCACGAAACTGATCGTCAAGGCGATGAACGAGACCGTGGTCTCGGGCGACACCACTTTCCTGAAGGGCCTCGATCCGGATTTCGTCGCCAAGGATCTGGTCGACGACCGCTTCATCCGCACGGCGCTGGCCAAATTCCCCGACTGGCGCAAGGACCCGACCGTGCCAACCGGCGCCGATCCGTTCAGCCGCGAAGAGGTGATTGCGCTGTGAGCCTGGTGCTCGACATGCCTGCGGCCAAAAGCCGGCCACGGCTGCGGCCGGCCCTGCACACGCATCTGCTGCCCCGGCTGATCCCGCTCGGCAATGCGACGCTGGGCGTCGGCCTGCTGCTTGGCCTGTGGTGGCTGGGCGGCTGGGTGATCGCCAGCAATCCGGCGACGGCGAATTTCGCCGGCTTCGCGCCGGGGCCAGCCTTTAAAAGCCTGTGGAAGCTGATCTCTGGCGGCAGCCTGTGGTCGATCATGCAGCCCAGCCTGCTGCGCATCCTGGGTGGCCTGGCCTGGGCGATTGCCATCGGCGTGCCGGTCGGCATCGCCATCGGCCGCATTGCGGCGCTGCGCAACCTGACCCATCTGCCCTTCCAGTTCCTGCGCATGATCAGCCCGCTGTCGTGGATGCCGATCGCGGTGCTTAGCTTTTCAAGCTGGGAAGGCGCCATTGTCTTCCTGATCTTCGCCGCCGCCGTCTGGCCGATCACGTTTGCCACCGCCAACGGCATCCGCAAGATCGATCCCGCCTGGTTCAAGGTGGCGCGCAATCTCGGCGCGCGTTCCTGGCAGATGCTGCTGCAGATCATCCTGCCGGCCGCGGCGCAGGACGTGCTCACCGGCATCAGGCTGGCGCTTGGCACCGCCTGGGTGGTGCTGGTGCCGGCGGAATATCTCGGTGTCACCAGCGGGCTCGGCTACGCCATCAACGATGCCCGCGACACCCTGGAATACGACCGCCTCGCCGCCATCGTGGTGGTGATCGGCATCGTCGGCTTCCTGCTCGACTGGATCTGTCTGACCCTGATCAAGCGTTACGGCTGGAGCAGGGAAGGATGAACGACGCGCCAAGAGACCAAAACATCTGAAAGGAGTCTGATAATGAGCGCCAATCCCGTACCCGCTACCGCCATCACCGGTTGTCTCGCCCCGATCGACAAGGACGGTCTGCTCGACCTGATCGCCAAGGGCAAGGAAAACCCGAAGGCGATCAAGACGCTGAAATGCAAGACCGTGGCCGAAGGCCGCTTCCGGCATCTCAACTACATCCGCAACCTGCCGCCCTATATCGTCGACGAGCCGCCGGGCCTGCTCGGTGATGACACCGCGCCGAATCCCTCCGAAGCCTCGCTGGCGGCGCTCGGCTCCTGCATCGCCGTTGGCATCCATGCCAATGCCGTGGCGCGCAACATCACCATCCGCAAGCTTGAGCTTGAGCTGGAGGCGGATATCAACATCACCGCCGTCTGGGGCACCGGCGACACCTCGCCCAAGCCGGTCGGCTTCGATGCCGTGCGCATCAAGGTCGATCTCGACGCCGACGCGCCCAAGGCCGAACTCGATGCGCTGGTCCAGCATGTGAAGAAATGGTCGCCGGTGGCAAACACCTTCATGAAGCCGGTCGGCGTGGATGTCGTGCTGGGCTGAGGCCCGGCCGCCTCGTCTGTCGCGTTTGAGATGATCGTCGCAGCTTAAGGAGACCACCATGTCCGCCGCCCTCGCTTCCGCCCCCCTGTCGGAACCGCTGCCCCACACGGCGGCGGGCATGGCTCCCGCCGCTCTTCCCATGGGCCGCGACGATCTGTTCGCCCGCCTGCGGCCGATCATCGCCGCCGATCTGGCGCCGCAGGTGCACAAGATCGACCATGAAGGCATCTATCCCGAAGTGGCGATGCGCAGCTTTGGCCAGGCTGGCGCTTTCGCCGCGCATGTCGGCGCCAAGCCCGACCTGGTCACCGCCATCGAGGCGATGACCCTGGCTGGCGAGCATTGCCTGTCCACCGCCTTCTGCATCTGGTGCCAGGATGCGCTGGGCTGGTATCTGGCGCAAAGCCAGAATGCCGCGCCGCGCGAGGCCCTGCTGGGCAAGGTGGCGCAGGGCCAGCTGCTTGGCGGCACCGGGTTGTCGAACCCGATGAAAAGCTTTTTCGGCATCGAGAACCTGAAACTGAGGGGCCGCCGCGTGAAGGGCGGCTACGAGGTCTCGGGCGGCCTGCCCTGGGTGTCCAACCTGGGCGACGACCATCTGTTCGGCGCCGTGTTCGAACTGGCCGATGCGCCGCAGCATCGCGTGATGGCGGTGATCGACTGCAGCCGCGAGGATATCGTGCTGCGCCAGTCGACGCATTTCCTGGCGCTGGAAGGCACCCGCACCATGGCGGTGAATTTCCGCAAGGCCTTCATCCCCGACAGCATGGTGCTGGCCGAGCCGGTGGACGGTTTCATCAAGCGCATCCGCGCCGGCTTCATCCTGCTGCAGGCCGGCATGGCCTTTGGCCTGATCCAGGGCTGCATCAACCTCATGCGCGGCACCGAAAAGGGCCTGGGCCATATCAACAGATACCTGCCCGAGCAGCCGGCCATGTTCGAGGATGCCCTGGCCGCCATGCGGGCGACCGTGCATGACCTGGCCGTCACGCCGTTCGAGACCGATCCGGCCTACTGGCGGGCGGTGATCGAGGCCCGGCTGGCCGCCGGCGAGTGGTCGCTGAAGGCGGCCCAGGCCGCCATGCTGCATGCCGGCGCCTCGGGCTATATCGTCGGCGCCCCGGCCCAGCGGCGCTTAAGGGAATCCTACTTTGTCGCCATTGTCACCCCGGCGACCAAGCAGCTGCGCAAGATGCTGGCCGACCTGGACGCCAAATAGGCCGCCGGGTCTTCGGATGGGCTGTCCCGGCGCTTTCCCGCCGCCGGCTGCCTCGGCTATGGTAAGGGCAGATTTGAGGAAACCCCGAGCCCATTGCCCAAGGCTGTTACCATGTCCGATCCGTCCTTCCCCGGCCTGTCCCAGGGCGTCAGCGAACTGCGCGCCTCCGAAATCCGCGAATTGCTGAAGCTGATCAGCCGGCCGGAAATCATCTCGTTTGCCGGCGGCATCCCCGATCCGGCGCTGTTCCCGCTGGATGCCATCGGCAAGGCCTACCAGGCCGTGCTGCAGAACCCGGCCATGGCGGGCGAGGCCTTCCAGTATTCGATCAGCGAAGGCTATCCGCCTTTGCGCGACTGGATCACCGGCTACCTTGGGAAACACGGCATCGAAGCCGGCCCGGAGCAGATCCTGATCACCTCGGGCGCGCAGCAGGCGCTCGATTTCATTGCCCGCGCCCTGATCAACCCGGGCGACGGCGTGGTGATGTCCTCGCCCAGCTATCTCGGCGCCATCCAGGTGTTCGGTACCTATCGCCCGACATTCATCTCGGTGCCGATGGATGATGAAGGCGTCACGCTGGACGCGCTGGAAGCCGCCTTCAGGCAGAAGCCGAAATTCTTTTATCTCACGCCGGATTTCTGCAATCCGGCCGGCATCACCACCTCGCTGGCGCGCCGCCAGGCGATCCTCGCTCTGGCGCATCGCTACAACGTGGCGATCCTGGAAGATTCGCCTTACGAGGAGCTGCGCTACGAGAATGCGCGCATCCCCAGCTTCGCGGCCCTTGAGCAGCAGTATCTCGCCGGCCCGGATGGCGACGGCAGGCGCCTGGTGATCTATGTCGGCAGCTTGTCGAAGGTGCTGACCCCGGCGCTCCGCATCGGCTGGATCTGCGCCGATCCGGCGCTGATCAACACGCTGGTGCTGCTCAAGCAGGCTTCCGACCTGCATTGCAGCACGATCAACCAGATGATCGCCTTCGATATCGCCGGTTCCTCCCATGCCAGCCAGGTCGAGAAGCTGCGCAAGGCCTACAAGGAACGTCGGGACGTGATGCTCGAGGCGCTGGAGCGCTGCCTGCCCAAGGAGGTGCGCTTCACCCGCCCCGACGGCGGCATGTTCATCTGGCTGGAATTCCCCGACAGCATCGACGGTACCGAGCTGCTGGCCGAAGCCGTGAAGGACATCCAGGTCGCCTTCGTGCCCGGTTCGGCCTTTTATGCCACCGAGCCGAAGCGCAACACCGCGCGGCTCAGTTTCTCGCTGGGCGAGCCGGCCCGCATCCGCGAAGGCATCGAGCGGCTGGCGGCGCTGCTGCAGAACAAGTTGCGCGCCAACCGGGCCGCGTAAACGCCCAAAAGGCGCGTTTTGCCGGTAAAACCGCTTTCGCCGGCGGCAGCGATCCGCTATGACCGGGACCGGAAACTGGATCCCGGATCATGACCCTGAAAGTCCGTGTCATACCCTGTCTCGACGTGAAGGACGGCCGCGTCGTCAAGGGCGTCAATTTCGTCAACCTGCGCGATGCCGGCGACCCGGTCGAGCAGGCGGCCGTGTATGACGCCGCCGGCGCCGATGAGCTGACCTTCCTCGACATCACCGCCTCGTCGGACGCCCGCGACACGCTCTATGACGTGGTGGCGCGCACGGCGGAGCGCTGCTTCATGCCGCTCACCGTGGGTGGCGGCGTGCGCGTGGTGGAAGACGTGCGCAAGCTGCTGCTGGCCGGCGCCGACAAGACCTCGATCAACACCGCCGCCGTCAACCGCCCCGAATTCGTGCGCGAGGCGGCCGAGAAATTCGGCAGCCAGTGCGTGGTGGTGGCGATCGACGCGCGCAATGTGGCACCCGGCAAGTGGGAGGTCTTCACCCATGGCGGCCGCAACGCCACCGGGCTGGACGCGGTGGACTGGGCGAAGCGCATGGCGGCCTATGGCGCCGGCGAGATCCTGCTCACCTCGATGGATCGCGACGGCACCGAAAAAGGCTTTGATCTCGACCTCACCCGCGCCGTGGCCGATGCGGTCAGCATCCCGGTGGTGGCCTCGGGCGGCGTAGGCAACCTGGATCACTTTGTCGATGGCGTCGTGCAGGGCCATGCCTCGGCCGTGCTGGCGGCCTCGATTTTCCATTTCGGCCGGCATAGCATTGCCGAAGCCAAACAACGCATGGCCGCCGCCGGGATTCCGGTCCGGCTCTAGGGAAGGGAACCGACGCGATGGGCGAGAACCGCGACACGCTCGAACGCCTCTATGACGTGATCCTCAGCCGCAAGGGCGGCGATCCGGCGGTGTCGCATACCGCCAAGCTGTTCGCCAAGGGCCGCGCCAAGATCGCCCAGAAGATGGGCGAGGAAGCGGTTGAGCTGGCGATTGCGGCGGTGTCGGAAACCCGCGAGGAAATGGTTTCGGAAAGCGCCGACCTGGTGTTCCACCTGCTGGTGCTGTGGGCCGAATGCGGCATCACCATCGAGGATGTGCGCGCCGAGCTGCGCCGCCGCGAAGGCCAGTCGGGCATCGAGGAGAAGAAGGCGCGCCAGCTCACCTGAGGCAGCGCCGGTTCAGGGAAGGACAGCACAGACCATGGCTTACGATCCGAATAACGTGTTCGCGAAAATCCTGCGCGGCGAGATTCCGTGCAAGAAGGTGCATGAGAGCGCGCACAGCCTGGCCTTCCACGACATCAATCCGCTGTCCCCCATCCATGTGCTGGTGATCCCCAAGGGCGCCTATGTCGGCTTCGACGATTTCGCGGCCAAGGCCAGCGCGGAAGAGCAGGCCGATTACGTGAAGGCGATCGGCGATACCGCGCGGCTGGTTGGCGCCGATGAGGGTGGCTACCGCCTGCTCAGCAATTGCGGCGTCAATGCCAACCAGGAAGTGCCGCATCTGCATGTCCATATCTTCGGCGGCCGCAGGCTTGGCCGCATGCTGAAGAAAGACGGCGAATAAGCCGGCCGGCAAAACGGCTGGTCGTGCCCGGCCGCTTGATTTCGATCAGATGCATCCGGCCGCCCGGCATGGCAGGATGCAGGCATGGCCGAGCATTCCCATAACCAGCCGATCCACAGCCTGCCCGTCTCCGAGGCCCTGATCCGGCTGCAGGCGGCGCCCGAGGGCCTGTCGGCGGTCGAAGCCACGGCCAGGCTGCGGCAATATGGCCCGAACCGTCTGCCCGAGGCGCATGTCCGCTCCATGCTGGGCGTGGCCGTGCACCAGTTCCGCTCGCCCTTCATCTATCTGTTGCTGGCGGCGGCAGCCCTGAGCCTGGCGCTTGGCCATCTGGCGGATGCCGGCTTCATCGCCATCGTGCTGCTGCTCAACGGCAGCATCGGCTTCTGGCAGGAATGGCAGGCCGAGACGCGGGCCCGCGCGCTGAAATCCCTGGTGCGTGGCCATATCCCGGTCTGGCGCGACGGCGCGCTGGTCTCGCTCGACACCGAACTGCTGGTGCCCGGCGATATCGTGCAACTGGAAAGCGGCCTGAAGATTCCAGCCGACCTGCGCCTGCTGGAGGCAGAAGCGCTGGAGGCCGATGAAAGCCTGCTGACCGGCGAATCCCTCGCCGTGGCCAAGCAGGCCGATCATGTCTGCGCCGCCGATGCGCCTTTGGGCGATCGCGCCGGCATGCTGTTCGCCGGCAGCATGGTGCAGAGTGGCCGCGGCCGCGCCGTGGTTGCCGCCACCGGGCGACACAGCGAGATCGGCCGCCTGGCCTTGGCCATGCAGGTGGCCGGGGCGGCGCCGCCGCTGGTGCGCCGCATGGAGGTGTTCACCCGCCAGATCGCTTTTGCCGCCCTGGGGCTGATCGCGCTGATTGCCGGGCTGGAAATCCTGCGCGGCGCCGGTCTGGCCGATATCTTCCTGCTCGCCGTGGCGCTGGCGGTCTCCGCCATCCCCGAGGGCCTGCCGGTGGCGATGACGGTGGCGCTCTCCATCAGCGTGCATCGCATGGGGCAGCGGAACGTGGTGGTGCGCCACCTGCCCGCCGTCGAAGGCCTCGGCGCCTGCACCATGATCGCCACCGACAAGACCGGCACGCTCACCATCAACCGCCTCACGGTGGAAACCGTCTGGCTGCCCGATGTCAGCGAAAACGATGGCCGCGTGGCGCCGCAGGATTCCCGGGTGCGCCAGCTGGCGCTGTCTGCCGCGCGCTGTTCCGAATCCCATGGCGGCGCGGTGGACCATACTGGCGACGAGATCGGCGATGCCGTCGACCTGGCTTTCCTGCGGCTGGCGCTGCGCTTCGACTATAACGCGGCGATGGAGGCGGTGGATCACCGCGGCCGCATCGCCTATGAGCCGGCCCGGCGTTATGCCGCCGATTTCCATGGCGAAGGCGACATGCTGGTCGCCTATGTGAAAGGCGCGCCGGAAACCCTGCTTGAGCTCTGCGGCGCCGCGGACTGGGAGCCGGAGCGTCGCAGCGCCGCCGAGCGCGCCGTGCAGGCTCTGGCCGCCGACGGCTACCGCGTCATCGCCGTGGCGGCCGGCCCGGTCACCGAACCGGAAGCGGAATCGCTCGACGGCCTGATCCTGCTCGGCTTCGCCGGGCTGATCGACCCGCTGCGCCAGGAAGCCCGCCATGCGGTGCGTGCCGCCCGGGCTGCCGGCATCCGCGTCGCCATGGTCACCGGCGACCATCCGCTCACGGCATTGGCCATCGCGCGCCAGCTCGACCTCGCCGCCGAGGGCCCCGCCGGCGAAGCGCAGCTGATCACCGGCGCGCAGTTGAAAGCCCTGGACCATGACCTCGCCGCCTTCGATGCGGCGGTGGCGCAGGCGCTGGTTTTCGCCCGCACCGAGCCGCTGCAGAAACTCGCCATCGTCGAAAGCCTGCGCCGCCAGGGCCATGTGGTGGCGGTGACCGGCGACGGCATCAACGACGCCGCCGCGCTGAAAGCCGCCGATATCGGCGTTGCCATGGGTCGCGGCGGCACCGACGTGGCGCGCGAGGCGTCCGACCTGATCCTGGTCGACGACAATTTCGCCTCCATCGTTGCCGGCATCGAGGAAGGCCGCGCCGCCTACGACAACCTGCGCAAGGTGATACTGCTCTGCATCTCCACCGGCGCCGCCGAGATCCTGCTCATGCTGCTGGCCAGCCTGAGCGGCCTGCCGCCGCCGCTCTCGGCCGTGCAGCTTTTGTGGCTCAACCTTGTCACCAACGGCATTCAGGATGTGGCGCTGGCTTTCGAAAAGCCCGAACCCGGCCTGCTGCAGCGCCGGCCACGGCCCAGGCACAGCCCGATCTTCGACCGTCGCATGATCGAGCAGGTGCTGCTCTCCGGCGCGGTGATCGGCATCGCCAGTTTCGTCTTCTATGCCTGGGCGCTGCATGGCATGAACATGTCGCTGGTGGCCGCCCAGGGCCTCACGCTCTGGCTGATCGTGTGGTTCGAGAACGCCCATGTGCTGAATTGCCGCTCGGAGCGGCGCTCGCTGTTCCGCGTGCCGCTCTCGGCCAACTGGCTGCTGATTCTCGGCGTGCTGGCCGCCCAGGGCCTGCAGTTCGCCGCTGCCTCGCTGCCCGGCATCGGCCCGATGCTGCGGCTGGAAGACGTATCGCTGCTGCATGGTGCGCTGCTGGCCTTGCCGGCGCTCATGCTGGTGGCGGCCATGGAAATCTACAAGGCGATGCGCAAGGACGAGGCGGCGGCCTGATCGCCGCGCGCAAGCCTTTCTCCTAGCGCCCCAGCACGCGTTGCAGTTTTTTCAGCAGCCGGCGGCGCTCCACATCCGATTTCGCCCCGCGCAGCTCGGCCTGCACCTGCAGCATCAGGCGGGCATAGTCGTTATGCCAGTCATGGCCCGACAGCGCCTCGGCCTCGGCATAGCGATCCAGCCGTTTCTGCACCTGCGGGGTCTTCAGCAGTTTGGGATGCGGATGGTTCAGGGCATAGAGCTCGTCCAGCCGCGGCGCGTAGACCTGCGGCAGCTGGCCCAGCGGCAGCTTGCTTTTGTCCCACAATGCGATGGCGGCGCGCAGGGCGCCCACGGAATCCGGCTCGCCATGGGTCAGCATCAGGCCGCGGCGGATCGGCAGGCGGTCCTTCAGCCAGTCCAGCAATTCGTCATGGTCGGCATGGCCGGAATAGATTTCCAGCTTGCGAATACGCGCCCGCACCTCCAGCTCGTCGCCCTGGATGCGCACGGCCTTCTCGCCCTGCTCCAGCAGCGCGCCCAGCGTGCCCGGCGCCATGTAGCCGATCAGCAGCACGGTGGCATTTGGCCGCCACAGGTTGTTCTTCAGGTGATGGCGGATGCGCCCGGCCTCGCACATGCCGGAGGCCGCGATGATGATGGCGCCGCCGGTCACCTGCTCGATCTGCATGCTTTCCTGCACGCTGCGGGTGAAATGCAGGTTGCCGCCATTGGATGCCATCGTGGCGGCCTGCATGTCCTTCTCGTGATGGAAATGCCGGGCGAACACCTCGGTGATGTGGAGCGCCAGCGGCGAGTCGACGAAGATCGGCACGCGCTGCATATCGCCATCGGCCATCAGCTTGATCAGGTCGGCCAGCAATTCCTGGGTGCGTTCCACGGCAAAAGCCGGAATCACCAGGTTGCCGCCGGCCTTCAGCGCCTCGTTCACTTCGCCGGCCAGCACGGCGCGCCGCTGCTGCGGGTCCAGCTTCGGCCGGGGCCGGCCGCCATAGGTGGATTCCATCACCACCACATCCAGGTCGCTCGGTGCCTCGGCGCTTTGCTGCAGCGCCTTGTGTTCCGGCCCGATATCGCCGGAAAACAGCAGCCGCAACGGCTCGTGCTCGCCATTAGCCACTTTCAGCTCGATCGAGGCGGCCCCCAGGATATGGCCGGCATTCCACAGCCGCGCCTCGATGCCGGGGATCACCTCGAACCAGGTTTCGTAATCGCGGGCGGCGATCAACTTCAGGCTGGCGACGGCATCCTGCTCGGTATAGATCGGCTGCACGATGCCGCGGCCGCGCCGCTGGTTGCGGCGGTTCAGCCGCTCGACCTCCATTTCCTGGATGCCGCCGGAATCGGGCAGCATGTACTGCAGCAGGTCGGCGCTGCCCTCGGTGGTCAGCACGGGGCCGGTGAAGCCCGCCTTCACCAGCTTGGGGATCAGGCCGCTATGGTCGATATGGGCATGGGTCAGCAGCACGGCGTCGATATGGCGGGGATCAAACGGCCAGGCGCCGTAATTCAGCTCCTTCAGGGTCTTGTCGCCCTGGAACATGCCGCAATCGACCAGGATGCTGCGGTTGCCCAGCTGCAGGCGATAGCAGGAGCCGGTGACGACGCCGGCGGCGCCATGGAAACTCAATGTGGCAGACATGACGCTCTTCTTTCTAGGCCGGCGTTCCGTTGACGAGGAAGCCGCTGTCCTGCGCGGCGAGGTCGGCGGCGAAACCCAGATCGGTCGGCAGGGCGGCATGGATGCGATACAGCGGTTCGCCCTTGCGCGCGGCGTCGCCGGTTTTCTTCAGCAGGTCGACGCCGGCGCCCTTGAAGGCCGGCGCGCCGGCCATGCGGGCGATACGCGCGATGCGCAGGCAGTCGATGCTCATCACCACGCCGTCCTTGGGCGCCAGCACCTCATAGCCGGTCGGGCTCGGCGTGACGGCAAGGCCACTCGGTCCCTGGGCTTCGATGATGCGTTCCATGGCTTTCAGCGCGGCGCCGGAATCGAGCAGCTCACGGGCGCGGCGCAGGCCCTGGCCACCGGTGATCCCGGCATCGCCTTCGATCAGCACGCCGGCCAGCAGGATCGCGCGCTCGCGCAGGTCCTGCGGCGCGTCCTTCTCGTTGCGCAGCACCGCCATCACGTCGCGCGCTTCCAGCATCGGGCCGATGCCATTGCCGATCGGCTCCCGGCCGTCGGTGATCACCACCTCGATCGGCAGGTCCAGTTCGCCGGCGACATACTGGAACAGCTTGCGCAGCCGCACGGCGTCTTCCTGGCTGCGGACCTTGGCCGTGGGGCCAACCGGGATGTCGAGCACCAGGTAGCGCGATCCGGCGGTGAGTTTCTTGGACAGGATCGAGGCCACCATCTGCTCGCGGGTATCGATGCGCAGCGGGCGTTCCACGGTGATCAGCACGTCGTCGGCGGGCGAGAGGTTGACCCGCCCGCCCCAGACCAGGCAGCCGCCGATCTTCTCGACGATGGCGCGCATTTCGTCGGTGCCGATATCCACCCGCGCCAGCACCTCCATGGTATCGGCGGTGCCGGCCGGTGAGGTGATGGCGCGCGACGAGGTTTTCGGGATAGTCAGGCCATGCGCCATCACGATCGGCACCACGATCATCGAGGTGCGGTTGCCGGGAATGCCGCCGATGCAATGCTTGTCGACCACCATCTTGTGGTTCCATTCCAGGCGGTGGCCCACATTGGCCATCGCCCGGGTCAGGCTCAGCACCTCGCCCGGCGTCATGAAGCTGGCGCAGCCGACCAGGAAGGCGGCGATTTCCATCTTGGAATAGCGTTGCGCGGCGATGTCGCGGATCACCGCATGGTAGTCGGCCTCGCTCAGCACGCGGCCCTGGATCTTGGTGCGCACGAATTCCAGGCTTTCCACCGGGCGCGGATGTTCGATGCTGATCCCGGTGCCCTCGGCGCGGCCGAACAGGCGGAAGGCCTCTTCCGAAAGCCCCAGTTCGTTTGGCGCCAGCAGGCCGGCATCGTCGACGATGTTCAGCGTGGCGGGGATGCAATGTCCGCCGGCCTTCACCTCGATCTTGCCCAGGGCCTGGAATTCCTCGGCGCGATACAGCGGGCAGGCGCGGCTGAGATAGGCGATGCTTTCGCGATGGGTGTCGATCGCCACGCGCTTGAGTTTCAGCATCGCTTCATACGCCCTTGCCGTCGATCTTGTCGGCCAGGGCATTGACCGCCTTGGTCAGCGCGAGGATTTCCTGCTCGCGCAGCAGGTCGATCTTCTGGTGCAGCAATTCGATCTCCAGCTCGGCCTTCACGTTGACCTTGTAGTCATCCTCGGCATGGCGGCGGTCGATTTCCGACAGGCGGTTCTGGCTCATCATGATGACCGGCGCGGTATAGGCCGCCTGGAACGAGAGTAGCAGATTGAGCAGGATGAACGGGAACGGATCCCAGGCATTGCTGCCGTTGAACGCGTTGCCGATGATCCAGGCCACCAGCAGCGCGCTCTGGATCAGGATGAAACGCCAGGAGCCGACCGCCCGGGCCACGGCATCGGCGATGACCTGGCCAAGGCTGCGTTCCTCGCCGGGCGGGGCATGCCGGTGGCTGGCGCGGTGGCGGCGCAGCTGGCGCAGCAGGTCGCGGTCGCGGTCGGTCAGAATGACGGTGCTGGGCATGGCAGACTCCGATACAGGCGGCGGACGCGGCATTTTAACGGCAATCTAGCCGGCGGGTCAGCCGTCGCGATTGATGAAGGTCAAGCCGGCCTTATTCCGCCGGCTGTACTGCCGCGATCTTCTGCGCCACCAGCACGGCCAGCGGCTCGGATTTGCCGCGCAGGCTCACCGTCTCGCGCTGCCAGGCCAGCGCCGCGAGCGCATCCGGGCCGGCGCGCTCGGCCACCTCGGCCGAGATCACCAGTTCGGCGCCGAAGTCTTTCGTGGCGCTTTCCAGCCGGCTGGCGGTATTGACCGCATCGCCCACGGCGGTGAGATGCATGGCGCTGCCATGGCCCATCTCGCCGACGATGGCGGGGCCGCAATGGATGCCGATGCCAAGCCTGAGCATCTGGTCGAGATCCATTTTTAGCGCCTCGTTCAGCCGGCTCAGGCCCGCCGCCATGCGCTGCGCCGCGTCCAGCGCGCGGCGGCAGCCTTCCTCGGGGCCTTCCTCGATGCCGAACAGGGCCATCACGCCATCGCCGATGAATTTGTCGAGGCGGCCGCCGGCGCCTTCCACGGCTTCGCCCATCGCCTTGAAATACTGGTTCAGCACGAAGACCACATCGTAGGGCAGCTTGCTTTCGGAGAGTTTGGTGAAGCCACGCAGGTCGGCGAACAGGATGGCGATGCGGCGCTCGGCGCCCTGGGCATGGCTGGCCGCGCCATAGACCACCTTCGCCGGCACGCCGGCGGGCAGCAGCGGCATGATCGCGATATCGGCTTCGGGCCGGATCTGGCAGGCCAGTCGCACGCCCGGCGGCGCGGCGATGCGGTCCAGCACTTTCTGCTCGGCGGTATCCGGCGCCGGCAGCAGGGCGGCGCCCAAGCCGCTGACCCGCACCCGGCAGGTCGAGCAGCGGCCCTGGCCGCCGCAGACCGAAGCATGCGGATAGCCGATGGCGCGACTGGCTTCCAGCACGCTCAGGGCGCCAGCCTGGCCGCGGAAACGTCGGCCATCGGGATAACTGATCGTGATGCTGCCGCGGCGGCGCTGCAGCAGGAACGACAGGCCGCGGCCGATCAGCGCGCTGGCCAGCAGCAGGATCATCACGCCATAGCCAACCTCGATGGCGCGGTAGCCAAAATCCTGCGCGATGGGGCCGGGCCAGTTCAGCGCGGCGCGGAAATCGTCGAGCCAGCCGGGCTGCTGCATCAGCAGCATCACCGACCGGCCGCCGGAGAGGAAGCCGAGGATCGCCGCCATGGGCAGCAGCAGGGCAATGGCATAGAGAAACGGCCAGGCGCGCTCGAAGGCGGGTTTCAGCCGCAGCCAGTAATAGACGCCGATGCAGCCATGGCCCCAGGCGACCAGGATCAGGGCGTTCTGGCGCAGGCCGATCAGCGGCTCCTGCACGAACAGCACCATCAGCACATAGGCGTAAGAGTCGTTCAGGTCGAAGGCCGCGTTCAGGGCGCGGGTGCCGATCACGTGATCGACGACCAGCGGCGGCACCAGCAGGCCGAGCGAGACCTGCACCCAGCCCTGCCAGGGGATGCCGCGGTAATGGCCACGCCGCAGCCAGTTATAGAGCGCCAGCAGCGGATGCAGCAGCGCGGCGCCGTATAGCAGGATGCTGCCGGGCCAGCTGCGCCAGATGAAGGCGAAGACGGCCGCGCCGGCCTCCATCGCCTGCAGCGACACGATGCCCAGCGCATGATTGATCAGGTGCGTGCTCAGGAAGCTGAACAGCAGCAGGCCGGATGCCAGTTTGGTCCGGCTGTAGATATCCTCGAAACGTCCGCCACCCGCCATGGCCGCAGCCTAAGCAGGCGTCGTGCCGCCGTCCAGCTTAAGCCGGCTTCACGGCTCCGCTATCGAGCGGGGCGAACAGCAGCTCGAGATAATTGCGGTAATGCCGGAACTGAGCCGCCACCGCCTTGGGGTCGCGCTGCACCTTGGAGAGGATATAGGCGCCCTCGGCCTGCACCAGGCTCATCTCGGCCAGGGTTTTCAGGTCGACCGGCAGGCGCGGGCGGTAGAGCTTCATCACCGCTTCCAGCTTGCCCAGGATGCGCGTGGTCCAGCTGCTGAACACCGCGCGCGCGACGGCCAGCGTCTGGTCGTCGAACAGCTGGGCCTCGTAGATGAAGGTGGCATAGAGGCAGCCGGGATAGGGCGCGGTCAGCTTGTCCAGCTCTTCCTCATAAAGCCCCATGCAGATCAGGATCTGCTGCAGCGGATCGCGGCTTAACGCCTCGGCGCGGGCCATATTGGCTTCCAGCAGGGCGGCGTCGTGGGCGGCGTCGCGCTGCACCAGGGCCAGGGCCAGGTCGGCCTTGGTCTTGAAGTGATAGAAGAAGGTGCCCTTGGTGATGCCGGCGCGGGCGATCACCGCATCCACCGAGGCGGCGGAAAAGCCGGTTTCCAGGATCAGCGCCTGGGCGGCATCCATGATCGCTGTGCGGGTCGCCGTGCCGTCGCGGGCCATTGGAACTCCTCTAAAGTCCTCAATATAGACCGTCTAGTCGGTTTCACAAGACAGTGAAGGGTAATCCGCTTACCAGTGTGAAATCATAAAAATACCATGATAATCAACATAATACCTCATTCTCTAGGTTGCAGATTGATCTGCGATATATACCTTGACGGCCAGAAAGAATCTTATTTATACCGACTGGTCAGTTTTAGAGACTCATCGGAGACGGACAGATGATGAAGGATTCTCACGGCCAGACCTGCAGCGGCGCCACGTCTGCCGCCCTGGAAGGCTATGAAGAGGCGCTGGCCCAGTTCCATTGCTACCGCGGCAATCCCGTGGCGGCGATCGAGACGGTGATCGCCGGCCAGCCCGATTTCGCCATGGCGCATGCCCTGCGGGCGCATCTGTTTCTCAGCGGCACCGAGGCCGCCGGCCTGGCCCCGGCGCGGGAGAGCATCGCGCTGGCCCGCCGGCATGCCCGCACCGAGCGCGAGAAGCTGCATGTGGTGGCGGCCGATGCCCTGGCGGCCGGCTGCTTCGACGACGCGGCCGAGCGCTTCGACGACATCCTGATTGATCATCCGCACGACCTGCTGGCGCTGCAGATGGGTCATCTGCTCGACTTCTACCGTGGCCAGTCCCGCAACCTGCGCGACCGCGTGCTGCGCGTGCTGCCGGGCTGGGATGCCCGGCGGCCGGGCTGGCATGCGGTGCAGGGTATGCTGGCCTTCGGGCTGGAGGAAAGCGGCGACTATGTCCGCGCCGAGGCAGCCGGCCGCCAGGCCTGCGCGCTGGAGCCGCGTGATGCCTGGGCGCATCATGCCGTGGCGCACGTGATGGAAATGCAGGGCCGCGTGGAAGATGGCATCCGCTGGTCGCGTGAGCGTATCCCGCACTGGGCCGAAGACAACATGATGGCCGTGCATAACTGGTGGCATCTCGCGCTGTTTCATCTGGATCGCGACGAGCATGACGAGGTGCTGGCGCTCTACGACCAACATGTGCGCAGCGGCCAATCCACCGTGGTGCTCGACCTGATCGACGCCTCGGCCATGCTGTGGCGCCTGCATCTGCGCGGCATCGATCCGGGCGCGGCGCGCTGGGGCGAACTGGCCGCGGCCTGGTCCGGCATGGTGCGGGACGGCATCTACAGCTTCAACGACGTGCATGCGCTGATCGGCTTCATTGGCGCCGGCCGCCAGGATCTGATCGAACAGCAGATGGCGACTCTGCAACGCGCTGCTGGCGAAAAGCGTGGCAATAACGCCGCGATGGCGATGCAGGTTGGGCTGCCGCTGGCCCAGGCGCTGCTGTCATTCCAGGCCGGGCATTACGCCGACACGGTTCTGCGCCTGCGGCCGTTGCGTTACATCGCCAGCCGTTTCGGCGGCAGCCATGCCCAGCGCGACCTGCTGGACCTGACGCTGATCGAGGCGGCGAAACGCGACGGCGATCTGGGCCTGGTGCAGGCTTTAAGCGCGGAACGCCTGCATGCCAAACCAGCCAGTCCGATCGCCCAACGCTACCGCATGCTGGCGGCGGCCGGCCGCGCGGCGGCGTGACCGCAATGCGTGAATACCGGCAGGGGCCGGCGCCACCTATACCGTAAAAGCGGGACGCACCTGGTCGGCCAGTGCACGCATCACGGCCTTCCAGTGCTGCTCGGCTTCCGGCCCGGTCGCGGCAAACGCCTTGGCGAAGGCCTGATATTGCAGGTCTGTCAGCTTGCTCTCCAGTGCCGCGCCCTTGGGCGTCAGCGTCAGCAAAGCGAGCCGGCGGTTGGTCGGCGCCGCTTTCTGCGCGACATATCCCTGTGCGACCAGATCGCGCAGCGGCCTGTGCAGGGCCTGACGGGATACGGCCAGCATCTCGATCAGGCTGCCGATGGCAATGCCGGGTTGACGCGCCACCACATAGAGAATGCGGTGGTGCGGCCGCCCGAAGCCCAGCTTGTTGAGCACGCGGCCCGGTCCGGCCACGCCGGCTCGGTAGCCCAGATAAAACAGCGAAATGGTCTCGTCGACCGATCCGCGGAGCGAATCGAGGATATCCCTGCGCGGGACCGGGATGCGCGGAGTGGGGGATTTTTTGGCGACCGTCATGGGCGGAGTCCAGAAACCGGGGCGGATGCGTCTGCGCAGCATACACCAATGATTCCAGAGGGCTAGCAGCCTGATCCGGCGCCGGGCGTTTGATATATCAATACTATTGATATTATCAATAAGATTGATATATTGGCCGCCGTTCAAAGGCGATCCACCCCATGCACCGCATCATGTTCATCCTGCTCTGTTGTCTGATCTCACTGTCGCTGGCCGGCGCTGCCGCCTGGTTCCTGGCGCCGGCGGCCACGCTGCGCGACCTTGTCGTAGCCGTCGAACGTAAACGCGCTGGACTCGCCGCGAAAACGATTCTCGTCCGGGGCCATGCCGTGGCCTACCTCGATGGCGGCCCGATGACCGATGCCGCGCCGATCCTGCTGGTCCATGGCAGCAGCGGCGAGAAGGACAACTGGAACCGCATCGCGCGCTTCCTCATGCCCCGCCATCGCGTGATCGCCATTGATCTGCCAGGTTTCGGCGATAGTCCGCGCTGGCCTGCCCATGATATTGGGCTGCAGGGACAGGTAGCGGCCCTGGCGGCCATCATCGACGCGCTCGGGCTGCGTAGGTTGCATCTTGGCGGCAATTCCATGGGCGCACGCGTCGCGGCGCTTTATGCCGCCGCGCATCCCGACCGTGTGCGCAGCCTTTGGCTCCCCGGCCCGAGCGGGGTCCTGTCGGCCATGCCGAGCGACCTGCTGCGGCATCTGCAGGCGGGTGGCGACAATCCGCTGTTTATCCGCAGCACGCAGGACTATCCCGCGTACCTGGGCTGGCTGATGGCGCATCCGCCGTCCATCCCCGCGCCGGTCAGGCGCGCATTCGCCGAACGCGCGCTCGGCAAAGCGGACTTCCATCGCAGTGTCTTCGACGCTTTTGCCCGCGAAACCGCGTCGTTGGAACTCAGCGTGAGCGGCATGACGGTGCCAACCCGCATTGTCTGGGGCGAACATGACCGCATCTGGCATGTCTCGGGCGCCACGTTGTTTGCCGATCGCTTGGCGCGGGCCTCGCTGCTGCTGCTGCCCTGCGGCCATCTGCCGATGATCGAGATGCCGGAAGCTGTCGCTGCCGACTATCTCGCTTTCCTTTCGTCTCTGCTCACATCCTAGGAGTCCGATCATGCCCGGAATGTTGTTCGCCCTGTTCGCCTATCTCGGTTTTGGTCTCGCTGCGCTGGCCCTGGCGCTATTCATCGCCGCCCCGCTCAGTGCCGGTCTGGGGCTGCCCATTCATGTCGACGCCTCGCTCTGGCCCGCGTCATCGCCCTGGTTCGCCGGCGCTATCGATTTCGGCCTGATCGTATTCTTCGGCCTGCAGCACAGCGTGATGGCACGGCCCGGCTTCAAGCGGTGGATGTCGGCGACGGTGCCGGTGTATCTGCAGCGCGCCGTCTATCTGGTGGCAACGTCAATCATGGTGACGGTGCTGATCGCGTTTTGGCAGCCGCTGCCGGCCATGATCTGGCAGGTGCAGGACAGTTTCGCCGCCACGCTGATCTGGATGCTCTATGGCTTCGGCTGGCTGCTGCTGGTCGCCGCCACCTTCATGATCGACCATTTCGAGCTCTTCGGCCTGTCGCAGCCTTTCCGCCAGTGGCGCGGCCTGCCGGTGCCGCATGACGAATTCCGTACGTCCTGGCTTTATCGCTACATGCGACATCCGATCTATACCGGCTGGCTGGTGATCTTCTGGGCCACGCCGCAGATGTCGGTGGGGCATCTGCTCTTCGCCATTGGCATGAGCGCCTATATCGTGGTCGGCATCATCTATGAAGAACGCGATCTGATCGCAACTTTCGGTGGCCGTTATCGCGATTATCGCCGCCGGGTTCCGGCGCTGATCCCCGGCCTGAAGATCTAGGAGCTGCTGCGATGCCGATGCTGGAAACGGCCGTGGGCCGCCTGTCCTGGTTCGACAATGGCTGTGATGGAGCCGGTGCGCCCCGTCTGATGCTGCTGCATTCCGGCGCTGCCTCGCACCGGCAGTGGCGACCGCTGATCGTGGCGCTTGGCCCCGGCCGGCATGTTGTGGCACCCGACCTGATCGGCCATGGTGAAACGCCCATGCCCGATCACGGTAGGCCCACGCTGGAGGAGGAAGTCGCCCTGCTGACCGCTCTGCTTGAGCGGATGGACGGCCCGGTGCATCTGGTCGGGCATTCCTATGGGGGCGCCATGGCACTGGAACTGGCGCGCCGCCAGCCACGGCGCGTCGCATCGCTGGCCCTGTATGAGCCGGTGGCTTTCGGTCTGCTGCGCGACAGCAGCCAACGCGATGCCTGGCGTGAAATCGCATTGGTGGCGCAACGCCATATCGAACTGGTGGAAAACGGCGATACGCACGCTGCCGCCATCGCCTTCCTCGATTACTGGGTTGGGCCCGGCGCCCTGCGGGCGATGCCCGAGCATATGCAGGTCTATGTCACGGGCTGCATGAGCACGGTGGCGAGCGAGTTCCGCGAACTGTTGCGGGCACGCGAAACCGCTGGCGACGATCTGAAATCCCTGGCCATGCCGGTGCTGCTGCTTTGCGGCAGCGAAACCACGCTGGCGGCGCGTGGCGTGATTGCCGAACTGCGCCGTCTGCTGCCGGCCGCGCGCCATGTAAATCTGGCCGGGGCGGCCCACATGGCGCCGGTCACGCAGCCGGACCGGGTCAATTCTTATCTGATCGATTTCCTACACACGGTCGCGAGGATGACGGAGCGGCAAATGGCCTGATCATGCGCGGATGTTCTCCTGATGATCCGCCCCGTGCGTGCCAAAGCGTGGAACCGGGGTTGTAATCCGGCGTTCGGCTCTTAAATATTCTCAGTAATCCGAGAAATATTTTTTCCCATCACCCGGTTTTCCGGCGGGGCGAGCCGTTTTGATGATCACTCCTGTTTCCACCGGCAGGGCTGCGCCGGCCATGCCGCCGCTGCCGCAATCCGACTGGGCGCTGTTTCTCGATATCGACGGCACGCTGCTCGATATCGCGGAAACGCCCGAGGCTGTCGTGGTGCCGGCCGCTTTGCGCGATCACCTGCGCCTTGCCGCCGCCGCCCTCGACGGCGCGCTGGCGCTGGTTTCCGGCCGTGCGCTGGACAGCGTCGACCGCCTGTTCGATCCGCTGCGGCTGCCGGCCGCGGGCCAGCATGGCAGCGAATGGCGGCCAACGCCGCAGGCAATGATCCGCCCGGTGGCTGTCCGGCCGCTGCCCGATGATCTGCATGACATTGCCGCGCAGCTCGCCGCCCTGCATCCGGGTATCCTGGTCGAACGCAAGAGCCATGCCCTCGCGGTGCATTACCGCCATGCGCCGGAACTGGGGCCTGACCTGGGCGCGCGGCTGGCGGCTGCTCTGGAAGGCCGCGATGGCCTGATGCTGATGCCGGGCCGGCAGGTCTGGGAAATCAAGGATGCCGGCCAGTCGAAAGGCACGGCGGTGGAGCTGTTCCTGCAGCAGCAGCCTTTCGTCGGCCGTCGCCCGGTTTTCATCGGCGATGACCGCACCGACGAGGACGGGTTCCGCGCCGTGGAGCGGGCCGGTGGTTTTGCCCTGCCGGTCGGGCCGCTCAGCCGCAGCTGGCCGTCGCGCCACGGCTTTGCCGATGCTCATGCCGTGCGGGGCTGGCTGGCTGCCTTTGCGGAGCGCGCGCGATGAGCAGGACGCAGAACCGCAATCTCGATCTCGGCGTGATTGGCAATTGCGTGGTGGCGGCCCTGATCGACCGCGATGCCCGCATCGTATGGCATTGCGCGCCGCGGCTGGATGGCGATCCGGTCTTCTGCGACCTGCTGCAGCCCAAATTCGCCAATGAGGGCGTTCTGGCCGTCGAGCTGCGCGGCCTGAAGCAGAGCGAGCAGCATTACATCGAAAACACCGCGGTGCTGGTCACAAGCCTGACCGATGAACATGGCGGCGGCATCCGCATCACCGATTTCTGTCCACGCTTCAAGCAGCATGACCGCGTCTACCGTCCGGCCATGCTGATCCGCCGCATCGAGCCGATCAGCGGCACGCCGGTGGTGCGCCTGCGGGTGCGGCCGTTATTCGATCATGCCGCCACCCAGCCCAGCCGCACCCTGGGCAGCAACCATATCCGCTTCACCGCGCCGGGCGCGGCATTGCGGCTCACCACCGATGCGCCGATCGCCTTCATCGACGCGGAAAGCGAGTTCGTGCTGACCAGCCCGGTCACGCTGATCTTCGGGCCCGATGAAAGCTTCACCGCCTCGATCACCCACATGGCGCGTGAATTCCAGGAACGCACCATCGAATACTGGGTCGAATGGGTGCGTTATCTCTCCGTGCCGTTCGAATGGCAGGATGCGGTGATCCGTGCCGCCATCACGCTCAAGTTATGCGCCGCCGAGGAAACCGGCGGCATCCTCGCCGCGCTGACCACTTCGATCCCCGAGGCGGCCAACACGCCGCGCAACTGGGATTACCGCTTCTGCTGGCTGCGCGATGCCTATTTCACCGTGCAGGCGCTGAACCGCCTGGGCGCGACCAAAACGATGGAGGATTTCCTCCGCTACATCACCACCGTGGTGGCGCTCAATCCCGATGCCGAGCTGCAACCGGTCTATGGCCTGAACCCCTCCGGCAGCCTGGAAGAACGCAGCGTACCGGGCCTGCAGGGATATCGCGGTATGGGGCCGGTGCGGATCGGCAATGCCGCCTTCGCCCAGCGCCAGAATGACACCTACGGCTCCATCGTGCTGGCGGTGGCGCAGATGTTCTTCGATCGCCGCCTGCCGCGCCGCGGCGATGTCGCGCTGTTCGAACAGCTTGAACGCCTGGGCGAGAAGGCGGCGGCGCTGGCGCTCACGCCCGATGCCGGGCTGTGGGAATTCCGTGGCCGCGCCCGGGTGCATACCCATTCGGCGGCGATGTGCTGGGCGGCCTGCCGCCGGCTGGCCAGGATCGCCGGCGTGCTCGGGCTGGACGAGCGGGCGGGCTACTGGCGCGACCATGCCGAAACCATCCGCAAGGCCATTCTCGAGCATGCCTGGAATCCGGAACTGAACAGCTTCGTCGAGAGTTTCAATGGCACCGACCTCGATGCGTCGCTGCTGCTGCTGCAGGAAATCGGTTTCGTCGCGGCCGACGATCCGCGTTTCCTCGGCACGCTGGACGCCATCGGCCGGGGGCTCAGGCGCGGCAACCATCTGATGCGCTATGTGGCGCCCGACGATTTCGGGGCGCCGCACAATGCCTTCTCGATCTGTACCTTCTGGTATGTCGATGCCCTGGCCGCGGTGGGCCGTCGCGAGGAGGCACGGGAGATTTTCGAAGGCCTGCTGGCAGCCCGCAACCATCTTGGCCTGCTGTCAGAGGACATCGACACGACCACGGGCGAGCTATGGGGAAATTTCCCGCAGACCTATTCGATGGTTGGCTTGATCGTCTGCGCCATGCGGTTGTCAAAGACATGGGAGGAGGCGTTTTGGCGCGGCTCGTAGTGGTCTCCAACCGCGTGGCGATGCCGCGCGAACGCCTGAGCCGGGCCGGTGGCCTGGCCGTGGCCCTGCGCGAGGCGCTGCAGAGCCAGGGCGGCCTGTGGTTCGGCTGGAGTGGTGAGGTCAACGAGCAGGCCACGGCCCCCGATCGGCTGGCGCCGCGCCATGCCCGCCAGGGCCGCGTTGAATATGCCGTGCTGGACCTGACGCCCGAGGAGCATCGCCAGTTCTATCTCGAATTCGCCAATGCCACCCTGTGGCCGCTTTGCCATTACCGGCTTGGCCTGATCAATTTCAACCGCGCCAGCTGGGAAGGTTATCTCGCCGTCAATGCCCGTTTCGCCGAGCAGCTGGTGCCGCTGCTCAGGCCCGACGACGTGATCTGGATCCACGATTATCACTTCATCCCGCTGGCGGCTGAGTTGCGCCGGCGTGGCGTGCAGAACCGCATCGGCTTTTTCCTGCATATCCCCTTCCCCGCGCCGGAAGTGCTGGCCGCCCTGCCGGGCCATGAACGGCTGGTGCGCGACCTCTGCGCCTATGACCTGATCGGCTTCCAGACCATCGGCGATGTGCGGGCGCTGAGCGAATACATCCTGCATGAGGCGGGCGGCACGGTGAGCGGCGACTTGGACGGCGCCGATGGCCACATCACCGCCTATGGCCGTTCCCTGCGCATCGGCGCCTTCCCGATCGGCATCGACACCGAGGAATTCGTCCGGATGGCGGTTGCCGGCGCCGGCAGCGCCGAAACCCGCCGGCTGACCGAAAGCCTGGTCGGGCGCAGCCTGGTGATCGGCGTCGACCGGCTGGATTATTCCAAGGGCATCCCGCAGCGCTTCGAGGCTTTCCACCACCTGCTTGGCGCCAGGCCCGAGCATCGCGGCAAGGTCACCTTCATGCAGATCGCGCCGATCTCGCGCGGCGAGGTGGCACAATATCGCAAGCTGCGCAACGAGCTCGACGGCCTGACCGGGCGCATCAACGGCAAATTCGCCGAATTCGACTGGGTGCCGGTGCGGTATCTCAACAAGGCCTTCTCGCGCGAAACCCTGGCCGGATTCTACCGCCATGCCAGGGTCGGTTTCGTTACGCCGCTGCGCGACGGCATGAACCTGGTGGCCAAGGAATATGTCGCCTCGCAGGATCCCGACGATCCCGGCGTGCTGGTGCTGTCGCGCTTTGCCGGCGCGGCGCGCGAGATGCAGGGCGCGCTGATCGTCAATCCCTATGACAGCGAGGCGCTGGCCGAGGCGCTCGACCGGGCGCTGACCATGCCGCGGGATGAACGCCGTTCGCGCTGGGAATCGATGATGGCGGTGCTGCGCGCCAACACCATCACCCACTGGCGTGAGCGTTTCCTCAGCCAGCTCAGGGCCTGACGGCGCCGGTCGCGCCGGTTATGCTGACGGCATGAACATGCTTCTGGTCAGTACCGCTTCCGCCCCGACGGCATCACCTGTCGTCCCGTGGTGGAGTTTCAGCAAGACCGCAATTGCCGTTGCCGCGCTGGCGCTCGTACGCGATGGCCTGCTGCATCTCGACGATGCCCAGCCCGATACGCCCTATACCTTGCGGCATCTGTTGCAGCATCGGTCCGGCCTGCCCGATTACGGTGGCCTGGCCGAATATCAAGCGGCGGTGGAGCGCGGTGACGACCCATGGCCGGCCGCGGATCTGCTGCTGCGATGCGAGGCCGCGCGCCTGCGTTATCCGCCGGGCGAAGGCTGGGCCTATTCCAATATCGGCTACTGGCATCTGGCGCAGATCGTCGCCCATGCCGCGGGCGAGCCGCTGGGCATGGCGCTGGATCGGCTGGCGTTCAGGCCATTGGGCATCGATGGCGTGCGGCTGGCGCAGGACCGCGCCGATCTCGCCGGCCTGCCGGGCAGCGTCGAGGGTTATCATCCAGGCTGGGTCTATCACGGCCTGCTGATCGGGCCGCTGCAGGCTGCCGTGCGGTTGCTGCATGGCCTGCTGACCGGCGACCTGCTGCCATCCGATCTGCTGCAGACGATGCGACAGCCGCATTGGCTGGGCGGCCCGGTCACCGACCGGCCCTGGCTGGCGCCGGGCTACGGTCTGGGCCTGATGTGCGGCGAAACCGCAGCCGGCCTGCATGTGGAGGGCCATAGCGGCGGCGGCCCAGGCAGCGTGGTCGCCGTCTATCACCGTCCGGCCGAAGGCGTCACGGCGGCCGGGTTTTTGGCCGGCGCCGACATGGCCGCGCTGGAGGCGGCGGTTTTCCGATATACTTGACTCAGTCAACCATTCTGCCGACACTGGCGCCGGTATCCGCCGGGGAAGCGCCATGGCCATAAAATACGCTCTCGCGCCGCAGGTCGAACGCATGCGGCAGTTCAACCGCTTCTACACGCACAAGATCGGCGTTCTGGAAGACGGCAAGCTCTATGCCCCCTTCTCGCTGGCCGAGACCCGCGTGCTCTACGAACTGGCCCATCGCGACCGCGTCACCGCCAGCGACCTGGTGCGCGACCTGAGTCTCGATGCCGGTTATCTCAGCCGCCTGCTCGCCCGCTTTGCCAAACAGGGGCTGGTGACGCGCAAGCCGACGAAGGAAGACGCGCGGCAGAGCCTGCTGCAGCTCACCGCCAAGGGCCGCCGGACCATGGCGCCGCTGGAAGCCGCTTCCCATCGCGTGCTGGAACCATTGCTGGCGCGGCTGTCGCCGGCCGAGCGCGCGCGCCTCACCGGCGCCATGACGACGATCGAAACCCTGCTGGGCGACAGACCGGCCGCGAAAGCCGCCTATCGTCTGCGTGATCTGCAGCCGGGCGATCTGGGCTGGGTGGTGCAGGCCCATGGCCGGCTCTATGCGCAGGAATATGGCTGGGACAACAGCTTCGAGGTGCTGGTGGCCGATATCGCGGCCGGGATCATGAAGGATTTCGACCCAGCCTGCGAACGCGTCTGGATCGCCGAGATGGATGGCGAACCGGTTGGTTCGGTCTTCCTGGTGAAGAAAAACAAAACCGTCGCCAAGCTGCGGCTGCTGATCATCGATCCGAAGGCGCGTGGCCTGGGTGTCGGCAAGGCGCTGGTGGCGGAATGCATCGGCTTCGCCCGCAAGGCGGGCTATAAAAAGATCACGCTGTGGACCAACAGCATCCTGACGGCCGCCCGCGGCATCTATGAAAAAGCCGGCTTCAAGCTGGTGGCCAGCGAAAAGCATCGCAGCTTTGGCGTGGACCTGATCGGCGAGACCTGGGACCTCAAGTTGTGAAGCCTTATTGGCCTATCCTGGCGGCCGCCAGCGTCGGCATCCAGGTCGGCGCCGCCATGGTGGCGACGCGCTTCGTGGTGGCGGAAAGCGGCCCGGCCACCCTGGCGATGTTCCGCTATGCCATCGGCGCGCTCTGCCTGCTGCCGGTCTTGTGGTGGCAGAGGCAGCCGATACGCTTCGCCCGGCGTGACATCCTGCCCATCGCCGGACTGGGCATCATTCAATTCGGATTGCTCATTGCATTGCTGAATTTCGGCCTGTCGCTGATTCCCGCCGCGCGCGCCGCCCTGCTGTTCGCCAGCTTTCCGCTGCTCACCATGATCGTCGCCGCTCTGCTCGGTCGCGAAAAACTCACCTTGAACAAAAGCATCGGCGTGCTGCTCACCATCCTGGGCGTGGCGCTGGCACTGGGCGAGCGGTTGCTTGATCCAGCCGGCGGAACGGGGTTCCTCGGCGAAGCCGCCGTGCTGCTGGCCGCGCTCTGCGGCGCCATCTGCTCCGTGTTGTACCGGCCCTATCTGCAGCGCTATCCGACCCTGCCCATTGGCGCCTTCGCCATGCTGGCCAGCGTGGCTTTCCTGCTGCTGCTCAGCATCCCCGAGGGCCTGTTCGCCGGCTGGGCCGGCTACAGCGCGCAAGGCTGGGTCGCCGTGCTGTTCATCGGCGTGTCCAGCGGCATTTTCTACGCCGTCTGGCTCTGGGCCCTGCGCCATGCCTCGCCCACCCGGGTGACGATTTTCCTGGGCTTAAGCCCGGTGGCAGCCGGCCTGTTCGGCGCGCTGTTCCTGGCCGAACCGCTCACGCTGCCTTTACTGGCGGGCCTGGCCGTGTTGCTGCTAGGTCTCTGGCTGGCCACCCGGCCCGATGCCCCGGCAGGACGACAAGTCGGTCAATGAAGATACTGGCGATTTCAGGCAGCCTGCGCGCCGCCTCCACCAACACCGCCCTGCTGCGCGCGGCGCAGCGGCTTGCTCCGGCGGGCATGGCCATCACGCTGTATGACAAGCTTGGCCATCTGCCGATCTTCAATCCCGACGACGATGGCGAACCGGCGCCGGCCCTGGTGCGGGATTTCCGCCGCCGGCTGCAGGATTGCGACGGCCTGCTGATCGCCTGCCCGGAATATGCCCATGGCGTGCCGGGCGGCATCAAGAATGCGCTGGACTGGGTGGTGGGCAGCAGCGAGCTGGTCGACAAACCGACGGCCTTGCTGCATGCCTCGCCACGCAGCGAGATCAGCCGCGGGGCGCTGGCCGAGATCCTGGTGACGATGTCGGCGCGTCTGGTGCCAGAGGCAACCGCAACCGTGCCGCTGCTGGGGCGGCCGCCGGCGGAGATGGACGACATTCTGGCCGGCCCCGTCGCAGAAGCGGATATCCGCGCCGCCCTTGTCGCCTTCGCGGCGGCGGTTGCCGCCAGCCGGGAAGCGGTGGCCGCCGTCTCCTGAATCGTCCATCGCAGCCATCGTCCAGCGCCGCCGCCATGCTAGATTGCATGTTATGGATGTCACGCGCCGGACCTTCCTGTCCGCTTCCGCCGCCGCCATGGTCGGCAGCATCCTGCTGCCGCGCCGTTCAACGGCCGCGGCCCATGGCCTGACGGCTTATGGTCTGACGGCTTATGGTCTGACTGCCGCGCCGGTCAGCCTGCCGGTGGTGCCGGGCCAGCCGGATACCGTGTTATGGGGATACAATGGCGGTTTTCCCGGTCCGCTGCTGCGGGTGAAGCAGGGCGAACGGCTGCGCGCCGTGCTGCGCAATGATCTGCCGCAGGACAGCAGCCTTCACTGGCATGGCATCCGCCTGCCCAACGCGATGGATGGCGTGCCGGGTCTGACCCAGCCGCCGGTGCGACCCGGCGAAAGTTTCGTCTACGAGTTCGATTGTCGCGATGCCGGCACCTACTGGTATCACCCGCACTGGGCCAGCGCCGAGCAGATCGGGCGCGGCCTCTATGGCCTGTTGATCGTCGATGAGGCATCGCCACCGCCGGTCGACCGCGATGTCGCCTGGGTGCTGAGCGACCTGCGGCTCGATAACCAGGCGCAGGTCACCGGGGATTTTCGCCATCCGATGGATCTCTCCCATGCCGGCCGGCTCGGCAACACCGCCTTGCTCAATGGCCGGCTGGCCGAGGCCTTCGCCGTCACACCGGGCGAACGTTTGCGCCTGCGGCTGCTGAATGCCGCCAATGCCCGCATTTTCAATCTGCGTTTTGCCGGTCACGTGCCCTGGCTGATGGCGCTTGATGGGCATCCTGTGGCGCCACGCCGGCTGGAAACTGGCGAAGCGCTATCGCTTGGTCCCGGCATGCGCGCCGACCTGATCCTCGATGCCGCGGCCGCAGCCGGGCAGCGCCATGCCGTGACGGATACCAATCCGCGCGGCGAGGCCTATCGCCTGTTCGATCTGGCTTATCAGGACGGCCCGGTTCAGAGCAGACCCGCCGCCCGGTGGCGCGGCGATCCGCCGCCCGCCCTGCCGGCCAATCCGGTGGCCGAACCCGATCTGGCCCGGGCGGAACGTCTGGCCCTGAAGCTGGAAGGCGGCGCCATGGGTGTCCTGACCGCCCTGCAGGTCGATGGCCGGGAGGTTGGCCTGCGTGAGGCCTTCCAGCGCCACCGCGTCGCCTGGGCGCTGAACGGCCAGGCCCATACCGGCACCTTCCCGGGTGGGGGTCATGCCGGGCATGGCGCACCACTTTTCAGTCTAAGCCTCGGGAAAAGCTATATTTTAGAGGTATTCAACGAGACCGCCTGGCCGCATCCGATGCATCTGCATGGCCATGCCTTCCGGGTGCTGGATGCCCCGGGCCGGCCGCTGCGCGATACGGTGCTGCTGGAACCGCGAGGCCGGACCGCGTTGGCCTTCACGGCCGACAATCCGGGCGACTGGATGCTCCATTGCCATATCCTGGAGCATCAGGCCGCCGGCATGATGGCGACCGTCAGAATCGGCTGAATCTGCCGTAAAACCGGGGCTTAGCCGGCGATCTGCTTTTTGGCGATTTCCAGCAGTTCGGCCAGCTTGGCATGCAGGCGGTGGTCCGAGATGTCGATATTCTTGGCCTTCAGGTCGGCCTGCACCTTGCGGATCACGTCGGCGTCGCCGGCTTCCTCGAAATCGGCGGCCACGACGTCCTTGGCATAGGTCTCGGCCTGGTCGCCGCTCAGGCCGAGCTGTTCGGCGACCCAGAGGCCAAGCAGCTTGTTGCGCCGCGCGGTCGCCTTGAAGGCGAGCTCCTCGTCATGGGCATGCTTCTTCTCGAAGGCATCCTTGCGGTCGTCAAAGGTGGTCATCCGGGCCTCGTTATCATGCGGTCTGGCGTGCCCGTTATATAGGAGAGCGGCGGGTCGGGCCGCAAGTGTCGGCGGCTGCGGGATTTTGCCGCGGAAAACCGCCTTTCCGCCTGTCCGGCCCGGGGGAAATTCCCGCGCTATTCTGCCGCCCGGCGGATTGCGGCAGCCTCCCCCTTGCGCTATTCAATGGCCGAGCAAATTCCCCCGCTTCCCCCAACAGATCACGGGTGTGCCATGACGCGCCGCAGACAGGTCTATGAGGGCAAGGCGAAGGTCCTCTTCGAGGGACCCGAGCCGGGCACTCTGGTACAGTATTTCAAGGACGACGCGACCGCGTTCAACAACAAGAAAAAGGGCACCATCACCGGCAAGGGGGTGCTCAACAACCGGATTTCCGAATACCTGATGACGCGGCTGGGCGAGGTCGGCATCCCGACCCATTTCGTGCGCCGCCTCAACATGCGCGAGCAGCTGATCAAGGAAGTCGAGATCATCCCGCTCGAGACCGTGGTGCGCAATGTCGCCGCCGGTTCGCTGGCGACCCGGCTCGGCGTCGCCGAGGGCACCACGCTGCCGCGCTCGATCGTCGAGTTCTATTACAAGAACGACGAGCTGGGCGATCCGCTGGTCTCGGAAGAGCATATCACCTGCTTCGGCTGGGCCACGCCGCAGGAAATCGACGAGATCATGCATCTCGCGCTGCGCATCAACGATTTCCTGTCCGGCCTGTTCCTCGGCATCGGCATCCGCCTGGTCGATTTCAAGCTGGAATTCGGCCGCTGGTGGCAGAATGACGAGATGCGCATCATCCTGGCCGACGAGATCAGCCCGGATTCGGCGCGCCTGTGGGACCTGAAGACCAACGAGAAGATGGACAAGGACCGCTTCCGCCGCGATCTCGGCAATGTCGCCGAGGCCTACCAGGAGGTGGCGCGGCGGCTCGGCATCCTGCCCGAGGGCGGACCCCGCGACATCAAGGGTCCGGACACCATGCAGTAAGAGGCGCGATACAGGCGCCGTGAGAATACCGCGGCGGCCCTACTAAAGGCCGCCGCAGCTTTTTGAGAAGGACACAGAACTCCATGAAAGCCCGCGTGCATGTTTCCCTCAAGAACGGCGTGCTCGATCCCCAGGGCAAGGCCATCGGCCAGGCCCTGCATTCGCTCGGTTTCAGCGACGTCGCCGAGGTGCGCCAGGGCAAGCTGATCGAGCTGGAGCTTTCTGGCGCGCTCGCGAAAAAGCCGAAGGCCGAGATCGAAGCGGCCGTGAAGGACATGGCGCAGAAGCTGCTGGCCAACACGGTGATCGAGAATTACTCGGTCGAACTGGTGGGCTGAACGAACGGATGATGTCGCGCACGGGTCTCGTTGCGATCGTTGGGCTCCCGCTTCTGGCGGGTTGCTCGGCCGTGCCGCAGCCGACCGCCGTGCAGCCAGTCGCGACCGGCAAGGCGCGCATCATCTTCTACACCGCGCCGGACTACCGCCCGATCATTGCCCATGGCGTGCGCGTGAACGAGGTCGATGTCGGCCGCCTGAACGGCCCCAACCAGGTCAGCATTCGCGAAGTGGAGCCTGGCTCCCATACGGCCGACATGATCCGCGCCGGCCTGTTTGGCGACAAGAGTCCGAAGTCGGCGCAGCAGCGTGAACTGCAGTCCGGCGAAACGTGGTATCTGCGCGTCAATGAACATGGCGTGAACTGCCGAATCGTGAGCGATGCCGAAACCCTGATCATGTCCGGCGTCCTCGGCCTGATGGCCAGCAAGATGATTGACGGTCCGCAGCGGCGCCAGTGCGAATACTACAACCCGGAACTCACGCCCACCTCCGACGAGGTCGGCCGCGCCGCGGTCAACGAGATCGTCTACGGGGTTGCCAGCCCGACGCCTCGCCTCGCCCCGGCCGCCACCGCGCAGGATGCCGGCGATGGCACGCCGGCCGTGACGCTGGAGCAGGTGCGCGGCGAATGGGAGCGCATCCTGCCGGCGCTGAAGCGCCACGCCGAGCGCGAGATCGGCTTCTACGACAGTATTCTGTTTGCCACGCCGGGCCGGACGCGGGTCTTGGAGTGGAAGCTGGCCGACATTCGCACCGATGAACCGGGCAGACTGGATCTCGTGGTGCAGATCGTGGCGGAATCGCTCGATGTGAATCGACGGCTGTCCACGCAGATCAAACTGATTCGATATGGCATCGCGCGTGACGAACAGGCCTATGTGGTTCGCGAGGCCAGCCTGGATCGCGGCTTGGTCATGGCGGCGCAAAACACCCCGGCTGCCGCGGGCGCATACGCACCGGCTCCCAGCCTGCAGGACGTCAAGGCCAACTGGACCACGACCGAACAGGCCCTTCGGCGGCATTTCGAACGGAATGGCAGCTATTACGAATCTATCTTCGTAGCAGAAGCCGGCACGCTCAAACCCTTCAGCTTCATCCCCCACGAAGTGCATCCGGCCCCGGACGGCTACCTGCTGGTGGTCAGCGTCGGCGTCAGCTACAGGGATCAGGCTCGCCGGCTGCTGAGTTCCGCCAGCCGGGACATGATCTATCAGATGGGGCAGGTCGACGATGCCATCGTCGTGCATCAGGTTAGCCAAGCAAGAGGTACGCAATGACCAACGCCGGCAGGTGTAAGGAATCGCCATGAAAGCTGCGCTGATTACTTTCCCCGGTTCCAATCGCGAGCGCGACATGCGCATGGCGCTGACCAAGGTCAACAACGGCAAGCCGCCGGTTGACGTCTGGCATGGCGACAGCGGTTTGCCCGAGGGCATCGACCTGATCGTGCTGCCTGGCGGCTTTTCCTACGGCGATTACCTGCGCTGCGGCGCCATGGCGGCGCATTCGCCGATCATGCGCGAGGTGAAAAAGCGCGCCGAGGCCGGCGTGCGCGTTCTGGCGGTGTGCAATGGCTTCCAGATCGCCTGCGAGGCCGGACTTCTCCCCGGCGTGCTGATCAGCAATGCAGGGCTCAAGTTCATCTGCAAGGACGTGAATCTGCGGGTCGAGACCACGGCCAGCGCGTTCACGAAGAAATACCGCAAGGGCCAGACCATCCGCGTGCCGGTCGCCCATCACGATGGCAACTACACCGCCGATGCCGATACCGTGAAGCGCCTGGAAGACAACGACCAGATCGCCTTCCGCTACGCCGATCCGCTCGGCACGGTTTCGCCGGAAACCAATCTCAATGGATCGGTCGGCAACATCGCCGGCATCTACAACGCCAAGAAAACCGTGCTGGGCCTGATGCCGCATCCGGAAGATGCCACCGATCCCGTCTGCGGCGGCCTGGATGGCATGGGCCTGTTCGAGAGCATCGCGGAGAGCCTGTCGTGAGTGACGTTAAGAAGGCCGTGCAATATCCCGCCGACCTGATGGGCCTGACCAGGGACGAATACGATCTGGTGCTGCAGATCATGGGCCGCGAGCCCAACCAGGTGGAACTCGGCATCTTCTCGGTGATGTGGTCGGAGCATTGCTCCTACAAGTCATCGAAGAAATGGCTCAAGACCTTGCCCACGAAAGCACCCTGGGTGATCCAGGGCCCCGGCGAGAATGCCGGCGTGATCGATATCGGCGACGGCCTGGCCGCCATCTTCAAGATGGAAAGCCACAACCATCCCTCCTTCATCGAGCCCTACCAGGGCGCGGCCACCGGCGTCGGCGGCATCCTGCGCGACGTCTTCACCATGGGCGCGCGGCCCGTCGCCAATCTCAACGCGCTGCGCTTCGGCGCGCCGGATCATCCCAAGACCCGCCATCTGGTGTCGGGCGTGGTGCATGGCATCGGCGGCTACGGCAATTGCGTCGGCGTGCCCACCGTGGGCGGCGAGGTGAATTTCCACCCCAGCTACAACGGCAACATCCTGGTCAACGCCATGACCGTGGGTCTGGCGAAAACCGACAAGATTTTCTATTCGGCCGCCGCCGGCCTGGGGAATCCCGTCGTCTATGTCGGCTCCAAGACCGGGCGCGACGGCATCCACGGCGCCTCGATGGCCTCGGCCGAATTCACGGATGACAGTGAAGAAAAGCGCCCCACCGTGCAGGTCGGCGACCCCTTCACCGAAAAGCTGCTGATCGAAGCCTGCCTCGAGCTGATGGACACCGACACCATCGTCGCGATCCAGGATATGGGCGCGGCAGGGCTGACCTCGTCGTCCTTCGAGATGGCCTCAAAAGGCGGCATGGGCATCGAGATCGACCTCGACAAGGTGCCGGCCCGCGAAACCGGCATGACGCCGTATGAATTCATGCTCTCCGAAAGCCAGGAGCGCATGCTGATCATCCTCAAGCCGGGCTCGGAGCCGCAGGCCGAGGCGATCTTCAGGAAGTGGGAACTCGATTTCGCCGTGATCGGCCATCTCACCGATACCGGCCGCATGGTGCTGCGCTTCAACGGCGAGCAGGTCGGCGACCTGCCGATTGATCCGCTGGCCCAGGCTTCGCCGGAATACGATCGCCCCTGGGTCAAGACGCCGCCGCAGAAACCGCTGGGCCGCGTCAACCATCCGCTGCCTTTCGTCGAGGCGCTTGGCAAGCTGGTCGGTTCGCCCGACATGGCCTCGCGCCGCTGGATCTGGGAGCAATACGACTATCTCGTGCGCGGCGACACCGCGCAGGTGCCGGGTGGCGACGCGGCCGTGGTGCGCGTCGAGGATCACCCGAAGAAGGCCCTGGCGATGAGCGTGGACTGCACGCCGCGCTACTGCTTCGCCGATCCGGTCGAGGGCGGCAAGCAGGCGGTGGCCGAAACCTGGCGCAACATCACCGCCGTCGGCGCCCGTCCGCTGGCCATCACCGACAACATGAATTTCGGCAACCCCGAGCGGCCCGAGATCATGGGGCAGTTCGTCGGCGCGGTGGATGGCATCCGCGAGGCCTGCCTGGCGCTGGATTACCCGGTCGTGTCGGGCAACGTGTCGCTCTACAACGAAACCAACGGCAAGGGCATCCTGCCCACGCCCGCCATCGGCGGCGTCGGCGTGCTCGACGACGTGGCCCGGATGGCAACGCTGGCCTTCAAGCTGCCCGGCGAGGCCATCCTGCTGGTCGGCCAGACCAACGGCCATCTCGGCCAGTCGGTTTACCTGCGCGACATCTGCGGCCAGGAAGCCGGCCCGCCGCCGCCCGTCGACCTGAAGGTTGAACGGACCAATGGCGATGCCGTGCGCCTGCTGATCACCGAGGGCATGGTCTCGGCGGCGCACGATTGCGCCGATGGCGGCCTGGCGGTCGCCCTGGCCGAAATGGCCATGGCGTCCGGGATCGGCGCCGCGGTGACGCTGCCCGCGGGCGATGCCTTCGAGATCGGCTTCGGCGAGGATCAGGCCCGCTATCTGGTCACCTGCCCGGCCGCCAGGGCCGAGGCGGTGATCGCCGCCCTGGAGGCCGCCGGGGCGCCGGTGCAGAAGTTGGGCCTCACCGGGGGGGATGCATTGACCTTTGCCGGCCTCGGCGCCATATCGGTCCAGGCGCTGCGGTCGGCCCATGAGGGCTGGCTGCCGCGCTACATGGCCGGCGAACTGTAAAAAAGACCGGAAAAGAAGGACCGCTGACGATGGCGATGGATGCCACCGAAATCGAGACCATGATCAAGGCGGCCCTGCCCGACGCCCAGGTGCGCATCGACGACCTGCGCGGCGACGGCGACCATTATGCCGCCACGGTGATTTCGGCCGCTTTCGCCGGCAAGACCCGGGTGCAGCAGCACCAGATGGTCTATGCCGCGCTGAAGGGCCGCATGGGCGGCCAGCTGCATGCGCTGGCCCTCACCACGCAAACGCCTTAACACGAAATCCGCAGGGGACATTCGCCATGAGCGAGAAGGAACAGACTTTCGAACGCATCCGCGAGGAACTGGCCGGCAACGATGTCGTGCTGTTCATGAAGGGCACGCCGGTGTTCCCTCAGTGCGGATTCTCGGCAACGGTCGTGCAGGTGCTCTCCCGCCTCGGCCTGAAGTTCAAGGGCGTGGATATCCTGGCCGATCCGGCGATCCGCACCCACCTGAAGGACTTCTCCGAGTGGCCGACCTTCCCGCAGCTTTACGTGAAGGGCGAGTTCGTCGGCGGCTGCGACATCGTGCGCGAGATGTACCAGAGTGGCGAGCTGCAGGATTACCTGAAGCAGAAGGGCGTCGCCTACCAGGAGGCGTAACCGCCGCCTGCCGCCCTCCGGTGTGGCATTCAAGGGCGTGGACAGTTAACCTGTCCGCGCCTTTTTTCTTTGTTCAGGACCCGAGCGCGCCATGCCCAGCACCAATGCCGAAACCCTGATCCAGCGCTATTACGACGCCTTCAACGACAAGGATGTCGAGGGTTTCCTCGCCTTGCTCACCGACGATGTGGTGCATGACATCAACCAGGGTGAGCGCGAGACTGGCAAGGCGGCCTTCCGCGCCTTCCTCGAGCGCATGAACCGCTGCTACGAGGAAAAGATCGTCGACCTGTTCGTCATGACGAATGCCGATGGTACGCGCGCGGCGGCCGAGTTCACCGTGCTGGGCGTTTACCTGGAAAGCGACGAGGGGCTGCCGCCGGCCGAAGGCCAGCGCTACAGCCTGCCGGCCGGCGCCTTCTTCGAGATCCGTGACGGCAAGGTGGCGCGCATCTCCAACACCTACAATCTCAACGACTGGCTCAGGCAGGTCGGCGGATGAATGGCAACGGCGGCGCGATCCGCGTTGTCAGGTTCACGGGCGAGCAGATGCGCGCCCGGCTCGACGACCTGGCGCGGCTGCGTATCGTGGTCTTCCGCGCCTGGCCTTATCTCTACGAAGGCTCGCTCGACTATGAGCGCGGCTATATCGCGCGCTACGCCCAGGCGCGCACCGGCACCATCGTCGTGGCGCTGGATGGAGACGCGGTCGTGGGCGCCTCCACCGCCCTGGCGCTGGACGAGGAAACCGATACCGTGCGCGCACCCTTCGTGGCGGCCGGCATGAACACGGCGGAGATTTTTTATTTTGGCGAATCCGTGCTGCTGTCGGATTATCGCGGCCATGGCATCGGCGTGCGGTTTTTCGAGGAACGCGAGGCAGCGGCGCGGAGCTTCGGTTATCCGCTCTGCTGTTTCTGCGCGGTGCAGCGGCCTGGGGATCATCCGATGAAACCGGCCGATTACGTGCCGCTGGATGCCTTCTGGGGCAAACGCGGTTATGTCAAACGCCCCGACCTGGTGACCAGCTTTTCCTGGCTCGACATCGGCGAAACGCAGCAGACGGCCAAGCCGATGGTCTACTGGATGAAAGACCTGCGCGCATGAAGATAGCCGAATGAAGATTTCCTGCGCGCAATACCCCATCGGGACATTCGCCTCGCTGGAAGACTGGCGGGCCAATGCCGCGCGCTGGGTGGACGAGGCAGCCGGGGCCGGCGCGCAGCTGCTGCTGTTTCCCGAATATGGCGGCATGGAGCTGGCCTCCCTGCTGCCCGAGGCCGTGCAGCGCGACCTCACCGGCCAGATCGCGGCGATGCAGCAATATCGCGATGCCTTCGTCGAAACCTATGCGGCTCTGGCGCGGCAGCATGGCGTGTTCGTCGTCGGACCCAGCCTGCCGGTGAAACAGGGCGATGGCTTCGTCAACCGCGCCTATGTCTTCAGCCCCGCCGGCGCGATGGGCTTCCAGGATAAACGCCAGATGACGCGCTTCGAGCGCGAGGACTGGATCATCGGCGGCGGCGCGGACCTGAAGATGTTCGAGGCGCGGATCGGCGGCGAAACGATCCGCTTCGGCATCGACATCTGCTACGACATCGAATTCCCGCTGATCGCCCATGCCCAGGCCGCTGCCGGTGCCGATCTGGTGCTGGCGCCCAGCTGCACGGATACGCTGGCCGGCGCCAACCGCGTGCTGGTCGGCGCCCGTGCCCGGGCGCTGGAAAACCAGGTCTATGTCGCGGTGGCGCCAACCGTGGGCAATGCGGCCTGGTCGCCGGCGGTGGATGTGAATCTCGGCTGGGCCGGCGTGTTCGCCGCGCCCGACCGTGGCCTGCCTGATGATGGCGTGATCGTGCAAGGCAAGCTGAACGCACCCGGCTGGGTTTACGCCGATCTGGATTTCGGCCTGCTGCGCCGCGCGCGCGACAATGCCCAGGTCTTCACCCGCCGCGACTGGGACGGCCAGATGCGGCCGTCCCTCGCCGTCGCGGTGGAAACGCTCTGACGCTTAAGCGTCCACCAGTTCGCGCGCAGGCTTATAGGCCTTCGCCGTTTCGGCCACGCGCTGGCCCAGATGCTTCGCCGTTTCCAGGTCGCTGGCGATCGGACCATGCTCGGGGCCCTGGTCGGCATTCGACTGCGCCATGGCGCCGAGGAAGCTGCCCAGGCGGTTGAGGTCGTTCACGCTGCCCTTGGAATTGTTGTTGCCCGGCATCAGGCCGAGGCTGACCCAGAGCATGCCGTGCTGCGCGGCGAAGACCGAGATCTGCAGCAGCGTGTTCAGCTTGTCGCCCGACTGCGAGGCCGAGTTGGTGAAGCCGGCAGCCAGCTTGCCGTTCCACTGGCCCCAGACTTTCGAGGTGCCGTCCATCCAGGTTTTGAACGGCCCCGAGACGCTGCCCATGTAGGTGGGCGAACCGAACACGATGGCGTCGGCGGCAGTCAGCTCGGCGACGCGGGCTTCGGCCTCGGCCACCGGGATCAGCAGGGCCCTGGCGCCGGCGACGCGGGCGACGCCGTCTGCCACGGCTTCTGCCTGTTTCTGGGTGTGGCCGTAGCCGGAATGATAGACGATGGCAATGCTGGTCATGGATAAGCCTCTGTTCTGCAAAGGATTTATTGATTACCTAAAGCAAGTTAGTTACTTCAGGTAATCGCAAATATGTGGCCTTGATTTCTTTAGTAAAGTAGGTACTTAAAAGTAAGTTCATTTCTTGAACCACTCTGTAGCCGCCGTCACGCGCTCCGGTGCACGGATTGGCCGCAACAAGGATTATGCTGATGTCTGCCATGCCCGATTCCGTCGCCTCCCTCTCCGCCAAGCCGAAGGCAGCCGGCCCTGCCGCCGCGTTGCCCGCCGCCACTCTGCCGGATGCCAAATTCGCCTGTCCGGTCGATGCCGTGCTGCGGTTGCTGATGGGGCCGTGGACGACCTACATCCTCTATGTGCTGCGCAACCAGGGGCCGCGCCGCTTCGGCGAGCTGAAGCGCGAGATCAGCGGCATCTCGGCCAAGGTGCTGACCGAACGCCTGCGCATGCTGGAAGAGGCGCGGCTGGTGCATCGCGACTATCGCGCCACCATTCCGCCGCAGGTGACCTATTCGCTGGCGCCGCGCGGCGAGGAGCTCAACCCGATGCTCGACATGCTGCACGACGTCGCGCTGCGCTGGCGCCGGGAAGACGCGCC
>NZ_JANLJJ010000049.1:27124-51976 GCF_029255545.1 Ferrovibrio sp. | reverse complement strand
CCGCGCCGGCAAGGGCGCCGTGGCGGCGAATACCAATCCGCAATCGAATAGCTGATTCAGAAAAGACGTGGATAGAAAAAATCAGCGTCATGCCCGGCCTTGTGCCGGGCATCCACGTCTTTTGCTTGTGCCATGCGACGGATTCCGGCCTCGATGGCAAAGGCGTAAAAAATGAACTCGTGGATGCCCGGACCAAGTCCGGCCATGACGGTGAGAGGATGTTCGTACTCCCCCATCTCCGCCTTCATGACGTCTCCATCTCCTCGTCCGGATCGGGATCGCGGGCATAGCGGATGCGGTCCATGTCGGGCCCCGGCAGGTCGATGATCGTGCCCAGCAACTCGGCGCGGCTGCGTGGCGGCGGCGGCGCGGGTGGACGCGGCGGGCGCGGCGGCGGTTGCCAGTCTTGTGGGGTGCTGCGCGGCGATGTTGATGGCGATGGCATGGGCGATGGCGATGGCGCGGCGGCCTGCATCGGCGTGGCATCGTTTTGCGCTGGTTTTGCCTCGCTTAACCCTTGATTTTGCTTGGCCGCGCTGTCGGCGGCGGCCTGCCGCGCCTGCCGGCGGGCGACCTCCGCCTTGATCCGCGCCACCTCGGCATCCATCTTCGCGCGCTCGGCCGCGATGCGTTTGCGGAAGGCCATGTTGGGCGGCGGCGCGGCGGCGCGGCGCAGGCGCTCGCCCAGATCCGGTTCCGGCGCATCCGGGCGGCCTGACGATGGCGCAGCCTCCGCCCGCATCCCGCTTTCCAGGCCGGCCTGCGCGCCGAGCCAGCGCAGGGTCTCGGCGTCGTATTTTTCGATCTGCTGCACGGCGCGCAGCAGGGCGTCGCGGCCCAGGTGCTCAAGCCGGAACCGCGCCTGCAGGCGGCGACGCGCAGATGCCTGCTCGATATGGAAGCGAAAGCGCTGGCTCTGGCCCACGTGGCGCCAGAAGCGGGCTTCGTCGATGCCCAGCGTGGCGCAGATGGCCGGCACCTCCTCGCCATCGGCCCACATCATCGCGCCGCGCCGCCAGGCGATCTGCGGCCGGCGCGGCTTAGTCTCCGATTGGGGCGGCGGGGGGATGTATTCTTCCTTGAACGGGTCGTTTTCCGGTTTGTAGGGCATGCTCGCCTCCTGCTCTGGGGAGGCGGACAAGGATAACGCGGATTGGGGGAAAAGAAAACAAAAAAAGAACAAAAAGGAAAATAAGCAGAATTAATACCCCGCCTCCTTCTGGTGCCGGAAGGCCAGCAGGATGACGGCATCCCGGGCCGGCTCGTGGCGATACAGCGCCGCATAACCGCCATCGCCGAACGGGATCAGCAATTCGCGCAGCTCCGGCGCGGGATCAAAGGGCCGGCCCATTTCGGGGTGGCGGGCCAGAAGCTGCAGATGGCGGTTGATCGCCTCGGCCGCGCGACGGGCGGCCAGCGGGTTCTTCCCGGCCAGGAAGGCGCGGCAGCGGATCAGGCCATCCCGCGCGGCCTGGGTGACGAGCAGCCGGGCCATGGCCTAGTCGTGCGGCTTGGGCGGGTCGCGCTCCTGCTCGGTGCCCCAGCCTTCCAGCCAGGCCCCGAGTTCCTCGCCGGTGACATGCAGGCCGGTTTCCTGGAAATCCTGCCAGGCCGCCAGGGCCTCGCGCTTGAAGCTTTCGCGGGCTTCCTCGCGGTCGAGATACTGCTGGATCGCCTCGCGCATCAGATAATGCGGCGACCGGTCGCGTTGTTCGGCCAGCAGGCGCAGGCGCTCCTGCTCCGATGGATCGAGTTTCACCGAGACCGCCATGGGGCGCTCCTTAGGGTATTCATTGGTAATACCGAATAATACTCAACAAACCTGCCATCGCCTAGGGCAAACCCGCAGCGGTATCGCCGGGAATCGACTTAAGCTGGCCTCACCGAGTCCGGGAACCGCATGCCTCCAACCCTCCTGATCGCCGGCTATGTTTTGCTCACTCTCGCGCCGCTGGCTTTGGCCTGGGCGCAGGGCAAGCCGCCGCGCCCGTTTCTGGACGAGCTGTCGTCGGGGCTGGCGCTGGCCGCCTTTGCCATCCTGCTGATGGAGTTCCTGCTGTCGGGCCGTTTCCGCAGCATCTCGGAGCGCATCGGCATGGACGTGACCATGCGCTTCCATCAGCTGCTGGCGCGCGTGGCCGCCGCCTTCATCCTGGTGCATCCCTTCCTCTATGCCACGCCGATTGGCCTGGCGCGGCCCGACGATGCCACGCATCGCGACCATCTGGGGCTGGCCGGCGCCGCGGCCTATACCGGCATCATTGGCTGGCTGCTGCTCCTGCTGCTGGTGATCACGGCAATGCGGCGCACCCAGATCGGCCATTCCTACGAAACCTGGCGGATCACGCATGCCGTGGGCGCGGTGCTGATCGCCGGGCTGATCGCGCATCATGCCTTTGCCGCCGGGCGTTACAGCGGCGCGGCGCCGCTGCTGTGGTTCTGGATCGTGCTGCTGGCGCTGGCGGCGCTGACCATGCTGGTGGTGTATGGCCTGCGGCCGCTGCTGCGGTGGCGCCGGCCGTATGAAGTCGTTGCCGTGCGGCCGGTGGCGGCGAAGACCTGGCAGCTTGAGATCAGACCGCGCCGGGGCGAGGCGTTGCAGTACGAGGCCGGGCAGTTCGTGTGGCTGCGCCTGGGCACCAATCCATGGTCGCCCGACGAACATCCCTTCTCGATCGCCTCGGCGCCGGCCGACCGTACGACGCTGTCGTTCATCATCAAGGAATATGGCGACTTCACGTCGCGGCTGGGCGGCATCGCGCCCGGCACAACGGCCTATGTCGACGGGCCCTATGGGCATCTGACGCTGGCCCAGACTCTAAGGAGGGGGCGGCAAGCCGAGGGCGTGGCCTTGCTGGCCGGCGGCGTCGGCATCGCGCCGCTGCTGGGCATCCTGCGGCAGATGCAGATGAGCCGCGACGACCGCCCGGTCATCCTGGTCTACGGCAACCGCAGCCGCGCGCAGATCGTGTTGGCGGATGAGTTGGAGGCGCTGGTGGCCAACCCGAACCTGACAATCGTGCCTGTGCTCTCCGAGCCCGACGCCGCGTGGACCGGCCGCCGGGGCGTGCTGGACGACGCCCTGCTGCGCGAAGTGTTCGGCTTCGACGGCGCGGCGCGCTGGTGCTACCTGCTCTGCGGGCCGCAGGGCATGATCGCTAGCTGCGAACGCAGCCTGCTGGGCCTCGGCATTCCGGCGCGGCAGATCGTGTCCGAACGCTTCCTTTACGACTGAGGCGCCTATGCCGGCCGGACACCGCCTGCTGACCGTCTTCTGGGGCATCGCCGCCATAATTCTGGGCGCCGTGCTGGCCTTCGCGTTGCGGTGAAGGCGGCTTTGTGCCCGTTAACATCGACATAAGACGCGCGGACCCATCCGATGTGGACGGGCTCCATCACCTGATCCTGCACACCATCAGGACCAGCAATGCAGAGGATTACGAGCCAGCCGTACTGGAAAAAATATGCGCCGATTTCACGCCGGCCTTGATCGCGGCAAAAATGGGCGAGCGCGATGTATTCGTCGGCATGCAGCATGGCCATATCGCGGGCACCATCAGCCTGGGCGGCGACCGACTGCATTCGCTGTTCGTCTCCCCTTCCGTGCAGGGACGGGGCATCGGGCGCTGCATGGTTCAGTTTCTCGAGCGTCATGCACGCGAAAACGGCGTCTCTGTCCTGCGGCTGAATTCCTCGATTACCGCTGTGCCGTTTTATCAAAAACTTGGCTATCGGCTCATCGAACGCCATGAGCATGCCAAATTCCCCACCATACTGATGCAGAAATCACTGGCCTGACCGCCGGCCTTTGACTTGTGCATATGCATATGTCAGGGTGGGGCATGGCCGCCCGCCCCAAATCCAGAGCCAAAGCCGCGCCCTGCCCGCCCGTGCTGCCGGACGGCATGGCGGATGTGTGCATGGTGCTGAAGACGCGGCGCGCGGCACGCGCGGTGACGCGGCGCTACAACGCCCTGCTGAAACCGTTTGGCTTGCAGAGCACACAGGTCTCGCTGCTGGCGGCGATTGCCAAGGGCGGCTTTGACTCGGTGAGCGACCTGGCCGAGATGATGGCGCTGGAGCGCAGCGCCATGCTGCGCAACCTGAAACCCCTGGAGCAGGCCGGGCTGATCGCCTGCCCGCAGGGCGGCCAGGGCCGGGCGCAGAAATTCGCCCTCACCCGCAAGGGCGAGGCGCTGATCACGAAACTGATTCCGCTCTGGCAAAAGGCGCAGGACGACCTGCGCAAAGCCCTGGGCGACAAGGCCTGGCGCGCGGCGCAGCAGGGGCTGGCCGCGCTGGGGTCGCTGGCCTGAATCGCGGGGCCTGAATTTTTTGCCTTAACATGTGTATATGCACAGGAGAAAGCCATGAGCAACCATAACGCCCGTATCGTCGTCACCGGCATGGGCCTCGTCACGCCGCTGGGCTGCGGCGTGGCCAGGGTCTGGGAGCGGCTGGTGGCGGCAAGATCCGGCATCCGGCGCAACACGCGGATTGATGTTTCCGACCTGCCCAACCAGGTCGCCGGCCTGGTGCCGACGATTGACGAGGATGCCGAAGCCGGCCTCGACAGCGACAGCGTGGTGGCGCAGAAGGAGCGCAAGAAGGTGGATCTCTTCACCATCTATGCCCTGGCCGCCGCCGAGGAGGCGCTGACGCAGGCGAACTGGAAACCGACTGACGAAGCCGCGCGCGAGCGCACCGCGACGATCATCGCCAGCGGCATCGGCGGTTTCCCCGTGATCACCGAAGCCAAAGCCACGCTGGATGCGCGCGGGCCGCGCCGGCTGTCGCCCTTCGTGGTGCCGGCCTTCCTCGCCAATCTCGCGGCCGGCAATGTCTCGATCCGCTACGGCTTCAAGGGGCCGCTGGGCACGCCGGTGACGGCCTGCGCCGCCGGATTGCAGGCGATCGGCGATGCCATGCGGCTCATATGGTCGGGCGAGGCCGACGTGGCTCTGGCCGGCGGCACCGAGGCCTGCATCGACCGGTTGTCGATCGGCGGGTTTGCGGCGGCGCGGGCGCTCTCGACCGCGCGCAACGACGCGCCCGAGACGGCCTCGCGGCCATTCGACCGCGACCGCGACGGCTTCGTGATGGGCGAAGGCGCCGGCCTGCTGGTGATCGAGACGCTGGAGCATGCGCGCGCGCGTGGCGCGACGCCGCTGGTGGAACTGACCGGCTATGGCACCAGCGCCGATGCCCATCACCTCACCTCGGGGCCGGAGGATGGCTCGGGCGCGGCGCGCGCCATGCAGGCGGCGCTGCGGATGATGGGCTCGGATGGCCACGAGATCGGGTATGTGAACGCGCATGCCACCTCGACGCCGGTGGGCGACAATGGCGAGGTGGCGGCCCTGCGCCGCGTGTTCGGCGAGAGGCTGAAGGATGTGGCGGTCTCGTCGACCAAGTCGGCCATCGGGCATCTGCTCGGCGCGGCCGGCGGCGTCGAGGCGGTGTTCACCGCCATGGCGCTGCGTTCAGGAATCCTGCCGCCGACGCTGAACATGCATGCGCCCGACGCGGGCAACGAGGACCTCGATTTCGTGCCGCTGACGGCGAAGGCGCGGCAGATCACGGCGGCCTTGTGCAACGGCTTCGGCTTCGGCGGCGTGAATGCCGCCATCATCATGAAGGCGGTTTAGTCCGGCTGGTATAACCGCCCGCCGCTGACGGCCAAACGCACGCCGGTGGTGCCGGGCAGGCTGAGGCTGAGGCCCCGCACGGCGCGGGCGGCGAGGAAGGCGAAGGCCTCGGCCTCCAGGCTGTCGCCGCGCCAGCCCACGGCCTCGACCGCCTCGACCGGCATGTTGAGCTGCTGCGTGAGCATGCGCATCAGCGTGGCATTGTGCCGCCCGCCGCCGCAGACCAGGCAGCGCACAGGCCGTTGCGGCAGGTGTTGCAGCCCGCGCGCCACGCTGGCGGCCGTGAAGGCGGTGAGCGTGGCGGCGCCGTCTGCCAGCGACAGCCCCTGCACGGCATCGGCCGAGAAATCGTTGCGGTCGAGGGATTTTGGCGGCGGCGCATAAAAATAGGGATGATCGAGCAGGCGGCGCAAAGCCGCCTCGTCCACCCGGCCCCTGGCCGCCGTGGCGCCGCCCTCGTCATGGGCAGAACCGGCATGTTTCAGCATCCAGTCGTCGATCAGCGCGTTGCCCGGCCCGGTGTCAAAAGCCAGCAGCGCGTCGCCGATCCAGGTGACATTGCCGACGCCGCCGAGATTGAGCACCAGCAATGGCGGCGCCAATCCGGCATGGCGGGCCAGCGCGGCATGATAGAGCGGCACCAGAGGCGCGCCCTGCCCGCCCATGGCGACATCCATGCTGCGGAAATCGGCCACGGTGGCAATGCGCGTGAGCCGGGCCAGCAGGGCGCCGTCGCCGATCTGCCAGGTGCGGGCGTCGTCCGGGCGGTGCAGGATGGTCTGGCCGTGGAAACCAAGCCAGGCGACGTCCTTGGCCGTCATGCCGGCCCTGTTCAGCAGGGCGGCCACGGCCTCGGCATGGGCCTCGGTGACCAGCCGCGCCACGGCACCGGCTTCATGCCCCCCTTTGCCCAGCAGGGCGCGGATACGTTCGCGCAAGTCCGGGGCATAGGGCTGGGTCAGGGCCGGGCCAAAGCCGGCGATGGCCTCGCCATCGCTGCGCAGCAGGGCGGCGTCGATGCCGTCCAGCGAGGTGCCGCTCATCAGGCCGATGATCCAGGAGGGCTGCGAGGACAAGAGGGGAACACCGGAGGCTGGGAGAATCGGGTTCGCTATGATAGACCATCGGGCCTTTCCCGCCCACAGGACCCAAGCCCGAACCAGAGCCAGAGCGCGCCATGACCGAGTTCCGTTCCGATTTCCTGCAGACCATGAGCCAGCGCGGCTATTTGCACCAGTGCACCGACGGCGAAGCCCTCGACGCCCTGGCCACCCAGCCCGGCGGCATCACCTGCTATGTCGGCTATGACTGCACCGGGCCGAGCCTGCATGTCGGCCACCTGCTCTCGATCATGATGCTGCGCCGCCTGCAGCAGGCCGGGCACAAGCCGATCGTATTGATGGGCGGCGGCACCACCAAGGTGGGCGATCCCTCGGGCAAGGACGAGGCGCGCAAGCTGCTGACCACCGACGACATCGCCGCCAACATGGCCAGCATCAAGACCGCCTTCGGCAATTTCGTCCGCTTCGGCGACGGGCCGTCGGACGCCATCATGGCCAACAACGCCGAATGGCTCGACCGGCTGCAGTATATCGACTTCCTGCGCGATTATGGCCGGCACTTCTCGGTCAACCGCATGCTCAGCTTCGAGAGCGTGAAAATCCGGCTGGAGCGCGAGCAGCCGCTCAGTTTCCTCGAATTCAACTACATGATCCTGCAGGCCTACGATTTCGTCGAGCTGGCGCGGCGCTACAAATGCAATCTGCAGATGGGCGGCTCGGACCAGTGGGGCAACATCGTCAACGGCGTCGAGCTCGGCCGCCGCGTGCATGACCTCAGCCTCTATGGCCTGACCTGTCCTCTGCTCACCACCGCCGCCGGCCACAAGATGGGCAAGACCGCCTCGGGCGCGGTGTGGCTGAACGAGGACATGCTGCCGAGCTACGATTACTGGCAATACTGGCGCAATTGCGAGGATGCCGATGTGGGCCGCTTCCTGCGCCTGTTCACCGACCTGCCGCTGGACGAGATCACGCGGCTGGAGCGGTTGCAGGGCGCCGAGCTGAACGAGGCCAAGAAGGTGCTGGCCACCGAGGCCACCGCGCTCTGCCGTGGCCGCGCGGCCGCCGAGCATGCGGCCGAGACCGCGCGCAAGGCTTTCGAGGAAGGCAGCTTCGGCGGCGACCTGCCGGTGGTGAAAGTCGAGCGTGCGCGGCTGGAGGCCGGCATCGAGGCCTTCGCGCTGGTGCTGGAAGCCGGCCTGGCCAAATCGGGCGGCGAGGCGCGCCGGCATATCCGCGGCAACGCCATCAAGCTGAACGACCAGCCGGTGAAGGAAGAGACGCAGCGCATCTCGGCCACCGACCTGGGCGCCGACGGCCGCCTGCGCCTGAGCTTCGGCAAGAAGCAGCATGTGCTGATCGAGGCGGCGTAGACATATAAAAATGGGATTCCGGCTCAAGGCCGGGGTGACGCTCCATATCTTTGTCATCCCGGGCGCGGCGCGGCATGCAACGATGCGCCGCAGACCCGGGAACCCATTTACGCTCCCCGAGTCGCTTCCCCTGCGGCAGCATTGCCGGCGGCGGCGCGCTGGCGGATAGTCGGCCCATCAAGGGAGACCCGCCATGCTGAAGCGCATTCTAAAAATCCTGCTCGCCCTCGTGATCGTCGTCGTCGCCGCTGTCGGCGGCGGGCTGGCCTGGCTGCGCTGGGGCAACGGCTACAAGGCCGATGGCGAATTGCAGATGGCGGGTTTGACCGCGCCGGTGCGTGTGCTGCGCGATGCCCATGGCATCCCCTATATCTTCGCGCAGACCACGCCCGACCTGATCCGCGCGCAGGGCTTCGTCACCGCGCAGCACCGCCTGTTCCAGCTGGAAGCCTATCGCGCGCTGATATATGGCCGCGTGGCCGAAGTGGTCGGCGAGGTCGGGCTGGCCAGCGACAAGGAGATGCGCACGCTGGGCCTGACGCGCAATGCGCAGCGCCACGCCAAGCTGCTGAGCCCGGAAGCGCGCGATTTCCTCACCTGGTATGCCGAAGGCCTGAACGCCTATGCCGCGTTGACATCCGATCATCCGATCGAGCTGAAGCTGGCCGGCTTCCGCGTCGGGCCGTGGAGTGTCGACGACCTGGTCGCCGTGCTGCATTTCGTCAATTACAGCCACGCCACCAACTACAAGGCCGAGCTGCTGATGCAGGCGATGATCGACAAGCTGGGCTTCGAGAAGGCAAAGGCGCTGTTCCCGCTCAACGTCAATCCCGACCGCAAAGCTCAGCTTGCTTCACTTGGCACCACACAGGTCGTCGAGGGCTTGAACGTGCAGGACCTGATCCTGCAGAGCGGCAGTCCGATCGCCCCCATCGAGCTCGGCAGCAACAACTGGGCCGTGGGCGCCACGCGTTCGGCCTCGGGCGCCACCATCGTATCCAACGATCCGCATCTCGATGCCCGCACCCTGCCTGGCGTGTGGCATCCCGTCGGCCTGTTCGCGCCCGGCATCCAGGCCATCGGCGCCGCCCTGCCCGGCGTGCCCGGCCTGACCATCGGCCGCACGCCCCATGTGGCCTTCGGCGTCACCAACGGCTATGGCGATTCCCAGGACCTGTTTATTGAGACCGTCGATCCCGCCAATCCGGCCAATTATCTGGATAACGGCGCGAGCGTGCCGTTCGAGACGCGCGAGGAAATCATCCGCGTGAAGGATGCCAAGGCCCCGAATGGCATCCGCGAGGAGACGCTGACCGTGCGCAGCACCAAACGCGGCCCGGTGGTGGGCAATGCCGCCAATGGCCGCGTGCTCAGCCTGCGCATGGCCTCGGCCGAGATTCCGGGTGGTGGCTTGGGCATCGAAAAGCTACTGACGGCGAAAACCGTGCAGGAGGTGGATGCCGCCGCGCAGCAGATGGGCGTGATGTATTTCAACTACGTGTTCGGCGACAGCAGCGGCGCGGTGGGCCATCGCGCCACCGGCCTGGTGCCGCTGCGCGCCAGCGGCCAGGGCGTGTTCCCAAAGCCGGCCGACACGGCCGCCAATGACTGGCGCGGCTTCATCCCACCCGACAAACTGCCCGGCCAGATCGCGCCGGCGCGCGGCTGGGTCGGCACCGCCAACCACGACACCCAGCCGGATAACTACCCCTATCATTACGGCAGCTATTTCTCGCCGCCCTATCGCTACGGCACGATCAAAAACCGCATCGAAAACGGCCCGGCGATGAAAGCGGCCGACCATCTGGCGCTGATGCAGGATATCAGCAACGCGCAGGCGCGTGGCCTGGCGCCGAAGATCGTCGCGGCCCTGCAGGGCGGCAAACATGCCGACCTCGCCGCCATTCTTGCCAGCTGGGATTTCCACGAGCGCACCGACAGCGCGGCGCCGACCATCTATCACAGCATCTACGAGGCGCTGGCGACGCAGACCTTCTCGGATGAGCTGGGCCCGGAGCTGGCGAAACGCTGGCTGTCGAACTGGTATACGTGGCAGTCGCGCTTCGATGCCCTGCTGGCCGATCCCGCCTCGCCCTGGTTCGACGACACGGCGACGCCTTCGGTGGAAACCCTGCCCGACATGATCCGTCGCGCGACCGACATCGCCCGCGCCGACCTGGAGGCGAAATACGGCGCGGCACCGCAGGCGTGGCTGTGGGGCAAGGCGCACACGATTGCCTTCGTCAGCCCGCTGCGCCGCAGCGGCCCGGGCAAGGACCTGCTGGGCACAACGCCCAAGGCTTATGCCGGCTCGGGCGAGACGGTGCAGCGTGGGTTGTCAGGCTTTGGCCAGGGTTTCGAGGCGCGCTTCTTCGCCTCGCTGCGCTTCATCGCCGATTTCTCGGATTCTGAGAAGGTGATGGCAGCCGTGTCCGGCGGCGTGGCGGAACGCCAGTTCGGCCCGCACCAGAAAGACCAGCTGGAGGCCTGGATGGGCGGCCGGCTGCTGCCCTGGTGGTTCGCGCCGGCGGCCGTGGAAGCCAATGCGCGGCATACCCTGGTGCTGAAGCCGTAGAGACGGAAAGAAGACGTGGATGCCCGGCACAAGGCCGGGCATGACGGGCTAGTGGGATATCTTTCCAAGTGTCATGGCCGGACCCAGGAGACGATTCTTGGCCGGCCATTCACGCCTTTCCGCGCCGGACCTTGCCGCGCCTAAGGCGTGATCCGCTGCTCGAACGGCACTTCGGTTGATGGCGGCGATTGCGGTCCCTGCTGGCCGTTGCTGTCGGATGTCGGCGCCTGGAAGATGCGGCGCAGGAAGCCGGGCGCGATGGCCGAAAGCGGATTGACGGTGAATTGCGGATCGCTCCGGTTGCCCGAGACGGCGAAGTTGACGCCGATGATGCCGTCGCCGACGAACAAATCGCCGAGCAGCGGAATCTTGCCCAGGATGGTGTTGAGCACAAAGGCCGGCACGGCGGTGCCGGTGACGCTGATGCTGTCGGTGCGGTCGTAGATATTGCCTTCGAAGGTGATGCCGAGCTGCGGCCCCTGCAGGCGCGAGGGCCGCAGGGTCAGCACGCCGTCCTTCTGCGTGAACGGCACCTCGCCGGTCTCGAACAGGATGCCTTCGCCCGACAGCAAAGCCGACAGGCCGGCGAACGAGCCGATGCCAAGCAGCCGGGCCAGGAACGGCGCGCGCACCGCACGCACGTTCTGCATCATCATCCGGCCGGCCAGGGGCTGGCTGGCCTGGGTGTCGTCATAGGCGGCATTGATCTGCATGGTGCCGCCCTGCATGTTGGTGACGCCGAGGAAATGCAGCATGGCGCCGGCATTGTCGGAATCGAGCCGCAGGCTGCGGCCGTTCAGCGCCGGCGAGATGAAGAAGGTGACGCCGCCGGTGGTGGCGAAGCCGCCGGTCAGGCCGACGCGCTCCAGCCGCTTGGGCTCGCGCTGCACATTGAGGGCGAGATTGCGCATCTCCAGCTCGTCGTCGATGCGGGCCTCGTCGAGCCGCAGCTCGAGGATGAGGCGCGGCTTGACCTGGCCCGGCTCAGCATCGTCGTCGAACACGTCCTTCACGAAAGGCCGCAGGTCGTACCGCCGGCCGCTCAGCTCGATCCGCGCGTCGCCATTGGCGGCATAACTGATGCGGCCGCGCGCGTCGCTGTCGCCGGTTTTCAGGCTGGCGATCTCGGCGCTCCAGCCGCCATCGCTGTTGAGCTGGGCCTTCGCGCGGCCCGACAAAGCCGGGCCCTCCAGTTCGATCAGGTCGAAGCTGACCGGCTGGCCGGCGCGGGTGCGGATCAGCACCCTGCCCTGCCCGGCGATGCCGGCGGGTTTTTCCAGATGCGCCTCGGCCACGCTGATCACGGCATCCTTCAGGTCGAACTCGCCGCCGATGGCGGTTTCGCCGCCGCGCCGCTCCTCGATCTCCATCGTCGCCTCGACCGGGCCGTCGATATACGGCGCCAGCGGATAGCCCAATACCTTGCGCTGGGCCTCGTCGATGCGGCCCTGCAGCCGGTAGCGCGCCGGCACCGCGGCGCGGGCGCTGAATTCCTGGCGCCAGACGATCTGCAGCGGCACGCCGTTCAGCGCCGCCTTGCCGCTGGCCTCCAGCGCCTTGGCATCGACCTTCAGCTTCATGTCGCCCTCGGTGAGGCCATAGCGGCCCATCAGGCCATCCATGCTGAGCGCGGTGAGGTCGGCTTCGGCCGTCACGGCAACGTCATCGGTCTTCAGCGCGTTGAGCAGCGGGAATTTCAGCCGCCACGTCACGGATGCCTCGCCGCCCACGCCGGCCGGCTTGATCGCCAGCCTGGAGGGGAAACCCAGCGGCTTCTGGTCGATCAGCGCCAGCACGTCGCTGCTTTTGCCGCGTGCCGTGCTGGTGATCTCGGCATGCTGATCCACCGCCTGCAGCCCGGTGATCTTCACGCTGCCCGGCCCGACCTGCAGCGAACCGCCGGGAAGATTGCCGGCAGGATTGCCGGGAAGATTAACCGTCGCCGATTCCACGCTGAGGTCGAACACATCGGCATCCATCGCGGCGGCGCCCTTGCCGTCGCGCAGTTTCGTCATCGGCGGCAGGTAATCGACCTGCAGGCCCTCGAAGGCGAAATCGAGCTTCACGGCCTCGCGCGGCAGCTTCACCTCGCCGGCCAGCATGGCCGGGGTGAGCGCGGCGGCGAAACGCCCGGCCGACACCCTGCCCTCGCTGATCCGCGTGGTGACCCAGTCGCGGGCATTCCTGGCCATGCCCGGCGGCCAGTATTGCGCCAGCGCGCTGGTCGGCAGGTCGAAGAACTGCCCCTTCAGGTCGAGGCCATACCGCTCGCCTTCGCTGCGGCTGAGCCAGCCGCCGAAGGACAGGCGGAAATTGTCGGCAAAGCTGATGCTGCCTTCATCCAGATACAGCCGGCCATTGGCCGCATCGGCATAACCGCGAAACCGCGCCTCGGTGAGCTCGAGCGGCGCGACCAGGAAATCGGGCGCCTGCACGCGGCCGGCGCCGGCATGCAGGTCGAAATTCAGGCCTAACTGCTCGCCGCTTTCGTTCAGGCGCAGGGTCAGGCTGCCATTGAGCGGCGCAGAGAGATAGTCCAGCGGCTGCAGCTCGGGCACCACGTCGGCGAAATCGGACGGCTCGACATTGTCGAACTGCACGTCCACCTTGGCCGCGCGCTCGGCCGCGTCGTAATCGGCGCCGACCGTGAGGTTGACGCGGCGATCGCGCCAGTCGAGCGCGCCGGTGGCCGAGCCATAGACATGACCGTCGCCGCGCCGGAACGACAGCTGCGCCCCGGGCACCACCCAGCGCTGGTTGAGCTTCCAGTCCTCGATCACCAGCCGCTCGGCCAGCATCGACACCATCTGGAGCTGGCTGAGCGGATCATTCGGGTCCGGCCGGCGCGACAGCAGCTCGAACACGCCGGCGAACATGCCGGTGGCCAGCGTGTCGGCGGGCGTGCGGATTTCCTCGGCCTCGGTGGTGGCGCCGGGCTGGCCGTCGCCTTCCAGCGGCAGGCCGATCTGGAACCGGCCCTGGGCGTCGCGCACCAGCCGCGCCTCGATGCCGCTGGCGAACACGTAGCGCGGCGCGATCACGCCGCGCAGCAGCGAGGGACCGCTGAGCGCCATGTCGATGAAGGGAATCCGCAGGGCGACGCGTTCATCGGCGCCGCGATAGCGCGCGTCAACCACGCGCAGCCGCAGGCTCTGGTCACGCTCGGACCAGGCCAGCACCAGATCGGCCATCTCGGCGCGGATGCCGAATTGCGGCAGGGCCAGCGCCTCGCTGACATAGGGGATGAGAAACCCGACCGAAATCGGCTCCTGCGCCACGCGCCAGGCCAGCAGCCCGCCCAAACCAACCAGCGTCAGCGCCACCGCCGCAACCAAGCGAACCAGCCACCGACTCCATCGCAAAACCACGTATCGCGTCCTCGTTTCCGCCGGCCGGGCTGCGACCGGGCAGGCTTTATGACACCAGGGGGGCGCCGCTGCTTGACCCTGTGGTGAGTTTAGCCGAACTTCGCCCACGGCACGAGGGAAACGCCATGCCATCCAAGCGATTACCGGCAAAACCGGGTAAAAAACCAGTTACGGCCAAAGCGGCGGAATCCTTCGCCGCCCGGACCCCGGCCGCGGCAAAAAAAGCCGGCAAAAAGAAACCGGCCACGCCGAAGAAAGCCGCCCCGAAGACAGCCGTCCCGAAGAAAAAAGCCGCGCCGAAAACCCGTCCTCCTGAGATCGGTACGGCAAGCGGCCAGGGCAAGGTCGCCGCAAGCAAAAAAGCCGGCAGCCCCAAACCCGCCACGGCGGCCTGGTCCGGCCTGCCGCGACCCTTTGACGCCGGGGCGGCGGCGCGCGGCTTCGAGCACTGGGCCGAGATGCTGGCCGAGCATCCCGACCGGGCGCTGGCGAAACGCCTGACGGCGGCAGGCCGGCAGGCCGGCACCAGGACCCTGCTCGGCTGCCTGTTCGGCAACAGCCCGTTCCTGACCCAGCTGGCGCTGGACGAACCCGCCACCATCGCCCTGCTGCTGGACAGCGGCCCGGACGCGGCCTTTGAGCAGGCCATGCGCGCGGTGAAGGATTTCACCCGCCGCTGCGACCAGCCCGAGGCGCTGGCGACGCCGCTGCGCCAGGCCAAGAAACGCGTCGCGCTGTCGATCGCCGTGGCCGACATCGCCGGGCTGTGGCCGCTGGAAAAGATCACCGGGTGCTTAAGCGACTTCGCGAGTTTGAGCATCGACAGCGCCATGGCCGTGCTGCTGCGCGATGCGGCGGCGCGCGGCGAGCTGGAGCTGCCGGATGCCAGGAAAGACCCCTGCCGCGGCTCGGGCTTCGTGGCCCTGGGGATGGGCAAGCTGGGCGCGCGCGAGCTGAATTACTCGAGCGACATCGACCTGATCATGCTGTTCGACCAGGAGGTCGTGCGCTACACCGGCCGCAAGACGCCGCTGGAATGCTTCATCCGGCTGACCCAGCAGATGTTCCGCCTGCTGCATGACCGCACCGAGGACGGCTACGTGTTCCGCACCGATTTGCGGCTGCGGCCTGATCCGGGCTCGACGCCGGTGGCGCTCTCGATGGCCGCCGCCGAGACCTATTACGAAAGCTTCGGCCAGAACTGGGAACGCGCGGCGATGATCAAGGCGCGGCCGGTCGGCGGCGACATCAAAGCCGGCACCGGCTTCCTGCAGCGCCTGACGCCCTATGTGTGGCGCAAGAACCTCGATTTCGCCGCCATCGAGGACATCCAGTCGATCAAGCGGCAGATCCATGCCCATAAGGGCCATGCCGAGATCGCGGTGGAAGGCCACAACATCAAGCTGGGCCGCGGCGGCATCCGCGAGATCGAGTTCTTCGCCCAGACCCAGCAGCTGATCGCCGGCGGCCGCGACACGCGGCTGCGCGCCGCGCCGACCTGCGACGCGCTGCGCGCCCTGGTCGCCACCGAGCGCCTGAGCGAGGCCGCCTGCGCCGAGCTGATCGAGGATTACCGCTACCTGCGTGGAGTCGAGCATCGCCTGCAGATGATCGCCGACGAGCAGACCCATACCCTGCCGCGCGACATCGGCCACCTCGCCTGCTTCCTCGGTGCGGAGAGCCCGCAGGCGTTCCGCGACCGCCTGCTGGGCGTGCTGGCGCGGGTGAAGCGGTATTACGACGAGCTGTTCAGCGAGGCGTCGTCGCTGGGCTCTGAGACCGGCAGCCTGGTCTTCACCGGCACCGACGACGATCCGGAGACGCTGAAGACCTTAAGCGGCCTGGGCTTCTCCGATCCGCCCGAGATCGCGGCGATGATCCGCGGCTGGCATTTCGGCCGCTATCGCGCCATGCGCTCGGAACGCGCGCGCGAGAAGCTCACCGCCATCATGCCGCAGCTGCTGGAGGCCTTCTCGCGCACCGGCAGCGCCGACGTGGCGATCCGCCGCTTCGACCATTTCCTGTCCAGCCTGCCGGCCGGCGTGCAGCTTTTCGCGCTTTTGCAGGCCAATCCGACCGTGCTCGACACGCTGGCCGAGGTGCTGGCCGCCGCGCCGCAGCTGGCCGAGACGCTGGCGCAGAACGCCGCCCTGTTCGACAGCCTGCTGGAATATGCCGAGCATCCGCCGGTCTTCGACGCGGCGACGCTGGCGGCCAGCCTGCAGCGGCAGCTGTCGGCGGCGCGCGATTTCCAGGACGTGCTGGACTGGACGCGGCGCTGGACCACCGAGCTGAAATTGCAGGTCGGCATCGGACTGCTGCGCGGCACGCTGGATGGCGTGGCCGCCGGTGACGCTTTAAGCCGCGTGGCCGACGCGGTGCTGGCGGAACTGCTTTCGCGCGTGAGCGCCGAATTCGCCGGCCAGCATGGCAGGATCCGCGACGCGCAGCTGGCGCTGATCGGCATGGGCCGGCTGGGCAGCCGCGAGCTGACGCTGGAATCCGATCTCGACCTGGTGCTGATCTTCGACTGCCCGGAGAGCGCCGGGGAGTCCAGCGGCGCGCGGCCGCTGACGCCGGGGCTGTATTTCGCCCGGCTGTGCCAGCGCTTCATCAACGCGATCACGGCGATGACCGGCGAAGGCCGACTGTATGAGATCGACATGCGGCTGCGGCCCAGCGGCGGCGCCGGGCCGATCGCCATCAAGCTGGACGCCTTTGCCGATTACCAGCGCAACGAGGCCTGGACCTGGGAGCATATGGCGCTGACGCGGGCCCGCGTGGTCTGCGGCGATGCGAAGCTGGCGACGCGCTTCGAGGCCGTGCTGCGCGACATCCTGACCACCAAGCGCGACGAGAAACGCCTGCTGGCCAACGTGGCCAGCATGCGGGCGCGGCTGGCGGCGCAGAAGCAGGGCAAAAGCATCTGGGACCTGAAACAGAGCCGCGGCGGCCTGGTCGACCTGGAATTCATCCTGCAATACCTGCTGCTGCGCCATGGCGCAGCACACCCCGACATCCTGCAGGCCAATCCGCTGCGGGCGCTGGAGGCCATGGCGGCCGCCGGCCTGCTGGAGGCGAAGGCTTTGCGCATCCTGCGCCTGGCCGGACCGCTTTACGCCACGTTGCTGGCCGCCACGCGGCTGGCCGGGCGCGAGGAAGCCGGCGATCCGGCGTCATGGCCGCCGGCGCTGGCGAAACGCCTGCCCGAACTGGTGGGCGATGCCAGCCTGGACGACCTGAGCGAACGGCTGGAGGATTGCCAGCGCCAGGTGCACAAGCTGTTCGTCGCCCTGGTCGAACAGCCGGCCGCCCCCTATCTCTCGCTCGCAGATTCGCTCAACCCGGATTCCAACCGCACAGGACAGGACGATGGCAACGCCCGCTAAGACGAAACCCGCCGCGAAGACCAAAACCGTGGCGAAGAAAAAAGCCGCCGCACCGAAGGCGGCTGCAGCGCAGAGCGCCGGTCTGAAAGTCGGAGACCGGGCGCCCGCCTTCACCATGCCGACCGATGGCGGCGGCACGGTTTCTCTCGCCAGCCTGAAGGGCAAGGCGGTGGTGCTGTATTTTTACCCGAAGGACGATACCTCGGGCTGCACCCGGGAAGCCCTCGACTTCACGGCGGCGAAGGCGAAGTTCGACAAGCTGAATGCTGTGGTGATCGGCTGCTCGCGCGACACGGCGAAAAGCCACGACAAATTCAAGGACAAGCACAAGCTGAAGGTGGTGCTGGCCGCCGACGAGTCGGGGAAAGTCACCGACTCGTATGGCGTCTGGGTCGAGAAAAGCCTGTATGGCCGGACGTATATGGGCATCGAGCGGGCCACCGTCGTGATCGACCGTACCGGGAAGATTGCGGCAATCTGGCGCAAGGTGAAAGTGGCCGGCCATGTGGACTCGGTGCTGCAGGCCGTGCAGGCACTTTAGAATCAAGCGCTTGCGACGCTTATCCACATTCTGTGGATAACACGCGCGACATAGGTTAAGTCTGTGTTCGCGCGTGTTTTTCTGGGAATCGTAACAGATTCTTTCTTGCATTAACCAAACCAAATAAGCCCTAATCGACCCCGCCAGAGGCAAGCGGTTTCCAAGACAAAACGGGGGGCTTAGTGACGCGACGCGCGAGACGGCAATGGCGGGAGTTGCGCGACCGCCTGTTCCCGGAACGGCAGATCATTTTCCGGAGTCGGGGCGACGTGCGTTATGTCGCGCTCTCCACCCGTGCCCAGGTTCTGATGGCCGCCGGCGTCGTCGCTTTCGCCGGCTGGATCGGCTACGCCTCCGTCAACGTGTTCTATCGCGACACCCTGCTCGACACCCGCGACCGCCGCATCGCCGAACTCAGCCTGGCTTATGACCGGCTCTCGGCCGATTACGAAAAGAGCCAGGAGAATTTCGTCGTCGCCTCGCGCGACCTGGAAGAGCGCTATCGCCGCCTCTACGACATGGCGATGAAGCAGCGCAGCCCGGCGCTGCCCGGCCAGTCCCCGACCGATACCGCCGATGCCGGCAGGACTGGCGCCAAGGCCAAGGCCGCGCCGGACCAGGCTGCGCCAAAGGCCGCCGCCGAGGCCACGAAACCCGACAGCGGCAGGCTGGCCTCCGCAGCGCCCGTCCGCAGCGAGACGATGGCGCGCAGCGAGGACCCCGCCTCGATCGAGGATCTGGAAGGCATGCTGCGCGAGTCCAAGGCCCGGCCGCCGGTGCCGGCGGTGAAGCCGCGCGACATCGAGACCCGCATCCTGACCGTGCGCGGCCGCCAGCGCGAATTGCTCGACGAACTCGACCAGCGCACCGAGCAGAGCCTGGCCGCGCTGGAAAAGGCGCTGAGCCGCACCGGGCTCGACATCAGCGGCATGCTGGCGCGCGCCACCGAGGCCCGCGCCGAAGTCGGCGTCGGCGGTCCGTTGCGCATGCTCGAGCCGCATCCGACCCAGACCGCCTCGCTCGATCCGGTCGACCGCGACATGAACAGCCTGGAAGGCAAGCTTGGCCGCTGGAGCGAATTGATGGCGCTGGCGCAGCGCCTGCCGCTGGCCCTGCCGATGGGCGGCGAAGCGGAAGTCTCCTCCACCTTCGGCCGCCGCACAGATCCCTTCACCAAGCAGCCCGCCTTCCATGCCGGCACCGATTTCATCGGCCCGAACAAGGCGCCGGTGATGGCCACCGCACCCGGCGTGGTAGTCTTCGCCGGCCGCAAAGGACCCTACGGTCGCGCGGTGGAAATCGACCATGGCCTGGGCGTGAAAACGCGCTATGCTCACCTGAGTTCGATATCCGTGCAGGCAGGCGAGACCGTCGCCTACGGCCGCCCGCTCGGCACCATGGGTTCGACCGGTCGCAGCACCGGTCAGCATCTGCATTACGAAGTGCTGCTCGACGACGAGCAGATTGATCCCGCCAAATTCATCGAGGCCGGCTATCATGTTTTCAAGCAGCAAGAAAACCAATCCGCAGGCCGCCGCTAAGCAGGCGCCTCCCTCGATCCTGAGCGCCGGCCTGACGGTGAACGGCGATCTCAATTCCGATGGCGAGGTGCAGATCGACTGCCTGGTCAACGGCGATGTCACCGCGGCGCGCCTGGCCATCGGCGAGAATGCCAAGGTGGTTGGCGAGGTGGTGGCCGAGCATGTGCTGATCCGTGGCGAGGTGATCGGCCGCATCCGCGCCAAGTCGGTGGAACTGGACAAGACCGCGAAGGTGCGCGGCGACATCTGGCACGAGCTGCTCTCGATTGCCGCCGGCGCCAAGATCGAGGGCCTGTGCAAATTCGCCGAGAACCCGCGCGAGATGGTGGCCAAGCTCAGCGTGGTCGCCTCGGCGGATGCCAAGGACGAAACCGAGAAGACCGTGCAGAAGGCGATCAAGGGCGCGGCCGAAACCGGCCTGTCGGGCGCCCTGCCCGGCCTGGCCCGCGCCGCCACCGCGACGAGCTGAGACAGCCCTCATCCAGCATCAGAGGCGGCCCCTGCGGGCCGCCTTTTTTTATGGCCTAGAAACGCCCGTCGCGCAGGAAGCGTTGCACGGCGGCAATCACGCGCGGATCGTTGGGCAGGAAGCTGTGCCCAACCGGCAGCATAAGCGTGTGCCGCAGCATTGGCGGCAAAGCGGAATCCACTTCCACCGTGCCGTCGCCGTCTTCCCGCGCGCCATGCAGCAGGTTGATCCAGGCGCTGGGGATCAGCGGATGGAAGCGCCGCGTGCCCGCAATCGCGCCGGTTTCCAGCTTCGGCCAGGGCAGGCCTGCCAACCAGGGCGCATCGCGATAGAGGTCGCGCGCCGGGCGGCCGAAAATCTCGGGCAGGCGGCCGAAGCCGCGCCGTGCCTGCAGCCGGGCCACGGACAGCGCGCCGCGATTGGGCACCCCCAGCAGCACGAGGCGGCCGGCAGGAAACGACAGCGGCTCGGACAACAAACTGCGCAACAGCAGGCCGCCGAGCGAATGGCCGACGAAGTGCGTTCTGGTGAAATGGGTTTTGCCATCGCCCGCCAGCGCGGCGATGCGCGGCCGCAGCAAAGCCAGCAGCCCGGCGTAATCATGCTGCCGCGAGGGATACTCCCAGTTTTCGACGGCATAGCCTTCGCGCGCCAGCGCCTGCGCCAGCTTCGCCATCGAGCGCGGCGTGCGCGCCAGGCCATGCAGCAGGATCACGCGGTCGGATTCGGGGTTTATTTCCATTCCCCTATTGTCATGCCCGGACTTGGTCCGGGCATCCACGAGTTTTTTTGCAATTCGGCGCATCGTCATCCCCGGATGTAACCGCAGGGCTCGATATCGCTATGCCGCTGGAAGAAAGGGAGGCCGGTTTCAACGGGATGCCGGGTCAAGCCCGGCATGACGATTGGGGGAGCCGAAAGAAACGCCGTCACCCCGGCCTTGCGCCGGGGTCCCATAAAATGGCACCCCCGCTTTCGCGGGGGTGCCGCTGCATAGAGTTACGCGGCGTTTTTTGCCCCGCCCAACGCGGCGCGCAGCACCTGCTCGACGCTGAGCGGCGCCTGCCCGGTCAGCTTTTCCACCGTGTCGGTCACCCTGGCCATGCGGCCCTGCTCCACGGCGGCTTGCGCGCCGACCAGCGCCTCGACCAGGAAAGGCGGCATGCCCAGCGTGCCGCTGAAGAAGCCGGCAAGCTGCTCGGGCGTGATCGGCGCCACCGGGATCGGCTTGCCGGCGATCTTCGCGATGATGGCGGCCACATCGGCGGCGCCCAGCGCCTCGGGGCCGGTGAGTTCGTAGACCTTGCCGTCGTGGCCCGACTGGGTGAGCACGATGGCCGCCACGCGGGCAATATCGGCGCGCGCGATCGAGCTGGTCTTGCCGGCAGGCGCGGCGGTGGCATAGGCGCCGTTAGCCATCGCGCCCTGGGCATTCATCACCAGCAGATCGGCATAGGTGCTGGGACGCAGGATGGTGAAGGCCAGGCCGCTGTCGCGCAGGGCCTGCTCGGTATCGCCATGGACGGCGGCGAAGGTGAAGGGCGAGGCCGGATCGTTGTCGAGATAGCTGGTATAGACGACGCGCTGCACTCCGGCGGCCTTGGCGGCGGCGATGGCATTGCGGTGCTGGGCGATGCGGGTGGCGTTGTCGGCATCGCCGGAGACCAGCATCAGGGTTTCGGCGCCGGCCAAGGCCGCCACCAGCGTCTCCGGCTTGCCATAATCGGCCTCGCGCACGGCCACGCCACGGGCGGCGAGATCGGCGGCCTTGGCCTTGTCGCGCACCGACACCGCAACCTGGCTGGCCGGCACGCGCTGCAGCACCGCGTCGACGATCAGGTGGCCGAGCTGGCCGGTGGCTCCGGTGATGACGATCATGGTTCTCTCCTTGGGGTTTTGATTATGCGGCTTGCAGCAGCAACTGCAGCCTGTCGCGGTCGTGATAAAGGACATCGGATGGCATCACGCGCGGTGGGACGCTGGCAGCGCCATGCAGCAGCAGGGTCGGCACGCCGCGCGCGCCGACGGCATCCAGCAGAAGCTGCCCCTGCCCGGCCCAGAGCCTGGCCTGGCGCTGTTCCTCGGGGTCGGCATAGGCGGCGATGAACGCCGCGGCGTCGAGGCCATGGGCCACGACCAAATCCGCCAGCACGGCCGGATCGGTGACGTCGCGGCCATCCCCATAGCGGGCCTGCTGGATGTCGCGCAGCAGATCGAGGCCACGGCCGGGCTGCCGGCGCTCGATGATCGACAAAGCCAGGGTCGCCGGACCGGAATCGACCATGCCGCCCGGCTGCATCACCACCTGCTCGACATAGGCGGCCGAGAAATCCTGGCCGCTGAGCCGGCCGATGCGCTCGTCGGCCTGGCGGATATGGTCGCGCATGCGTTCCAGCGGGATGGCGCGCTCCCAGGCGAACAGGCCGGTGGGCAGGCCGCGCAGGGCAACGCCGGGTTGGCCGCGCAGCCAATGCAGGGTGGCGCCGGCGCCGTAGCACCAGCCGCAGAGCGGATCGAACAGATAGGTGAATTGAGCCATGGCCCGACTATGGCGCGCCGCCCGCGCCGGATAAATCCGGCAAGCGGGAATTGACTGTTCAGTTTAAATTGACAATGTGGAAGCCATGACCAACGTGAACCTGAACCGCCTGGCCGTCTTCGCCGCCGTGATCGAAACCGGCGCCTTCACCGCCGCCGCGCGCCAGCTCGGCCTGACCAAGGCCATGGTGAGCCAGCATGTCGCCCGCCTGGAGGCCGAGCTGGGCACCACCCTGCTGATCCGCACCACGCGCAAGGTGACGCCGACCGAGATGGGCCAGGCCTTCCATGCCGATTGCCGGCGCATCCTGGCCGAGACCGAAGCGGCCCTGGCCCGCCTGCGGGTGAGCCGTGATGCCGTGGTGGGCCGGCTGCGCATTACCTGCGGCGCGGAATATGCCGCCGCCGTGCTGGCGCCGGCGCTGGCGGACTTCACCCTGCAACATGCCGGCCTGACCATCGACCTGATCGCCAGCGACCAGGTGGTGGATCTGGTGGGCGAACGATTCGACCTGGCGATCCGCGCCGGCTGGCTGCGCGATTCCCGGCTGCGCGCCACGCGGCTGGCCGGCTTCCGCCAACTTGTGGTGGCCGCGCCGGACTATCTGCGCCGCAATGGCATGCCACGCCGGCCAGCCGACCTGGCGACGCATCGCTGGGTGGCGATGCCGCAACTGCCGGCCAGCCATACCCTGCGTTTCCAGCCACGCCCAGGCAGCGGCCAAGGCCGAGGGCGGGCGCAAAGCGCAAGGGTGAATGCCGTGCTGCAGACCAACAGCACGGCGATGATGCGCGCCTTCGTGCTGGAGGGCGGTGGCATGGCGGTATTCCCCGACCATATGGTGCGCGACGATCTCGCTGCCGGACGTCTGGTCGAGGTGCTGGGCGGCTATGCCCTGCCCGAGGGCGGCGTCTATGCCGTCTACCCGGCGATGCGCCACGTGCCGCCGAAGACGCGGCTGTTCATCGACTTCCTGAAACAGCGGCTGGCGGCGGACTGAGCCAGCGAACCGCCCGACGGATCAGCAACCGTCATCCCCGGGACAAGCCCGGAGACGACGGTTCCAGGATTCTACGCCGCGTCCTTGTCGCCGCCGACCCTGGCCGCCAGTTGCGCGGCCATGAACGGGTCGAGGTCGCCGTCCAGCACGCCCTGGGTGTCGCTGGTTTCCAGCTCGGTGCGCAAATCCTTCACCATCTGGTAGGGATGCAGCACGTAGGAGCGGATCTGGTGGCCCCAGCCGATATCGGTCTTGGAGTCGAACACCGCCTGCTTCTCGGCCTCGCGCTTCTGCAGTTCGCGCTCATAGAGGCGCGCCTTCAGCATCTTCATCGCCTCGTCGCGGTTGCGATGCTGCGACTTGTTGGTCTGGCAGGCCACCACGATGCCTGAGGGCATATGGGTGATACGCACGGCGGAATCGGTCTTGTTGACGTGCTGGCCGCCGGCGCCCGAGGCGCGGTAGGTATCGACGCGCAGGTCCTTGTCGAGGATTTCGATCTCGATGGTGTCGTCGACCACCGGATAGACGCCGACCGAGGAGAAGCTGGTATGGCGGCGCGCGTTCGAATCATAGGGCGAGATGCGCACCAGCCGGTGCACGCCGCTCTCGTTCTTCAGCCAGCCATAGGCATTCGGGCCGATCACCTTGATGGTGGCCGACTTGATGCCGGCCTCCTCGCCTTCGCTCTCTTCCTGGAATTCGACCTTGTAGCCATGCTTCTCGGCCCAGCGCACATACATGCGCAGCAGCATCGAGGCCCAGTCCTGGCTTTCGGTGCCGCCGGCGCCGGCATGCACTTCCAGGAAGGTGTCGTTCATGTCGGCCTCGCCCGACAGCAGGCTTTCCAGCCGCGCCTGCGCCACTTCCTTCGACAGGCCCATGATGACGGCTTCGGCCTCGTCGACCACGGCCTGATCATTCTCGGCCTCGCCGAGCTCGATCAGGTCGATGCTGTCCTGCAGGGCCGCTTCCAGCCGGCGCTGGGTGGAAACCGCGCGCTCCAGCTTGGTGCGCTCGCGCATCAGCGCCTGCGCCTCGGCCGGCTTGTTCCACAGGCTCGGATCCTCCGAGCGGGCGTTCAATTCCTCGAGCTTCTTGACTGCGTTATCCCAGTCAAAGAGACCTCCTCAGCAGTCCGAGCGACTGCTGGATTTCATCGGCCATCGACCGAATTTCGGCGCGCATGTTTCCGTTCCTGAAAAGTGTCGTTTAATCGGCCCGGACCATACGGAAACCGGCCGATTTCGTCAAATATCGCCGGATTCAGCCCCGAAACCTCAACCCCGCGCGGCCTTCACCAGCTGGCGCATCGCGTCCAGCGAGATGGCGCCGGGCACCAGTTCCT
>NZ_JANLJJ010000049.1:0-27024 GCF_029255545.1 Ferrovibrio sp. | reverse complement strand
GCCTTCACCAGCTGGCGCATCGCGTCCAGCGAGATGGCGCCGGGCACCAGTTCCTGGCCGATCACGAAGCCGGGCGTGCCGTTGATGCCGAGCTTTTCCGCCAGGGCCAGGTTGGCGCGGATCACCTGCTCGACCTTCGGCGACGCCATGTCGGCCTTCAATTTGGCCAGGTCGAGGCCGCTGGCCCCGGCCATGCGGAACACCTCGGCCTCGGTGAGCTGGCCGCGGAAGTCCATCATCGCGTGATGGAAGACCAGATACTTCGCGCCCTTGTCCTGCTGCAGCGCCGCGATGGCGGCGCGCGCGGCGATCACGCTGTCGGGCCCCAGCACCGGCAGCTCCTTGAACACCACGCGCAGCTTGGCATCTTCCTTCAGCAGCGTCTGGATCGCCGGCACCACCTGCTTGCAGTAGGGGCAACGGTAGTCGAAGAATTCGACCAGCGTGACGTCGCCCTTCGGGTTGCCGGCGACATACGACACGCCGTCGTCGAACAGCGCCTTGGCATTGCTGGTGAGCGCCTGGCGCTGGGCTTCCGCCTTCTTCGCCAGCACATGGCTGGCTTCCTGGAGGATCTCGGGGTGGCGCAGCAGCACGTCCAGGACTTCCGGATTGTCGACCAGCACATCGCGCACGGCGGCCCGCTGCTCGGCCGGAAAGGCCGGGGTCTGAACCTGGGCCAGGGTAGGCAGCGCCAGCAGCAGGACAAACGCAACGGCGAGGATACGGAACGGCGACATGGAAAAATCCTTTGGGTGAAGCTGCCGGACTATGCGGCCCGGCCATGGCCGGAACAAGCCACAAGCCCGTGAAGAGACGGGGTTATCTGCGCTGTTGCTGCAGGCGGCGCTGGTCCTTGGCGGCGGCGATGATGTCCTGGGCGCGCAGCCAGCCGGGCGCGCCTTCCTTCAGCAGCCGCGAGGCCCGCTCGGCCTGGCCTTCGGCGTCGCGCAGGCTGCCGATCACCAGATAGCGTTCGGCCGAGGCCAGCGAGGCCATGCCGATGTCGTTCTTGCGCCCGTAGGCGATGGCGAGCTGCTGCCAGGCGCCGCTGTTGTCGGGCTCGCGCAGCGTGACCTGCCTGAGGATGTCGATGGCCTGATCCAGCCGGCTGCCGTCGTCGAGCGCGACCAGGCGCTGACCGACGCCATAAGCCAGCAGCGGCTCGTTCGGCGCGAGGCGATGGGCTTCCTGCGCCGGCGGCAGCGAGTCGGCCACCCGGCCCATGTTGAGCAGGATGTCGGCCTTCAGCTCGTGGAAATACGGATCATTCGGATAGTCGCGGATCAGGCCGTCGGTCTCGGCCAGGCTGCGCTGGAAATCCAGCGCGCGGAAATAGGCGAAGGCGCGGGCGTAGCGGCCATACAGCGAGGTGTCGCTTTCGGGATATTTGCGCAGGGTGGCCGGCAGGCCTTCCAGATAGCCGACCAGCTTGGCCTGCATGCGCCGGAAGCGCTCGATATTCTCCGGGTTGTCCTTGGCATTGCGGAAGCTGGAGCGCTGCGCCCGCGATTCCAGCGCGGCGACGCGGTCCGGGGTCATCGGATGCGTGCGCACGTAAGGGTCCTGCCGTTCGATCGCCAGGGCCTCCTGGCCGCCGATGATGCGCAGGAATTCGATCAGGCCCGAGGAGGACTGGCCGGTCTGGTCCAGGAAGGTGGCACCGGCCTGGTCGGCGGCGGATTCCTGCGTGCGGGTGAAGGCGAGGAAATTGCGCTCGGCGATCTGCTGGCCGCCCAGCACGGCGGCGGCCATGCCCTCGCCCGAGCCGGCCACGGCGGCAGCGGCGCCGAACAGCATGGACAGGATCATCGCCGTCGAGGCGGTGTCGAGGGCGTCGGACATGCGGGCCAGATGGCCGCCGGAGATATGGCCGATTTCATGGGCCAGCACGCCGATCACCTGGGCCGGACGGTCGGCCCGGATCAGCAGGCCGGTATTGATGAAAATGCGCTGGCCGCCGGCCACGAAGGCGTTCAGGGTGCGATCGTTGACCAGATGGACCGAGATGGCGTCGCTGGACAGCCCGGCCGCCCCGAAGAGTGGCGCGGCATAGGCGCGGATGGTATTTTCGATCTCGGCGTCGCGCACAAGGGATGCGCCGCGGCGCTGGGCCTCGGCGGCGGTCGGTAGAACCGCGCCGGCGGCCGTCAGCAGCATACAGCCGACAGCGAGCAAACGGCGGAGAGAACGGCGCATGGAAGACCAGCGTATGGCCATGGCGAAGTATTGTCCCATTCCCGGTCAACCGGGCAAAGCGAGGCGGTTGCTCTTAGGTAAGGGCGGCCCGGCGATGCGTCAATGCGCCCTGCTCGCGATAGTGGCGACCCTGGCGGCGGCTTGCTCGAAATCCGATGGTCCGGCCGCCAGCCTGGGCCAGATCGATTACCTGCAGGGCTTCATCGGCGGCGTGGCGGCCGACGAGCCGCGGGCGGCCCTGGTGGCCCGCGACGTGCTGTCGGCCGGCGGCTCGGCCGCCGATGCCGCCGCCGCCGCCGCGCTGACCTATGCCGTGACCTACCCGGCCGGCGGCGGCCTGGGGGCCGGCGGGTTCTGCATCGCCTCTGACGCGGTGACCAAACGCACCGAAACCATCGAATTCCCCGCCGTGGCGCCGAAAGGCGGCGGCCCTGTCGCCATTCCTGGCCTTGTGCGCGGCATCGGCCTGCTGCAGAGCCGCTTCGGCAAGCTGCGCTGGGAAGCCGTCGTCACCCCGGCCGAGCAGCTCGCCCGTTTCGGCGAGCCGGCCAGCCGCGCCTTCGTGCAGGCCGCGGTGGAAACCATCCCGCCGGTGACGGGCAGCCCGTCGCTGGCGCCGATCTTCGGCACGGCGCGCGGCATGGTGCCGCAGGAAGGCGAGCGCCGCGTGCAGCTTGCCCTGGCCGGCACGCTGGCCCGCCTGCGCACGACCGGCCCCGGCGACCTGTATCAGGGCGCGCTGGCCCAGGCCCTGGTGGCCGACAGCGCCAGCGCGGGCGGCAGCCTGACGCCCGAGGACCTGCGCGGCTATGCCGCCGGCATCGGCAAGCCGATCGAGGTGCCGTTCGAGAACAGCCTGACGCTGTATGCCTCCAACAATGCCGCTGGTGGCGCCATCGCCGCCTGGCTGATCGAGCAGACCTATGACGGCGGCAGCCTGTTTGGCAGCGCCAGCCTGAAACCCGACAAGTTCATCGCGTCGCTGGGCCAGGCCTATCGCAGCGATGGCGCGCTGACGATGTATGGCTTCGGCTCGAGCAGCATCTCGGTGATCGACAGCAAGGGCGTGGCGGTATCCTGCGCCTTCAGCATGGGGCCGGCTTATGGCAGCCGGCAGGTCGGCCGCCAGACCGGCATCCTGTTTGCCGCCCCGCCGGGCGCGGCGGGCGATGAAACGCCGTATCTGACCGCGCTGGTCGGGATGAACACCCGCGTCGGGCAGGCCTTTTTCGCCGCCGGCGCCAGCGGCGGCGCGCCGGCCCCGGCCGCGCTGGCCTACAGCGTGCTGCAGGCCGCCCTGGGCAAGGAGAAGAAGGACCCGGCCGTGCCGGCGCTGGCCATGCCGCGCCTGTTCCAGGCCAATCCGCAGGCGGTGCTGCAGCACGAGCCCGGCATCGACGCGGCCACCCTGGCCGGCGCGCGCGGCCGTGGCGTCAGCGTGGCCGAAACCGGCCGGCTTGGCCGCGTGACCATGGCCTATTGCAGCAACGGCCTGCCGCGGTCGCCCGAGACCTGCAGCTTCGCCGCCGACCGGCGCGGCTACGGCCTCAGCCTCGGCCGCCAGTTCTGAGCGTTCAGCACCCGTCTCCGGAGTCCGTCATGTCCGCATCTCCCCCGTCGCCGTCGCGTCGCGGCGCCATCGATCCGTTCTTCGTGATGGAGGTGATGAAGGCCGCCGCCGCGCGCGAGGCCGCCGGCGGCGACGTGATCCACATGGAAGTGGGACAACCCTCGACGCCGGCGCCGCGCAAGGCGATCGAGGCGGCGGTGACGGCGGCGCAACGCGATCCGCTGGGCTACACGCTGGCGCTTGGCATCCCGGAATTGCGCGCCGCCATCGCGGGCCATTACCGCAGCTATTACGGCCTCGACGTGCCGATGGAGCGCATCGTCGTCACCACCGGATCCTCGGCCGGATTCCAGCTCGCGTTCCTCTCGGCCTTCGATGCCGGCGACACGGTGGCTTTGGGCGAGCCGGCCTATCCGGCCTATCGCAACATCCTGAAGGCGCTCGACCTCAATCCGGCGATGATCGTGACCGAGCCACAGACGCGCTTCCAGCCGACGCCCGCGCTGATCAACGCGCAGGCGCCGCAGGCCAAGGGCGTGCTGGTGGCCAGCCCGGCCAATCCCACCGGCACCATGCTGGGCGAGACCGAGATGAAGGCGCTGGTCGACGACTGCGCCGCCAAGGGCCGCTGGCTGATCGTCGACGAGATCTATCACGGCATCACCTACAATGGCCGCGCGCAGTCGGTGCTGGCGCTGACCGACCAGGCCATCGTGATCAACAGCTTCAGCAAATACTTCTCGATGACCGGCTGGCGGCTGGGCTGGATGGTGGTGCCCGAAAGCCTGCTGCGCCCCATCGAATGCCTGACGCAGAATTTCTACATCTCGGCGCCCGGCATCAGCCAGGTGGCCGGCGTGGCGGCGATGAGCGCCTATGACGAGCTGGAAGAAAACGTCGCGCGTTATGCCAGGAACCGCGAGATCCTGCTGAACGAACTGCCGCTGGCTGGATTTGATCGCCTGGCGCCGGCCGACGGCGCCTTCTACCTCTATGCCGATATCAGCCGCTTCACCAACGACGCGAACGAGTTCTGCAAACGCATGCTGGCCGAAACCGGCATCGCGGCCACACCCGGCTTCGACTTCGACCGCGGTCGCGGCCATTACTTCATGCGCTATTCCTTCGCCGGCAGCACCGAGCGCATGATCGAGGCGGCGAAGCGCCTGAAGGACTGGCGGAAGTGACGCGACCTTATGGCAGCGTCATCCTCGGGCTTGGCCCGAGGATCCACGAGTTGCTTTAAAACACGAAAGTGAAAACGTGGATGCCCGGGCCAAGCCCGGGCATGACGTGTTGTTTTTAGCGATTCAGGAACGCCACGAACTCGCCCTCGAAGCGGCCACCGATCACATCGCCGCAGCGCACCACCGATTGCACCACGATGCGGGCGCGGCCCTTGCGAGTCAGCATTTTGACGAACGACGGCCAGGCGGTCGCGTCGGCCAGCGTCGCCGTGGCGGTGAAACTCCCGGTCACCGGCGCGTCGTAATCCATGTGGTTGGACTGGATCACCAGCCGGCTGGGCAAGCCCTCGGCCTTCAGCCGCAGATTGACCAACGCCCAGGCCGAGAGGATCGCCAGTGTCGAAAGGCTGCCACCAAAGGCCGTGCTGCGATGGTTGATGTTGGGCGCCAGCGGCGCGCTTAAGGCAACCGCATCGGCAGAGGCCGAAGTGACCGCAACCTGCATCGCCGCCGAGAGCGGGATATGGGTGTGCAGATAGGCTTCGAGGTCACGCGTGGACTCTGTCGTCATCGCGGACGGACCGCTTATGCCGTCGCCGCCAGAGACTTGGCCATATGCACCAGCTCGCGGCCCTCGAAGGTTTCCGAGCCGGTCTCGGCATAACCGAGATGGGCATAGAGCTGGCGGTTCTCGGTGAAAAGCGCGTTGGTGTAGAGGCGGATTTCGGTCAGGCCACGCCCGCGCGCCTGCACTTCGGCGAAATCGAGCAGGCGGCGGCCCAGGCCGGTGCCCTGCTGGGTCGGGTCGACCGCCACGCTCCAGACCAGCAGGTGGTCGTCGGCCGAGCGCAGCACCAGCGCGCCGGCCAGGCCATCCTCGACGCCATCGACCACCCAGACCTCGTAGGCCTGCAGCAGGCCGGCGGCATTTTCGGCCATCGGCTGCGGCTCGGTGCCGATGCGGGGCACGTATTTGACGTAGGCGCGTTTCTGCAGCGCGCCGAGGCGCGCTTCATCGGCCGACGTGGCGCGGCGGATCGGCCGATCCGTCACCGGATCTTTCACCGGCGCCACCAGCCCTTCTTCGGCGCCGGCGCGGCGGCTTCGGCCTTCTCGGCCTTGCCATCGGTGCTGATCACCACCGTCTCGAAGACCGGGCCTGTCGGCGCAGGCGCAACAGGCGCCGGCGGCGGTTCAGGCTGCGGCTCGGGAGCGGCAGCAACCGGCATCTCGGCCACAGGAGCCGGGGCCGGCGCAGGCGGCTCGGCTTTCGCGACCGGCTGCGGCGCCGGCTGGGAAACGCGCGGCGGCGGCGGCGGTTCCTCGTCGTCGAATTCATAGCCCGGCAGGCCATCGAGCATGGCGCCAATCGAAGCCGGCGTCATCGCCGGCGGCGGCAGCAACTCGCGCTGGCGCGGCGCATCGAGACGCGGCATATCCTCCTGGCGGGGCGCTTCGCCCTCACCCGACGGCGCCGTGCCCTCGTCGCGACGGCGGCGGCGGCCACCACGACGGCCTCGACGGCGACGGCGGCCATCGGCGCCCTCTTCGTCCTGCGCCTCGCCGGCGGCCTGGTCCTGGCCTTCGTCACCCGTCGACTCATCCGCCGCTTCGGCATCGTCTTCGCCGGCGCCGACGGCGTCCTCGGCTTCGGCATCGGTTTCGGCCCCGGCCTCAAGGCCCTCGCCACGCGGCGCGTCCTTGCCGCCACGACGGCGGCGACGGCGACGGCGGCGACGGCGGCCATCACCATCCTCCTCGCCTTCGGCGCCCGCCTGCGGCTGGGCCTCTTCGCCCTCGGCCTCATCGGCGGCCAGCGCCTCCTCGGGCTCGGCATAGGCGGATTCCTGGGTGATCGGACGCGGCGCTTCGCTGCGCGGCGCCAGTTCGGGCCGGGTGATCTCGCCGGGCTGGCGCGGCTTGCTGCGCTCGATGCGGAAATCCGGCGGCACCAGGCTGGCATCGGCGGCGAGAATGACGCGCATCACATAGCGGCGCTCGATCTCGCTCAGGCGCTCGCGCTTGTGGTTGAGCAGGTAGATCGCCACTTCCGCCGAGGTCGAGACGGTGATCTCGGCCGAGCGGTCGCGGATACCCTCCTCCTCGATGGCGCGCAGCACCTGCAACGCGGTGGATTCCACCGAGCGCACATAGCCGCGGCCCTGGCAATGCGGGCAGGCCATGGTCGAGCTTTCGATCAGGCTCGGCCGCAGGCGCTGGCGCGACATTTCGAGCAGGCCGAACCCGGAGATGCGGCCGACCTGGATGCGGGCGCGGTCGTTGCGCAGGCATTCCTTCAGGCGCTGCTCGACCTTGCGGATGTTGCGGTTCTCCTCCATGTCGATGAAGTCGATGACCACAAGGCCGGCGAGATCGCGCAGGCGGAGCTGGCGGGCGATTTCCTCGGCCGCCTCGAGGTTGGTCTTGTAGGCGGTCTCCTCGATATTGTGCTCACGGGTCGATTTGCCCGAGTTCACGTCGATGGAAACCAGCGCCTCGGTCGGGTTGATCACGATGTAGCCGCCCGAGCGCAGCTGCACGGTGGGCGAGAACATCGCGTCGAGCTGCTGCTCGACCTGGTACCGGGTGAAGAGCGGGATCTTGTCCTGGTACTGCTTCACGCGCTCGGCATGGCTGGGCATCAGCATGTGCATGAAGTCATGCGCGAAGCGGTAGCCCTCGTCGCCCTCGACGATCACCTCGTCGATCTGGTCGGAATAGAGATCGCGGATCGACCGCTTGATCAGCCCGGCCTCTTCGTAGATCAGGGCCGGCGCCGAGGATTCCAGCGTGCGCTCGCGGATGCTGTCCCAGCTGCGCAGCAGGTATTCGAAGTCGCGCTTGATCTCGGGCTTGGAGCGTTCCATGCCGGCGGTGCGCACGATCACGCCCATGCCGTCCTGGATGTCCAGCTCCGCCGTGATCGCCTTCAGCCGCTTGCGATCGGCCTGCGACTGGATCTTGCGCGAAATGCCGCCGCCGCGCGCGGTGTTGGGCATCAGCACGCAATAGCGGCCGGCCAGCGAGAGATACGTGGTGAGCGCGGCGCCCTTGTTGCCACGCTCTTCCTTCACCACCTGCACCAGCATGATCTGCCGGCGCTTGATGACTTCCTGGATCTTGTAGCGGCGGAAGGCATTGGCGCGACGGCGACGGCGGCCGTCGCTGGTCTCGTCGTCGCTCTTGCCGTTTTCCTCGGCCCGGGCCTCGGCGGCCTCTTCGGCCCGGCTTTCTTCAGAAGATTGGCCTTCTTCAGAAGAAGACTGGCCTTCTTCAGACTGGCCGGCCGCCGCCAGGGCAGCCTCGCCATCGGCCACGTCGGGCGCGGCATCGTCGTTCTCGGCGCGCGGCGCGGCCTCCGGCTCAACCGGCGCGCTGATGCTCGGCGCCGGGCTGGCGCTGGCCGGCACGTTCCAGTAGGCCGGCGCGGCGACATCGCCGGCGGCTTCCGTCGCATCGGCGCTGGCTTCGCCCTGAGCCGAGGTTTCAACGCCCTCGGTCACCGTATCGGGGGACACCGTCTGGGGCTTGAGTTCCTCGACCGTGTCGAAATCGCCTTCCACCGTCTCGATGCCATGGTCGTCGCCGCCATGGTCATCACCAGCGGCCGCCTTGCTGGCGGCGCGGGCCTCCTCGGCGGCCAGTTCGGCTTCCTCGGCTTCGGCGGCACGCGCCTCTTCCTCGGCCTGCTGAGCCAGCAGAGCCTGCCGGTCGGCGATCGGAATCTGGTAGTAGTCGGGATGGATTTCACTGAAGGCCAGGAAGCCATGGCGGTTGCCGCCATATTCCACGAAGGCGGCCTGCAGCGAGGGCTCGACGCGGGTGACCCGCGCCAGATAGATGTTGCCCTTGTTTACCTGTTTGGTGGAGGTCTCGTAATCGAATTCCTCGAGACGGGTCCCCTTGACCACCACGACCCGGGTTTCCTCCGGATGGGTGGCATCGATCAGCATACGCATGCCCATGAGGCATTATTCCTGCGGCGCGGCGCCGCCCGCGCGAATAACAAACGGCGGCGCGCCTTTGTTGTCGGGGCTGGCTGTGGCCGGATCGGCCCACCGCGCGACACCGGACCGGAAAACCGGCGGGCCTGCGGTGGTAATGATCCTGACGACCGAGAGGGGGGACTTACATCCGGGGGATCGTAATCCCGCCGGGCGCGCCGCGCGCTGTCGGTCTGCCAAGCCTCCGCCGGATCCAATCGACCCGGGCGGAAGCCCCGAAGGTTCACTCCAAAATCCGTGCTGTCTTGAGCGCAGCAACCGAGGCCATCCGCTCCAGGCCGCCTCCTTTAAGGGCTGACAACTGGCTAATGCAGGCTGGCTCACCGCCGATGCGCCGATCTTTCCGCTCCGGGCCGGACTAACCTCTTGAGAGGCAATAACCTCTTGAGAGACAAGCTTTTGGCCGGACGGTCCGATCTGACTCGGATATTCGCGATTGCATCGTACGCTTTGGCAGGGCATACCGACAAGGTCTTTCTTGCCGCGCTGCATGACGACCCCGGGGATTCTCATCAAGCAACTGTTTTTACTGGCTTTTCTAGGAACCATCCTGCCTGCGGCCCTGCCCTGGACCGCAGTGGCGGACGATGGCCGCGTCACGCGCCTGCAACTGGGCCTGAATGCCGGCCTGACCCGGCTGGTGGTCGAGGCCTCCGGCCCCATCGATGCCGAGCTGTCTGCCAACTCCGACGGGCTGGGCCTGATCCTCGGCCTGCCGGGCCTGCGCTGGGCCGCGCCGCCGGCGCAGACCAGGGCCGCCGGCCTGGTCGCGGCGCTGGGCCTGCCGGTGCGCCATGATGAACGTACCGAGATCGCCATCGACCTGATCGAGCCGGCGGTGGTGGAGCGCGCCTTCCGGCTGGAGCCGCAGAATGGGCCGCTGGGCCCCAGCGGCCACCGGCTGGTGATCGACCTGCGCCCGGCCGATCCGCAGGCCTATGCCGAAGCCTTCGCCGCCGCCATTGCCCTGCCGCTGCAGACCGCGGTGGATATCGCCCCGCCGCCGGCGGTGGCGGCCGACCGCAAGCGCACCATCGTGCTTGATCCCGGCCATGGCGGCCAGGACCCGGGCGCGATCAGCGCCTCGGGCCGCCATGAAAAGGACATCACCCTCGCCGTGACGCTGGCCATGGCCCACCGCCTGCGCGCCACCGGGCGGTATCACGTGATCCTGACGCGCGACCGCGACCGCTTCGTGCGACTGGGCGACCGGGTCGCCCTGGCGCGCCGGCACGAGGCCGACCTGTTCCTGTCCGTCCATGCCGACAGCCTGCGCGGCGACCGCGCCACCCGCGGCGCCAGCGTCTATACCCGCGCCGATGCCGCCAGCGACCTGGACGCCGAGGCGCTGGCCCTGCGCGAGAACCGCGCCGACCAGCTGGCGGACAGCGCCGCAGACACCGATGTCGACGACGTGGTGTCGATCCTGCTCGACCTCGCCTCGCGCGACACGGCGCGGCTGTCGGGCCGCTTCGCCGGCCTGCTCACCGCCTCGATGAGCGACACCATCGCCCTGCGCCGCAACGCCCTGCGGGCGGCGAATTTCCGCGTGCTGTCGGCGCCCGACGTGCCCTCGGCCCTGCTGGAGCTGGGCTATCTGTCGAATCCCGGCGACGAGGCGCTGCTGTTCTCGGAGGCCGGCCGCAACAAGCTGGCCGCCGCCGCCGTCGCCGCCATCGACCGGTTCTTCGGCGCGGACATGCAGGCGGAGCGGTAAAGCCCAACCACTCCAGGGCAGGCCCCATAAACTGAACTAAAGCTCGGATGATGACGGACGTTCCGAGCCCAGGATGGAACTCAATCAGCCAGCCGGGGGCTTGCCGGTATTCACCGCCAGTTGAGCGGCGAAGGCTCGCTTGTAGGCGGGCCGTACTTCGCCGCGGGCGACATAGGCGGCCAGGTTCGGATACTCGTCGAGAATGCCCGATGATTTCAGCCTGAGCAGCACAGACACCATCATCAGGTCGCCCGCGCTGAACGCACCATCGAGCCAGTCCGCATGGCCAAGGTGAGCGGAAAGTTGCTTCAACCGATCTCGGACGCGATCCTCGACCAGAGGCAGGCGCTGCTGGCTCCAGGGCTTGTCGCCCTCCAGAAGCCTAGCAGTTGCGAGTTCGAGGATCGCCGGTTCCACGGTGTTGAGCGCGGCAAACATCCATGTGATCGCCCGGGCCCGCGCATTGGCATCGTCAGGCAGCAGCCCGGCATGGCGCTCGGCGATATGGAACACGATCGCCCCTGTCTCAAACAAGCTGAGATCGCCTTCCTCATACGTGGGAATCTGGCCGAAAGGATGAAGCGCGAGATGCGCGGGTTCCTTCATCGCCTTGAACGAAAGAAGGCGAACGTCATAAGGCTGGCCCACTTCTTCAAGCGCCCAGCGGACGCGCGTGTCACGCGCCAGTCCCTTGCCGCCATCGGGTGACCGTTCAAAGGCGGTAATGGTGATGGTCATTGCGAGGCTCCTTCCTGGGCCCGGCCGTAACACTGAGAAGGCGCAACTGCTCCGGGGCATTCCGCCCCTAGCCCTTGCCCTGCCGCTGCAACTGCATCTCGGCGATGGGCGCGATGGTTTCCTGCACCGTGTCGGGGAAATCCTCCATCTCCTGCACCTGGCGGATTTCGATGGTCTCGGTCTCGCTCGCCGGGCAGCGCTTCGCCCAGTCGATGGCGTCCTGCCGCGAGGCGACCTGGATCATCCAGTAGCCGCCCAGCACTTCCTTGCTCTCGGCGAAGGGGCCATCGGTCACGACGGGCCTGCCGTCCGGGAACGACACGCGCGCGCCCATGGAGGGGGGATGCAGGCCATCGCAGGCCAGCAGGATGCCGGCCTGCTGCATGGCTTCGTTGTATTTCATCATCGCGGCGATCCGCTCGACATCCTCGGGCATGGTGCCGGGGGGCGCCATCTCGTAACCTTTGGGAATCATCAGCATCATGAATCGCATGGTCTTGTCCTTTCCATCTTCCGCCCTTGCACCGGCAGCCTAGCGGCCCCGGCCAGGCCCTGCCCCACAAGGACGTGCTGGGAACGCCACGGCCGACAAACCGATCCGGCTTTTTTTTCCGCGGCGGCGCCCCGGACCCGGCAGCCCGCCAGCCTCCGGCCGGCCGAAGGGAAAAATCGCCCGATTCCCGCGCCCGGCCCGGTTCCAGACCCTGCCCCGCGCCATGCCCGCGCCATAATTCTATCCCTATACAGACCCGTCGTTCGGGAGTACCAGTACGCCCGTTTTCCGGCCCATCGCGCAGACTTTCCGGGGTGCCATGCGTCTGCTGTCGCGTTTCTTCTTCCTGCTGTTCCTGGCCGTGCTGGCCCTGATCGGTGCCGCCGCCGCCGGCCTGGCCGGCCTGTGGTATTACGGCCGCGACCTGCCCGACTATCAGCAGTTGGCCAATTACGAACCGCCGGTGACCACCCGCGTGCATGCCGGCGACGGCCGGCTGATCGCCGAATTCGCCCGCGAGCGCCGCCTGTTCGTGCCGATCGAGGCGATCCCGAAACCGGTGATCCAGGCCTTCCTGTCGGCCGAGGACAAGAATTTCTACGAGCATAGCGGCATCGACCCGATCGGCGTGCTGCGCGCCTTGGTGCAGAACGTGGCCAACCTGGCGCAGAGCCGCCGCCCGGTCGGCGCCTCGACGATCACGCAGCAGGTGGCGAAGAATTTCCTGCTCGGCAACGAAGTGTCGCTCGGCCGCAAGGCCAAGGAAGCCATCCTCGCCTTCCGCATCGAAAAGGCCTTCAGCAAGGACAAGATCCTCGAGCTGTACCTGAACGAGATCTATCTCGGCTCGGGCGCCTATGGCGTCGCCGCCGCCGCGCTGGTCTATTTCGACAAGTCGCTCTACGACCTGACCCTGCCCGAGGCCGCCTATCTGGCCGCCCTGCCCAAGGCGCCGAGCAATTACCATCCCGTGCGCCATTACGAACGCGCCAAGGCGCGTCGCGACTGGGTGATCGAGCGCCTGCAGGAAGACGGCGTCATCACCGTGGAGCAGGCGCGCGGCGCCATCGCCACGCCGCTGGTGGCGCTGACCCGGCCGGAATCCGAACTCGCCCGCGCCGACTGGTTCGCCGAGGAAGTGCGCCGCGAGCTGGCGCAGAAATTCGGCGAGAAGGGCCTGTATGAAGGGGGCCTGAGCGTCCGCACCACGATGGACCCCAAGCTGCAGGCGCTGGGCGAACGCGTGCTGCGCGACGGCCTGCAGGCCTATGACCGCCGCGCCGGCGGCTGGCGCGGCCCGCTGGCCCGCATCGCACTGACCATGCCGGGCCAGGACTGGCGCACGCAGCTCAACGCCATCCTGCCGATCCCCGGCATCCTGCCGCCCTGGCGCGTCGGCACCGTGCTGAAAATCGACAGCAACAGCGCCGAGATCGGCTTCAGCGACGGCAGCAAAGGCACCCTGCCCTATGCCGGCCTGCGCTGGGCGCGCAAGAAGCTGGGGCCCGATCATTTCGGCCCGGTGCCGCGCAGCGTGTCGGAGGTGATCGCCGCCGGCGACGTGATCGCCGTCGAGCCGATCGATCCGGCCAAGCCGCAGGATGGCTATGCCCTGCGGCAGATTCCCGAGATCGGTGGTGGCCTGATGGCGATGGACCCGCATACCGGCCGCGTGCTGGCGCTGGTCGGCGGCTTCGACTTCAAGCTCAGCCAGTTCAACCGCGCCACCCAGGCGCAGCGCCAGCCCGGCTCGTCGTTCAAGCCCTTCGTCTATGCCGCCGCGCTGGATAACGGCTTCACGCCATCCTCGCTGGTGCTGGACGCGCCTTTCGTGCTGGACCAGGGCCCCGGCCTGCCGCTGTGGAAGCCGGGCAACTATTCCGACCAGTTCTACGGCCCCTCGACGCTGCGGGTCGGCGTCGAGAAATCGCGCAACCTGATGACCGTGCGGCTGGCCCAGGCCATCGGCATGGAAAAGGTGGTGGATTACGCCAAGCGTTTCGGCGTGATCGATAACATGCCGCCGGTGCTGTCCATGTCGCTGGGCGCCGGCGAGACCACGCTGATGAAAATGACCACCGCCTATGCCGAGTTCGTCAATGGCGGCCGGAAAATCCAGCCGACCCTGATCGACCGCATCCAGAACCGCAACGGCACGACGATCTACCGGCATGACACGCGGCCCTGCGGCGGCTGCCTCGATGCCAGCTGGAGCGGCCAGGCCGAACCGCTGCTGCCCGATCCGCGGCCGCAGGTGATCGATGCCGTCACCGCCTACCAGATCACCTCGATGCTGGAAGGCGTGGTGCAGCGCGGCACCGGCATCCGCATCCGCGAACTGGGCAAGCCGCTGGCCGGCAAGACCGGCACCACCAACGACAGCATGGACACCTGGTTCATGGGCTTCAGTCCCGACTTAGCCGTCGGCGTGTTCATCGGCTACGACACGCCGAAGGACATGGGCAAACGCGAGACCGGCTCGTCGGTTTCGGTGCCGGTGTTCAAGGCCTTCATGGCCGAGGCCCTGCAGGGCAAGCCGGCGATCCAGTTCCGCGTGCCGCCCGGCGTGCGGCTGGTGCGCGTGCAGGCCGAGACCGGGGAACTGGCCCGGCCGGGCGACCGCAACGTGATCCTGGAAGCCTTCCGCCCCGGCACCGAGCCGCAGGCCGGCGAACGCAGCCGCGTGCTGGACGGCTCGATGGACGAGCATGACAGCATCTCCGGCGTCGGCGGCAGCGCCGGCGCCGCGCCGATCTCGGGCACCGGCGGACTATACTAAGCCCCTGCTAAGCCTCTGTTCCGCCAGAGCGCTTCCGGCCGCTTGACACTGTCTGGCGGCCTCTTTATACGCTGCGGACGATTTGTTTTTCCGGATCGGCGATCCGGTCGGCGGGCGGTTAGCTCAGCGGTAGAGCACACCCTTCACATGGGTGGGGCCACAGGTTCAAATCCTGTACCGCCCACCATTCTCTTCTCTCCCAAAAGCCCGCCTGCCCTGCCCGCAGCATCCCGCACTGCGCGATCCGCCGCGTGCCGGCATCCCCGGCGCGCTGCATGCCGTATAATGGCCAGCACCCATCGCCAAGGCCGGGCCATGAAACCGCTTCCCGATACCCTGCCGCAGGACCTGACCGTGATGGTGGTCGATCCCGACCGCCATCTCCGCAACCTGCTGCGCCGGCTGCTGCTCGACCTTGGTGTGCGCAACATCCTGTTCGCCGCCGATGCCAGGGAGGCGCTGGACCTGCAGGCCGCCTGTGGCGGCCCGCTCGACATCGTGCTGTCGGATCTGCGCCTGCCCGACATGGATGGCCTGGACCTGCTGCGGCGCATGCAGGAGGCGCAGCCCGGCCTGAGCGCGGTGATGCTGAGCTGGGAAGCGACGGAAAAGATCGTGGCGCAGGCGCGCGCGGCCAACCTCGCCGCCTTTCTGGCCAAGCCGGTGGCGCCGGAACAGCTGCATGAAAAGATCATTGGCGCCCTGCAGCGCGACCGCGGCTTTCAGAGCCGGGAATGGCTGCGCACCAACGAGGGCCTGGCCTTCCGCAATGAGGCGACCACCGAGATGCGCGCCCTGTATGACATCTGGAACCAGGCGCGTGGCGACCGGCCGATGCCGCCGCGCGACGTGTTCCGGGACTGGGAGCTGCGCCGGAACGATACCCGCTTCGGCCAGCATGTCTTCATCGTCGATGTCGAGCCGCCCAAGCCGCGGCTGCGCTACAGCTTCGTCGGCGACGCGCTGCTCGCCCGGCTGGGCTGGGATGTGCAGGGCAGCTGCGTCGACGAGCAGAATTTCCTCTACCGGCGCTATGCCGAGCCAGCCTATGCCCGGGTGATCCGCCATCGCCTGCCGCACTACCGCCGCGTCGGCGCCATCGAGCGGATGATCCTGTTCCGCTACCAGCGCCTGCTGCTGCCCTTCGGCGACGAGAGCGGCGTGCAGACCGTGCTGGGCTATGCGCGGCCGCGCTAGAACAGCGCCGCCGGCATCATTTCGCGGGCCTGCGCCTGCGCCGCCATGCGCACCGGGGCATTGACCGCCCCATACTGGTCGTAACCGGCCTTGCGCTGCACCACCTCGAAGAAAAACCGGTCCTCGAACATCTGCGTGTAGACGTGGAAGAATTCCCCGCCCACATCGTCCCGGTCGTAGAGGATGCTATGCTGCCGCAGGCGGTCGACCAGCGCCGGCGCGATATCGAACTTGGCCAGCAGGTCGTCGTAATAATTCTCCGGGATGCTGAGCAAAGGCACGCCGCCCTCGCGCAGGGCTGCCGCCGCGGCGAAGATATCGCCCGTCGAAAACGCGATATGGTGCACGCCGGCGCCGGAGAAATGCGAGACCGAACGCGCCGTGGCGGTGTTGCGGTTCTCGGAAAAGCTGAGCGGGAACCGCAGGCTGCGCTGCGGGTTCGACACCGCGCGGCTGCGCACCAGGCCATAGGGATCGGGCAAGACCCAGATATTGTCGGGCTGCAGGCCAAGCACGGCGCGATAGAACAGCAGCCAGGAATCCATCTGCCCGGCCGGCACCGCCTGGGCGATGTGGTCGAACAGCTGCAACCCGGCAGGCTCAGAGGCATCCGCTTCCAGGATGAAGTCGGTCGAGAAATCGAAGGCGCTGCCGACGAAATAGACCAGGCTGCCATCGATGGAGCGGAAAGCCGGAATGCTGCGTTCGTTCGGGCCAAGGCGACCCTCGTAGCGCGTGCAGCCATAGGCATCGGCGCGGTTGAGCATCTGCGCCTCGTCGGCCACCCGCAGGCAGATGGCGCAGATCGAGGTGCCATGCACCAGGTAATAGGAATGGGCGAAGGAATCGCGCTCGGCATTCAGCACGATGTTCACGTCGCCCTGGCGATACAGCACCACATCCTTGGAGCGGTGCCGCCCGGCCAGGCGGAAACCCAATGCCTGGAGCAGGCCGGCAAGCGACTGTTCGGCCGTGCTGTCGACGGCGAATTCGATGAAGGCGACGCCCTGCAGCTCCGGCACGGCCGGCGGGTCGAACAGCGCGACCCGGCGCGGCAGGGCGGCAACCTTGTCCTGTGGCGGCGCCGCTTCGGCGCGGCGGCGCATCTGCTCTTCCAGATAGCGCAGCGAGCGCATGCCGTCCTGCGCCGTCATGCGGGTGGGGCCGGCGCGGAAATCGTCGTTGAACACTTCCAGCGACAGCGGGCCGGAATAGCCGCTGGCCACCGCCTGCATGGCGAAGCCGGTCACGTCGAAATCGCCCTGGCCAGGGAAGCAGCGGAAATGCCGGCTCCAGGTCAGCACGTCCATGCTCAGGCGCGGCGCGTCGGCCAGTTGCACGAAGAAAATGCGTTCGCCCGGGATATCGGCAATGCCGGCCGGGTCGTCGTTCAGCGCCAGCGTATGGAAGCTGTCGAGCACCAGGCCGAGATGCGGGTGATCGGCGGCCTCCACCATCGCCCAGGCCTGGCCATAGGTATTCACATGCCGGCCCCAGGCCAAAGCCTCGTAGCCGATGCGCAGGCCGCGGCGGCCGGCGCGCTCGGCCAGTTCATGCAACTGCGTCGCCGCCAGGGATGCATCGGGCAACGCGGCCGGCGCGACATTGGAGCAGACCAGCATCAGCGGCGCGCCGAGCTCCTGCATCAGGTCGAATTTGCGTTCGGCGCGATCCAGGTTGCGGCGGAACATCGCCTCCGGCACGCCCTCGAAATCGCGGAAGGGCTGGAACAGCACGATCTTCAGGCCCAGATCGGCGGCCATGTCATGCACCTGCCGGGCCGAGCCGTTGAAGAACAGCAGGTCATTCTCGAAGATCTCGACGGCATCGAAACGCGCCGCCGCGATGGCCTCCAGCTTTTCCTGGAGGGTTCCGCTGATCGATACCGTCGCGATAGAGCGTCGCATGCCGCCCTCCTCCATCCGATGATGCAAACCGCGCCGGCTTCAGCCGGCGGCGGCCAGTTTCGCGTCGCGCCGGGCGCAGGCTTCGTTGAACAATCGGTGCATGCGCGCCACGTCGGGCTCCAGGCCGGTGAACAGCCGGAACGCCTCGGCTGCCTGGTGCACGCACATGCCGCCGCCCGTCATCACCCGGCAGCCCTTGCGCCGCGCCGTGGCGATCAGCTGGGTTTCCAGCGGCGTGTAGACCACGTCGGCCACCCAATGCCGCGTGTCGATCAGCTCCGGCGCAATGGCCATGCCGGGATAACCCAGCATGCCGATGGGCGTGGCGTTGACGATCCCGGCGGCCTGCCAGGCCGCGCCGGCCAGATCGGCGGCGGCGCGGATGCGATCCGCCCCGAAACGGCCCTGCAGATCGGCGGCGAATGTCTGCGCCCGCGCCGCATCGGTATCGAAGACATGCAGCACCTGCACGCCCAGGTCCATCAGCGCGCAGGCCACGGCGCGGCCGGCGCCGCCGGCACCCAGCAGCAGCACCTGCTGCCGCGCCGCGGCTTTTCCACCCAGCACCTCCTCGAAGGCGCGGCGGAAACCGGTGCGGTCGGTGTTATGGCCGGCGGTGCGGCCATCGCGACCGATCACCACGGTGTTCACCGCGCCGATCTCGCGCGCCTCGGGCGAGACCTCATCCAGCAGCGGCAGCACGGCTTCCTTCACTGGATGGGTGACATTGACGCCGGCAAAACCGGCCGTGCGCACGGCCACCAGCAGGCTTTCCAGCGTGGCGCGACCCTGCAAGACCTGCAGGTCCATCAGGTGGTAATAGCCCTGCGCGCCAGCGGCGGCGAAGGCATCCTCATGCAGAGCCGGCGACAGCGACTTGCCGATATTCGCGCCGATCAGGCCAACCAGGAAACGCCGTTGCATCGGATCATCCATAACCAAGGAAACGCGGCAGAAAGGTGGAAAGCTGCGGGATCAGCGTGACCAGCGCCAGCACGGCCAGCTCGGCCAGCAGCAACGGCCAGATGCGGCGCAGGATGGCCGGCAGGCCGACGCGGGCGATGCCATCCACCACGAACAGGCACAGGCCCATCGGCGGGGTGATCAGGCCGATCATCAGGTTGAGCACCACCACCAGGGCGAAATGCACCGGATCGATGCCGAGCTGCACGGCGATCGGCGCCAGGATTGGCACCAGCACCACCATTGCCGCCAGGCCCTCGATCAGGCAGCCGACGATCAGCAGCAGGATATTGACCATCAGCAGGAACATCAGCGGATCGCCGATCTCGCCGATCACGAAGGCAGCGAAACGCTGCGGGATCTGGTCGGTGGTGAGCAGCCAGTTGACCAGGTTGGCCGAGGCCATGATGAACAGGATCACCGCCGAGAGCAGCATGGAGCTGGCGAAGGCGCGCACCAGGGCGGCGAAACTGATCGTACGCAACACCAGCGTGCCGACCGCCAGAGCGTATAGCACGGCGACGGCGGCGGCCTCGGTGGGCGTGACGATGCCGGTAAGGATGGTGAACAGGATGATCACCGGCATCAGCATGGGGATGATGCCGATGCGCAGAGCCGCAAGCAGACCACGCAGATTCTGCCGCGGCTTCGGCGCCGGGCTGACGCGCCGCATGCTGAAATAGGTGACCAGCGCCAGCGCGAGGCCCAGCAGCAGGCCGGGAATGACGCCGGAGAGGAACAGCGCCGCCACCGATTCCTGGATGATCAGCGCGAACACGATCATCGGGATGCTGGGCGGAATGATCGGGCCGATCACCGAGGCGGCGGCGATCAGCGCGGCGCCGAAATCGCGCGGATAACCTTCCTTCTCCATCGCCGGGATGAAGACGCGGCCGAGCGCCGAGGCATCCGCCACCGCCGAGCCGGAAATGCCGGCAAAGATCACCGAGGAGAGAATGCCGACCTGGCACAGGCCGGTGCGGATATGGCCGACGAAAGCATCGGCCATGCGGATGATGCGGTCGGTGATCCCGCTTTCGTTCATCAGCTCGCCAGCCAGGATGAACAGCGGCACCGCCATGATCGGGAAGGAATCGAGGCCGGTGAACAGCCGCTGGGCCAGCAGCATCTCGGGCAGGCCGCGCTCGATGATCGAAACGCCGCAGACCAGGATGATGGCGAACGAGATCGGCAGGCCGATCAGCAGCACGCCGGCAAGGAACAGGCCGGAAAAGCCGCTCATGACGCAACGCCTCGTGATGCGGTTCCCCGGCGCAGCAGGCGCAGATCGGCCCAGAGCCGGCGCAGGATTTCGATCAGCAGCATGGCGGCGCCGACCGGGATGGCGCTGTAAATCCAGACCATGGCGATGCCGCTGCTGGGGCCCTGCAGGCCGCCCAGCATGCCGCCGAGGATATGGCCGGAGCGAAAGATCAGGATGGCGACGGCAAGGGAAATCACATGACAGGCCAGCCGCAGCATGAGCTGGGTCTTCTCGGGAATCATGTCCACCAGCAGCGTGACGGCGACATGCATGCCGCCGCGATAGGCCAGCGCCACGCCGATCATGGTGCCCCAGACCATGGCATAGCGGGCGATCTCCTCGGCCCAGATCAGCGGCGCATCGAACAGGTAGCGCAGCAGGGCATTGACGATGGCGATGCCGAACATCGCCGCGCCGGACAGTGCCAGCAGACCGGTGGTGGCGGCATCGTAATGGCGCCAGAGCGAAAACGGAGTGGCTGTGACAGTCTGGGTCATGGCTGCGTGCCGGATGGAATAATCGGGCCGGGCGGCATGATACCACCCGGCCCCACCGTTCAGTTGGCGACCGCCTTTTCGGCGGCGGCAACGGCCTGCTGCACGGATTCAACCCAGCCGGCCTCGACCTGGCCCTTCAGCCAGGCCAGAACCGGCGGCTGGGCGGCAGCGCGGAACTGCCCCAGCTCGGCGGCGGTCGGCTTGTAGACCTTCATGCCCTTGGCGGCGAGCTCCGACACGCCGGCAGCCGAATTGATCTGCTGGATGGCGCGGCCGGCATTGGCCGCCACCACGGCATTGCGTTTGAGCAGGGCGCGGCCCTCGGCATCGAGACCCTGGTAGAACTTGTCGTTCACCAGCAGGAAATCGGTGCCGTAGACATGCTGGTCGAGCGTCAGGTAGGTCTGGAATTCATAGAATTTGTTGCCGAGGATGACGCTGACCGGGTTTTCCTGGCCATCCACCACCTTGGTGCGCAGCGCGCCGGGGGTTTCCGGCCAGGCCACCGGGGTCGGGATGCCGCCCAGCCCCTTCACCATCTCGACATAGAGCGGCAACTGCTGCACGCGCAGCTTCAGACCCTTCATGTCGGCAGGGCTTTTCACCTCGCGCACCGAATTGGTGAAGTTGCGGAAGCCGGTTTCGCCATAGGCCAGCGTGCGCAGGCCGGTCTTCTTCAGGCAGTGTTCGGCCAGCTTGTCGCCGAAAGCGCCGTCCAGCGTCTTCCACGCCACGGCCGCCGAGGCAAACAGGAAGGGCGTGTCGAGCACGGCGGCTTCCTTGCAGTAATTGCCGTAAACGCCCGAGACCATCACCACCTGGATCGCGCCGGCCTGGGCCTGGGCCACCAGCTCGGCCTCGCCGCCAATCTGGCCGGCGGGATACAACTCGACCTTCACCTTGCCGCCGGATTCGGCTTCCACCAGATCCTTGAACACCTTGCCAGCCGCGCCCTTCTTCGACGTGGTCCAGTCGGCGGGATCGACATGGGCGAATTTCACGGTCTGGGCCCGGCCCGGCGCGGCGATACCGGCAACCGCCAGAGCACTGGCGAGCAGCATTCCCCTGAACATTGCGGATGTGATGCGAGACGCAATCATGATGTCCTCCCTCTGCGTTCTGTTTGACGCGGTTTTGCCTGATTTTGTGCGCCGGGATTCCAGGATGCGTCCGTGCCGGCGCAATCCCGCGCCGGGAAGCCCTGTTCCCGTTTGCGTTTCCTCGTCTACTGACCCTGCAATTATGTACGAACTAGTTAGTATGTCAATTCGAAAAAACCGCCCGGCCACCTGCCCGGCATCGGTCGGCTCAGGCTTTCACGAAGCGCAGGATCATCTCCACGACGGTGTCGCGGCGACGACGCAGGGCGGCCGGCGAGGTCATGTCGTGGTCGAAGATGGTCGAGAAGGTATGCCGGTTGGCGACGTTGAAAAAACACAGCGCGCTGATCGACATATGCAGATCCTTCGGGTCCAGCCCGGGGCGGAACACCTTCTCGGCGCGGCCACGCTCGTAGATTTTGCGGATCGCGTCGATCGCCGGCAGGTTGAGGCTGCGGATCACCTTGGACTGCGCCAGATATTCGCCCTGGTGGATATTCTCGTTCATCACCAAACGGATGAAATCCGGATTGCTGCTTTCGTAATCGAAGGTGAAGGCGACCAGCTTGCGCAGGGCCTCTTCCGGCGGCAGGTCTTCCAGATCGAGTTGCGCCTCGATGGCGCGGATGCCGCGATAGGCCTCCTCCAGCACGGCAATATAAAGGCCTTCCTTGCTGCCGAAATAATAATAGATCATGCGCTTGCTGGTCTGGGTGCGGGCGGCGATCTCGTCGATCCGCGCCCCGCTCAGGCCCTTGGAGGAAAACTCCTCGCGGGCCACGTCCAGGATGTTGCGCTTGGTCTTCTCCGGGTCGTTGGTGCGGCCGGCCTCGACCCGACCACGGCCGGAATCGCCGCGCCCCGACACAGCCCGTTTGCGCCGCGTCGAAGCCCCCATATTCGTGCTTTTTTCCATTGCCAGCGAACGAGCCTGTCTGCATATACCGGGTTTGATCATAGCATTGATGAAATGTACGCACTAGTTCGTACGTTTTGCCCAGCCCGCCGGCCGCCGGCCGGGCGTTTTCACGGTATTATAATATTGCCAGCGCGGAAAAACCGATATATGCCGCGCGACGCTGCTTGTGACCGGCCCTGCCGGCGGAGTCGGCATTCCGCCACCCTTTTCCATCCAGGCACCCGTGACCGACGCCCCGTCCCCATCCCCTGTTCCCGCCAAAGCCTCGGGCCGCCTGACCGTCCGGGCCCTGCTGCTCGGCGAGCGTCTGGACGTGGCCGGGCTGGAGCGGTCGGATGCCATCTCGACGGCGCCGTTTGCCTTCCGCGTCGGCGAGCAGGGCATGGTGGCCCTGTTCCGGTATGGCGCCGCCGTGCTGGCCGGCCTGTCGCCGGTGGAGGAAGACGACCTGCTGCGCAAGATCGCGCCGCGGGTGAGCGGCGCCTTCACCACCATCGAGGACGAGATCGCCACCATCAGCCTGAGCCCCGAAGGCGACGACAGCATCCCGCCCGGCGGCCCGATCCAGCTGCGCGAACTGACGCCCGAGCGCTTCCTGGTGATCGCCGACGCCATGGCCAAGAGCGTGGCGCTGGCCTCGAACGAACGGCAGGTCAGCTCGGTGTTCGACGTGATCGATCCGCTGGCGCGCAGCCTAGCCCGCGAAGGTCGCCTGCCCGGCAACCGCCAGCAGCTGCTCAAGCTGATCGGCGGCTCGCTGCAGGTGGAGCATCGCGTCGCCGGCCGCGTGGCGGTGGAAGACAAGCCCGACGTGCTGTGGGATCGGCCGGAGCTGGAGCGCCTGTTCAAGCGCCTGCAGGACGAATACGAACTGAGCGAACGCGCCTCGGCGCTGGCCGACAAGCTGGACGTGATCCAGAACTCCACCCGCGCCCTGACCGACCTGATCGACGCCCAGCGCAGCCTGCGGCTGGAAGCGGCCATCGTGCTGCTGATCGTGTTCGAGATCGTGCTCACCTTCATCAACTGGACTTTTTTCTAAGGCATCATCCTGTTTCGTATGACGGAGAAAGAAATGAAGCATGTGTCGTTTTCCGGCCGCCTGGTCATGGTCGGCTTTGGCAGTATCGGTCAGGGCGTGTTGCCCCTGATCCTGCGCCATATCGACATGCCGGCCGAACGGATCACGATTGTAACGGCCGAAGAGCGTGGCCATGACGTGGCGAAGGAATACGGCATCAAGTTCATGCGCCAGCCTCTGACACGGGAAAACTACAAGACCGTGCTGGAGCCGATGCTGGGCCAGGGCGATTTCCTGCTCAACCTGTCGGTCGACGTTTCCTCGGTGGCGCTGATCGAACTGGCGCAAGCGCGCGGCGCCTTCTATCTCGACACCTGCATCGAACCCTGGGCGGGCGGTTATACCGATCCGAGCAAGACGCCATCGGAGCGTTCCAACTACGCCCTGCGCGAATCCGCCCGCGCGCTGATCGCGAAATACAGGAACGGCCCGACTGCCGTGATGACCCATGGCGCCAATCCTGGACTGGTGTCGCATTTCGTCAAGGAAGCGATGCTGCATATCGCCCGCGATACCGGCCTGCCCGCCATCGCGCCGACCGATCGTGCCGGCTGGGCCGCGCTGGCGCAGACGCTGGGCGTGAAGGTGATCCATGTCGCCGAGCGCGACACCCAGGTGGCGGAACACCAGCCCAAGCGGCGCGGTGAATTCGTCAACACCTGGTCGATCGACGGCTTTGTCGGCGAAGGCTGCCAGCCGGCCGAGCTGGGCTGGGGCAGCCACGAGACGCATTTCCCGGCTGACGGCAAGCGCCATGATTTCGGCTGCGACGCCGCGATCTACCTGATGCGGCCCGGCGCCGGCACGCGGGTCCGCTCATGGACGCCGCTGGAAGGCCCGATGCACAGCTTCCTGGTGACACATAACGAGTCGATCTCGATGGCCGACTATTACACGGTGAGGGATGGCGACACGGTGGCCTACCGCCCCACCGTGCATTATGCCTACCATCCCTGCGACGATGCCGTGCTGTCGCTGCACGAGATCGCCGGCAAGAACTGGGACATGCAGCCCAGCAAACGGCTGATGATGGACGAGATCACCACCGGCATGGACGAGCTGGGCGTGCTGCTGATGGGCCACAGGAAGGGCGCCTACTGGTATGGCTCGCGGCTGACCATCGAGGATGCCCGCAAGCTCTGCCCGCATAACAACGCCACCAGCCTGCAGGTGACGGTGGCGGTGCTGGGTGGCCTGGTCTGGGCGCTGGAGAATCCCAAATCCGGCCCGGTGGAAGCCGACGAGATCGACCATGCCCGCGTGATGGATGTCTGCCGCCCTTACCTGGGCGAGATGGCCGGTGCCTATACCGACTGGACGCCGCTGTCGGAGCGCGAACGGCTGTTCCCCGAGGATGTGGATCGCAACGATCCCTGGCAGTTCAAGAATTTCCGCGTGGTGTAAGCGCGGCAGTATCTAAAAATGAAACGGCCCGGTTTTACCAGGCCGTTTTTCATTGCGCGCTCTGCTTACTGCGCAGCGGCCACGGAATCCGGGAAGACCTGCGCCACGAAACGCGGATAGGTCTCGCCGATCTCGGCCGCGATGCGACCACGCAGCAGCTGCAAGGTGGCGGCATCGGGCGACGCGGTTTCCGGCACATGATCCGGGCAGTCGAAGTCGAAGCCGGTATTGTCGCGCACCTCCTCCACGCTGTGGCCGCGATGCACGCTTTCCAGCCGGAAGCGCCGGCGCGTGCGATCGAACGAGAACCAGCACAGGTTGGTGAGCAGGCCGATCGGACCACCGGGACGATAGATGGCCTCGCCCGTGGGGCCGGCGGCGGAGATGAAATCCACCTGCGGCACCAGCACCCGGCGGGTATGTTCCTCGCGGAACAGGATCACGCGCGGCACGAGGTAATAGAGATACCCCGAGCCGAAGGAGCCAGGCCAGCGCACGTCATTCTGCGGATATGCGCTACCCGCGCCGACCAGATTGATGTTGGCCTGGCCGTCGATCTGGCCGCCGCCGAGGAAAAACGCATCCAGCCGTCCCTGCCCCGCCAGGTCGAACAGCTCGACGCCGCCATCGCAGAGGAAATCATTGCGGATGCTGCCCAGCACGTTCACGCGCATGCGGCCGCCGGACAGCGCGCGGGCCAGCAACGCGCCGGCGCCGGGGATCGGTGAGGATGCCCCGGTCGCGACCAGCCGGCAGCCGGCCAGCAGGCGGGCGATGGTGGTGATCAGCAATTCCTGGCGGCTGTAGTCCATAATGCTCACTCCGCCGCCTGACGCTGATAAACGAAATCGGCCAGGTAGCGCGCGAAGCCCTCGTCGCTGCGCGAGACCTCGACATACTGGCGCATATGGGCGTCATCGTAATCGTAGATGTCCCACAGCTTGACCGGCCAGGCACCACGCGGCGCCACGGCAATGTCGCCGATATAGGCCGCCGTCAGCGTGCCGGCGGCGCTTTCCTCGCTGCTGAGCAGATCGACATCGCGGATTTCCTCCACCGTCACCAGCGACATGGCCGAGGCATGGGCCATCGCCACCAGTTCGCGGCGGCGGCCGATAAAGACATTGCCGTTGCGGTCGGCAAACGGCGCATGGAACACGGCGATGTCGGGCCGGATCGCCGGCAGCAGCACGATGGGGTCTTTCTCCGCCGCGAAGGGATTGTCGATCACCTGCCAGTCGGGCCGGTTCTTCAAGAGGTCGCTGCCGAGCAGGCCGCGCAGCGGCATGAAAGGCAGGCCCTTGCCAGCGGCCTGGATCGCGGCATGCACCGCAGGACAGGTGGCATCCATCATTTTGAACGCGCCGCGCTTGAGGCCCGCTGCAAAACGCGGCGCGCCGCCATACTCGCCCAAAGTCACCGCCGAGGTTTCCAGCGTGCCGACGCAGCCGGCGCCGATCAGCAGATCGGCCTGCAGGCCAGAGATCGGCACGCAGACCAGATGCAGGTTCCGCACGCCGCGCCGGATCATGGCACGGGTAAGCTCCATCGCCACGCCGGAATAATCGGGTGGCACGGCGATCCTGGCGCCATCGGGAATCTGCGCAGCCAGTTGCTCGATGGTTGGGCCCGGCATGACGGTTTCCTCCAGATTATCCTGACACGGATTGTCGCGCGGATCGGCCCGCGCGGCAATCGGAAATCATCAGGCGATGCTGTCGCGCAGCGCGCGCTTGAGCAGTTTGCCATTGGCGTTGCGCGGCAAAGGTTCGTCCGACAGGGTGAAGCTTTCCGGCACCTTGTAATCGGCCAGGTGCTTCGCGCAGAAGGCCTGCAACTCGGCCGCCTCCAGACCGGGCTGTTTGCGGGTGACGAAAGCATGCACGCGCTCACCCAGTACCGGACAGGGTTTGGCGACGATGGCGCTTTCCAGCACGCCGGGATGGCCACTCAGCACATTCTCCACCTCGACGGAGAAAATCTTGTAGCCGCCGCGATTGATCAT
>NZ_JANLJJ010000048.1:48386-52555 GCF_029255545.1 Ferrovibrio sp. | reverse complement strand
TCGGTCACCGCCACCTCGGCATTGCCCACCTTCACGCTGGTGATGCCATAGGGCGGCCGGCCATGGGACAGGCCGGCGCGCGTCACCATCTCGGTGGCGGCGGCCATGCCGCGCAGCAACGGATTGTGCCCGGCCGCCAGCTGCAGGCCGGGCAGGGCCTGCTCGGCCAAGCGGCGCAGGGGCGCCATCAGGTCGGCCTGGGTCTGGTAGGCCAGATAGAGCATCGGGTTGGGGTCAGCCTTTGTCATGGACCATGATCGGCCGGGTGCTGGCCCGGACGCGGAAGCCCGGCCTCCCCCCATGGCAGGCCGGCTGTAAAAAAAGCTAATGCAGTTTTTGCTGCAATGCGAGATATATGTATGCAGCGCACAGGCTGGACTTTCGTATCACGCCGTGCCAGCCGCCGGGAGAGATGCGTATGTCCAGGGCCACATTGACGATCAGCAGCAAGAACTATTCCTCCTGGTCGCTGCGCGGCTGGCTGCTCTGCCGCATGGCCGGGCTGGATTTCGAGGAAAAGCTGCTCTCCAGCGACGACCCCTCGACCCGGGCCGAGCTGCTGCTGCTGTCGCCCAGTTTTCTGGTGCCGCGCCTCACCCATGGCCAGGTCTCGGTCTGGGACACCCTGGCGATCGCGGAATACCTGCACGAGATCGCGCCCCAGGCCGGACTGATGCCCACCGACCAGGTGCAGCGCGCCCATTGCCGCGCCATCGCCGGCGAGATGCATTCGGGCTTCTACAATCTGCGCTCCGCCCTGCCGATGAACCTGAAGGCGCATTATCCCGGCTTCAAGATCTGGGCCGGCGCCCAGGCCGATATCGACCGCGTGGTGGCGATCTGGCGCGATGGCCTCAGCGCCTATGGCGGGCCGTGGCTGTTCGGCGCCAAACCCTGCCTGGCCGACGCGATGTACGCCCCGGTCTGCACGCGTTTCCTCACCTATGACGTGAAGCTGGACCCGGCCTGCGCCGCCTATTGCCAGACCATCATGGCCTGGCCGGTGATGCGCGACTGGGTCGAGGCGGCCAAGGCCGAGCCGGAAGAGCTCGACGAGCTCGACGTCGAGTTCTGACCAGCGCCGCGCCAGGCGACTCACCGGGCGGCTATGCGACGCGGCCGCCATGGCGCGAGACGAAACTGCGCAGCCGGTTCAGCGCCGGCAGCGCGATGGGATCGCGCCCGTTCAGCATCAGCACCAGGGCCGGGCGGCTGACCTCCAGCCTGCCGGCCAGATCGTCGATGCTGATCTGCGCGGTTTTGCAGGCCTCGTTCACCACCGCGAGGCCGTTCTGATCGACGTAGTAATTGCCATCATCCACGCGCACATGCAGGGCCGCCTTCTGCGCCGGGGTTGTTGCCGGTACAGGCCGCGCGGCCGGCGGATGCCGCGGCGCGGCGGAAGGCGCCGGCTCATGCGGCATGGGCGCGGCGGCGAAATCATCAAAAGCCAGAGCTGCGTGTTTGGTGAAGTCGGTCAGCTCCACGCTATGTCCAACCTGCTCCTTCAGCGCGTCGCCCAAGGCCTGCAGCCGCGGCGCATCCAGCGCGGAGAGCGCGAAGCGCCCGGCATTCTCGGCATGGAAGGCGCGGATCTCATCCAGCCGCTGCAGCCGGCGCGCCAGCGCCGGCTTGCTGCCCAGCGGCCAGGGCTTGCCGCTATCGGCCATGCGGGCCAGGAAGGCACGCGTCGCTTCGATTTCGAGCTGCAGAATGCCCCACCGCACCTGGGCAAGATTCTTCGCCTGCGCTTCCTGTTTTTCCGGCTCGAAATCACCCAGATGGGATTCAACCAGGTCTATGAAAACCTGGAACTGATCGAGCTTTTCCAGCAGGTCATGGAAATCGCCGAAACGGTCCGACATGCCGGCACGGGAAAAAACCTGCGCGATCTCCTGCGCCTGGCGCTCGACCTGCGCGACCAGGGCCAGGGCGATGGCGCGGGTGTCGGCTTTCTTTTGATTTGTCTGCACGGCAGGCTCCGGATCGGCAATGGATCTCCGATGCCGAGCTTAAGCGCGCGCTGGCCCGGACCGGCGTTATTTTCCGCTTAGGGTGGCCAAACGATAACCTGCCGGCTCAGGCGGCGAGACCGCCATTCTGCGTGACAAAGTTACGCAGCATATCGAGCGGGCCACGACTGATCGGGTCGCTACCGTTCAGCATCAGCACCAAAGTGGCGCGGCTGACGCCCAGCTTGGCGGCCAGCTGGTCCATGCTGATCTTGGCGGTGCGGCAGATTTCGGTGACGGCCATGATGCCATCGCGATCGACATAGAAGCGCCCGCCCAGTTCCCGCACGCGCAGCCGCGGCGGCCCGGCCGGCGGCAGAACCGCAACGGACGATGTGGCGCCTGACGCAGCCATGCGCCGGCGCCGGCGGCGCGGCGCGGCTCTGTCTGCCTCGGCGGCAGCGGCAACATCAAAACTGAAATCGTCCAGGCCCGGGGCGCGTTCGATCTGGGCCTTCAGCAGATCTTCCACCGCATGCAGCATGGCGCTGCCCAGCGGCGCCAGGTCGTATTCCTGGCCGTGGCGGTCGTAGTAATCGAGGATTTCATCGAGCCGGCGCAGGCGCCGTTCAAGGAATTGCCGGCTGCCCAGCGGCCATGGCCTGTGGCTTTCGCCGATCCGCACCAGGAAAACCTGGGTGCTGTCGACCTCGACCACGACGATGCGCCAGCGGATTTCCGCCAGATGCCGGGCCAGGGCGGCGCGCTTGGCCGGCTCGAACTTGGGCAGGCGCTCCTCAACAAGATCGACGAAAACATGGAAATGGTCGACCTTGTCGATGAAGCGTTTGAAATCGCCAAACTGGTCGGTAAACGCCATGCCGTGCCGATAGGCCTCGGTGATATCAAGCCCCTGGCGCTCCACTTGGCCCAACAGTTCCAGGGCCTGACGCCGCAACTTGCCGTTTTCCGCTGACAAACCTTTCACGCGACCCCAAGCTGTTTACAAAGTGAGCGGGCGCAACACTAGCGCGCCAGGTTGTATTTATCAATTTTGAATTCTATTGTAATTTACAAGTCTGTTCGCCATTAAATTCCAGTAACTTAATTTATTCGCACGCCGTAAACCGGGTCAGGTCGCGGCTCAGGCACAGGTGGAGTTCCCGCAGGCCGGCGTCGCCGCCAAGCACGCGCAGGCTGCGCCGGGACAGGCCGCCGGAACCATTGGCGGCCACCAGCGTCGCGCTGTAATCCCGCGCGGACTGGCCCGGCTGCGGCTCGGGCAGCACCAGGGTTTCCCACATTCTGGCAATGGCGGCGAAATAGCCGTCCGGCTCGGTGAAATCGCTGCAGCTGCCATGCTTGGCCCACTGGCATTGCATCAGCTGCGGCTCAGGCATCAGGCAGAGATGCCGGCGCAGGATTTCGGCCGGCACCGGCTGCACGGCGGCGCAGTATTGCGGCCAGCCGGCCCCGTCGCGTTTGCCACGGTATTGCGGCCACAGGCCATGCACCACCCAACCGAATGTATTGTCGCGGCACTGCATTGGGCTGCGCTGTCCGGCCTGGGAGGCGCAAAAGGCCGGCGACCAGCTCAGGCTGAGAATGTAGTGATCAAAATCCCCGGGCGTGCCGCGTGGCGTTTCGCGGCCCTGCTGCGGCCGGTCGCAGGCCTGCGCCTCCAGCTGCGGCGGCAGGCGGCATTGCGGTTGCGCCACGGGTTGCGCCACTGCCGGGAGCGATACGAGCAGCAGGAGCAGCGACAGAGCGAGCTTGCGGTGGAACGGCATGGCGGTCTAAAGATCGACCACCCGCCCCTTTCTGCCAAGTCCCGATGAAACCACAGCAAGCCACCGAATTCTTTTCCCGTCTGGCGAAGCAGAACCCCGAGCCGAAGACGGAGCTGAACTACGTCAACGCCTATACGCTGCTGGTGGCCGTGGTGCTGTCGGCGCAGGCGACCGATACCGGGGTGAACAAGGCCACGAAAGCCCTGTTCGAGACTGTGACGACGCCGGCGCAGATGCTGAAACTGGGCGAGGCCGGGCTGAAACAGCACATCAAGACCATCGGCCTGTTCAACGCCAAGGCCAAGAACGTGATCGCGCTGTCGAAAATCCTGGTCGAGCAGCATGGCAGCCAGGTGCCGCACGACCGCGACGCGCTGCAGGCCCTGCCCGGCGTGGGCCGCAAGACGGCCAACGTGGTGCTGAATGT
>NZ_JANLJJ010000048.1:16212-48286 GCF_029255545.1 Ferrovibrio sp. | reverse complement strand
CGCTGCAGGCCCTGCCCGGCGTGGGCCGCAAGACGGCCAACGTGGTGCTGAATGTCTTATGGGGCGAGCCAACCATTGCGGTCGACACCCATATCTTCCGCGTCGCCAACCGCACCGGCCTGGCGAAAGGCAAGACGCCGCTGGCGGTGGAGCTGGCGCTGGAAAAGGCAGTGCCGAAGCAGTTCGTCCAGCACGCCCATCACTGGCTGATCCTGCATGGCCGCTATATCTGCAAGGCGCGCAAGCCCGATTGCTGGCGCTGCATCGTCGCCGACCTCTGCGCCTTCAGACCGAAAACGAAAAAGGACGATTAGCCCAGCCCACTAGCTCAGCGACGCGATCGCGGCCTGCAGGTCGCGCTTGTATTGCAGGAAGTCGACGAAGATGCCGTGCTCGCCGCGTTCATCCGTGCTTTGCGCGCAGCCCGCCGCGATGCGGCGACGGAAGGCTTCCGCGGCAGCCGGATTCTTTTCGCGCGCCTTCAGATAGGCCGCGATCAGGTCGGTCTGCAGGGCACGGCCGGCCCAGCCAACGCCAGCGCCTTCCAGCAGGCCGGCCACGAAGAGCCCGTTATCCTGCGGCGGAAAAATATTCAGATAGAGCTGCGGCGCGGCGCGCGCGCCCTGCCAGTTCAGCGAGCGCAGGTCGTTTAGGAAGGGGAAGGTGATGCGATAGCCGGTGGCCAGCAGCACCAGATCGACCCTGTCCTCGCGGCCATCGCTGAAAACGACGGCGTCGCCCCTGAATTCGCGGATCGGCTTGCGCAGCTCCACATCACCCTGCCCCAGATGCTGCAGCACCAGGGAATTGACGATGGGCGTGCGGTCATAAAGGCGATGCCTGGGCCGGGGCAGGCCGAACCGTTCCGGCGGTCCGACCAGCAGGCGCAACAGGGGCTCGTGCAGCATGGCGCGCAGACCTTTGGGCAGGATGAAACGCTTCGGCTTGTGGTTGCCCTCATCGGCCGGTTTGCCGGCGAGGAATTTCGGCACAAAATGATTGCCGCCGCGCACGCTCCACAACACGCGGCCGGCGCGATGGATGGCATCCACCACGATGTCGCAGCCGGTATTGCCCATGCCAACCACCAGCACGGTCTTGCCGTCGAAGATGTCAGCCGTCTTGTAATCCTTGGCATGCATCAACCGGCCGCTGAACTGGCCCGGAATCTGCGGCAGCAACGGATCGGTGAGATGGCCGTTGGCGATCACCACGCCGGCATAATCCTTCACGCCGCCGTCGCTGAAGGTCGCGCGCCAGCCATCGTCCTGCCGCGTCAGCGCCTGCAGCGACGTATTGAAGCGGATCAGCGGCGTGAGGCCAAAATGATCGGCGTAATCACGCAGGTATTGCAGCACCTGGGCATGGCCGGGATAGGCTGGCCAGTCCTCGGGCATCGGGAAATCGGCGAAGGCCGTGGTGCGCTTCGACGAGATCAGATGGGTGGAGGCATAGACCGCGCTGGACTCCGCGCCATAGAGCCACTGCCCGCCGATAGCGGCGTGCCGTTCCACGGCTTCCACCGGCAGGCCGGCCTGTTTGAAGCTTTTCAGGGCCGCCAACCCGGCCGGGCCGGCGCCGATCACCAGATAGGTCATGCCTGCGTTGCCTTCCTGTAGCGTTCGAATACGGCGGCCGCGTCCAGCTGCGGCACATAGCCGAAGCCGCTTTTCAGCAGCGCGTTATCCAGCACCGGACGATACTGGATGAATTTGACATGCTGCGGCCCGAGCTTTGTCAGCCCAAGCCGGTTGAGCAGCCACAACGCGCCTTTCAGCAATGCCGGCGGAATCGCCAGATAGGGTTTGCCGAGCTTGCCCGCGATCTGCGCCAGGCTGAGCGTGCCGTCGCCCGCGAGATTGTAGACGCCAGCCGGGCCGCCGCAGGCCGCACGGATCAGCGCCGCCACCACGTCGCTGTCGGCCACCAGGGAAAATGCCGTCGTCGTGCCGGTGAGGCCCAGCACCAGCGGGCGCTGGAACATCGCGGTGATCTGGTTGGCCGTGCCCGGCCCCAGCACGGTGCAGGGCCGGAACACGGTCTGCTTCAGTTCGGGATGCTTCGCGCGCCAGTCGGCCAGCAATTCCTCGACCAGCCTTTTGTGCCTCGCATAGGCGAAGTCCTCGTTGCCACGCAGGGCGTCGCTTTCGCACAGCGGCACCGGATTGTCGGCGTGATAGCCATAGGCCGCGCCGCTGGAGGTGACCACCAGATGCGCCACACCGGCAGCGAGGCAGGCCTGCAGCACATTCTCGGTGCCCTTCACGTCGATCTCGTAATCACGCTGCTCGTCGCCGCCGGCCGCCACCACGGAGGCAAGATGCACCACGCAGCGCGGCCGATGCTGCTGCACATGGTTTGCCAGTGCCGGATCGCGGATATCGCCAGCGATATAGGTCACCCCGGGCAGCCGCTCAGGCGCCGGCACCTCGCGCAGGTCGAAGGCAAACACTGGCTGCGCAGCCGGCTGGTTTGCCAGCGCCTCAATCAGGTTGCGGCCGATGAAGCCGGCCGCACCCGTCACCAGGACGCCCCTGTTGCTCATGCCGACCGTTCCCGCATGCGCCGCGCATCGCCGCGTTTCCACAGCGTCGCCAGCGTCCAGCCCGACACGATATGCCAGATGCCCCAGCCGGCGGCGATCAGCGCGGCGCCGCCCAGCGCGTCGAACTGGTTGAGGATCAGCGCCAGGCCGAGGCCGGAATTCTGCATGCCGATCTCGATGGTGACGGCGCGACCGTCGGCTTCATTCATGCGGATGGCTTTCGCCGCCAGCCAACCAAGCAGCAGGGCCGCCGCGTTATGCACCACCACCAGCGGCATGATCTGCGCGGTGAAGGCCAGCAGATGCCGGCCATTCGCCACCGTGGTGGCGAGGATGAACAGGATCAGAAACAGGAAGGACAGGATCTGGAACGGCCGGCGCAGCCGCGCCGCCAGCCGCGGCGCCCAGCGCGCCAGCGCCATGCCTAGCGCCATCGGCAGGCCGAGGATCAGCACGGTCTGGGCCAGGAACGGCCCGGCCTGGATATCGACCTGCCGCAGCAAAGCCGCCGTGGCCGGATTGAGCGAGGCCCAGAGCAGGATGTTGAGCGGCGTGGCGATGATCGCCACCACGCTGGACAGGCCGGTCATGCAGACCGACAACGCCGTGTTGCCGCGCCCCATATGCGTGATCAGGTTCGACAGGTTGCCGCCCGGGCAGGCGCCCACGATGATCATGCCGAGCGCGACGCTGGGCTGCGGCTGCAGCACCATGGTCATCGCCCAGGTGAGCGCCGGCAGCAGCAGGGTCTGCGCCGCCAGGCCGGTCAGCGGCGCCAGCGGCTTACGCAGCACGGCGACGAAATCGCTCAGGCGCAGATCCAGCGCGACGCCGAACATGATCAGGGCCAGCACGAGGCCGAGAATCAGTTGACCGGTCGAATCGATCTGGATCAGGACCGCGTCGATGGACGCATCCGTCATGGTTTTCCTCCCTCGCCGGCCGCTTTGCGTTCTGATGTCGGGTTGTCGCGGCCAGCCTGCTGCGGCATTCTGGCGCAGCAAGGGCGCCAGGGCGATGGCCGGATACGCCACCGGCTTGTCGCCAGGCGCCAAAATCAGGAGGAAACCGGGCGGCATGACGCGCGCCGACAGCACCAGGGGCCACAGCACCAGAGGCCGGATTCCGCGCAGCGTGGCGGCCGGCTATGTGCGCACCCTGCTGGACGCGGTGCGCGACGGCACCGCGCGGCCGGCGGCGCCGGACCAGGTGCTGGCCGAGGCCGGCCTGCCGCCGGCCCTGCTCGACACCGCGGAAGGCCGGCTGCCGCATGACGCGGTGTCGGCGATCTGGCAGGCCGCCCAGCGGCTGACCGGCGACAGCCATCTCGGCCTGCATGTCGGCGAGCAGGTGCGGCCCGGCTCCTTCGATGCGCTGGGTCATCTGCTGATGAGCTGCGAGACCCTGCGCGAGGCTGCCGCACAGGCCGACCGCTTCGCGCCGCTGGTCGGCGGCGGCGGCCGCTTCGCGGCGCGGACCGAGAGCGATGCCATCCGCCTGCTCTACATGCCCTTCGATCCGGACTGGCCATGCCGGCGCCAGCGCGTCGAGGCGGTGCTGACGGCGACCCTGACCTTCACCCGCTGGCTCTGCGGCCGGCGCATCGCGCCGCACAGCGTACGTTTCCGCCATGCCGCGCCCGACAGCCTGGCCGAATACCGCCGCATCTTCGCCGCCCCCGTGCAGTTCGAGGCGGAAGATGATTCCATGCTGCTGCCGGACGACATCCTCGCCCTGCCGGTACGTCAGGCCAGCCCGGCGCTGAAAGGCATGCTGGCCGATTATGCCGGCCGCGCCCTGGCGCGCCTGAGCGACACTGTCGATGAAGACGCATTGCGCAGCCGGCTGGCCGACTGCATCCGCGGCCTGCTGGCCAATGGCAACGCGCCGAGCATCGATGCGGCAGCAGCGGATCTGGGGATGACGCCGCGCACGCTGCAGCGCCGGCTGGCCGAACGCGGCACCGGCTTCCAGGACGAAGTGGCGGCCCTGCGCTGCGCGATGGCGAAGGAGCTGCTGCGCGATCCGGACCGCAGCATGGCAACGGTAGCCGCGCGGCTGGGCTTTGCCGATGTGGCCAATTTCCATCGCGCCTTCAAGGCCTGGACCGGCGCGACGCCGGCGCAATGGCGGGACACTGGGCAAGGACAGGCATGACGCGCGTGATGTTCGACAGCAACGCGCTCGACGGCATTCTGAAACATCAGGACTCAGAGCGCATCAAGGCTTCCCGTCTGGAAGTGGTCAGGACTGACGCACAGGAGGATGAGGTTGCGCAGATTCGTGACGTTTTTAAGCGAAACCAACTGATGTCGCTTTTTATGTTGGGACAGCCTGTTGTAGCCCCTGAAATGCCGTGGGACGCCTCCCGCGACCTCATTATCGGCGCAACAGCCGCGAGGCATGCAGACATACTGGTCACCGACGACAAGCTGCTGACCGCACAACTTGCTAAAACGGCACCAGACTTGCGCGTGCTGACTTATAAAAAATTCCGGAAGGAATTTCTGGCCTAGGACATCGGCCTGGGCTGCGCCATCGGCGGCTGCGTCTTCAGCAGGGCGGCGAGGCAGTCGGAATCATCCACCGTCTGGCCACGCACGCGGCTTAAGACCTGGGCATGGGTGACGCGCAGGCGCGGCCCGGCATCGGGATAGAAGAACAGCAGCAGGGTGCAGCGCGGATTCTCCGACTGATACTGCCAGACCTCGCCTGGCGGCTCGCGCCGCAGCGTGGTCGGCGCGCCAAACAGGGCGCGGGCCTCGGCCTCGGTCTTGCGCACCACATCGGCGCTGAGCGGGCGGCGCGGCGCCTCGTCGGGCCGGGCCGGGGCCGGCACCAGGGCGAGATCGAGCGGTTCCTCGGAATCGGCAGCCACGCTGCCCGAAGGCCGCGCGCCGCAGCCGGCCAGCACCACCAGCATCAGCACCGCAAACAGAATGCGCGGGGCAGACGCCCCGCGCGGAACGCTACGCAGAATCACGGCAGGTTATTCGGCAGCAGCCGAGGAGGTGCGGCTGCCCGCGGCCACGGTCTGCACCGTGCCGGAAATCTCGCCGCCGCATTCGATTTCGAGCTGGCCATAGGCGATCTCGCCCGAGACCTTGCCGCTGCCGCGGATCAGCAGACGGCCGCGCACGCTGAGCCGGCCTTCGAAACGGCCGCGGACCTCGGCTTCCTCGACCTCGGCCGAGCCCTTGAACTGGCCGCTTTCGGTGATCTCGACAAAACGGCTTTCGGTGAGCTGGGCCTCGACGCGGCCTTCGACGATCACCTTGTCGCAGGCGGTGATCTGGCCGGTCAGGCTGATCTCGCGGCCGATCAGCAGTACTTTCGGCTCGGCGCCCTGCGATGACGACGAGGCAACGGCGCCGGCCTGCACCACGGCTTTGGGGGCCAGCTCGACGCCGGGGCGCTTGGCGATTTCGGGGCGGAAGGTCGGGGTGGTCGGGGTATCGGTCATGGCGGCTCCGGCGGTAACGGTGGCGGGGGCAGTGGGAAGCACGGGTTTGCCAACGGCCCGCAGATGGCTGGGCATCGGTGGCAGATCGTCATCGGCTTTGGCCGCTGGCACGACCATCGCCGGTTCAGGCTGCTTCGCCTCGGCCAGCTTCGCTCCGGCAGGCTTCGCTTCGGCGGGCGGTGCCGGCGGCAGGGTGGCAGCGGTATCGGCGCTCGGCTTCTTGCGACCAAACATAGACGGTTCTCCTCTGATCCCCCAAGGTGATTCAGCCGGCAACCGACCTATTGCCAGGCCGCATCAGTCAGCCCGTCGCCCGCAACCGCTTGTAGACGTGAACCATGAATGCGGTAGCTACAATCGGGACAAGGAAATTTACGATCGGAATGGTTAACAGAAGCACAATGAGCACGCCGCAGAGCCAGACATCGCCACGCCGGCGCTGACGCAGGCGGTCAGCCTCCGGTCGTGGCAGATAGCGCCAGGCCACGGCCTCGAAATACTCCCTTCCGACCAGATACCCGTTCACCGCCAGCGACAGCACGTAAAGCAGCGGCGGGAAGAACAGCAGGATGCCATAAACCGGCAGCAGCAGGATATTGACCACAAGAACGATGCCAAGGAAGCGCAGCGAACCCCAGAGCGCCGGCCAGAAAGCCACCGGCTGGCCACGGGATTCCTGCGGATAATGCTTCTGCTCCACCGCATCGGCGATATCGTCGATGAACAGGCCGAGCGCCGCCGTCATCACGGCGGGGAACAGCAGCATCGTGCCAACGAAAAACCCCAGGCCGGACAGGAAGCCGACCACCCAGTCGAGCCAGGTCTGCTCGGTTTCAGGCAGCAGCAGCAGGCCGAACCACAGCGCCAGCGCCAGCAGGCCGAACACGACCATGCTGATCAGCAGCGACTTCACCAGCACCCGGCGGAAGGCCGGGTCGGGCAGCTGGGCGACGGCGAGGCTTAAGGCGCGGCCGATCATGGCGTCTCCCCGATCATGACGGACCGGTCACGGCTGGCCGGTTATGGGATCGACCGGCACGCGGCCGCTCAGGCCCAGCTCGGCTTCCAGGATCGCGCAGAATGCCAGCAATTCCGCCTCGCCGCGCGGCCGTGCCACGATCTGCAGCCCGACCGGCAGGCCGGATTTGGTGAAGCCGCAGGGGATCGAGATGGCGGGCGTGCCGGTCAGCGTGATGGCGAAGGTGAGCACCAGCCAGGAGATGTAGGTGTCGAACTTGCGGCCGGCGACCTCTTCCAGATACCGCTTGCGATGATCGAAGGGCGGCGAGACACAGGTGGGCAGCACCAGGAAATCATGGCGTTCGAAGAAAGCGGCGACGCGATTGTAGATCTCGCCCTGCACGCGGCGCGCCTCGGCCTGCTCGGGTCCGGCCAGCTTGAGACCCTTTTCGGCGTTCCAGATCACTTCCGGTTTCACCAGGTCGGTTTTGCCCTGGATTTTTGGCCAAACTGAGGCGGCGAAATTGGCCGCGCGCAAAACCTGGAAACACTCTTCCGCGCCGCTGAAATCCGGCGTATCGGTGCCGACCTGCGCGCCCAGCTTTTCCAGCCGCCGCACGGCCGCCTCGCAGATCGCCAGCACCTCCGGATCGACCGGCGACAGGCCGAGATCGGGGGTCCAGCCGACGCGGCAGCCGCCGGCAAAGCGCGAGGGCAGCCGGCCGAAACCCAGGGCATGGTCGACGGAGTCAACGAAGCTGCGCTCAGGCGCCGGCAGGCTGAGCGGATCGCGCGTATCCAGCCCGGCCTGGGCATCCAGCATCAGCGCGCAGTCGCCGACATTGCGCCCCATCGGGCCCAGCACCGAGAGCGTGTCGAAAGGCAGCGCGCGCGGGCCCCAGGCAACCCGGCCGGGCGACGGGCGCAGGCCGACCACGCCGGTGAAGCTGGCCGGAATGCGCAAGGACCCGCCCAGGTCAGAGCCATCGGCCAGCCAGACCTCGCCGGCCGCCAGCGCGGCGGCCGAGCCACCCGAGGAGCCGGCCGGCGTCATCGCCGTGTTCCAGGGGTTGGTGGTGGTGCCGAACACGTCGTTGAAGGTCTGCGCGCCGGCGCCGAATTCCGGGGTATTGGCCTTGGCGATCACCAGCGCGCCGTTGCCTTCCAGCCGCTCCACCGAATAATCCGAGCGATGGGCGATGCGGTCGGCGAAGGCACGGCTGCCCTGGACACAGCGCACGCCGGCCACATCCACCAGATCCTTGATCGCCACCGGCAGGCCGTAGAGATAGCCCGGCGGCGGATCGTCGGGACGCTCCAGCTTTTCGGCCATGGCGCGGGCGCGGTCCAGGCACAGGATCGGCAGGGCGTTGACCTTGGGTTCCACTTCGGCGATGCGCGCCTCGGCGGCATCGATCAGCTCGCCCGGACTGACATCGCGGGCTTTCAGCGCCGCCACGGCCTGACGGGCGGTCATCTTTATCAACGCGTCCATATTTGCCTTCCTTGCCTCGATTGGCTACAGAGTAACGGTAAATACCGCCAGCAGGAAAGCTTCGATGACCAAGGCCCAGAACAACGTGCTCGCCATCGGCAACGCCATCGTCGACGTGCTGGCCCGCGTGGATAACGACTTCCTCGACGCCCATGGCATGCCCAAGGGCGGCATGACCCTGATCGACGGCGGCCGCGCCGAGGCGCTTTATGCCGCCATGGGCGAAACGGTGGAATGTTCGGGCGGCTCGGCGGCCAACACGGCGGCCGGCATCGCGGCGCTCGGCGGCAAGGTGCAGTTCATCGGCCGGGTGCGCAGCGACACGCTGGGCGAGGTGTTCGCCCGCGACATCCGGGGCCTGGGCGTGCATTACGACACCACGCCCGCCACCGAAGGCCCTTCGACGGCGCGCTGCCTGATCCTGGTGACACCGGATGCGCAGCGCACCATGAACACCTATCTGGGCGCCTCGATCGACCTGACCCCCGACGATATCGAAGCCGCCGCCGTGGCGCAGGCCGAGATCACCTATCTGGAAGGCTATCTGTGGGACCAGCCGATGGCCAAGGACGGCATGCGCAAGGCGATCCGGCTCGCCCATGACGCCGGCCGCAAGGTGGCGATGTCGCTGTCCGACAGCTTCTGCGTCGACCGCCACCGCGCCGAATTCCGCCATCTGATCGAACACCATGTCGATATCGTATTCGCCAACGAGGCCGAGATCACCGCGCTCTACGAGACGCATGACTTCGACGGCGCGCTGCAGCATGTGCGCGGCCATGTCGATGTCGCAGCCCTGACCCGCTCCGAAAAAGGCTCGGTGATCATCTCGGGCGAGGAACTGCATATCATCGACGCGGTGCGCGGCGTGAACGTGGTGGATACCACCGGCGCCGGCGACCTCTACGCGGCCGGCTTCCTCTATGGCTTCACCCATGGCTTCGACCTGCATGCCGCCGGCCGGCTCGGCTCGCTCTGCGCCGCCGAGGTGATCAGCCATATCGGGCCGCGCCCGCAGGCGTCGCTGAAGCCGTTCATCGCCCAAAGCAAGGGTGAATGACGAAATGCGCCTTTCAGTCATGATCGCTGGGCGAAAATGACTTGAAAGACGTGCAAAGATACCTATAGGTTTCCCCTGACGCGGGTAAAAACCCGCGCTAATATTTCTAACCGGGGGAATTATGAAAATTATGCATCTTGCTGCGGCACTCGGCATGAGTGTCGCCATCTCTGGCTGCGTCAGCGTCTTCGAGGGCACATCCCAGGATATTTCAGTGGGAACCAATCCCGCTGGCGCGACCTGCTCTTTCATCCGGGAAGGTCAGTCGATCGGGACCGTCCAGACGCCAGGCATCCTGACCGTGCGCAAAAGCAAGCACGACATCACCATCAAGTGTAACAAGGACGGCTACCATGAAGCGTCCTATCTCAATAACTCAGGCGTATCGGGCACCATCGCCGCCAATGTGGTCGTGGACATTCTGTTGACCGCCGGAATTTCATCGATTGTCGATTCCGCCAATGGTGCCGACAACAAATACGACAGCGCCGTCAATCTCACGCTGATCCCGATCAATGGCGCCAAGGAAGTTGCCAAGACTGGCAGCTAAACGACCGCCAAACCATGATCTGCGCGGGCGGCAGGCTTTGTACTGCCGCCCATTTTTTCGTGAAATGGGTCAAAACGGCCGGTCGACAAAGGCGTTGAGGACATGCCGGTCGTCGAGGCGGACCGAGACGCCATGACCCGACACCACGGCATGGCCCATTGACGGCAGCGGCGCCCGCGACCGGGCGACGGCAACGCGCATGATCTCGCCGTGGCGCGCCATCACGTTGAGGTCGCGGCAGGGACCGTCGATCAGGCGGCATTGCGCGGCAAGGCCGCCATCGAACTGGTGCGGCTCAAACGGCTTTGTCACTTCCAGCGTCGAACCGTCGCTGAAGTCGAGAATAAACCCGTTGCCTTCAACCAGCGTGATCCAGCGCGTGACGCCGGGAAAAGCCGAGAACGGCCCGTCGCGATCGATCTTCGCCATGCTGACGCGCCAGCGGAAATCTTCCATCGCGGCACCGGGCGGATCAATGGCGATCTCGGTGGTGAGGCCACCACCATTCTTCCAGGGCTGCGCCGGCAGGCTGGCGATATGGATCAGCCGATTTTGCTGAGCGCCCATTTGAATACCAGCGGGGTTTCGCCGGCCGAGCCGGTCATCACGATCTGCTGCGTGCGACGCGGCGCATCGGCACCGCCATTGTCGGTATGGCCGAAATAGACGCTGTCTTCCAGCCGCACCACGCCGCCGGCGCCGCGCCAGCGCCAGCCCTGGCCGCTGGCGCTTTTCAGGATCACCGTGTCGCCGCTGCCGATCAGGGACGCATGTACCCCTGGATGCAGATGCAGCCGCAGCACGGCTTCCACCGGCATGCCGCCATTCGCGGAGGGCGGGGATTCGGTGATGGTTTCCTCGCCGCGCAGGTCCTCGCCGCCGGCAGCGAGGAACAGCCGCCGGCGATGCAGGCGGTTGTGACTGCGCCACCAGCCATCATGCTCCAGGTCGAACCAGATGGCACCGTCCTGTTCATTGCGCGTTGCGCTGATCCGCGCCGCAGCGGCCGGTTCGGCCTGGCCCAGCGTGATGGTGCTGTGGGCCGCGCTGCCGCTCAGGGCATCCGACCAACCGCCGCTGACGCGGCGCGAGGCGCCACAATTGACGATCAGGCGGTCCTTGCCATGGCTGAATTCAAACGACAGCAGGCCACGATGCGGCGGCGGCGCATCGGGCAGCATCGGCGGCATCGCGCCTGTATCAATCAGCAGCAGGCCACGCCGCGCGAGCGCGCGCTCGTACCCGCTGAGCGTCGCTGAATTGAGCGGCTTGCCCTTGGCGTCCGACAGGTCGAGCAGCTGGTCGATCTGCGCAGGCACTTCCTCCTGCCCGCCATGAAACAGCGCCAGGCCGCCATCGCCATGGCGGAAAAAGCGCAGCATCGGCGCCATGCGATCGAGAAAGACCTGCAGCAGGGCGGCGCGTCCGGGGTCGAGCGCCAGCAGGAAACGCCACAACGCCACGATCTCGCGCAGCAGGCGATAGAGCTGCGACGGATTGCGGCTGACATGGCCGCCATCGGCGAGAATCTGGGTTTCGAGCGCGCCGCAGAGAGCCTGCATGACCGCCTGCTGCGGCTGCCCCAGGGCCTCGGTGCCATACACCAGGCCCAGCAGCGCGGCAAAACGCGGCAGGCCGGGCTGTGCGCGTTTCGCGGCATGGTTCAGATGCGCGGTATGTCGCGCGATGGCGAGCAGGAAGTCGTGGGCGAATTTGTCGTCGGCGCCATCCAGCAGGAAATGCGCCGCGTTGACCCAGTGCGCCAGCCGCCGCCCGGCCACGTCGGCGCGCCAGGGCAATCCCTGGATCTGCATCGCGTGCTTTTCGAGCCAGGAACCAACCAGCGCGCGCGCCATGCGGCGCGCCATGTCGCCGCCCTGGGTAACGAAATCGCGCAGCCAGCGGAACCCGTGCAGTTCGGCGGCCCAGGCGGCATGGCTGATCGCATCGAGTTTCAGCTCGGCCGCAGTCATGCCCCAGGGCGCGGCCCGGGGCGAGACAACCTCGACGCCGGCGAAGACGAAACGGCCCTGGAACAGGCGGTCGGCATTGGCCACGGAACCCGGCCATGCCTCGTCGGGCAGCACCGGCAGCTCAAGCGGTGCCTGGCGCGGCAGGGTCAGCGCGTAAAGGCGCGTGGCATACCAGGCGGCGCTGGCGCGCCGCAGCAGTTTCTGTCCGAAAGTTTCCTGCAGACTGGCCGCAGCCACGTCAGCTCACGCCGCGCGTTTGGCGCGCACCCGCGCGATGTTGTCGGCATAGGCCGACGGGCCGCCCTGGAAGCTGGCGGTACCGGCCACCAGCACATCGGCGCCGGCATCCACGGCCAGCTGCGCGGTCTCGGCATTGATGCCGCCATCGACTTCCAGGTCGATGGCGCGGCCCGACTTGTCGATGGCCGCGCGCAGGATGCGGATCTTGTCGAGCTGGCTGGCAATGAATTTCTGCCCGCCGAAACCGGGATTGACGCTCATCACCAGCACGAGGTCGACCATGTCGAGCACGGCCAGCGCGGTTTCCACCGGCGTGCCGGGATTGAGCGACAGGCCGGCCTTTTTGCCCAGGCTGCGGATCAGCTGCAGCGTGCGATGCACATGCGGCCCGGCTTCCGGGTGCACGGTGATGATGTCGGCTCCGGCCTCGGCGAAAAGCGGCACGAAGGCATCGACCGGCGAGATCATCAGATGCACGTCGAAAGGCTTTTTCGTGTGCTTGCGCAGGGCCGCCACCACGCTCGGACCGATGGTCAGGTTGGGCACGAAATGGCCGTCCATCACGTCGATGTGGATATAGTCGGCGCCGGCCGTGTCGATAGCGGCGACCTCCGCGCCCAGCTGGGCGAAATCGGCGGACAGGATCGAAGGGGCGATTCGGGTGGAAAGCTGCGGCATGGGGCAGGCTTAGCAGCTTCCGCCCAGCCTCGCCAAGGGCTTATCCGGCCGGACGGATCATGCAAAGCAGGTCGTGGACCTGTCCGGTTCTTCTACTTTAAGAAGTTATTCCGCTTTACTTGCCCCCATAAGCTGTGGAGAGAATCAACTGGGGCAGCTGGGGGGGAAAAATCGATGAGCGGGAGATTCTACGTTGGCCTGACCATGGCCGGCGCGATTTCGGCCGGCGCCTATACCGGCGGCGTTTTCGATTTCCTGATGGAGGCCCTCGAAGCCTGGGAACAGCGCAAGAAGGCGCTGCGCGCCGCCGGCATCCCGGAAGCCGGCTGGGATGTGCCGAGCCATGACGTGGTGATCCCCGTGATGTCGGGGGCTTCGGCCGGCGGCATCACCGGCGCGCTGGGCCTTCTGGCGCTGGCCGACGCGGAAGACCGCGTCGTGCACCACAGCATTCCGATGGTCGGCACGGTCACCACCCGGCTGCCGCGGCTATACCAGGCCTGGGTTGAGCTGCCCTGCTTCGTCGATCCCGCCGGCGGCAGCGATCTGCTCGGCGACGAAGACATCCAGGCCCTGGGCCCGGACGACGCGGTCTCCGCCCTGCTCGACACCACGATCCTGCGCCGCATCGTCGACGCCTCGCTGCTCGGCTTTACGGCGCTGCATCCGCCGCGCCCCTATCTGTCCGCGCATGTCGACCTGCTGCTGACCCACACCAACCTGCGTGGCGTGCCTTATGCGATCCGCTTCCTCAATACCGGTGCGATGGACGAGGGCTATGACATGCTCTGCCACGCCGACCGGGTGCATTACGTCGTCAGCGGCATCGGCAGCCACATGAATTTCTCCAGCCCCTGGCTCGCTCCGGACCCCGCCAGATCGATCGACGTGGCCACCCTGTCCGGCCTGAATGCCGTGGAAGGTCCCTGGTTCGATTATGCCGAGGCGGCGCTGGGCACATCCGCCTTTCCGGCCGGCCTGTCGGCGCGCGTGATCCGCAACGTCGCCATCGAGGATTACAAGGCCAGGCAATGGCCAATCCGGCGCAGCTATCAGGCCGGCGGCAACCAGGCGCCGAAATTCGACCTGATGCCGAGTTTTCCGCCGTCGCTGGTGGGGAACCGCGCCGACTACGTCACCGTCGATGGCGGCGTGATCGACAACGAGCCCTTCGAGCTGGCGCGCTGGGCGCTGATGGAACAGCCACCGCAGAACAATCCGCGTGAAGCCGAAAAAGCCGAGCGTGCCGTGCTGATGATCGATCCGTTCCCCGAACCGCCCAGCTACGACATGACGGGAAAGCTGGATGCCAGCCTGATGACCGTGATCAAGAGCCTGTTCCCGACCCTGAAGGATCAGGCGCGGTTCAAGCCCGATGACATAGCCGACGCCCTGGATGAATCCGTGTTCAGCCGCTTCCTGATCGCGCCGCGCCGCCGCAGCGCGCCGGCTCCGGCGCCGCTGGAGCCGCATGCCATTGCCTGCGGCCTGCTCGGCGGTTTCGGCGGCTTCCTGGCCAAGGAATTCCGCGCCCACGATTACCAGCTCGGCCGATTGAACTGCTATCTCTTTCTCAAGGACTGCTTTGCCCTGCCAGCCACCAACACGGTGATCGCCGCCGGCTATGGCCCGCCCCATGGCCCGGCCGCAAAACTACCGGCCTTCCAGACCGCGCCGAGCGGCGGCCTGCCAGGGCCCTTCTACCAGATCATCCCGCTGGTGCCGCCAGACCCCGCGGACCCGTCGCGGCCGCATGTCGCCCAGCCAACGGCGCCGGTCTGGCCCCGCGTTACGCGGGCGGATGTCGATACCATGGTGCGGCGGGCCAAGGGGCGCGCCGATGCGGTGTTCGGCCGGCTGAAATCGGGTTTCGCGTCACGCCTCGGACGCTGGATCGCCGGCCTGGTCTGGTGGGCCTATGGCAAAAGCAAGGTCGAGGATTTCATACGCTGGGCCGTGCTGCAGGACCTGTATCGCCGCGACCAGATTGCCGGGCCGACGGCGGGCCAGGTCGAGGATATCCGGCTCGTTGCCGCCGGCCTTGCCAATCCCGCCTATGATTACCGCACGGTCGGCGGCATCGCGCGGCAATTCGGCCGCACCGCGACGCAGATCGATCGCGCCCTCAACGATCCGGCCCTTGCCACGCTGCTCGCCCACGGCCCGAAGACGGCAAATGGCGACCGCACCTATACCCTGCAGGAGCGCAAGCCGGGCTGGTTCAGCCAGTTGCCCGGCATCAAGCAGGTCGACGAATGGATCGTCTCGGGCAAACCTGTCATCGACTGAGGATACGATCATGGATATTGGCATTGTCCTGAATGTCGTCGTCAGTCTGGTCTTCCTCTATCTGCTGCTCAGCATGATGGCATCGGTGCTCGAAGAGATTATCGCCGGCGCCTGGAACAGCCGTGGCCAGGGCCTGCGCCAGACGATTGGCCATCTGCTTGGCGATCCACGGCTGGCCGGACTGGCCGGCCGGCTTTACGCCCACCCGCTGATTGCCGGCCTGATCCGGCCAGGCCTGGATTATCCCAGCCTGCGCTGGCTGGCCTGGCTGCTGCCGTTCCTGCGCGCGCGGCAGCCCTCCTATATAGAGCCGGAGATTTTCGCCGATGCGCTGACCGACATCCTGCGGCGTGCCGGCGCTTTTGTCTCCGGCAACATGCAGCCGGCGCTGGCCGCGCTCTGGGCCGACGCGAAGGGCGACGAGGCCACGTTCCGCGCCAGGCTGCTCGACTGGTACAGGGCGGGCACCGACCGGCAGAGCGGCATCTACAAACGCAGCGCCCAGCGCTGGCTGTTCTTCTATGGTCTGGCGCTGGCCGTCATGCTCAATGTCGATACCCTGCAGATCGCGCGCGCGCTGTGGAACGGCGGCAACGCCACCCGTGCCGCCGAAATCACCGCCCAGGCCACCGCCTATGTCAAAGCCAGCCCGGACGGCCCGAAGCAGCCGCCACAACAATCCACGGAGCAGGATTTCGCCGCCCTGCTGAAAAGCGTGCAGGCCATGCAGCTGCCGATGGGCTGGAGCAGCACCGGGTTCTGCTCGATCGCGATGGGCGCATTCGGCTTGACCAGCCTGCCGGCGCCGGGCTGGATGCGCAAACTGCCGGGAATGCCATGCCAGGGCGCCCAGCCGTCGGAACGCGTCCTGTATTCCCCGGCGGGAAAGCCGGAACACGCACCCGTCACCGCCGCCGCGTGGATCGGCTGGATCATGACGGCGCTGGCAATCTCTCTGGGCGCGCAGTTCTGGTTCGACACGCTGGGCAAGATCGTGGGCCTGCGCGCCGCCGGCCGGAAACCGGAAAATCCGACACCCGCGCCAGCACAGAAATAACCCTCAGCGCGCGCCGGTCAGCAGCGCATAGGTCAGGCTGGCCTGAGCGAAGGGTTCCTCGCGCTCGACGCTGCGGAACACGGCCTCGCCAAAAGCCAGGCTCTGGCCCAGCCGGATCACCCGGGTGTCGCACAGCACGTCCATGTCGGCGACGGCGCGGAAGAAACTGGTGGTCTGGGTTACGGTCGCCATGTTGACGAAGCGCTTCAGCGCGCTGGTGACAGCGAACACCATGGCGGTATCGGCCACCGCCATGATGGCCTGGCCACAGAGAATGCCGCCGACCCGGGCCAGTTTCGGGTTGTTGGGCAGGCGCAGCACGACGCGGCCGGGCTCGATCGTCTCGAAACGCAGATGCAGGTCGCGGATCCAGGGCGGGAAATTCTCGGCCAGGATGGCCTGGGCGTCGGCTGGGGTAAGCTGGGTCATGCTGCCTCCCGGTCAATGCCTCGACTATACCCCAGACGGGGGCTAGAACAGCGGCCATGTCAGCCCCCGCCAGCCCGATACCCGTTCCGCCGAATCCCCGCCGCGTCGCCGCCAGCCTGCTGGACGGCGTGCTGGGCAAGGGCCGCGCCCTGGACGACATGCTGGCCGACCCCAAAAGCGGCTTCCGCGACCTGGCCGACCGTGACCGCGCCTTCGTGCGCCGCCTGGTGGCCACCGCCTTGCGCCGGCGCGGCCAGATCGACGGCACATTACGCAAGTTCCTTACCCTGTGGCCCAAGGGCCTGCCACGCGAGGCGATGCGGCTTGGCGCGGCCGAATTGCTGTTCCTCGACGCGCCGCCCCATGCCGCGGTGGATTCCGCCGTGGACCTGATGCACCCCGAGCAGAAAAAGCCGCGCGGCCTGATCAACGCCGTGCTGCGCAAGGTGGCCACCGAGGGCGCGACCATCGTGGCGCAGCAGGATGCGGCGAAGCAGAACACGCCGGACTGGCTGTGGCAGAGCTGGGAGCGCGCCTATGGCCCCGATCTGGCGCGCGACATCGCGCTGGCGCATCTGCAGGAAGCGCCGCTGGATATCAGCGTGAAAGGCGATGCCGCGCTGTGGGCGGACAAGCTGCAGGCCGAATTGCTGCCCAGCGGCAGCCTGCGCCGCATGGCGCCGGGCGCGGTGGAGAACCTGCCGGGTTATGCCCCCCAAGATGGCAAGGGGAGCGCCTGGTGGGTGCAGGATGCCGCGGCTGCGCTGCCAGCGAAACTGCTGGGCGACGTGGCCGGCAAAACGATAGCTGACCTCTGCGCCGCACCCGGCGGCAAGACCGCGCAGCTTGCCGTCAGTGGCGCGATCGTCACTGCGGTCGACCGTTCGGCGCAGCGGCTGAGGCGCCTGGAGCAGAATCTGGCGCGACTGGATCTGAAAGCCGAGGTGGTGGTCGCCGAGATCGAGCAATGGCAGCCGCCGCAGCCTTTCGATGGCGTGCTGCTGGACGCGCCCTGCTCGGCCACCGGCACGATCCGCCGCCATCCCGACCTGCCGTATCTGAAAGACGAAACCGACGTGATGAAGCTGGCCGCCCTGCAGCGCCGGCTGATTGCCGCGGCCTGGACGATGCTGAAGCCCGGCGGCCGGCTGGTCTATTGCGTCTGTTCGCTGCAGCCCGAGGAAGGCGAAAATCAGATGGCGGCGCTGCGTGCCCTGCCCGGCGCCAGGATCGTCGCCGCCGACGCGGCCACGCTCGGCGTGCCGGAAGATGCGGTCACGGCCGACGGCGCGCTGCGCAGCCTGCCCTGCCACTGGGCCGAGCGCGGCGGCATGGACGGCTTCTTCGCCGTCTGCCTGGAAAAATCCGCGGCCTAATCGAGCAGCGATTTCATCGCCGCATAGAGTTCGGATTTCGCCTCGAACCCGACGCCGGGATTCTGCGGCAGGCCGACATAACCGTCTTCCACCGCGATGCCATCGGCGAAGCCACCAAAAGGCTTGAACACGTCGGGATAACTTTCGTTGCCGCCCAGATGCAGGCCGGCGGCGATATTCAGCGACATCTGGTGGCCGCCATGGGGCACCACGCGGCGCGTCGACCAGCCATGCTGCTGCAGCATCTCCAGCGTGCGCAGGTATTCAGCCAGGCCATAGGAGAGCGCGCAGTCGAATTGCAGCCAGTCGCGATCCGGCCGCATGCCACCGAAACGGATCAGGTTGCGCGCATCCTGCATCGAAAACAGGTTCTCGCCGGTGGCCATCGGCTTGTCGTAATGTTTGCCGAGCTCTGCCTGCAGGGCGTAATCGAGCGGATCGCCGACCTCCTCGTACCAGAACAGGTCGTAGGGCAGCAGCGCCTTGCCATATTCAATCGCCGTTGGCAGGTCGAAGCGGCCATTGACGTCGACGCAGAGATTGCGCCCCTCACCCACGATCCTGATCACCGCCTCGATGCGGCGCAGATCCTCGGCCAGCGTGGCGCCGCCGATTTTCATCTTCACGACGCGATAGCCACGGTCGCGATAGCTTTTCATCTCGTCCTGCAGGGCGGTCAGGTCCTTGCCGGGATAATAATAGCCCCCGGCAGCATAGACCCAGACCTTCTGGTCCGCCACGCCGCTGCGGTAACGATCGGCCAGCAGGCGCCATAGCGGCTTGCCTTCGATCTTGGCCACCGCATCCCATACCGCCATGTCGAGCGTGCCAACCGCCACCGAGCGTTCGCCATGCCCGCCCGGCTTCTCGTTGGTCATCAGGGTTTTCCAGATGGCGAAGGGATCGAGGTTGTTGTTGGCCGTATCGATCAGCGTATCGGGATTAGCCTCCATCAGGCGCGGCAGGAAGCGTTCGCGCATCAACGCGCCCTGGCCATAGCGGCCATTGGAGTTGAAGCCAAAGCCAACCACCGGCCTGCCCTCGCGCACCTGGTCGGTGATCACGGCGACCACCGAGCAGGTCATTTTCGAGAAATCGATATAGGCATTGGCGATCGGCGAGGCGATCGAGACGGTCTTTTCGCGGATTTCGGTGATACGCATGCGACACCCCTGAATTGCGGGATGCAGCATAGAAAGATCAGTCGCGCTTAAACAGGCCTGGAATCATTCAGGCCGGCGCAGGCCGGATCACGCCTCGCGCAGGTCGGCGGCAACCGGGCCGATCTGCTCGGCCAGGAACCGCGCCAGTTCGGCGCGGCTTTTCGGGCTGCGCAGCACCCGTTCATCCTGCAGGTTGGACAGGAAGCCGGTCTCAATCAGCACCGAGGGAATAGCGGGCGAGCGCAGCACGGCGAAATTGGCCTGCCGCATCGGGTTTTCCAGCAGGTGCACGCGGCGGCCGACGCCGGTGACGATGCGGCGCTTGGCGCTGAGCGATGCGTTATGGCTGTGGCGGCGGGCCAGGTCGATCAGGATCGCCGCCGTCTGCTTGTCGGTGGCGCCGGCATCGAAGCCATAGATGGCATCCACCTGGTTTTCGCGGTCGGCCAGGCGGCGCGCGAAATCATCGGAGGCCTTGTCGGCGCGGCTGTAGGCCGACAGGCCACGCGCGCCGCGGTTCGGCGCCGCGTCGGCATGGATCGAGATGAACAGGTCGGCGTTTTTCTCATGCGCGAAGGCGACCCGGCTGGGCAGCGGGATATAGCTGTCGCGGTCGCGGGTCATGAACACTTTGATATCGGGGTTGCCGGCCAGCATCTGGCGGATGCTCTGGCAGATCGAGAGCGTGACGTCCTTCTCCTCGGTGCCGGTCACGCCGATGGCGCCGGGGTCGCGGCCGCCATGGCCCGGATCGAGCACGACGATGGCCGGCGGCCGCTTCGGCAGCGGCTTCGCCCCGCCCGCCGGTGATTTCTGGGGCGGCTTGCGGCCGGGCAGCGGCACGGCGCCATTACGCGTCGCCGCCTGCCCCAGCGCCGGCAAGGCGGCGCTGCCGAGCAGCCCAAGCAGGGAAGAGATCACCAAGCGTCGCGTATACATGCGGTTTCCATCGACCGAATCGAATCTGGCGCGAATCGGCATCTGTGGGGCAGACGATAGACGTCTGCTGGACTCGCCGGCAAGGACAGTCCGTCTTCAGGCTGCCAAGAGATGGTGAATGCTTGGTTAAAATGGCCTAGTCGAGGGTGTATTTGGCCCGCACGTCGTATTTGTGCGACTTCACCCAGCCCTCGATCAGCTTTTCCAGCGCCGAATTGGGCTTCTCGGGCAGCACGATCTTCAGCTTCACATACTGGTCGCCGCGCTGGTCAGATGCCCCGCCCTTGAGCGGAAAACCGCGGCCCTTCAGCCTCAGGGTGGTGTCGGAGCTGGCGCCCTTGGGCACGGCGACGGCCACCATGCCGTCGATGGTGGGCACCGCGATCTTGGCGCCCAGAACGGCCTCGTCCAGCGTGACGGGCAGCTCGAGCTGGATATCCTCGCCCTGGCGGATGAAAAAGGGATGCGGCTCGACCGTCACCTCGATCAGCGCGTCGCCGGCCTCGCCGCCATTGCGGCCGGCATCGCCCTGGTGCCGCAGGCGGATCTGCTGGCCATCGGCCAGGCCGGCCGGGATGGCGACATCGAGCTGCTTGCCGTCGGGCATGGTGAGCCGGCGCTTGCAGCCGCGCGCAGCATCGAGAAAGCCGATCTTGAGGTTGAAATGGCGGTCGGCGCCGCGCATCGGTCGGTTGGTCCGCGCGCCGGCACCGCCACGGGTGCGCCGCATCTGGCCGAAAATCTCGTCGAAGATATCCTCGCCGCCATTCTCGAAACCGCCGAAACCGTGATCGCCGCCGCCGAACGGGCCCCGCGCGCCACCGCGCGCGCCAGCACCCGGGCCGCCGCGAAAACCGCCGCCAAAGCCGCGGGCACGCGGCTGGCCGGCGGCATCGATCTCGCCGCGGTCGTATTTGCCGCGCTTTTCCGCGTCACCAAGAATGTCGTAGGCCGCCGAGACTTCCTTGAACCGCTCGGCCGCCTTGGCGTTGTCGGGATTGCGGTCGGGATGCAGTTCCTTGGCCAGCTTGCGATAGGCCTTGCGCAGATCGTCCTGGCTGATGCCGCGCGCCACCCCCAGCACCTCGTAGGGATCACGCATGACGGCCGCCCCCCTGCATCCGGTTCATGGCTGCGACTCCCCGCCCGGCCTGGCTTCCGATTCCAGCCGGTTGGCATCATCGCGGTTTTCGCCGCTGGTGAACAGGTCGGGGATGGAAACACCGCCGCCGGACTGGAGAGCCGAATAGAACCGGCTGAGAAGACCGGGCCGGTCTTCCTCGGCCGGCGCCGCTTCAGTGACCGCCGGAGTCTCAGTGGGCGCAGCCTCAGCGGGCGGAATCTCCGCCGATGGCACCTCGGCGGGCGAAGCCTCAACGGGTGGCGCGGGCTGGGCTGCAGGCGGCACAATGGCTGTTTGCGCCGGCGTATCGGCTGGCGCGGCGGGCGGCGCGTCGATCGGGTCGGCCGCGCTGCTTTCGGTCTTCTCGTCGCCGGTGGCTGCCTTCGGGGCGGCAGCGTCGACAGCCGGTTTGGCAGCACCGCCATCACGGCGCATCACCAGCAGCGACAGCCGCTCCAGCGCATCGGGCTGACCGGCCTTGGCCGCGTTGTTATACCAGCCGAGTGCGATGGCCTCGTTCTTCTCGACACCAAAGCCGAGCTCGTACATCAGCCCGAGATTGTACTGCGCGACGGCATGGCCCTGTTTCGCGGCAGCCTCGAACCATTTGCGCGCTTCGGCGTAATCGATGGCGACACCTTCGTCGCCCTGCAGGTAGATCGCCGCCAGATTGGCCTGGGCCCGCGCGAAGCCGGTCTCGGCGGCGCGGCGATACCAGTGCAGCGCCTGCTGGATGTCGCGTTCGACGCCCTGGCCCCAGCGATAGAGATGACCCAGGTTGCGCATCGCAGCGACATCGCCGCGCTCGGCCAGCGGCGCCCAGGCGGCATAGGCGCCGGCATGATCACCGGCCTCATAAGCCTTCACGCCATCGGCAAACCCCGCCCAGGCCGGAAGCGGCGCAAGCAGCAACGCGGCAGCGCAGATACCTGCCGCCGCGACCTGGCGTATCGCAGCTTTGGCCCCGGCCATGGCGGTGCGGATCACCCGTTGACGATCTTCCAGCTGCCGTCCGGCTGACGGCAGGCCGTGCCGAAGGCCTTTTCGGTCTTGCCGCCGACGGTCACGGTCTGCTGGAACTCGCGGCAGTAATCGCCATTCGCCGCCGTCCCCTCGCGGGTCGGGGTCACGGTGCCGGAATTGCCGCTGTCGGGATTACGCCAGGAAATCGTCTGGCCCACCGGCGCGGTGGTTGCGCGGTTGCTGGCCTTTTCCATTTCCGCCTTGTCGGCTTTGTCGAGCGAGGAACCGATCTGGTTGCCGAGCCAGGCGCCGGCGAGCGCACCGGCGGCAACACCAACCAGCTGCCCCGTGCCCTTGCCGAACTGGGCGCCGAGGACGGCGCCGCCGACGGCGCCCAGCACGGTGCCGACATTCTCCTTGTTCAGCTCGGGTCCCTGGCCGTTATTCTGGCAGCCGGCCACGGCAAGGCCGGCCAGCAGGACAGGAAACAGGAAAAAACGCGAAAAGCGGACCGGTTTGGCCAAAACGCTCGGGGTGGCAGACATCGGGGTCGTCCTCACAGCAATGGCGGCAAGCAGGGCCGCCGAATCAGACGCCCTAGTATATTGGTCGGGTTAACGCCGCTGCAAGGAGGGGGGCGCGGGGGATCGTCACGGAAAACCGCGATCCGCCACGGCCAGACCGGCCGGATGGCCTAGGATTTGTTAAAGAAGTCGATATTGCTGAACAACGGCGAGGATTCGTCGGCCAGGCGGGAGGCGTCAAACATCTCCAGGCCGTTCGATTTCATGATCGAGCGGATGGTGCGGATGTAATCGGCGCCGCGCACCGAATAACGGTGCAGCTGACCGGCCAGCTGATAACTGTCGAGCGTTTCGCCGCGGTCGCGCATGGTGGCGCGCTTGTCGCGGAATTCGCGATAGCTCGACTTGCTGTTGAGATTGCGCATATAGGCGGCAACCGACTGCTCCAGGCTTTTGAAGCGCTGGACCTCGTAGGTCTCACCGTCGGGCCGGTTTTCCGGCACGATGCCGCTGCCCGGATTCCAGGTCCACTGGCCGAACACCGCGTTGCCCATCAGGGCGAAACGCGAGGTGCCCCAGCCGGATTCCTCCACCGCCTGCGCCAGCGCCAGACCCGGAGGAACCACGTCGATGCGGTTGAGCAGCTCGGCCGTGTCGACCTCGTCCAGGCCATACTGCTCGGCGGTCTGCTGCAGCCAGGCTTCATCGCGCGCCGCAAGCGTCGCGCCACGCTGCAGGCGATCATGCAGGCGCGCGACGCGCTCGCGATTGGTGGCAATACGCTCGTTCTCGCGCAGGATATGCGGCAGCATCACCTTGATGAAGGCGCGCTTGCGCTTTTCGGTCAGGCTGACATCCGCGATGTCGATCGGCAGCGAGGCCAGGAAAATGCGCGGCACTTCATACTGTCCGCTGGCACCGCGCAGATCGGCAAGATCAAAGCCCTGCTGCTCGAACTTGCGCAGCATGGCGTCAACCGTGCGATCGGTCTGCGCCCGCAGGGCCGTGCGATAAGGCGAAAGCTGGCGCACTTCGGCAATGCGGCGCGAGGCTTCCTCGGCGCTGACCGCAGCGGTGTCATTCTGAGTCTCAGGACTCTTCTTGGCTGCCTTGCCCGCATCGGCCACGGCGCGCGGCTCGACCACGACGCGCCAGTCAAGCTGGGCGATCTGGCGCAGACGGTCCCAGGCCTCATGCACGCCCTCGCCCAGCGAAGCCTGCTGCACCTGCACGTCGGGAACGCGGGCGAGCTGACGGCTCGACAGCAGACCGACACCGATACCGGAAACCAGGCCGACGGCCAGAAGCAGGCCAAAGCCGGCAAAAATCAGACGCACATCAGAGCCGATGGCAAGCAACCGCCGATCGCGATTAGCCGTCATGGGTCAAACCTCCACAGTTCTCAGCGCCAGATCCCTTCGACACAACCGACAGAACATCGTCAGTAGCGCCGGGCGCTGCCCTTGTGCGATCCCCCACCAGGAAACGCGTGAATACCCGCCCGGTTCCGCAACCCGGAACCGGAGGGCTACTAAACTGCCCGAACCTCGGAAACCTCGGGCACGTAATGCTTCAGCATGTTCTCGATGCCGTAGCGCAAGGTTGCCGTCGAACTGGGGCAACCGGCACAGGAGCCCTGCATATGCAGGTAAACGACGCCGCGCTCGAAACCGCGGAACACAATATCGCCGCCATCCTGGGCAACCGCGGGACGCACCCGCGTGTCGATCAATTCTTTGATCTGGAGTACGATCTGGCCATCGGCCGGGTCGAATCGCTCATCGGCGCCAGCGCCATCGGCGCCGGCATTGATAACCGGCAGGCCCGCCATGAAGTGTTCCATGATGGCGCCCAGCAGGGCCGGCTTCAGCGCGGTCCAGTCCTGCGCCGGGGCCTTGGTCACGGTGACGAAATCACTGCCGAGGAAAACCCCCTCGACGCCATCAACGGCAAACAGCCGCACCGCCAGCGGCGAAACCTTGGCGGCTTCGGCGTCGGTGAAGGCAGCCGACCCGGCAGTGAAGTCCGCCGGCAGCACATCGCGGCCGGGCAGGAATTTCAGGGTCGCCGGATTGGGCGTGGTTTCAGTCTGGATAAACATCATGGGTCCGTAAAAGGTGACTGGAAATTGGTTGGGGGGTCCGCAAATATCAAGGCTAAAGACAAAGGCAAAACCATGGCGAAGCAAGATTGTTGCTGATTAGAGGCCTCTGTTTGGAAGATTTTTAACCGATGTGGATAGAATCGCGGGTTTTCCCCAAGGCTGTGGAGCGATGAGCGGCGCCGTGAAGGGTGTCGAACGTCTGCCGAGCTGGCCCGATTCGCGGCTCGTTCTTACCCCGGCCGCCCGCTGGCTGATCGAGCATGACGGTAAAATCATGCCGATGGCCGATCTGATCGACGGATTCTGCCGCCTTCTGATCGCCGAAGGCATTCCGCTGTTCCGCGTCACCACCGGGCAGCCCTCGATGCATCCCCTGACCTATACGCGTGGCTATACCTGGCAGCGCGACGCCGGCGTGACCATGACCGAACGCGGCCATGGCGTGGTGCGGACCGCCGAATACCTCAACAGCCCGATTGCGGTGATCCACCAGGGCGCCGCCGCCATCCGTCGCCGGCTCGATCTGGCCGATACGCCGATGGATTTCGGCATCCTGCACGATCTGAAGGTCATGGGGGCCACCGACTACCTGGTGCTGCCGATGCGTTTCACCCAGGGACCGGGCATGGGTGGCGTTGAGGGGCAGAACATCTCCTTCATGAGCTTCGCCACTGATCGGCCGGGCGGCTTCCGGCCGGAGGAGCTGAGCTATCTGGAGGAGCTGATGCCGCTGGTCGCCCTGCGGCTGGAACTGGAGGCCGGCCGGCGCATGACCCGCGACCTGCTGACCACCTATCTGGGGCGCGGCCCGGCCAAGCGGGTGCTGAAGGGCAATTTCATGCGCGGCCGCGGCTATGAGGTCGAGGCGGCGATCTGGCTGTCCGACCTGCGCGGCTTCACGGCGTTTTCCGACCGCCACCCGCCCCAGGAAGTGGTGGCCATGCTGGACAGCTATTTCGATGCCATGGCGGCGCCGATCCAGGCCCATGACGGCGAGGTGCTGAAATTCATCGGCGATGGCCTGCTGGCGATCTTCCGGGTCGATGACGAGACCGGCGGCCGGGCCGAAGCCTGCCGGCGCGCCCTGGCCGCCGCCCGCGAGGCCTTCAGCGGCCTGTATGAACTCAACCAGGGCCGCGCCATCGAAGGCGCGCCGCCGGTGCGGGTGGGGATTGGCCTGCATGTGGGCAAGGTGGTGTTCGGCAATATCGGCGCCCGCGACCGGCTGGATTTCACCGTGATCGGCCGCGCCGTCAACGAAGTGGCCAGGGTGGAAAGCCAGACCAAGATTCTGGACCGGCCGTTGCTGGCCTCGGCCGCCTTTGCCCAGGAAGTCACCGACTGCCCGCTGCAATCCGTTGGCTTCCATGCCCTGCGCGGCGTACAGCAGGCCCAGGAGCTGTTCGCCCTGACCAGCGAATGCCTGGCCGGCTACGAATAGCGCCGTATACGGTCAGAGCAGTCTTCATTTGTCACGCCCGCGAGGCAGGTGCAGACTTGCGACGTGACCGCCAATCCCCCTTCCTTGGTGGATGACGCCAAGCTCAGTTATGTGCTGTCCTGCTGGCAGCGCTGGCGCGAGGGCCATGCCTGGCCGGCGCGCGAGGATATCGATCCGCTCGACCTCAAACGCCTGCTGCCGAACCTGTTCCTGCTGGAAAGCATCGATGGCGGGCGCCGCTTCCGCTTTATCCTGGCCGGCCAGACCGTGCGCGAGAATCTCGGCTTCGAACTGAGCCAGCGCTTTCTCGACGATCTCTTCAGCGGCGAGCAACTGGCGCGGGCCGAGGCATATTATCGCCTTGTCATCACCGGCCACGGACATTACGCCGTGCAGCACTGGCTGCAGCGCGACAGGCCGGTGATGGAGTTCCGGCGCCTGCTGCTGCCGCTGGCCGCCGACCGCGGCCATATCAACGGCATCTTCGGCTTTGCCCTGTATGACCGGCTCGATGGCAGCCTCGGCAAGCCGGTCGATCATCTCAACGATCCGGTTTCCATAACAACGCTGTCTGCCCAGACAATCGAGCTGTAGCGAACGCGGCCGGCGGCTTCAGGTCAGATGGTCGATCTGCTCGTCGGTCAGGCTGCCGGGGATCACTGTGATCGGGAAACCGAGATTGCCCGACATCTGGCCGGCCAAAGCCGCCACCAGCGGGCCGGGCCCCTCGCCGCCCGGCGCGGCGGCCAGAACCAGCATGCGGATGGCCGGATCCTGATCGACCAGCTTGAGAATCTCGTCGCGCGCAAGGCCCTCGCGGATCACCAGCTCCGGCAGGATGCCGGAATCCTGATTCACCTGCTCGGCCAGCTTATGCAACAGGTCTTCGGCCGCCTCATGCGCTTCCGAACGCATGATCTCGGCCACGCCGGCCCATTGCTGGAAATCGATCGGCTCGACCACGCGCAGCATCACCACGCCGCAGCGGATATTGCGCGCGCGCTTGGTGGCATAGCGAACGGCCACGCGCACTTCCGGCGTATCGTCGACCACGACGAGGAATTTGCTGCGACGCTTGGCGTCGGTCCGTTTTGCGGCGTCTTTGTCGCTCATGGAGCGCAGGTTGCCATTGCCAATGGCAAAAAGGCAATGGTTAACCCCAGGGGTTGCTCCCGGGCGGTTATCCCTGGTATCGCGCCGCCATCATTTCTGCAGAATATTGACGACTTCGTAGACCTGCGTGCGCGCGCGTTCGACATAAAAGCCCATCGAACCAAGATGATTGGGCAGGATCACCGCGTCGGGCTTGGCATTGCTGACCACCAGCGGCCTCAGGCCGGCGCCGGCTGCGAAAGACGCCAGCATCTGGTCCCAGGTGCCGCCCAGTTCACGGTCGCGGATCACATTGGCATAATCCTGCCGCAGTTCGCGCAGCACCATGTAATAGGCATAAAGCTGGCCCTTGACGCTGTAGAACACGTCATCGCTTTCGGTATCGATCCACAGGCTGCTGCCTTCGCTGATGCGGCGGTCGATCGCCGCCGAGGCCGACCCGATATCGAGCGCAATGCGCTCCAGCGTCGCCTGCAGGTTGTCGCCGCGCCGCTCGAACACCGCCTGCCCCTGGCTGAGGCGCTGATTATAGCTGAGCAGCGCGCTGCGCGCCTTGCGATACTGGTCTTCCGATTTCGCCGTCGGCAGCAGCGAGGTGGAGAAATCGAAAATCCATTTCGTGCCGGAATATTGCAGCAGGCCGGCGGCTTCCTGCAGATCGCGGTCGGTCTGGCTGGAGCCGCGCGTGCGGCCGATCTGGTCGACCATCTGGAAGGCGAAGCGGCCGAGCGCGTGGATCATGCCGAGCTGATAGTTCGGCATGTTATCGAGCATCGAACCAGGCATGAAGAACGGATCGTTGGCCACCCAGCCATTGCGGTTGACCTCGCGATCAATCAGGCCTGCCGCCATCGCAACCGCGCGGCTGCTGGCCGCCGTTGCGGCCGGGTCGGGACTGGCGACCTGATAATCGGGATTGTCGTCGATCTTGTGGGCGATCAGCATGCCGATGGGGTAATACAGGCCGAAGACCAGCGCGACGATCACCACGGCCAGCGTCAGCCAGCGGGCGCGCAGGCGGGAGACAAGGGAATCAGTGCTGTCGGTCATGGGATCATCGGTCATGGGATGTGCCGGAAAAGAAAAGGGCAGGCCCCGCTAATGTGGGCCCGCCCCGATCAGGCTTCAAGGTGCCGGCGGCTTATGGCCGCAGGAAACCCACCGCATCATAGACTTCGGCCAGGATCGGCGCCGACAGCGCGCGGGCCTTTTCGCCACCCTGGCGCAGGATGCCGTCGACATAACCCGGATCGGCCATCAGGCGGCGCATCTCGGCCGTGATCGGCCCGAGCACGCCGACCGACACCTCGGTCAGCATCTTCTTGAACTCGGCGAATCCCTTGCCGGCGCAGTCGGCCACCGCCTGCTCCAGCGTCAGGCCGCTGAGCGCGGCATAGATGCCCATCAGGTTCTGCGCCTCCGGCCGGCCCTCCAGCCCTTCCACCGTGTCGGGCAGGGCCTCGGGATCGGTCTTGGCGCGCTTGATCTTGTCGGCGATGGCATCGGCCGTGTCGGTCAGGTTGATGCGCGACTGGTCGGAGGCATCCGATTTCGACATCTTCTTCGCGCCGTCGCGCAGGCTCATCACCCGCGTCGCCGTGCCGAAGATCTGCGGCTCGGTCAGCGGGAACAGCTCGCGGCCGTAATCATGGTTGAACTTCTGCGCGATGTCGCGGGTCAGCTCCAGATGCTGCTTCTGGTCCTCGCCGACCGGCACATGGGTCGCCTTGTAGGCAAGAATGTCGGCGGCCATCAGCGCAGGATATGCGAACAGGCCAAGCGAGACATTCTCGCGGTCCTTGCCGGCCTTCTCCTTGAACTGCGTCATGCGGTTCATCCAGCCCATGCGGGCGACGCAGTTGAAAATCCAGGCCAGCGTGGCGTGATCGGGATTCTGCGACTGGTTGAACAGGATGTTCTTCTGCGGATCGATGCCGGAAGCGATCATCGCCGCCGCCAGCTCGCGCGTGTTGCGCGTCAGTTCGGCCGGGTCCTGCCATACCGTGATGGCATGCATGTCGACCATGCAGAAGATGCATTCGAACTCGTTCTGCAGCGCGACCCAGTTGCGCACCGCGCCGAGATAGTTGCCGAGATGGAGATTGCCGGAGGGCTGGATGCCCGAGAAGATGCGCCGTTGGAAGGCCATGGACGTCCCTTGCAGGATGGGGCGGTGGAAGACCCCGGTGATGGGAAAAACGTGAGCGCGCGGTTATCGCCGGGGTCCGTGGCGCCGTCAACCCCTGCAACCATCATCACCGGCGCAGGGCGGTGCGCCATTCCGCCGGCCGGGTGGCGCCCAGCGCCAGCGCCGCCAGCAGGAAGACCAGCAGGCCGCCGCCGACCAGGACCACCAGGGCGGCAACCCGCAGGCTGAAGCCGCCGGCATACCAGCCCGGCAGCAGGTAACGGTCGAGCGCGAACAGGGCCAGAGCCATCACCACGGAGGCAGCCAGGATGCGCCAGGTGCGGCCTTTCAGCCGGGCATCGGCATGCCAGTGGCCGCGCCGGCGCAGCACGTAGAGCAGCAGCAGGGTGTTGACGCTGGCCGCCAGCGCCGTGGCCAGCGCCAGCCCGACATGGCCGAACCGCGGCATCAGGGCCAGGCTGAGACCGATATTCACCGCTATGCTGACCAGCGCCAGCTTGACCGGCATGCGGGTGTCCTGCCGTGCATGGAAGCCCGGAATCAGGGTGCGCGAGATCACGAAGCCGGGCAATCCGACCGCGTAGGCCAGCAGCGTGGCCGCCGTCTGCCGCGCGGTTTCCAGGTCGAATTCGCCGCGCTGGAACAGGATCGAGATGATCGGGAACGGAATCGTCAGCAGGGCGGCGCAGGAGGGCAACGCCAGCAGCAGGCCGAATTCCAGCGCGCGGTTCTGCGTCACCAGCGCGCCGGCATGATCGTCGCGGGCCAGCTGGGCCGACAAGGTGGGCAGCAGGGCGGTGGCGATCGCCGCGCCCACCACGCCAACGGTGAGCTGGTTGATGCGGTCGGCATAGAACAGATACGACACCGCGCCGGCGGGCAGCAATGATGCGAGGATCAGCCCGACCACGAGGTTGACCTGGGTGGCGCCGGCGCCCAGCGCTGCGGGCAGGATCAGTTTGAACAGGCGACGCAGCTTGTCGTTCAGGCGCGGCCGCCGCAGCCGCAGGTCGACGCCACTGCGCCGGGCATCCAAGGCCAGCCAGAGAAACTGCAGGATGCCGCCGACCAGCACCGACCAGGCCAGCGCGTAGCCGGCATTGGGAACATGCGGCGTGAGCAGCAGCATGCCGGCGATCATCACCAGATTGAGCAGCACCGGCGTCGCCGCCATGGCGAAGAAGCGGCCGAGGCAGTTCAGCACCGCGCCATACAGCGAGGCGAGGCTCACGAACAGCAGATAGGGGAAGGTGATGATGGTGAGCGTCACCGACAGGTCGAACCGCTGCGGATCATCGACGAAACCGGGCGCCAGCAGGATGATCACCGCCGGCATGGCGATCTGCGCGACCAGCGTGAAACCGAAGGTGGCCAGCAGCAGGACAGACAGCGCGCGCTCGGCAAACAGCTGCGCGGCGGCGTGGCCCTCCTTGGCTTGGATATGGCTGAACAGCGGCAGGAAACCCGCCGTGAAGGCGCCTTCGGCAAACAGCGAACGGAAGAAATTCGGCAGGCGCAGGCTGACGAAGAAGGCATCCGCCACCGGGCCGGCGCCGAGATAGCGTGCGATTAGCAGATCGCGGACAAAGCCGGCGATGCGGCTGACCATGGTGAGGCCGCCGACGGTGGCAATAGCGCGAAACAGGGACATCTACGCTGACTTCCAGGCAAACGGGGCGGCGGGAGTATAGGCAGATGACGCTATGGCCGCCACCGTCGTCAGGCTGCTTTCGCCGCCGCCTTGGCGGATGGCTTGTCGTCGACCGGCGAAATCTTCTTCAGCAGATGCTTTTCGATCTGCTGCAGCCGGCGCTTGTCGGTCAGCTTCATGCCGGTCAGGTCCTGCACGTAGAATACGTCCACCGCGCGCTCACCATAGGTGGCGATATGGGCCGAGCCGATGCTCAGGTTCAGATCATACAGGCCCCGCGTGACATCGTAGAGGAAACCCGGCCGGTCACGGCCATTCACCTCGATCACCGTGTAGCGGTTGGACGCCGCATTATCGACCAGCACGCGGGGCTCGACCTTGAACACGCGGGTGCGGCTCGGCAGGCCGGGCCGCTCAGGCGCGATGGCCGAGCGCAATTTGAGGTCGCCAGACAGCGCGCGCTCCAGCGCGGTGTTGAGCTTCCTGAGCTGCTCCGGCTTGTCGAAGGCCTTGCCCTCGATGTCCTGGATATAAAAGCTGTCGAGCGCCATGCCGTCATTGGTGGTGAAGATCTTTGCGTCGACGATATTGGCGCCGGCCGCCGCCATCGCGCCGGCGGCGCGCGCGAACAGGCCCGGATGGTCCGGCGCATACAGGGTGAATTCGGTGACGGCGCGAAACTTGTCGGCCCGCGAGGCGGTGGTCAGGCTGCGACCATCCGAATCGGCACCTCGGGCATCGGCCTCGCGCATCAGCCCGGCATGGCGGACGATGGTATCGACATCGTTG
>NZ_JANLJJ010000048.1:2317-16112 GCF_029255545.1 Ferrovibrio sp. | reverse complement strand
GGCATCGGCCTCGCGCATCAGCCCGGCATGGCGGACGATGGTATCGACATCGTTGGAATACCAGTAATTCTCGTAATGCCGCTTGAGCAGCTTGTCGATCTCGGCCTTCGGCCAGCCGGACAGCAGGCCGCGCAGCTTCTCCTTGGTTTCGGCGATGCGCTGGCTGCGCGCACGCCCGGTGAAGCCGCCGGAGAGATACTCCTCGGCGCGGTAATACAGGTCGCGCAGCAGCTGCCCCTTCCAGCCGTTCCAGATCGTCGGGCCGACGGCGCGGATATCGGCGACCGTGAGGCAGAGCAGCAGGCGCAGGCGTTCTGGGCTCTGCACCGCCTGGGCGAAGTCCACCACCGTCTTCGGATCGGCGATGTCGCGCTTGAACGCCGTGGCCGACATCAGCAGGTGCCAGCGCACCAGCCAGGCGACCGTTTCGGTCTCGGCGGCCGTCAGGCCAAAACGCGGCCCGAGCTTCTCGGCCACCTTCTCGCCCAGCACCGAATGGTCGCCGCCACGGCCCTTGGCGATGTCGTGCAGCAGCACCGCGACATAGAGCACGCGGCGCGACAGCACTTCCTTGATGATATGCACCGACAGCGGATGGTCTTCCTTCAGCGCGCCACTTTCGATCCGGGACAGGATGCCGATGGCGCGGATGGTATGCTCGTCCACCGTATAGGTGTGATACATGTCGTGCTGGGTCTGTGCCACCACGCGGCCAAAATCCGGCACGAAGCGGCCGAGCACATCCGCCTCGTTCAGCCGGCGCAGCGTTGTCTCGGGATCATTGACCGAGCAGAGCATGTCCATGAACAGCTGGTTGGCATCGGCATCGTTGCGCAGCCCGGCATCGATCAGCTTCAGATTGCGCCGCACCAGCCGCAAAGCCTCGGGGTGGATGTCGAGCCCCTGCTCTTGCGCCAGATGGAACAGCCGCAGCATCTTCACCGGCTGCTTCTCGAACAGCGTTTCGCTGCCGACATTCAGGCGGCCGCCCTCGACCTCGAACCCATCCAGCTTTTTAGGCCGCTTGATCTTGGCGCGGATCGCCGCCAGCGGTTTCTTCTTCTTGTGGCGCTCTTCCAGCGCGGCGGAGAAAATACGCGTCAGATCGCCGACTTCCTTGGCGATCAGGTAGTATTTCTTCATGAAGCGCTCGACATCGCGGCGGCCGGGGCGATCGGCATAGCCCAGCGCCTTGGCGATCTCGGTCTGCGTGTCGAAGGTGAGCCGCTCCTCCGGCCGGTTGGCCAGGTAATGCAGGTGGATGCGCACGGTCCACAGGAATTCCATTGCCTGCACGAAACGGCGATGCTCTTCCGCATGCAGCAGGCCGCGCGCGATCAGCTCGGCGGTATCCTCGACGCCATAGACGTATTTGGTGATCCAGACCAGCGTGTGCAGGTCGCGCAGGCCGCCCTTGCCTTCCTTCACATTGGGCTCGACCACATAACGGGAATCGCCCATGCGGCGATGGCGGTCGTCGCGCTCGGCCAGCTTCTTCTCGATGAAATCCGGCCCGGTCTTGGCCACCACGTCGCTTTGGAACCGCGTCTTCAGTTGCGCCGCCAGCGCCTGGTCGCCCCAGATCCAGCGCTGCTCAAGAATGGCGGTGCGGATGGTGATGTCGCTTAAAGAGAGCCGGATGCATTCATCCACCGAGCGGGTGGCATGGCCGACCTTCAGCCCCAGATCCCACAGCAGGTAGAGCATGTATTCGACGACCTGCTCGCCCCAGGGCGTCTGCTTGTAGGGGAACAGGAACAGCAGGTCGACATCGGAAAACGGCGCCATCTCGCCGCGGCCGTAACCGCCAACGGCGACCACCGACAGCTTTTCTGCCGCCGTGGGATTGGGCAGGCGATAGACGCGGTTCACGGTGAAGTCGAACACCAGGCGGATGATCTGGTCGGTCAGGTGGGCCAGCGACTGCCGCGTTGGCAAAGCCGGCGTGCCGGCCTGGAAGCGGGCCTGCACCACCCGGCGGCCTTCGTTCAGCGCCGCCTTGAGCAGCACCAGGGCCTGCTTGCGCTGCTCCGCCGTGCCATGCATGCCCTCGCCGCCCAGCGCATCGAGCTGGAGCGTCAGCGCCTTGCGGTCGATGATCGCGCGCGGATCGGGGATGAGGGGACGCATCTGCATGGCGGAGTATATAGCCTATCTAGGGCGCTCGCACGCTTTGGAAACTCACACGCTCTGGAAGTTCACCATGCCGCCGCCATCGATGATCATGGTCTGGCCGGTCATGAAGCGGCCGGCGGCCGAGGCGAGGAAAACGGCGGCGCCGGCGATCTCGTCGGGATCGCCGATGCGCTTCAGCGCATAGCCCTTGGTGGCCTTCTTGGAGATTTCCGGATTCTCCCACAGGGCGCGGGCGAAGTCGGTCTTGATCAGGCCCGGCGCGATGCAGTTGGCGCGGATATTCTGCGGCCCCCATTCCACGGCGAGATTGCGGGCCAGCTGCATGTCGGCCGCCTTGGAGATGCCATAGGCGCCCAGGGTGTTGGAGCCGAACAGGCCGCCCACCGACGAGATGATGATGATCGCGCCGTCCTGGCGTTTGGCCATGTCGGGGGCCGCCATGTTGCACAGCCAGTGATTCGACTTGATGTTGACGTCCATGATCTTGTCGAAGGCGTCGTCGGGAATGTCCTTCGACGGGCCGAAGAAGGGATTGACCGCCGCGTTGCAGACCAGGATGTCGATGCGGCCCCAATGTTTGATGGTGGCGTCCACCAGGTCTTGCAGTTGCGCCTTCTCCGAGACGTTGCAGGGCACCACGATCGCCTCGCCGCCCGTCGAGCGGATTTCCTCGGCCACCTTCTCGCAGGCCTCGGCCTTGCGGCTGGTCACCACCACCTTCGCGCCATGCTGGGCCATGCGGATCGCGATGGCGCGGCCGATGCCGCGGCTGGATCCGGTGATGATCGCCACCTTGCCGGTCAGGTCGAAAAGATTGTCGCGGGCATTGGGGGCAAGGGTCATGGCGGTTCCTGTCCTGTCGTCTCTGTCTGTTTTCTGCGGTTTTTCTTGGGCGGCCCGCAGCTTAAACCGGCGGCGCGGCCGATGGGAACCTTCCGCCATCCCCTCTATAATAAATGTATGTGCCTGCTTCGCCGTCTGTTTGCCCTGATCCTGCTGCTGCCGCTCGGCCTGGCGGCCTGCGCCAGCGATCCGCCGCCCCCGCCGCGCGTCGCCGCCTGGCTCGGCAGCCAGAGCGGCCGGGTCTTCATCCGCGTCCTGGCGGTCGAGCCGGTCGAGGCCATGGAGCTGACCGCCCCGGATGGCCGCGTCTTCACCCCCGAGCGGCTGAGCGCCGAACAGCGCCCACGCAGCAATGATGCCCCCTGGCGCCCCGGTATCGGCCTGGGTGGCTCGGCCGGATCGAGCAGCGGCAGCGATATCGGCATCGGCATTTCCCTGCCCATGGGCAACCCGTTTGCCCGCGAGGCCCCGCGCGCCAGCATCGCCAGCGAGGCGCAGTTCCTGCTGCCGGCCGAGGTCTTGGCGCTTTACCGCAGCCGGCCGCAGGACTGGCGGCTGGAGCTGCTGTTCCCCAGCCGCGCCACCGGACTGCAGGCGCCGCCCCTGGCGCCTTAAGCCTCTGGGTCGTGGCGGCATGGCCGGACCGGCAAAAGCTGCCGGGACGCGATCCATGCCATCAGCAGAATCCCGGGAATCCGGCAAATTAACCATGGCACGCGGCTTGCTCCGGTCTGGGCAGGAAACAGATGTCCGGACCCCAGGAGTTCATGTCATGGCGATTGCGTTGCTGTCCCTGCGTCAGGCCGAGAAAGTCGAACCCCAGCTGCGCGCGGCGCTGAAATCCGCGCCCGCCCCGGCCGCCCAGGCAGCCACCCAGGCCAAGCCCGCCACCCGGGACCTCGCCCAGGCCGGCCTGAGCGCCCGGGAGCGCCTCGCGCTGCGCGATGGCAGTCCGGCTGAAGCCGCCGCCGCCCTGAATGCCCGGCAATACGTGCAGCAGATCATCGCCCAGGATCGTGAGCTGACCCGCAACCAGATGATCTGGGCGCTGGGCCGTATCGAACCGGGCGAAATCGAGGCGATGCTGAAGTCGCTGGCCAAGATGCGCGGGCGTTACGCCAGCCTGGTGCTGGAATACAGCCAGACCGAACGCCCGGTCGGCCGGCAGGCCCTGGAAGAGCTGCGTGGCCTGCGTGAGCGCATCGAGGAATTCGAGCGCGGCCTGGAAACCATCAAGGCCGCGATCCTGGATGGCACCGCGGAAGTCCATGGCGTAAAAGCCGCCCGGACATGATTCGCATGCCCATGACGAAAAAGTAATCAGCCGGGTTCCAGCAGTTTTCCTATAGTTTGTGGCATGCCTGTTTCATTGCTCTGCCGGCTTTGCGCAATCGGCTTTTCCGCTGCGATCCTTGTTGCCGGTTTCGGCAGCGTGGCGGCGGCGGCGGACCTGCCGCAGGTCGGTTATGTCGCGACCCGCTTCCCGCCCTATACGCTCGTGCAGGATGGTCGCGCCGCCGGACCGACGGCCGACCTGATCGCGGCGCTGGCGGAACGGGTTGGCCGGCCGGCGCCGCTGGCCATATTGCCTCTGGCCCGCGCCCTGGCAGAAGCGGAAAACGAACCGAACACCCTGATCGCGCTGATCGCCCGCACGGCGGCCCGGGAGAACCAGTTCCACTGGGTGTGTCCGGTGCTGAACTACGATGTGATGGTCTTCCGACGGCATGACCGGCCGGACGTGACGGCGGCATCGCTGGCCGACCTGGCCCGGTGGCGGATTGCCGGCGTGCATCTCGATGTGAAAACGGAGTATCTGCTGCGCAACGGCATCCCGGTGGTCGAGACGGCCGATGAGGATGCTGCGGCCCGGCAATTGCTCCATGGGCGCGTCGACGCCATGCCGGCGCATCCAGCATCGCTGCGGCTGCGGTTGCGGGAACTCGGCGAGCGCAGCGATGCCGCCATCGCCTTCCTGCCGCTGCCAGACCTGACCAGCCGGCTGTATCTCGCCTTCGGAAAGGCAACTGGGCCATCCGTTGTTGCCGCCTTCGCGGCCGCCTGCGAGGCGATGCAGGCCGGTGGCGAGATCGACCGCCTCATGCGACCCGTCGAAACGAACTGACGAACGTTAACGCCGCCACGCCGCGATGCATCGGCGGGCGACCATGAGGCCTGATTTCCGCCCTATCGCCGCGCGTCGAATGCCAGCCTGAGCGCCATCGCGGCGAACACGCCACCGAGCAGCCGGTTCTGCCAGCGCACGAAAGCCGGTCGCGCACTCAGCCACTCACCGAGTCGGCCGGCGACCAGCGCGATGCTGCCATTGACGATGAAGCCCGCGCCGCTGAGCACGCAGGCCAGGATCAGCGCCTGCCACACCGCCGTATCGGGATCGGGCCGCATGAATTGCGGAAACAGCGCCAGGAAAAACAGCGCCACTTTCGGATTGAGCATGTTGGTCAGCAGACCCTGGCGGAACAGCTTCATCAGCGGCAGGGCCGGCGCGCCGGGCTGGGGCGGCTGGAACCCGCCGGCGCCGCGGAAGGCCTGCACGGCGAGATACAGCAGATAGGCCGCGCCGGCCCAGCGGATGATCTCGAACATCACCGGCGCCACCAGCAGCACGCCGCTCAACGAGAAGCCCGCGACCAGCGCATGGAAATAACAGCCCACCGTGATGCCGGCCAAGGTGATCAGGCCGGCCGCGCGGCCCTGCGCCACGCTGCGCGTCATCACCAGCAGCATGTCGGGACCGGGCGTCGCCGCCAGCGCGAAGGCGGCAACGGTGAAGGTGAGCAGGGTGGGCAGATCCATTTTTCACCTTGAAAACTGCTGCGAGAAATCAACGTTCCGGAAAGGGGCGATGGTCGCCCCGATCACATATCATAAGGATCATTTCATGACAAAAGAACATTCCTCCTCTCCGACGCTGGAGATCATCCGCATCGACAACCCGGGGGATTTGATCGCCGCAAGGATCGTCTACCAGGATTCATCCGGGCTTATCTTGAAACGGCCACTGCAGGACGTTGTCGACGAAAGGGTCGCCGCCGATGCGACGCTCGCAACTGAGCAGGATACTGCCGCGGAAGTCATCGACGATGGTGACGATGATATTGTGGCGATCCTCCCGGTTGCCCCGGAAATGGCGGAGACAGACGACGACATCGTCGAAGTCAAACCGGCTTAGTCAATACCGAGTACGAAATCGTAGCGCGCGATTTTCGCCGTGTCGTCGCCGCCCATCTGCACCAGCAGGCGGCGGTCGAAAATCCCGTCCCGCGCATTGCCCGGCTCATTGGGGAAATAGAGCTGCGTGGTGAGGATGTCGCCACGCGGCGGCTGCAGCTTCACATGGATATGCCGGGTGCGGCCGGGATAGAGGCCGGGCAGGATGGTCTCGAATTGCCAGCGGCCCTCGGCGTCGCTGAACTGGTGGCCGCGCAGGCGATAGCCGGCATTGTCGTATTGCCCGGCCGCATCGGCCTGCCAGGCATCGACCATCACCCGGCCGAGCGGGCGGCAGCGGCGGCTGAGCACCAGGCCGCCAATGCGCAGCGGGATGCCGGCCATGCCGGGTTCGCGCAACGCCGTCTTCTGCGGCGTGCGCGGCGTGTAATACGGGCCTTCGGTCTGCTCGGGGGTGGGGTCGTGCGCCTCGCCGCAAGCTGGCGTGGGCTCCAGCGGCAGCGACAGGCCGCGGGTCTGCGCGAAGCCCAGCCCCGGCAGGGCGGAAAACATGGCTGCCTGCAGCAGCAGGTCGCGGCGCGTCGTCATGATGAGGGCCCTCCATCAGCCAGGTTTACGGCTGGCCTTGTGTGGCGGTTTACACGCGGCTGGCCGGATTCCCCTGCGCGGTTCGGCGGTCACGCTTTTGTGGTCGCCATCACAGCCCGGCCGCGATGCGATCTTGACTTTCCGAACGACCGTTCGTAATTTAGCGGCATGAGCAAAGGTCAGCAGACACGTGCCGTCATTCTCTCCGAGGCCCTCCGCGCCGCCAGCGTCGAAGGGTTCCAGGGGATTTCCATCGGCATGCTGGCCGACCGGCTCAAGATGTCGAAATCCGGCCTGTTCGCCCATTTCGGCTCGAAGGAAGAGCTGGAAAAGGCCCTGCTGGACGAAAGCGCCAAGCGCTTCATGGCCAGAGTCTGGGAGCCGGCACGGCAGGCGCCGCGCGGCAGGCCCCGCATCGAGGCGATGTTCCATGGCTGGCTCGACTGGAGCCTGCACAACGACGATTTGCCCGGCGGCTGCCTGTTCGTGACCCTGGCGGCGGAATATGACGACAGGCCCGGCCCGGTGCGCGACCATCTGGCGGAACTGCAGACCCGGTGGCAGGGCATGATGATCCGCAGCGCCCAGATCGCCATCCAGGAAGGCCATTTCCGTGCCGACCTGGACCCGAAACAGTTTGCGTATGAGCTGCAGGGCATTTTCCTGACGCTCAATTATTACCGTCGCCTGTTGCGCGACGGCTCAGCGGTCCGACGCGCCGAGCTGGCCTTTACCGGCCTGCTCACACGGTCAGCCGCAACCCACTGATCCAACAACAAGAAAAGAGCCTCCCATGACCTACCACAGCGCTATCGACTATCCTTCTGGTTCAGAAAAGCACGATCGTTCGTTTATAAGTCCCTTTGCCAGGACCCTGGCCCCGGCGCGGCGGGTTCAGCCCGATTGGCTGGCCTCTCCGCTGGTGCCGGCACCGGGCAAGGCCGAGCTGCGCTGGCTGTCCGGCCTGCGTGACCCGGCGGTGTTCAACGGGCTCGACCGGCCATGGTGGCAGCTCGTGCTGCCGGCCCTGAGCGGTCTGATCGCCACCTGGCGGCAGCGCAGCCGGGCCCGGCAGCAGCTGGCGCGGATCGACGCGTATACCCTGCGCGATGCCGGCATCTCGCCGGGCGCGGCACTCTTCGAGGCGTCGCAGCCTTTCTGGGTCGCCCCAACTCCGCTGCGTGATATCGACGACGACCGTACCGCCTGATGACGCTACCTCTGCCTGAGTAGAGCATTGCCGTATCACGTTTCACGCAATGCCTTGCCCGGGCAGCGGCTTTTTCGATTGCATACATGAGCGATCAGTGAGTTGATCCTCTCCGCCAGCCTCCGTAAGGTGCTGGTCCGACAATCGGACCAGCCAAGTTCAGGCAGAGTCCGGCACGGGGAGGAAAAACGATGTCGCAGGGTTTCGGCGCCCCGGGTGCCGGTCAGCCGCCGCGTGAATTGCGTCCTGACAGCAACAGCACCGCAGCGCCGCCGCCCGAAGAGCGGATGGTCGAGGAACTGGCCTACCGGCGTTTGAGCGGCATCCTGCGCGTCGTCTTCGTCCTGCTCACCCTCGGCGGCATCGGCCTGGTGCTGAACCAGCAGTTCAACCTGCATCTGTTCGGCTACACCCTGGTCGAAAACCGCTACCTGTTCCTGCTCGCCGCGGCCACCCTGCCGCTGGTTTTCCTCGCCTATCCCTGGCACCCGCAGGCGGTGCGCCGCGGCGGCATCGCGCTCGGCATCGATATCCTGCTCTGCCTGGTCTGCGCCGGCGCATTGCTGTGGTTTGCGCTCAAGGCCGAGCTGATCCTGGGCGAGGGCTGGGAATTCTCCGCCCCCGCCATGGCCAAGATCCTCGGCGCCGTATTGTGGCTGCTGATCCTTGAGGCCCTGCGCCGCACCGGCGGCACGGCCATCTTCATCATCGTCACTATCGTCTCGCTCTATCCGGTGCTGGCCGACAGGCTGCCCTCGCCGCTGAACGGCATCGGCCAGTCGCTGGAAGACACGCTGGCCTATCACATCGTATCGGCCGAGAGCGCCTTCGGCATCCCGATGCGCGCCTTCGGCGAGATCGTGATTGGCTTCATCGTCTTTGGCGTCGCGCTGAACCACACGGGCGGCGGCAAGTTCTTCAACGACGTCGCCTTCGCCCTGGTCGGCCGCTGGCGCGGCGGCGCGGCACAGGTCGGCGTGATCTCGTCCGCCCTGCAGGGCTCGATCTCGGGCAGCGTGATCTCGAACGTGATCTCGTCGGGCGTGGTGACCATTCCGGCGATGAAACGCACCGGCTTCCGCGCCGATTATGCCGGCGGCGTCGAGGCGGTGGCCTCCACCGGCGCCGTGCTGATGCCGCCGGTGATGGGCTCTACCGCCTTCGTGATGGCCAGCTTCCTCGGCATTTCCTATGGCGAGATCGCGCTGGCGGCAGCCGTGCCGGCTTTGCTGTTCTATTTCGGCCTGGCCATGCAGATCGACGCCTATTCGGCGAAACTCGGCCTGCGCGGCCTCAAGGCGGAAGAGCTGCCATCGCTGTGGCAGACGCTGAAGGACGGCTGGCTCTACATCGCCGTCTTCGCCGTGCTGGTCTGGCTGATGATCAGCGAGCAGCAGGAGGCGATGGCGCCCTTCATCGCCACCGGCATGCTGCTCGTGATCAACCAGATCCTGCCCAAGCACCGCCTGACCTGGCAAAGCCTGCTGGAGCTGGGCATGGCCACCGGCCGCGCCCTGGCCGAACTGGTGGCGATCCTGGCCGGCGTCGGCTTCATCATCGGCGCCTTCTCGGTCACCGGACTGGCCGGCACGCTGGCCAACGACCTGGTCTATCTCGCCGGCGACAAGCCCATCGTGCTGCTGCTGATGGGCGCGATTACCAGCTTCATCTTCGGCATGGGGATGACGGTCACCGCCTGCTATATCTTCCTCGCCATCGTGCTGGCGCCGCCGCTGGTGAAGGCCGGGCTCGATCCGCTGGCCGTGCATCTGTTCATCATGTACTGGGGCATGATCTCGTTCATCACGCCACCCGTGGCGCTGGCCACCTTCGCCGCCGCCCCGCTGGCGCGCACCTCGCCGTTCAAGATCGGTTTCCAGGCCATCCGGCTGGGCGCGGTGATCTATATCGTGCCGTTCTTCTTCGCGCTCAATCCGGCCCTGATCCTGAAAGGCGAGCCCGCCGAAGTGATTTCGGTGATCGTCACCGCCTTTGTCGGCGTGGGCCTGATCGCGGCCAGCATCCAGGGCTGGCTGATTGGCGCCGGACGCCTCTCTGGCACGCCGCTGCATCTGCTTGCCCGCATCATGCTCGCCGTCGGTGGCATCGCGCTGGCGGCGCCGGGCGGCAACCTCATCCCGGTGAGCAACACCACGCTGGCGGTCATCGGCGGCGGCCTCGCTCTCGGCGCTTTCCTGTTGCTCAAACTGACCAACCGCGACACACTCACCGTATAAAGACGATATAAACAAGGAGGAAACCAACGATGCGTCACACCACTCACGCCCTGCTCGGGGTCGTCGCGGCATTGGCCGTATCGGCGTCTGCCCCCGTTTCATCTGCTTGGGCGCAGAAGCTGCCCGATCAGCTGACCTGGACCGCCTATGACGTCGGCTCGGGCGGCTACAACCAGGCGGTCGCCATCGGCAACGCGCTGAAGAACAAGCAGGGCGTCACCCTGCGCGTGCTGCCCGGCAAGAACGACGTGTCGCGCACCGTGCCGCTGCGCGAAGGCAAGGTGCCCTTCTCGGCCAACGGCGTGGGCGGCACCTACATGGCGCAGGAAGGCGTCTATGAATTCGGCGCCAAGGACTGGGGCCCGCAGCCGGTGCGTACCCTGCTGCTGAACAATTCCGACGCGCTGCTGACCATCATCGCCACCAAGGATACCGGGGTGAAGACGATGGCCGACCTGAAGGGCAAGCGAGTCGCCTGGGTGATCGGCGCGCCGTCGCTGAACCAGAACATCACCGCGCTGCTGGCTTTCGCCAACCTGACCTGGGCCGACGTGCAGAAGGTCGAGTTCGGCGGCTTCGGCCAGGCCATGCAGGGCCTGATCAACAATCAGGTCGATGCGGCCTTTGCCTCGACCATCTCCGGCCCGGCCTACCAGCTGGCCTCCAGCCCGCGCGGCATCGCCTATCCGACCGTGCCGCACAAGGATGCCGAGGGCTGGAAGCGCCTGAAGGCGAAGGCGCCGTTCTTCGTGCCCTTCATGGGCGCCGAAGGCCCGGAGATGAGCGCCGACAAGAAGGTGGAAGCCGCCACCTATCCCTATCCGGTGCTGATGACCTACGAAAAGATCGATGCCGGGCAGGTCTATGCCATGACCAAGGCGATGGTCGAGCTGTTCGACGAATACAAGGCCGCCGCGCCGGGCAATGGCGGCTGGGACATCAAGCGCCAGGTGTTCGACTGGGTGGTGCCGGTGCATGAGGGCGCCATCAAGTATTTCAAGGAAATCAAGGTTTGGAAGCCGGAATACGACAAGAGCAACGACGCCCTGATCAAGCGCCAGAAGGTGCTGGCCGATGCCTGGGCGGCGCATGGCAAGGCCAGCCATGCCGACGATGCCGCGGCGATGAAGGCCTGGCAGAAGACCCGCGCCGATGCGCTGACCAAGGCCGGCATGGAGCCCGTGCTCACCGAATGGTGAGCGGAACCAGTATCGCCTGAACCAAAGACGGCCCGCCCTTCACCCGGCGGGCCGTTTGAGTTTTATGCAATTGCAGCAGGACAATTCCGCGCTTTTGCCAGGCCGCCGCCGGGCTTAGGCTGTGGCCATGCCCGATAGCCTGATGCTCCAGCATGTCCGCCGCATGGCCCGCTACAACGCCTGGGCCAATGCACGCCTGTATAATGCCTGCGCCACCCTGCCGCCGGCCGCGTATCACGCCGCGCGGCCGAGCTTCTTCGGCAGCATCCATGCCACGCTGAACCACATCCTCGTCGGCGACAGCGCCTGGTTCGGCCGCTTCACGGCCCGGCCGGCGACGCAGATCACGGCGCTGAACCAGATCCTGCATGACGACTTCGCCAGCCTGCGGGCCGCCCGCGAAGCCAAGGATGCCGAGATCATCGCCTTCTGCGACGGGCTGGACGAGGCGACGCTGCAGGGCACGTTCAGCTACACCAATTTCCGCGGCCAGAGCTTCACCGATCCGCTCTGCCCGCCGCTGCTGCATGCCTTCAACCACCAGACCCATCATCGCGGCCAGGTGCATGGCCTGCTGAGCCATGCCGGCGTCGCCCCGCCGGAACTCGACCTGATCTATTTCCTGCGCGAGCCGGCCTAGGCCCCGGCTGGCTGCGACGGCGCGTCGGAGGGATAGATCTGGCCCGACACCAGGCGGTCGAGCTGGCCGGTTTCGGCATTCACCAGCGGCAGCACCAGATACTCCAGCGGATAGGATATGCCCGCGATCTCGCGACGGGCGCGCACATGCACCGGCCGGCGCGACTGCACGGCGGCCGCGCAGGATTGCGGCCCGATTTTCGCGACCACGGCATCGGTATGCTCATCGATCCAGCTGCCGGTGACATCGCGGCCGCGCCGGGCCACCAGCGGCGCGCCGACGAAGCGGTAGCGGAAGCGCGGCATGTTGTCTGCCTGCGGCACCACGTCGAAGATCACGATCTGGCCCTGCATGTAATCCAGCCGCTGCGGATCGGCGAAATCATGGCCGGGCAGGCTGCCCGGCGCCGCCGCCGCATGCAGCCAGTCGGCCAGCAGCCGGCGCAGCAGTGGATGCCGCAGCTCCACGGTGGAGACCAGGATGTCGTAGCGCGCTTCCGTGGTCTGCCCGGCATCCGGCATGGCGTCACAGCCTCGCGTAATCGATCGGCCCATGGCGGTCGAGCGGCGCGCCGCCATCAGGCATCGGGTATTTCAGCCCGGCGGCGCAGTTCCACAGCACCACGCGGTCGCTTTTTTTCACGCGGCCCTGCTCAAGCGCCTGCCTGTAAGCGGCATAAGTGGCGGCACCCTCGGGGCACATCAGGAAACCTTCCTGCTTCGCCACCTCATCGAGCGCGGCGGTGATCGCCCCATCTTCCACCGCCATGGCGAAACCGCTGGAATTGCGCACCGCATCGAGAATCAGGAAATCGCCGATCGCCGCCGGCACGCGGATGCCGGCCGCCACGGTATGGGCGTTTTCCCAGAGTTTCGCGTGCCGCTCGTTGCCCTCAAACGCGCGCACGATGGGGGCGCAGCCGGCCGCCTGCACCGCGATCATCTTCGGGCGCTTTGATCCGATGAAGCCGATCGCCTCCAGTTCCTCGAACGCCTTCCACATGCCGATCAGGCCGGTGCCGCCGCCGGTGGGATAGAAGATCGCGTCCGGCATTTCCCAGCCGAGCTGCTCGGCCAGTTCCAGCCCCATGGTCTTCTTGCCCTCGATGCGGTAGGGCTCCTTCAGCGTGGAGGTATCGAACCAGCCGGCCGCCTCCTTGCCGGCGCCGACCAGCTTGCCGCAATCGTTGATCAGGCCGTTGACCTTGTAGAGCCGCGCCCCCTGCAGCGCGATCTCGTTCATGTTCACCTGCGGCGTGTCGTCGGGGCAGAACACCACCGTCTCGATGCCGGCCCGGCTGGCATAGGCGGCCAGCGCCGCGCCGGCATTGCCGTTGGTGGGCATGGCCATCTTGGTCACGCCCAGCTCCTTCGCCATGCAGACGGCCAGTGCCAGGCCACGCGCCTTGAACGAGCCCGTCGGCAGGCGGCCCTCGTCCTTCACGATGATGTCGCCGCTGACGCCAAGCTGCCGCGCCAGGCGCGGCAGGGTCAGGATCGGCGTCATCACCTCGCCCAATGACACGACATTCTCTGTCCGACGGACCGGCAGCAATTCGCGATAGCGCCACCAGTTCGGCGCGCGCGCCGCGATTTTCTCTTTCGTCAGCGCTGCCTTCACGCCTTCGAGGTCGTATCGCACCAGGATCGGATAGCCCTGGGGCGAGAGATTATGCAGGGTGTCGGCCGGCAGCCGCTCGCCGGTCATGCCGCATTCCAGATGGGTGACGAAGCTGGGGGTATCGGGGATC
>NZ_JANLJJ010000048.1:0-2217 GCF_029255545.1 Ferrovibrio sp. | reverse complement strand
GGTTCGTTTCCACTCCTGCCTGCCCGGGCCGGATTCCATGCGACTAGGAATAGAATGCTTGACAAATAAGAACATATATAGTACAAATATCCAATCAGACAAGCCCGCTCCCATGAGGGCCAGCCGGATTGACTTCACGCCGGGCGACGGCCATCAAGCCGCCAGGGCACGGCATCTGGTTTTGACACGGAGGATAACGACATGGCGGAAGCCACGGTTCACAAGGGCGGCTGCCATTGCGGCGCGGTGCGCTATGAGGTGACCACGGCGCTGGAGCCGGTGATCACCTGCAACTGCTCGATCTGCTCCAGGAAGGGCACGCTGCTGACTTTCGTGCCGGCCGATGCCTTCAAGCTGCTGGCCGGCAAGGACGCGGTGAGCGACTACCAGTTCAACACGAAGAACATCCATCACCTGTTCTGCAAGACCTGTGGCGTGGAATCCTTCGCCACCGGCACGGCGCCGAATGGCGCCAAGATGGTGGCGGTCAACGTACGCTGCCTGGACGACGTGGATCCGGAAACGCTGCAGCCGGTGAAATACGACGGGAAGAATATGTAGGCGTTTTTACGCCCGCGGGGCCTTCAGATTCAAAAGCCTGAAAGACCGCTAAAGCCCGAAATGCGCCCGCGCGATGCGGCAGGCGTCGTCGCCCGGTTGGCATGCGCGGCAGACCTCGGGCCGCACGGCATAGACGCCGCAGGATGTCTGCGCGCCGACCTCGCCCTGCAGGGCCGAGCAGCGGTTGCCATCGCAACGCATCCGGCCCGCCTCGTCATCGACGAAACGGGCCGGGATGCGCGCGAGCGCGGCATCCTCTTCGAGCGAGAAGCGGGGCCAGTCGCGCGAATACGCGCAGCAGGCGCCGCAACTCTGACAGTCGAAGGCTGCCGCGCCCTGGATCGCCTGAAAGATCAAGCGGAGATCAAGCGGCCTGGATGGCGCGTACGGCAACCTTGCCCGAGCGGCTGTCCTGCTCGGTGTCGAAGGAGACCTTCTGGCCTTCCCGCAACGCGCTCATGCCGGCCCGCTCCAGCGCGGTGGCATGGACGAACACGTCCTTGCTGCCATCTTCCGGCTGAATGAAACCGAAGCCTTTTTGATCGTTGTAGAATTTAACAATGCCCGTTTGCATGACAGTATCCTTTGGTTCGATGCATGAAGGGCGCAGGCCGCAATAAGGCTGCGGCCGGCACCCGGTTTTCGATTTTTTTGGAGAGAAAGTCGGAAGATGCGCCCGGCAAAGCCAAGGCGAAGCAGCCAGAAGGTCCGGCCAAAAATGTCGATGGCCGGACCCTAGGCTTTAAATGTGGCGAATACAAGGCTGATCTTTTGGGCTGATCTTTTGGGCCGATTTTCGCGGCCTTAGCTGTAGAGCTGCAATATCCGCTCGACCTCGCCGCGCTCCTGCAGGCGGCGCAGGATGGCGGCCAGCTCGGCGGCCCGGGCGACCAGCGGCGAGCTGCGCGCCAGCACCAGATAGGAGGGCTGGCCCTCGATCCGGTACGGCGCCAGCGGCCAGTTGAGCTGCTGCCAGCGCAGCAGCCAGCGCGCCTGCTGTTCGGGCATGATCACCGCATCGACCCGCTCGCCGCCCAGCAGGCGCAACGCCGCGTCGTAATCGGCGGCCGGAACTTTTTCCAGCGTGGCATCGGCATCGAAACGGTCGGCATAGCGGGCGCCGCGCAGGGTGGCGATGCGCAGGCCACGCAGATCCTCGTACCGCGTGATGCGCGGCCCCTGCGCACGGGTGACGAAGGCCTTGGGCTCGGCCGGCAGCGGCGGATCGAGATACAGCAGATATTTTTCGCGCTCGGGCGTGCGGTTCGGCCCCATCATGATGTCGGCTTCGCCGCCGCGCATCATCGGAAAGCCGCGTACATAGGGCGTTTCAATGAAGTCCAGCGCCAGCCCGGCCTCGGCCGCAACCGCGCGCAGGATATCGACATAGATGCCGCTGTAGACCGGTTTGCCGGCGACCCGGCTGACAATGCGATAAGGCGGCGCATCGCTGATCAGCACGCGGGCAGCGTCGGGCGCGGCTGTCGTCTGCGCCCTTGCCGGCAGGGATGCCGCTGGCGCCAGGAGGCCCACGACAACCAGCAGGATGCAGACGATCAGCAGACCCGCAGCATGACCTCGAGCGGCGACCGCAACCATCATGGCTCGATCATACACGCAGCGCGATGGCGCGGGAGCGAAATCTGTGGTTGCCCC
>NZ_JANLJJ010000047.1:47445-53138 GCF_029255545.1 Ferrovibrio sp. | reverse complement strand
CGCGGTATCGCGGCCGTCGGCGAACATGTGGATCCACACCTTCACGCCGGCCTGGGCGAAAATCTTCGCCACCGCGGCCATGTGGTCCTGGTGCGAATGCACGCCGCCATCCGACAGCAGGCCCAGCAGGTGCAGGCTGCCGCCGCTCTGTTTCAGCTTGGCGATCAGGTCGGCGAGGGCGGGATTCTGCGCCAGGCTGCCATCGGCCACCGCATTGTCGATACGACCCAGATCGGGCACGGCGATGCGGCCGGCGCCGATATTCATGTGGCCGACTTCCGAATTCCCCATCTGGCCATCGGGCAGGCCAACATCGCGGCCCGAGGTGCCGACCCGGGCGAACGGGCGGGTTTCCAGCAGGCGGCGGTAATTGGGCAGCCGCGCCTGGGCCAGCGCATTGTCGGTCGGGTCCTCGCGCAGGCCCCAGCCGTCCAGGATGCACAAAACGACAGGTTTTTTGGCTTCGGCGGTCTCGGTCATGGTGTCTGGCAAAGCGTCTGGCGGAAAACGGTGGGAATTCAGGCCTTACATAGCGCAACCGGGCGGGTCCGTCACGCCGGGCTTTCCCATCGCCGTGATCGATTCCGCCGATAATCGCGGTCAGTCGCGGTGGTAGGGATGCCCGGCCTGCAGGCTCCAGGCCCGGTAGAGCTGTTCCAGCAGCATCACCCTGGCCAGCAAATGCGGCCAAGTCATGGCCGACAGCGAGAGCGTCAGCCGGGCTTTTGCCGTCACGGCGGAATCCAGCCCGTCGGCGCCGCCAATCAGGAAGGCCACCTCCTGCTCGCCGCCATCACGCCATTTCTCCAGGGTTTCGGCGAATTGCCGGCTGGACAGGCTTTTGCCCCGCTCATCCATCGCCACAAGCACGGCGCCCTTCGGCACGGCAGCCAGCAGCAATTCGGCCTCGCGCGCCTTGCGCTCGACGGCGCTGCCGCCCTGCTTGCGGTCTTCCACCTCGCGGATGGTCACCGGCCAGGGCAGGCGCTCGCGATAGGATTCGACCAGGCTCTGGGCCGCGTCATGCTTGGCCCGCCCGGCCCGGCCGATGCAGGCAATGGTGATCTTCATGGGTGATTTTCATCGCTCTGGCCAGGCCACACTCCTGGCCGGAGCGATGCTGTCCATCAGGCCGCGGCGGGCTCGGGAATGGCGGCGCCCCACATCTTTTCCAGATTGTAGAAGCTGCGCACTTCCGGCCGGAAGATATGCACGACGATGTCGCCGGTATCGATCAGCACCCAGTCGCCTACCGCCTTGCCCTCGGCGCGCACCTTCTTGCCGGTCTCGCGGGTGATGCGCTCGACCAGATGCTCCGCGATGGCGGCGACCTGGCGCGAGGACCGGCCCGAGGCAACGACCAGGAAATCGGCGATCGAGGATTTTCCGGTCAGCTCGATCGAGACGATGTCTTCGGCCTTGTCGTCGTCCAGCGATTTCAGGATCAGCTTGTGCAGCTTCTGCACCGCGGCCGGAATGGCGGCGCGACGGGCTTCGGCCTTTTTCGGATCAATCGGCTTTTTCGCGGGTTTCGGCTTGGATGCCGCCTTGGCGGCCTTGGTGACGGCGCTGGTTACCGTCTTCTTTTTCGCCGCGCCCTTGGCTGGCGCCTTGGTCTTGGGGACCGGCTTTGCGGCTGATTTGGTCTTTCCGGCAGGTTTCTTGCCGGCTGAACTCTTTGCGGTGGAAGCGGCCTTGGGCTTGGAGCCGGCGGTCGCGGCAGCGCGTTTGCGCGTCGTGGTGGTTGCTATGGCTTGGTCCTCCTGACTGGAGTCCTCCGGAAACTGACATCCGATTCGGCCGGCTAACCTGCCGAATCGGATGTCAGTTTATCGCGACTCGGGTTACCCGACAATGAAAGTCGTGTGAAACGCCGGGCCGGACGACTCAGAGGAACCACAGCCAGGTGATCAGGCCAAACGGGATCAGCAGCAGCGGCGCCGACCACAGCATGTAGCCGAAGAAGCTGGGCATGCGGACGCCCGACTGCTCGGCAATCGCCTTGACCATGAAATTCGGCGCGTTGCCGATATAGGTCAGGGCCCCCATGTAGACGGCGCCCATTGAGATGGCGAGCAGGGTGTTGGCCAACGGGCCCATCAGCGTTGCGGCGTCGCCGCCGGCCATGTGGAAGAACACCAGATAGGTCGGTGCATTGTCGAGGAAGGCCGACAGCATGCCGGTCAGCCAGAAATACATCTCGTCGCGCGGCCCGCCATCCGGTCCGGTGGCGAGCGCGATCAGGTCGCGCAGCTGGCCGTCGCTGCCGGCGCGCAGGATGGCGATCACCGGCACGATGGTGACGAAGATGCCGGCGAACAGCTTGGCCACCTCCAGGATCGGTTCCCAGTTGAAGCCGTTGCCGACTCGCGTGCTTTTGGTGGTGATCAGCAGCGAGATGCCGGCCAGGCCGAGCAGGATGACATCGCGCGCCAGGTTCTGCGGCTTCACCTCCACGCCACCGACATCGAAGCTCCAGTCCGGCTGCCAGGTGCCCGACATCAGCACCGCGCCGACCACGCCAGCCAGCAGGAAGATGTTCAGTCCGCCCTCGACGCGGATCGATGTATCAGGCGTCGGATCGCGGGTGACGCCTTCCTTGATGTAGTAGTGGCGGTCGACCACGTAAAACAGCGCCAGCAGGATCATGCCGAGCAGCAGGGTGGGGGCGAACATCGCCTCCATGGTCCAGAAGAAGCGCACGCCGTTGAGGAAACCGAGGAACAGCGGCGGATCGCCCAGCGGCGTCAGCGCGCCGCCGACATTGGCCACCAGGAAGATGAAGAAGATGACGACGTGAACATTGTGCCGGCGGTTGTCGTTGGCGCGGATCAGCGGCCGGATCAGCAGCATGGCGGCGCCGGTGGTGCCCATCCAGCTGGCCAGCACGGTGCCGGCTGCCAGCAGGCCGGTATTCAGGCTGGGCGAGCCATGCAGGTTGCCGACGATGCGCACGCCGCCGGCGATGGTGAACAGCGACAGCAGCAGAATGGTGAAAGGCAGGTATTCATGCAGAGCCACCTCCAGCACCACATGCATGGCGCTGCCGATGCCGTCGCGCAGCGCGAAGGGCACCAGGAAAGCCAGGCCCCAGACGGCGGCGATCTTGCCGTAATGATGATGCCAGAAGGATGGCGCCAGTAGCGGCAGCAGCGCGATGGAGAGCAGGATGCCGGCGAAGGGCAGGCCCCACAGCAGCGTCAGGCTGGCGCCATCGATGCCAGCGGCCTGCGCTGGCGCGCCGGGCGTGAGCACGGTGAGCGCGGTGAACAGAACGGCAGTTACTGGCCCGGCCTTGCTGCGGGTCGGAATGGCAGGCATCGCGGCGCGCCCCCTCGGTTATTTTCGCGTCGTGTGTGTCGCGATCCGATATGGGGATTGCACATGCTTATGACAACCCTTCGCGGCACCCGTGCCGGTCAGAACATGAAGAACAGCAGGGTAACAAGCACGAAACATGGCAGCAGGATGCCGCAGCTCCACGCCATGTAGCCGAAAAAGCTCGGCATCTTCACGCTCATCTCCTCGGCAATCGCCTTCACCATGAAGTTCGGTGCGTTGCCGATATAGGAGTTGGCGCCCATGAATACCGCGCCGGCCGAAATCGCCAGCAATGTGGTGGCCATCTGCCCCATCAGCGTGGCGGCATCGCCGCTCGCCATGTTGAAGAACACCAGATAGGTCGGCGCATTGTCGAGGAAGCTCGAGAGCAAGCCGGTCAGCCAGAAATACATCACGTTGTTCGGCGCGCCGTCGGCATTCGAAGCCAGGCTGACCAGTCCACCCAGGGCGCCATCGGTGCCGGCGCGCAGGATGGCAATTGCCGGGATGATGGTGACGAAGATGCCGGCGAACAGCTTGGCGACTTCCGCGATCGGCCCCCAGGTGAACCCGTTATCGGCGCGCGTCTGCGCCTCGGTCAGCTTCAGCGAGGCGAAGGCGATGACGAGCAGCAACAGGTCGCGCGCCAGGTTCTGCAGCTCGATGTCGATGCCGAACAGGCTTATCTCCACGCCTGGTTTCCAGGTGCCCGACATCAGCACGGCGAGGATCACGGCGCCGAGCAGGATCAGGTTGACGCCGCCTTCGATGCCGATCGGGCTGTCCGGCGTCGGGTCGGCCTTCACGATGCCTTCCTTGCGGTAGAGATAGCTGTCGATGGCGTAGAACACGCCCAGCAGCACCACGACAACGACCAGCGTGGGCATGAACAGGGCCTGTGTGGTCCAGAAGAAATCGACACCCTTGAGGAAACCCAGGAACAGCGGCGGGTCGCCCAGCGGGGTCAGCGCGCCACCGATGTTGGAAACCAGGAAGATGAAGAAGATGACGACGTGAACATTGTGCCGGCGGTTGTCGTTGGCGCGGATCAGCGGCCGGATCATCAGCATCGAGGCGCCGGTAGTACCCATCCAACTGGCCAGCACGGTGCCGATGAACAGCATGGCGGTGTTCAGGCTGGGCGAGCCATGCAGGTTGCCGGTCAGGCGCACGCCGCCGGCCACGGTGAACAGGGCGAACAGCAGGATGATGAAGGGGATGTATTCATGCAACGCCACTTCCAGCAGCGCATGGCCGGTGGGTAGTGAACCGAACTGCAGCGCGAAGGGAACCACCACGCACAGGCCCCAGAAGGCGGCGACCTTGCCGTAATGGTGGTGCCAGAAATGCGGGGTGAACAGCGGCATCAGCGCGATCGACAGCAGGATGCCGGCAAAGGGTAGTACCCACAGGATGTTCAGCGCCTTGCCGTCGATGGCGGCAGCGGCCTCGGCCGGCAGGGCAGAACCCAGGCCCAGGGCAAAGCCAAGCGGAATGGCTGGCGCAACACGGCGCAGAATACGCGAACAGCTCATGATTCCCCCGAAACGACATCGCAATGGCGGCGGTACCATAGCGGTCCGTTGCCGGCCGGATCAACCGCCCGGCCGGTCGTCCGGCGTGACGAAATCGGCCTGCGGCTGGTCATAGCCCGCCGGGTCCTGGTGGATGATCACCTCGGCGCCGGGAAACAGCAGCAGCAGGCTGGCTTCGACCTCATCGGAGATGCGATGCGCCTCGCGCAGGCTGATCTCGGGATCGAGTTCGAGATGAAGCTGGATGAACACCTGGTTGCCGGACTGCCGGGTGCGCAGGTCATGGGCGGCCCGCGCCTCGGGATGGGCGCGCACGGTGGCCAGAATCTGCTCGCGGTCGGCATCGGCCATCTCGCGGTCCATCAGATGATCCAGGGCGCTGCGCACGATGTCGATGGCGCTTTTCAGGATCACCGCGGCGATGGCCAGCGCGCAGACCGGATCGAACCAGGCGAAATCGCCGCGGCTGGCCAGCAGCAGGGCGGCGATGACGGCAAGGTTGGTGGCCAGATCGCCGACATAATGCAGGCGGTCGGCCGAGACGGCCAGCGAGCCGGTCTGCTTCACCACATAGCGCTGATACAGCACCAGCGCGCCGGTCAACGCGATGGACAGCAGCATCACGGCGATGCCGGTCAGGCTTTGCTGCACCGGCTGCGGCGCCAGCAGGCGGTCGATCGATTCCACCACGAGGAACAGGGCCGAGCCGGCGATCAGCGCGGCCTGGCCCAGGCCGGCCAGCGCCTCGGCCTTGCCATGGCCGAAACGATGCTCGTCATCGGCGGGCGTCAGCGCGTGGCGCACCGCCAGCAGGTTGACCAGCGAGGCCAGCGCATC
>NZ_JANLJJ010000047.1:1680-47345 GCF_029255545.1 Ferrovibrio sp. | reverse complement strand
CGGGCGTCAGCGCGTGGCGCACCGCCAGCAGGTTGACCAGCGAGGCCAGCGCATCCAGCAGGCTGTCGACCAGCGAGGCCAGCAACGACACCGAGTCGGTGGCCAGCCAGGCCGCAACCTTCACCGCGATCAGCAGCGCGGCTACCCCTACCGAGGCGTAGGTGGCGCGCCGCATCAGCCGGGCCTTCAGCGCCGGGTCGGCGGCAACGTAGGCCTGCACGCCGCTCACGGAAACAGCCGCTCGGTGGTCCAGCCGTCGCCCGCATGGCGGTAAACCAGCCGGTCATGCAGGCGGAAGGGGCGGTCGGCCCAGAATTCCAGGTAACTCGGCGCGATGCGGAAGCCTGACCAGTAGGATGGGCGCGGCACCTCGCCGATGGCGTATTTGGCGGCATATTTCGCTACCGCGGCTTCCAGCGCGAAGCGGCCTTCCAGCGGGCGCGACTGCTGCGAGGCCCAGGCACCGATGCGGCTGTCGCGCGGGCGCGAGGCGAAATAGGCATCGGCTTCCGCATCGCTCACCACGCTCACCTGTCCGCGCAGCCGCACCTGGCGGCGCAGGCTTTTCCAGTGCAGCACGGCGGCGGCCTGTTTGTTGGCCAGGATCTCGCGGCCCTTCTGGCTTTCGAAGTTGGTGTAGAAGACAAAGCCGCGGTCGTCGAAACCCTTCAGCAGCACCATGCGCACATTGGGCAGGCCATCGGTGTCGGCCGTGGCCAGCGCCATGGCATTGGCGTCGTTGGGTTCGCTCTTCTCCGCCTCGGCCAGCCAGCCGGCGAACAGAGCAAAAGGATCGGCTACAGCATCCATGTCTGGTTCAAGCCTTTGATAATCAATCTTAAATAGTCATTCCGCAGGCGCCGCAGATATAGCGCAGTGACGCAACAATACCAAATCCTTGCCGCAATCCGGCCGTAATCGGCCCGCAGATTCCATCCCGTGCCCGGCATGGGCATGTCTTTGGGGTTCCAACATCCATGATCGCCTCTTCCAAACGGTTTGTCCCTGTCGTCGCCGCGTTGGGCATCCTCGGCCTGCTGGCCGCCTGCGCCAATGACAGCGGCCCGAAGCAGAATGTCGGCACCGTGCTGGGTGGCGTCGGCGGCGCCGTGGCCGGCGCGCAGTTCGGCAAGGGCACCGGCCAGCTGGTCGGCGTTGCCGCCGGCACCCTGATCGGTGCGCTGCTCGGCTCTGAAGTCGGCAAGTCGCTCGACAAGGCCGACCGCACCTATATGGATCGCGCCAACCAGCGCGCCTTCGAAAGCACCCCCTCGGGCAGCCAGGTGTCCTGGCGCAACCCCGACAGCGGCAACGCCGGCACTGTAGTGCCGCAGCCGGCCTACCAGACGCGCAGCGGCGAGTATTGCCGCGAATTCCAGCAGACCATCCAGGTCGGCGGCCAGAGCCAGCAGGGCTATGGCACCGCCTGCCGCCAGCCCGATGGCAGCTGGAAGGTGATGAACTGATCCGGGTTTTCCCGCCCGCAAGGGCCTGAGTAGCTGCGTATTTTTCCCTTCCCCCCAGACTCAACGGCGTATCCACCCGGATGCGCCGTCTTTTTTTTGTGGCGGGTTAACCATGGCGGTCTAGAATGGCCCGGCCGCGCGGCAGAAGCCGGCGTGGCGCCCATGCGACAGGCAGGAGGCCAGAATGGTCACCGAGATTGCCCGGAATGGCACCCCCAAGGCCCTGCTGGCCGCGCGCGACGCGCTGACCGGCCAGAAGACGGCGCGCCCGAAAACCGAAGCCGAGCGCAAGCTCGACGAGATTCTGCAGCAGCTGCAAAACAGCCAGGGGAACGCCGCCAGGGAGGCGGCCCGGTGGAAACTGGACCAGGCGAAAATCCGGCTGGAAGGGCTGAAACTGGCGGCAGGTTCGGCGGCCGCCATGGGCGATGCCAGGATGGCGGGCCGAGTGGCCCGGGATATCCGCGATGCCGCCCGCGACATCAGCCGGGCGCTGGCCGATGCCGGCGGCGGGGTCACGGCCAGGATCGTGCCGCAGCCGCTCGTCGATGCCGCACAAGCCGCCGCCAAACAGAACAAGACGTCAGCCACCGGCAACGACCTTGCCACGCTGCAGGATGATGCGGCGGTGCTGCTCAAGGATTTCAGGAAAATCATGCGCAGGCTGCGGCTGACCGGCATGAATCCCGATATCCAGACGAAAGAGCGCGCCGAGATGGGGCGGCTGTTCGCCGCCGCCGACCGTGAGCTCGTCGGTCTCAGGGCAGCCGTCACGCCGCGGCCTGGCAGGGCGGTGGACCTGTCGGCCTGATTTGCCTAGCCTCCTCCCGTCACGGGAGGAACCATGCTGACGCCTTTGCTCGAACTGGATGTCGAGGTCGCCGCGCCGCAGAGCGCTGGCCGCGCGGGAACCGGCGAACGCCGCTGCGTGCCGATCACCGGTGGCCGCTTCAGCGGCCGGCTGGAAGGTCGCGTGCTGGCCGGCGGCGCCGACTGGCAGGTGCTGCGTCCCGATGGCCTGGCCGATCTGGATGCGCGCTACATGCTGCAGACCAGTGGCGGCGCACGGATCGAGGTGTGGAGCCGCGGCCTGCGCAGCGGTCCGGCCGAGGTGATGGCCCGGCTGGCCGCCGGCGAAACCGTCGACCCCGCTGCCTATTACATGCGGACGGCGATGCGCTTCGAAACTGCCGATCCCGCTCTGCAATGGCTGGTGCACAAGCTGGCAGTCGGCCTTGGCGAGCGCCGGCCCGACCTCGTGCGGCTGAAGGTCTTCGCCCTCGACTGAGCGCTAGTCTTGTGCCGGCTGCAGGATGCCGTGAATGCGGATCACCTGGCCATCCGCGTCGCGTTCGCTCTCGCCCAGCGCCTGCAGGACGTGATCGGGATGGTCGCGGTCATTCAGGCGGAAGCGGATCTGATCGCGCGCGGCGCCGGCGCGCAGGCGCTGGTAATGGCCGCGCACAATGTCGCGGTCGTCGGGATGCACGCGCTCCAGCCAGGCCGCCAGCGCCGCCGGGCAGGATTGTGGCGCCAGGCCCAGCAGGCCGTAGAACTCATCCGACCAGCCGATCCGCTCGGGCTCGGCCTGCCAGCTCCAGCTGCCATGGCCGGACAGGCGCTGGGCCGCGGTGAATTCGCCCAGCATGCTGCGATAGGCGCGATCGAGCTCGGCATGACTGCTTTCGGCCACGGCGCGGGCGCGGTCCAGGTCGCTGATCAGCCTGGCATTGCGTAAACGCAGCGCGATGGCAAAGCGTTCGCGCCGGTTGTTCATCTGCGCCACGAAGCTCAAGGACAAGATCAGGATGATGCCGAAGAACGACATGTAGATGGCGCTTGGTTCGGCTTCCAGCAGGGCGCGCGCATAGGGCGGCGCCGACATCGTGATCATGAAGGCATAGAAGGCGGGCAGATGCACGGCGCGGGTACTCATCGCGCTGATCAGCAGGCCGGCCCAGGCAACGCCGAGCACGGCCTGCAGGGCATAATCGCCGGGCGGATAGCAGAACCAGCCGAGCAGGCCCCAGGCGGTGCCGGTGATGGCCGAGCCGAAAGTGAAGCGCAGGCCCCAGTCGCCGCCGTTGCCGCCGATCAGGGGCGACGCATTGGCATAACGGTCGCGCTGGTAATCCAGATAGACAGTGCCGGCGGCATAGAGCAGCGTCAGCCCGGCGATATGCCACCAGGTCAGGAAATCCTTGTACATGACGAAGGCGCCGAACAGCATCGGGATCGGCAGATAGCGCGTGGCGAAACTGTTCTGGTACAGCCGCTCGATCAGCAAGGCCTCGACCTTCGGGTCGTGCCGGTCGAGCAGCGACTCGTCATCGTCGATTAGGCGTTGCAGCAGGGCCGGCGAAATGCCGGGCTGATCGTCCAAGCTGTGGTCCCCCGTTCCAGGCCGGCGGACGTTAGCATCCGTGTCGGCGCGGAGGCCAGCACGGATGAGTGGAGAGCACGGCTTTGCTGTGGAAAACCAGGCCGTGGCCCCATTCAGACCAGCTTGTCAGGCCAATTCGTCAGGCCAGCTCGGCACGCAGTTTCTGGCGCAGGATGTCGATCGGCACCAGCTTGCCTTCCACCTGCATGTGCCAGAACACCCAGCCGTTGCAGGCCGTGGCTCCCATCACATGGGCTCCGATCTTGTGGATCGAGCCGACTGCATCACCGGTGATCAGGCTACCATCAGCACGCACCTTGGCCGAGAAGCGGCGTGAGGGATCGACCAGCACGGTGCCGGGCGCCAGCAGGCCGCGCTCCACCACCCAGCCGAACGGCACGCGGGGCTCGTCTTTCTTCGAGCGCGTCACTTCCACGTCGTCGGGCGACGAGGGCTGCACCGTGGCGATGCGGCGTTCGGCTGCCCTGGCATAACGCTGTTCGCGCTCGATGCCGATGTAATGCCGGCCCAGCCGCTTGGCCACGGCGCCGGTAGTGCCAGAGCCGAAGAAGGGATCCAGGATCACGTCGCCCGGCTTGGTCGAAGCGATGATCACGCGATGCAGCAGGGCTTCCGGCTTCTGCGTCGGATGCGCCTTGGCGCCATCCTCGCCGCGCAGCCGCTCGTTGCCCGAGCAGATCGGAATCAGCCAGTCCGAGCGCATCTGTAGATCGTCGTTCAGCGCCTTCATGGCGTCGTAGTTGAAGGTATAGCCGCGCGCCGCCTGGTCTTTCGAACACCAGATCAGCGTTTCATGGGCATTGGTGAAACGCTTGCCGCGGAAATTCGGCATCGGGTTGGTCTTGCGCCACACCACGTCGTTCAGCATCCAGAATCCCAGATCCTGCAACTGGGCGCCGAGGCGGAAAATGTTGTGGTAGCTGCCGATCACCCAGATCGTGCCGTTCGGCTTCAGCAGGCGTTGCGCCGCCTGCAGCCAGGCTTTCGAGAAGGCATCGTAATCCGAGAAGGAGTCGAACTTGTCCCAGTCGTCGTCGACGGCATCGACCACGCTGTCATTCGGGCGGCGCAGTTCGCCGGAAAGCTGCAGGTTGTAGGGCGGGTCGGCGAAGATGCAGTCGATGCTCTCGGCCGGCAGGCTGTTCATCCTGGCGATGCATTCGCCGATCAGGATCTTGTCCAGCGGCAGGTCGGGATGCGGCAGGGCCTGGGCGATTTCCGCCTTGGCCGGTTTGGCCACCAGCGGCTTGGCGCGGGTGGTGCGGCGTCCCGCATCCGGGCTCGTCTTGACCAGACTGAGATGGCCCTTGCGGTGTGCCCTGCGGGCCTGGTCGGTGATTGTCGGAGCCATCTGCGGATCATCCCCCTAAAACGACCCGCAAGTCATTAGATTCTTTAGCTTATTAATTGGTTAATTCTATATCTAGAGTCATCTGCTGCTGTACAGGCGCAAAACCTAGTCGGTGGTGCGGCGAAATCCCCGCCAGCTTCAGCCCGCTTTGATGGGCCTCCGTGCCGTAACCCTTGTTGCGGTCCCAGCCATAGGCCGGATAACGGCGGTGCAGTTTCTCCATCGCGCGGTCGCGCACCACCTTGGCGACGATGGAGGCGGCGGCGATGGACAGGCTCAGGCCGTCGCCGCCGACCACGGCGGTGGCAGGGCAGCCGAGCTGTTTCGGGCAATGCTTGCCGTCGATCAGCGCATGCGCCGGCGTCACGCCCAAAGCCGTCACGGCGCGGCACATCGCCAGCATGGTGGCATGGAAGATGTTGAGCCGGGTGATTTCGGCCACGCTGGCGGCACCGATGCCGATCGCAGCATGGCCCTGCAGCGCCTGCTGGCGCAGCGCGGCGAACAGCGTCGCGCGCCTGTCCTCGCTCAGTTTCTTGGAATCGTCGATCCCGGCCAGGACGCCGCGCCGACCGCGTCGCAGGTCGAGAATCACCGCGGCGGCAACCACCGGACCGGCCAGCGGCCCGCGGCCGGCCTCGTCGACGCCGCAGACCGGCCCGTCATGCAGCCCGGCCAGTTTACGTTCCAGCGTGAAATCCGGCATTCCGGTCCCCTCGGCACCCCTTGGCGCCCTGCTGCCGCCACGAAGCCGCATTATATCCCGTCATGCCGGCGGCCGTCTTGCCCGCATCGGCCTCGCTGTGGAAAAGTCGGTTCGAAGTGTTGTGGAGGAACGATATGAGCGCGGCGCCCCAGAATCAGCAGAAGACGTATCAGGCTCATCCCGATGGCGAGATCCTCACCCGCCGCGATGGCGAGGTCTTCCTGATCGGCCTGAACCGGCCGGCCAAGCTGAATGGCTTCACGCCCAAGATGCTGCGTGAGCTGGCGGCCGCCTATACCGCCTTCGAAGCCGATGCGGCGGCGCGCGTCGCCGTGCTGTATGCCGAAGGCCCGCATTTCACCGCCGGCCTTGACCTGCCCAAGGTCGCCCCGCTGATGGGCGACAGAAACCTGCTGGTCGAGCCGGGCCAGATCGATCCCTGCAACAATGTGCCGCCCTTCCGCACCAAGCCGGTGGTGGCCGCCGTGCAGGGCATCACCTACACGATCGGCATCGAGCTGATGCTGGCTGCCGACATCGTGGTGGCTGCCAGCGACTGCCGCTTCAGCCAGCTCGAAGTCAAGCGCGGCATCATGGCCACCGGCGGCGCCACCATCCGCATGGTCGAGCGCGCCGGCTGGGGCAATGCCATGCGCTACCTGCTCACCGGCGACGAATTCGACGTTGCCACCGCGCTCAGGCTTGGTTTCGTGCAGGAGGTCACCGAGCCGGGCGGCCAGTTCAATGAGGCGCTGCGCATGGCGCGCAGGATCGCCGCCCAGGGACCCCTGGCAGTCAGCGCCACGCTGCGCAACGCCCGCCTTGCCGCGGAGGACGGCCCGGCCGCCGCCGTGGCCGATTTCCATCCCACGCAGCAGCGCCTGATGGCCAGCGAGGATGTGAAGGAAGGCGTCGCCAGCTTCGTCGAGAAGCGCGCCGCCATGTTCAAGGGGCGCTGAAGCCATGCTGCGCCATCTTGTCGTCGTCGCGCTGCTGGCCTGCGGCCTCGCGCTGCCCATGGCGGCGCCGGAACAGGCGCGGGCGCAGATTTTCATGTCGCCCGATGACGCCAAGCGGCTGGGCGCGCAGGAGCATCCGAAAATCCTGAAGGAATTCGGCGGGCCCTATGACGATCCGGAGATCGGCGCCTATGTCGCCGGTATTGCCGGGCGGATCGCCGGCCAGTCGGGCCAGCCGGCCGGCAACTTCACCTTCACCGTGCTGAATTCGCCGGTGGTCAATGCCTTCGCCCTGCCGGGCGGCTATGTCTACATCACGCGCGGTACGCTGGCGATCGCCAACAACGAGGCCGAGGCGGCCGGCGTGCTGGGCCACGAGATCGGCCATGTCATCGCCCAGCATTCGGAAAAGCGTTACGACAAGTCGGTCTTCACCAATCTCGGCGTGGCCGGCGCCTCGATCCTTGGCTCGATCTTCCTTGGCTCCGGCGCAGGCGATCTGATCGGCCAGATTGGCCAGATCGGTGGCGGCGCCTATCTGGCCGCCTTCAGCCGCGAAAACGAGCTGGAGGCCGACACCATCGGCATCAAGCTGCTGGCGCGCGTCGGCTATGCGCCCGATGCCCAGGCCGCTTTCCTGCAATCGTTGAGCGACTACAGCGACCTGGCGACCAAGATGGCCGGCCAGGCCGGCCGCGATCGCCTGAACGACCTGTTCGCCACCCATCCCGGCGGGCCACAGCGCGTGCGCGAGGCGATGGCGGCGGCACAGGAACAGCCGGCCAGCCCGGTCTATCGCCGCGACGATTATCTCGACCGCATCAACGGCATGATCTATGGCGATGATCCGAAGGAAGGCGTGGTGCGCGGCAGCACCTTCACCCATCCAGATCTGCGCCTGAGCTTTTCGGTGCCCGAGGACTGGCGTATTTCCAACACCAGCGATGCGGTGATCGCCAGCGGCCCGGGCGGCAAGCTGCAGTTCGATGTCGAGGGCGACAAGCGTAAGGTGCAGGCATCGCGCAGCGCGCTCGATTATCTCACCCGCATCTGGGTGCCCAAGCTGGGTTTGAGGAATGCCGAGGAGATCAAGGTCAATGGCATGCCGGCCGCCACCGGTTCGGCGCGCATCCAGATGAAAAGCGGCGGCAACGCCGATGTCCGCTTCATCGCCGTCGGCTTTCCCACCGATGCGATCCTGCGCTTCGTCATCATCGCGCCGGCCGGGGGGTTGAGTAAAATCGAGCCGGCCATGATCCGCAGCGTCAACTCGCTGAAATTCCTCTCCGAGGCCGAGGCGAAGGCGGTGCGGCCGCTGCGCCTGAAGGTGGTGAAGGTGCAGCCGGGCGACACGGCGGAGAAACTCGCCGAGACCCTGCCATTCAGCCGCCTGAAGCTGGAGCAGTTCCGCGTGCTTAACGGTCTGCGCGAAGGCGAGCAGCTCAAGCCGGGCGAACGGGTGAAACTGGTCGAGTGAATAATGGGATACCCGGTCTCGCCGACGTTCGCCCGGGATGACGATCTTCTTTCAGCCGTCATCCCGGCCAAGCGATGCATTTGCATCGCGCGAGCCGGGACCCCATTTCGATCGCACGCAATCCTGCTCACGCCTGGCTTGGCTGCAGCCCGGACACCTCGCCCAGATGGCGGCGCAGGCGTTTCAGCGCCTGGTGCTCCAGCTGGCGCACACGTTCCTTGGAAATGCCGAGTTTGATGCCCAGCCGCTCCAGCGTCACGTTGCCCTCGCTGTAGAACCGCGCCTGCACGATCATGCGTTCGCGCTCGGGCAAAGCCGCGACCGCCTCGCCGAGCCAGCGGCGTTTCAGGCGGGCATCGCGCTGGGTGATGGTCACGTCTTCCGGATTGGGGCGGTCGTCGACCAGCAGGTCCTGCCAGTCGGTCTCGCCATCCTCGCCGATCACGGCATTCAGCGAACGGTCGCCGGCGGCCAGGCGGCTTTCCATATGCACCACGTCATGCTCGCTGACATTGAGCTGCCTGGCGAGCTGGCGCCGGCCTTCGACGGTGAGCACGTCGCGGCCGCCGCGCTCGATCCTGGCGCGCAGGCGGCGCAGGTTGAAGAACAGCGACTTATGCGCCGCCGTCGTGCCGGTGCGCACGATCGACCAGTTGCGCAGCACAAAATCCTGGATCGCGGCGCGGATCCACCAGGCGGCATAGGTGGCAAAGCGCACCTCGCGTTCCGGCTCGAAGCGGGCGGCGGCCTGCATCAGGCCGAGATTGCCTTCCTGGATCAGGTCGTTCAGTGGCAGGCCGTAATGGCGGAAGCGCACGGCGGTGGAAATCACCAGCCGCATATGCGGCGCCACCAGCTTGTGCAGGGCAGTCTGGTTCTGGGTTTCGCGCCAGGCCTTCGCCAGGGCGACTTCCTCTTCGGGCGACAGCAGCGGCAGACGCATGGCGCGGCGCACGAAGGCGCGGTCGCTGGCTTCGGAAGAAGATACAGTCCGCGCAGAAGCAGTCCGCTCTGGGGTCATGGCAGCCTCGCTGGTCTGCCAATTCTACGCCCCCCGGCCGGGCCTGGATCACCTCACGCTTGCGTGTGGCCTGTCACGCTCTCGTGAACATGGCCGATGGCAGGCTGTTGGGCCGGGTGACGGCACCCGGTGGCCGCCAGGCGCCGGCGATATTGCTGACGAGGAAGCGGGCCACGCGCCCATCCGGGTCACTCAGCGGTAGCATGATACGCTGCCAGGATTCCACGGCCACATGCGGCGGCGGCACGTGCAGCGTATACAGCGCGGCGCGGCGCAGGCAGGCCGCGCGATACAGCGCGCGGAAGAACACCGAGATGTAGTTGCCGCCATCGATGTCGGAAACACGGCGGCCGGTCATGTCGCGGCCATAGGTCTCGGCCACCTTGGTGCCATAGAGCCGGAATTGCCCGTCCCAGCCGTCATCGACCATGTCGATCAGCACGATATGGCCCAGCGCCGGCCTGAGATCGAACGGCGATACGCGATCGGCGGCCGGCAGGTCGGCGTCGCCGCACAGGTTTTTCCAGTACTCGATCAGGAAGCTGATCTGCTGCGTATCGCTGACCGTGCTGTCCGGCGACCATTCCAGCGCTTCCAGCCGCGCGCCGCGCGCGGTGAAATATTCGGCCAGCGTATCGCGCTGATCGCTCAGCAGGGCCTCGACAAGAGATTCCAGCACGCCGCGTTCGCTCATGCCCAAGGCATAGCAAGTTGTCGTCGACTCAGCCAGCGGTGGATGCGCCGTGTGAACGAGAAGATGTCAGATGGCAAAACTCTCGACGATAGCGCCGTCGAGGGAGAAGCAGGCCACGTTGAGCGGTCCGCCGAAACCCGCGCCGCCATCGATGCAGCAGGTGAAGGCATCCAGATGGGTGCCTTCGCCGCGCGGATTGCCGCCGCTGATCACCCGCCGGAAGCCGGCGTAAGGCTGATCCAGGTTGCGGAAAGCCGGCGAACCCCACCAAAGGTGGTCGGACTGCTTGGCCAATGGCGCGGCCGGATCGATGCCGGCATGCACGAACAGCAATTCACCACCCTCGGAATAGGCGGCGCGGCGGAAGCAGCCAAACAGGTCGTCATGGCCGGGATGCTTGCGGATCGCGGCGCGCAGGCTGTTGGTCCAGCGACTGATGCCCAGCGCGCCCTCGCGCAGGATGCCGCGCACCTGGGCCGGCTCCATGCCGTAGCCGCGCAGGATCGGCTCCAGGCCGTGGCGCAGCATCCAGTCGAACACTTCGCCCGGGCCGGGCGCGAACTGGATCTGCAGCAGCTTGCGCCACATCTCTTCCTGGGCGCCGCGCAGATAGACGATGTCGTCCGGCTCGGCGCCGGGCAGGCAGAGGAAGTCGCGGCGGAAGGCCAGCAGTTCGTCGAGCGTGGCGATGGTGGCCGCGCCATGGCCGATCATGTTGCCGAGATAGACCATGCGGTCGCCGGGCAGCAGCCGGGCGGCCAATTCGTTATGCGCATCGCGCAGGCGGTCAATTTCGGCATGGATGGCGGCCATCGCCCAGATGCGCCGGCTGTGACGCAGCACGGCAAAGGCCTCGGTGGATGACACAGCGGGGGCTGTCGCGGCGGCGGACTCGCCGGAAGCTGGGGCGCCGGAAGCAGGAGCGCCATGGGAAGCGGGTGCAGGATACAGCGCGGACAAGTCCCTAACGAATCGGCCAATGGAAGGCGGGTCCGGCAACCGATGCTACCGGACCCGCTGGAGAATGCGAAGCGAAAAGCCGTGTCGCCCTTTCGTGTCCGGAACGCCGTTCCGGCCTGGAAGTTCAGGCGATCTTGAGAATCTTTTCCAGCTTCTTGGTCGCCGAATCCTCGTCGATCCGCTCCACCGCCGCCAGTTCCCGCACCAGGCGGTCGAGCGCCGATTCATAAATCTGGCGTTCGGAATAGCTCTGGTCCGGCTGGCCGGCATTGCGGTGCAGGTCGCGCACCACTTCGGCGATCGAAACCGGATCGCCGGAATTGATCTTGGCTTCGTATTCCTGGGCGCGGCGGCTCCACATGGCGCGCTTGATGCGGGCGCGGCCCTTCAGGGTATCCAGCGCGGTGCGCATCTTCTGCGGCGAGGAGAGCTTGCGGATGCCGACCGAGTTCACCTTGGTCAGCGGCACGCGCACCGTCATCTTGTCGCGCTCGAATTCCACCACCATCAGGTCGAGTTCGAACCCGGCGATCATCTGGCGCTCGATGCGCAGGATCTTGCCGACGCCGTGGGTCGGATAGACGACATGGTCGCCGGCGCTGAAATCGACCTTGACCTTGGCCGGCACGGGTTTCAGTTGGATTGGCTTTTGCGCCTGCTGCACCGGCTTGGGCTCGGGCGTGGCGGGCTTCACCGGCTGCGGCAGCGGCCGCGACGGGGGGGCGGATACCGCCATCGGCCTGGACGGCCGGGCGGGGGGCAGCGGAGCGGCCTTGCCGGTTGCTTTGGCCGTGACAACCACTTTGGCGGCCGGCTTTGTCTCGACCTTCTTCTTGGCCGGAGCGGCAGCGGCGGGCTTGGCAGCCGGCTTTGCCGCTGCCTTGGCCGGCGGTTTGGCGGCCGGCTTTGCCTTTGTGGCGTGGGGCTTTGCGGCCGGCGCCTTCGCCGCCGGGGCTTTCATCGCCGGGGCCTTGGCGGGCGGCGCCTTGGCCGCCGGTTTGGCTGTGGCCTTCGCCGGTTGCTTCACCGTGGCCGGCTTCTTCACCGCCGCCGCCCGGGCGGCAACCTTGGCGGCCGGTTTGGCCGCCGCTTTGGCTTTCGCGGGCGCGGCTTTGGCCGGAACTTTGGTCTTCTTGGTCACAGGGGCTTTCTTCGCGGCTTTTGTCACTGGCCACCCTCGCTTCATATCAAACAAATCCGGCCCTGCATCCCGAGTGTCGGCTGACCGGTCAGAACCAAATACAAAACCCTTCAGGTTCCGGAGGAACCCGTGCAAAGGCCGTTCTGGTCGAAACCAATCTCTCGGGCGCAACCTGAAGCTGCGATCAGCATGCCGCAGTCCAGGAGCCGGTCCCACCCACCCAGCATGATCTCCGGGTGAGGTTATTGTTCCGTTACATAATATACCACAGCCCGGACGGGGTGGACAGCAGCGAAGCGGACGCGCAAGTGGGTATCATTGCGCGTTATGGTGGAAATTGGCGGCTTTTCCGGGCTTTCAGCCCGAAGGGGCGGTTATTTCGTGCCTTCGCCCGGATTGGGGCTGAAATGCTTTTCGAACTTGCCTGCGACGCCCTTCCAGGTGTCGGCGTCGGCGGGTGGCTCGCCCTTGCGGGTGATGTTTGGCCACTTGGCGGCGTAGTCGCGGTTCATCTCGACCCAGCTCTCGGCCCGGTTATCGGTGTCGGGCAGGATCGCCTCGGCCGGGCATTCCGGCTCGCAGACGCCGCAATCAATGCATTCGTCGGGATTGATCACCAGCATGTTCTCGCCGACATAAAAACAGTCGACCGGACAGACCTCGACGCAATCCATGTACTTGCACTTGATGCACTGCTCGGTCACGACGTAGGTCATCGGCGGAACCCTGGAAAAAGCTGGCTGCGGTTGCGCTGCCTGATATGGGGCGGCAGCGGCGCGTGGGGTAGCACAGGGCCAAAGCCCGGTCAATTATTCGTGTACATACAGTAATTGGTCAAGCAGATTCCGCAGCTGCGTTGCCATGTCGCAGCCAGACGCGACTGCCGGTCAGGGCATGGTCTCATAAGTCGCCTGCGCCTCCGGCGCCGGCCCGCGGCGGGATGGCAGGCTTAAGATACGGATCACCTTCACCCCGGCTGGCAGCGGCAGAGTCAGCACATCGCCCACCCGCACCAGGGCATGGGGTTTGTCGACCACGCGGCCGTTGATGCGGATGCGGCCCTTGCCGGCCATCTTCTGGCCGATCGCCCGCGTCTTGCAGAAGCGCGCCAGCCACAGCCATTTGTCCAGCCGCAGGGCTGCGGCTTCGTTTTCGTCCTCGGTCATCGGTCGTGACTATAACCGGTCACAAACCCTCGGCTAGGCCGCCGCCGTCGTTTCCGCCAGCCAGCCCACCACCGCGCGCAGCGCCTCGATCCGGCTGGCGCCCTCCTCGTCGCGCAGGCGACGGTACAGCGCCATCTGCTGCGCCGCCGAGGTGCCGCGCGCCAGGATGGCGCGGGCATGCGCCACTTCCGTTTCGCAGCCCAGCGCCGCCGCATCCTCGGCGATCAGGCCGAGCATGGCTTCGATGATATCGGTAAACGGCACGACGCGGCGGGCGTCGAAATCAATCATGCCCGCGGTGGTGCCATAACGCTGGGCGCGCCAGCGGTTTTCCTCGATCAGCAGCCGCGTGTGGTTGCGCCAGATGCCGTTCAGGTCGGGCAGGCGGCGCAGCGCACGCACCAGGCAGCGATAGATCGCGGCGATGCACAGCGTATCTTCCAGATGGGTGCAGGAATCGGCGATGCGCAGTTCCAGCGTGGGAAAACGCAAGGAAGGCCGGATCGCCCACCAGACATGGCTGGCATCCTCGATCACGCCGGACGACACCAGCGTATTGATGAAGCTGTTGTAGTCGGCCAGGTTGACGAAGAAATCCGGAATGCCGGTGCGCGGCAATTCGTCATAGGCGGCCAGGCGATAACCCATCAGCCCGGTGGCATGCTTGCGCCAGAATGGCGACGAGGTGCTGAGCGCCAGCAGCACCGGCAAAAACGGCAGGATACGGTTCATCACGTCGATCCGCACATGCGGATCGCGCAGCTCCACGTGCACATGCAGGCCGCACATCATGTTGCGCATGGCGAGGAATTTCAGGTCATCGGCCAGCTTGTGATAGCGCGGCTTATCGGTCGGCTGCTGCTCGTTCCATTCCGCCATCGGATGGGTGCCGGCGGCGAAAACCTCCAGGTCGAATTCCGCCGTGGCATCGCGCAGGGCGCGGCGATAGCGGCGCAGGTGATTGCGCGCCTCGTCGATGGAATGGCAGATCGGCGTGGCGATCTCGATCTGCGATTGCAGCAATTCGGGCGTCACCTGCTCGCCCAACGCGCCGCGCGCCCGCCGGATCAACGCCTTGGGCATGCGCGCCACCGCATTCTTGGTCTCAGCCTCGGCCAGGAAATATTCTTCTTCGATGCCGATGGGATAGCCGACGCTCATCGGAACCTCCTTGCGCAATGTCCTTGATGCGGAAGGCGGCGCGGCGTGCCGTCTGGCGGCGCCTGCCCCGGGCAGGCCTGTTTCAAGGCTCAATGCGGCCGGAATATGGCGATGCCGGGTGTTTTGCTCATTCGCTGCAGCCGGTTTCCTGCCGGTACAGGCCGGGCAGGAAATGCTCGAACTGCCCAACCTCCTCGATATTGTGGCGCAGCCACGCGATGCCGCGGTCATGCGGAAAGCCGAAGCGCTGCATCAGCGGTGTGATGGCGCGCCGCCAGCCGCTCTGCCCGCCGACCAGCAGGCAGTTCTCATACAGCGTGCCGCCGGCGACGCGGGTGAAGCGGTATTCCATGCGCGCCAGCCCGGAAATGCCATGCAGCACCGGATTGTGGATATAGCCTTCTTCGTCGAGCTTCTCGATCTCGGTGGTGATGTCGACCTCGTAGGCCGGATTGCCGCCCAGATACTCGCGCAGCCGGATCACTGCGCCGGGACCGACGCTGCCATCGGCCAGGCGTCGCGCGTAGCTGGCATGGACATGGTCATAGGGATGCCAGGCGCGATAGCGGTTGATGCGCCGCCCCTCGATCTCGATGTCGCCCTCCAGATGCGAGAACCACCAGACCAGCATGCGCGGCGTGACGCCTCTGATGATGTCGTGCCGGATCCAGTAGCACAGCCGGCCGTCGGGCCGCTGCTCGACGCCATAGAGGGCGGAGCCGAGCGGCTTCAGAGCCCAGGGCAGCCGCAACGGCTCGGGCGGCCGGGCATGGCGTGCGGGATAGGCGGGGGCGTCGCCCGCCATGAGCGGACTCGGGCCGGCCGGAGCGGCAAACATCACTGGGTCCTCGCGAAAATAAAGTGTATAGCAATCACTATACACTTTATCCCGGGACGTCAAGCCGGTACGGTCCTGTGCCATGACCCGAGGCCCGCGCCCCACCAAGCATATCGACATTCTCTGGGCGGCCATCCGGCTGTTTGCCCGCCAGGGCGTGGCCCAGACCAGCACCCGCGAGATTGCCGCCGAGGCTGGAACCACCGAGCGTACGCTGTTCAAGCATTTCGGCTCGAAGGACAGCCTGGTGCGGGCGGTGATCGACGAAGCCGTGTTGCCGCACCTTGTGCCGGGCTCACTCGAAGCCCTGCGCCAGGCGGTGGAAGCGCAGGGCGATGATCTTGCGCTCTGGCACAGAGCCCTGCTGGCCGCACGCATGCAGGCGATCGGACAGGCGCCCGAGCTGATGCGCCTGTTGCTGGTCGAGCTGCTGCGGGACGAACAGTTACGTCACCGGTTCGCCATGCAATGGCGGGATGCCGTCTGGCAGCCGCTGACTGGCCTTTTCTCCCGCCTCCAGCACGAGGGGCGTGTGACGCGTCGCAGTTCGCCGCAAAGCCTGGCCCGGCTGTTTCTGTCGCTCAACCTCGGCTATCTGGTGGGGCGTTTCGCCCTGGCGCCCGATCTTGCGTGGGATGACGAAAGCGAGATCGAGGCGATCAGTCGGTTTTTTGCGCGTGGTGCGGCGCCGGAGTGACCGTCGCCACAATGCGCCATGCCGCCGCTGGCGCCCATCCTGCGCCTGCGATAGATTTGCAACTATGACAGACCGTCAACGCACGCTCATCCTCACCGGCGCCAGTCGCGGCATCGGCCATGCCACCGTGAAGCGCTTTTCCGCTGCCGGCTGGCGCGTCTTCACCGTTTCGCGGCAGCCGTTTTCGGAGCACTGCCCCTGGGAAGGCGGCGCCGAGAGCCATGTGCAGATGGACCTCAACGACATCTCGACCCTGCCGGCGACGATTGCCGATCTGAAAAAGCGGCTGCCCGATGGCAAGCTCGATGCCCTGGTCAACAATGCCGCGATCTCGCCCAAGGGGCCCGGCGGTTCGCGGCTCGGTGTGCTGGATACAGACCTCGCCGCGCTGATGCATGTCTATAACGTCAACCTGTTTTCGGTGGCCCTGCTGGCGAAAGGCCTGTTCGAGCAGCTGAAGGCGGCCCAGGGTTCGATCGTCAACGTCACCTCGATTGCGGGCTCGCGCGTGCATCCCTTCGCCGGCATGGCCTATGCCACCTCCAAGGCGGCTTTGGCGGCGCTGACCCGCGAAATGGCCTGGGAGTTTGGGCCGCATAACGTGCGGGTCAACGCCATCGCCCCGGGCGAGATCGACACCTCGATCCTCTCGCCGGGTACCGACGAGATCGTGCGCCGGGAAATCCCCATGCATCGCCTGGGCAAACCCGAGGAAGTGGCCAGCACGATCTATTTCCTGTGCACCCAGACCTCATCCTATGTAAACGGGGCGGAAATCCACATTAACGGCGGCCAGCACGTCTGAGAAACCCCGGCGGGGCTTGTGGTTTTCTTGCAGGTGGATTAGCCTTAAACACATTATATCCGCGTAATATAGCCGATTGCGCTGGGATATATGCGTAACCGGGTCCGCGGGCTTGCAGCCCGGACCCGCATGGGAAAAACCGCCGAGGGAACCTTGCTCAAGGGCAAACGCATCCTGCTGGTGATTTCGGGCGGCATCGCCGCCTACAAGTCGCTTGAGCTGATCCGCCGCCTGCGCGAGCGCGGCGCCGCCGTGCGCTGTGCGATGACCAGCGGGGCCGAGCATTTCGTCACCCCCATGAGCGTCTCCGCCCTGAGCGGCGAGAAGGTCGCGAGCAATCTCTTCTCGCTGACCGACGAAGCCGAGATGGGCCATATCGAACTCTCGCGCGATGCCGATTTGCTGGTGGTCGCGCCGGCCACTGCCAATATCCTCGCCCGCATGGCCCAGGGTCTGGCCGATGACATGGCCACCACTTTGCTGCTCGCGACCGACAAGCCCATCCTGGTCGCGCCGGCGATGAATGTGCGCATGTGGGTGCATCCGGCCACCCAGCGCAATATCGAGCAGCTCAGGAAGGATGGCGTCGCCATCATCGGGCCCAACGACGGCGAGATGGCCTGCGGCGAATTCGGTCCCGGCCGCATGGCCGAGCCGCTGGAAATCATCGCCGCCATCGAGGCACAGCTCGGCAAGCCGCTGCCGCGCCATCTCACGCTGGTTTCGGCGGCCCGCCCTGCACCCACGCCGGCCAGCGTGCAGCCGCTGGCCCAGGGCCTGAAAGGCCGCAGGATCATCGTCACCTCCGGCCCCACGCACGAGCCGATCGACCCGGTGCGCTACATCGCCAACCGTTCCTCGGGCAAGCAGGGCCATGCCATCGCCGCCGCCCTGGCCGCCCAGGGCGCCGAGGTCACCCTGGTCAGCGGCCCGGTCAGCCTGCCCGATCCGCCCGGCGTGAAGACCGTGCATGTGGAATCGGCGCGCGAGATGTTTGAGCATTGCTTCCTCAACCTGCCGGTCGATGCCGTGGTCTGCGCCGCCGCCGTGGCCGACTGGCGCGTTGCCGTGGAGGCGCCGCAGAAGCTGAAAAAAAGCGGCGATCTGCCGCCCACCCTGAAGCTGGCCGAGAATCCGGATATCCTGCGCGCCATCGCCACCACCGATCCCAAGCGCCGGCCGGCGCTGGTGGTCGGTTTCGCCGCCGAGACCGAGAATGTGGTGGCCTATGCGCGCAAGAAGCTGCAATCGAAAGGCTGCGACTGGATCGTGGCCAACAGCGTGGCGGAAGGCAGCGGCACCTTCGGCGGTGACCGCAACACCGTGCATCTGGTGCGTGGCGACTCTGTTGAAGCCAAAGCGTCGGTGGAAGACTGGCCCACCATGAGCAAGCAGGATGTGGCGGCCCGCCTGGCCGAACGCATCGCCGAGCATTTCAGTGCCTCCCGCAGGAAGAAAGACAAGTCCGCATGACCGCACCTTTGCATGTGCCGCTGAAACGGCTGCCCCATGGCGCCGACCTGCCGCTGCCGGCCTATGCCACGGCGGATGCCGCGGGCCTCGATCTGCTGGCCGCGGTCAGTGAGCCGCTGACGCTGCAGCCGGGCGAGCGCAAGCTGGTGCCGACCGGTCTCAGCATCGCGGTGCCGCCGGGCTTCGAGGCGCAGGTGCGGCCACGCTCCGGTCTGGCGCTCAAGCACGGCATCACCGTGCTGAACGCGCCCGGCACCATCGATGCCGATTATCGTGGCGAGGTCGGCGTGGTGCTGATCAACCACGGCGACAAGGCTTTTGTCATCAACCGTGGCGAACGCATCGCGCAGATGGTGATCGCCGCATATAGCCGCATCGCGTGGATCGAGGCGGCGGAATTGCCGCAGACCCAGCGCGGCGCCGGCGGCTTCGGCTCGACCGGCACCGGTACTGGCCCCGGTACTGGCGCTGCGGCCAAGACAGCCTGAGGAGACGACGACAATGCTCAAGTGCACGCGGCGTACCATGCACGCCCTGGAAGCGGTGGTGGATATCGCCTTTCATGCGCGGCCTGAACCGGTGCAGTCCAAGGATATCGCCACGCGACAGGGCGTGCCGCAACGCTATCTGGAACAGGTGATGCAGCACCTGGTGCGCAACGGCATCCTGAAAGGCGTGCGCGGGCCGCGCGGCGGTTATACGCTGGCGCGCGAACGCCGCCGCATCACGGTGGGCGAGGTGGTGCGCATCGTCTCCGAGCTGGATGCCGATGGCGAGGATGATTTTGCCGCCGGTTCCGAGCTCGGCCGCCGCACCGTGCAGCCGATCTGGGAGGAATGCCAGGCCGTGCTGATGGCGCGCGTCGACAAGATCACCCTGGAAGACCTGTGCGGCCGGGCCGAAACCGCCGGCTTTGCCGCCGAACTGGAAGGCGCGGATAATTTCGCCATCTGAAGCGTTGCGTCCTGACCGCAGGATCATCGAAGCGATGCCGATAAAACGGGAGGAATCATGACGCAGGCGCGCCCCAACACCATCCGTCCGGTCAATCCGCCGCGCGGCCGGGTCTACGACTCCATCGTCGACACCATCGGCGCCACGCCGCTGGTGCGCATCAACCGCCTGGCCAGTGAGGCGGGAGCGAAAGCCGATCTGCTGGCCAAGCTGGAATTCTTCAATCCGCTGAGTTCCGTGAAGGATCGCATCGGCATCGCCATGATCGAGGCGCTGGAAGCCGCCGGCAAGCTCAGGCCCGGCGCCACCATCGTCGAGCCCACCTCGGGCAATACCGGCATCGCGCTGGCTTTCGTCGCCGCCGCCAAGGGCTATCGCCTGATCCTGGTGATGCCGGAAAGCATGTCGCTGGAGCGCCGCAAGATGCTCAGGTTCCTCGGCGCCGAGCTCGACCTCACCCCGGCCGGCATGGGCATGAAGGGCGCGCTGGCCCGCGCCGACGAGCTGGTGAAGCAGATCCCCGGCGCGGTGATGCCGCAGCAATTCGAGAATCCGGCCAATCCGGAAATCCACCGCCACACCACGGCCGAGGAAATCTGGACCGATACCGCCGGCAAGGTCGATGTGGTGATCTCCGGCGTCGGCACCGGCGGCACGCTGACCGGCATCGGCAGCGTGCTGAAGAAGAAAAAGCCATCCCTGCGCATGGTGGCGGTCGAGCCGGAAGACAGCCCGATGATCTCGGCCGGCAAGGCCGGCCCGCACAAGATCCAGGGTATCGGCGCCGGCTTCATCCCCGGAAATCTCGACACGTCGCTGATCGACGAGGTGATCACCATCGGCAACGAGACCGCCTTCGAGACCTCGCGCCGCATGGCGAAACTGGAAGGCATTCCGGCCGGCATTTCCTCGGGCGCCGCGATGGCGGCCGGACTGGAAGTCGCATCGCGGCCCGGCATGGAAGGCAAGACGGTGGTCGTCATCATCCCGTCCTTCGCCGAGCGTTATCTCTCCACCGCCCTGTTCGACGGTCTCTGAGATCGTGGCCGTGTTCGGCAAGGACGAGCTTGAGCGTTATGCCCGCCATATCATCCTGCCCGAGATCGGCGGCGCCGGGCAGCAGGCGCTGAAGCGCTCCCGCGTGCTGGTGATCGGCGCCGGCGGGCTGGGTTCGCCCCTGCTGCTTTATCTGGCCGCCGCGGGCGTCGGCACGATTGGCATCGTCGACGACGATACCGTGTCGCTGTCCAACCTGCAGCGCCAGGTGCTGCACAATACCGAACGCCTCGGCATCAAGAAGACCGAAAGCGCCGCAGTCGCCCTGTCGGCGCTCAACCCGCATGTCCGCGTCATCGAGCATACCCAGCGCCTGACGCCCGAGAGCGCCGATGCGCTGATCGGCGCCTATGACCTCGTTGCCGATGGCAGCGACAATTTCGACACGCGCTTCCTGGTCAACGATACCTGCTACCGCCTGAGGAAAACGCTGGTCACGGCGGCGATGCTGCGCTTCGACGGTCAGCTCTCCACCTTCAAGGCGCATCTGGGCGAGCCGCATCCCTGCTATCGCTGCGTCTTCCCCGAGCCACCGCCGCCGGGCAGCGTGCCGGCCTGTTCGGAAGCCGGCGTGCTCGGCGCCCTGGGCGGCGTGATGGGCAGCCTGCAGGCGCTTGAGGTGGTCAAGGAATTGCTTGGCCTGGGCGAGAGCCTGTCCGGCCGCCTGCTACTGTATGACGCATTGCGCGGCGATGTCCGTACCGTGAAACTGCGCCGCGACCCGCATTGCCGTACCTGTGGCGGCGCCTGACCGATTGCGTGACATGACTGTTGAGTTTGATGCTGCCGCTAACGAATACATCGTCCGCGGCCACTGGCCCGACATAGACGATGCCCGGCTGCAACTGCTCTTGCGGCGCTGGGCCGAATGGCGCGGGAATCGTCTGGCGCCGCCGCGCAGCGCGGTCGATCCCGCCTCGATCATTCCCTGCCTGCCGGAATTGTGGATTTTCCGCCTGAGTGAGGACCGCAGCCATGTGGTCTGTTCTCTGGCCGGCGACAAGCTGAACGAGGCATGGGGTTTTTCCATCATGGGCAAGACGCCGATGGAGCTCTGGGGCCCGGAGCAGGGCGGCATCGTCAACGAGCGACTGAAGCGCGTCGCCCTGATCCCGGCCATCGTCCACGGCACATCCAGCATCACTCCGGTAAGCGATCTCCCCGGCACCCGGCTGGCCCGCCGGCTGATGCTGCCGCTCTGCGACGATGCCGGGGCGCCCTATGGCGCCATCGGCCTGACCCTGCTGGGCTATGACCGCCGGCGCGACCAGCCGCAGGCTGCCCCGCTGCTGGTCCAGGCCTGGCGGCATCCCTGCGCCGATCTGCCCCCGGATTTGCCGCCGTTGTGAAGCCCGCCGGCTTGCCGGGTGTGAATGCGGATGGCTCCGGCTCGACGCTGGCGTGAGGCTCGCTTAGCATGATGCCGGTATGGAGCAGTATTCAGATCTGCCGTCAGTTGCGGAGCGGGATGGCCTGGTGGCGCCTCCCGGCACCTGGCCGATCTTCAGCGATCCGCGGTTCAGCCTGCTGCTGCGCCACTGGGCCGAAAAGCGCCAGGGCCTGACCGCACCGCGGGACGCCATCGACCCGGCGGCGATCAAATCCTGCCTGCCGCATGTCTACATGTTCCGCTACCGGGCGGAGGATGGTGGTTTCATCTGCACCCTGGCTGGCGAAAAAGTGCATGAGGCCTGGGGGCAGCCCATGATCGGCCGCCAGCCGCAGGACTTCATGCCGCCGGACAGCGCCGCCACCGCCCTGGCGATATACCGCCGGATCGTCACCGAGCCGGCGGTGCATGTCGGGCACCGGCCGATCATCCCGCAGGGCCGGGCGGAAAAGCCGGCCGACCGTCTGGTGGTGCCGCTCAGCTGGCCCGATGGCCGTCCCTGGGGCATGCTGGGCCTGTCGCTTTACCACTACAATCCGGTTACCGAGGCGCAGCACCCGCCCCATGTCGGGCCGAACGTGACCTATTTCCCCTGCGCCGCTCTGCCGCCAGGCCTGCCGCCTGCCGCCTGATCAGCTCCCTCATCGGGCAGACTGCGACGGATTGTCGCAGTATCCGGCCACCCCTGGCCCAGCCGGGCAGGGCGCAAAACGCGGCATTGCGACTGCGCCGAATAGCCCATGAAAAACCATTGTTTGCAAAGGGCTTGATTTGGCAGATGCAAGTAATTCTCAACTGATCACCGACCCCGGGGCGGCTTGACGCTGACCAAGCCGGTTTCTATGGTGCCGGCGCTTTCCGGGGGTGGCGGATTCCCTCAGGCCGGAGCTTATGCCCATGGCTGACGATACCCGATCGCCCAAACCGGATAGCAGCGGCCTCTCACGGCCGCCGGTGGATGACAGCCACGCCGATCTGGCGCGGCTGGACCAGAAGCTGGCGGATGTGCGGGGGCGCCGGGGGGCGGAAGCCGACCAGCGGCCGGAGGCGGATCCCCGCCAGATGCAGCAGGTCGGCAAGGCCTGGTCGCTGGCGATCGAAATGGTCGCCGCGGTGGTCGTGTCGCTCTTCATCGGCTGGTGGATAGACCGCTGGTTCGGTACGGCGCCCTGGGGTCTGCTCGGGTTTATTCTGCTGGGCGTCGCCGCGGCCTTGTGGTCGGCGATCCGCACGGCACTGGTGATGCAGGCGCGACAGCAGGCCGATGCGGCCGCTGACGAAGCCGGGAAGAAAAAGTAGGAAAGGGGTTTACGGTGGCCGAGTCCCATAGCCCGCTCGAACAGTTCAAGGTCAAGTGCCTCGCGCTTTGCGGCGAGAGCGGCCAGCTGCAGGCCTTCTCCTTCACCAACGCCTCGCTGTTCATGGTGCTGGCCACTGTCGGCGCCACCTTGCTGATGGTCTATGGCATGCGCCAGCGCAGCCTGGTGCCGGGCCGCCTGCAGTCGCTCGCCGAGCTGTCCTACGAATTCGTCGCCGGCATGGTGCGCGAGAATGTCGGCCCCAACGGCCGCCAGTATTTCCCGTTCATCTTCTCGCTGTTCATGTTCATCCTGTTCAGCAACATGCTGGGCATGATCCCCTACAGCTTCACGGTCACCAGCCACATCATCGTCACCTTCGCGCTGGCCGTGGTGGTGTTCCTCGGCGTCACGCTGATTGCCATCGCCCGCAATGGCATCCATTTCTTCACCCATTTCATGCCGGCCGGCGTGCCGATGTGGCTGGCCCCGGTAATCGTGCCGATCGAGATCATCTCGTATCTCTCGCGCCCGATCAGTCTCAGCCTGCGTCTGTGCGCCAACATGCTGGCGGGCCATACCACGCTGAAGGTGTTCGCCGGCTTCGTCGTCTCGATGATCGGCATGGGTGGCGCGCTGTCGGTTTCGGGCATCCTGCCGCTGATCATGGTCACCGCGCTGACCGCGCTGGAATTCCTGATCGCCTTCCTGCAGGCCTATGTGTTCGCCATCCTGACCTGCCTCTACCTGGCCGAGGCGGTCAACATGGAGCACCACTAAGCGTTTTTTGTTCAGTTCAACCAGACTACCAGTTCAAACCTAGAAAGGATGAGTATCATGGATCTTGCTTCTGCCAAGATGATCGGTGCCGGCATTGCGGCGATCGGCATGGGCGGCGCGGCGATCGGCGTGGGCCTGATTTTCGCGAACTTCCTCAATGGCGCGCTGCGCAACCCGGGCGCCGCCCCGAAGCTGTTCGGCAACCTGATGCTGGGCTTCGCCGTGACCGAAGCGCTCGGCATCTTCGCGCTGCTGATCGCCCTGCTGATCCTGTTCGTCTGAGTTAAATGCCTCAGCTCGAAACAGCCACTTTCCTGCCGCAGCTCGTCTGGCTGCTGATCACCTTCGCCATCCTCTATGTGTTGATGGCGAAGGTTGCTCTGCCGCGCGTGGCTGAGGTCGTCGACGGGCGCAAGAAGCGCCTTGAGCACGATCTGGAAGAGGCAGCCCGGCTGAAGCGCGAGACTGAGAAGGCCATCGCCGACTACGAACAGGCCCTGGCCCAGGCTCGCGCCAGGGCCCAGGGTATTGCCGGCGAAACCCGCACCCGGCTTTCGGCCGATGCGGCAGCCCTGCGCGCCAGGGTCGATGCCGAAATCGCCGAGCAGACCAGGACGGCGGAAGCCCGCATCCTGGCGGCCAAGCAGCAGGCGCTTGCCTCGCTGACCTCGGTCGCCGCCGATGCCGCCTCCGACGTGGTGGCGCGCCTGAGCGGCGCGGCGCCGGCCACCGATGCGGTGAATGCCGCGGTGGCCCAGGCCATGGCCAAGCAGAACTGAAGGATCGGAGAACCCCATGTTCCAAGATCCGACATTCTGGGTGCTGGTCGCCTTCGTCCTGTTCTTTGCCCTGATCTTCTATCTGAAGGTGCCGGGCAAGGTGCTGGGCCAGCTCGACGAGCGCGCCGCGAAGATCAAGCGGGATCTCGACGAGGCGGAGCGGCTGCACCAGGAGGCGCAGCAGCTCTTCGCCGAGTATCAGCGCAAGCAGCGCAATGCCATGAAGGAAGCCGAGGAGATCGTCGCGGCCGCCGAGGCCGAGGCGAAAACCCTGGTCCGCGAGGCCGAGGCCGATCTGAAGGCCAGCCTGGAGCGTCGCCGCAAGCAGGCCGAGGACAAGATCGCCCAGGCCGAGAAGCAGGCGTTGCAGGAAGTCCGCGCCACCGCGGTCGAGGTGGCGATCGCCGCCGCCGGTCAGGTGCTCGGCCAGTCGCTGCAGGGTCCCGCCGCCGCCGCCCAGATCGACCGCGCCATCGGCGAGGTCAAGGCCAGGCTGCACTGATCCGCGTTTCCATCGCGCAATGAAAAAGGGCCGCATGACTGCGGCCCTTTTTGTTTGCCCGGATATGACGCGGGCTTTCGTTGTGGCCGATTGGGCTGGGCCTCAATCCACCACGCGGCAATAGATGCGGTAGAGCCGGATCACATGGGCATCCATGGCGCTGAGGCGGATCGCCCAGTGCTCGCCTTCCGAAATCGCCCATTCGCGCTCGTTCTCGTCGACATTGCGGCCCTTGAGCTTCACTTCCTCGGCGTATTTGGCAAACGCATCCAGCACCGCGGCTTTCAGTTCCTCGGTGACGTCCTCGATATAGCAGATGACGAAGTTCAGGCTTTCCAGCTCGGCCTGCAGGCCTTCGGGCGTCAGCAGATGCGGCTTCACCGGCTCGCGGTCCCACCAGACCTCGTAGACACGGCTTTCGGTCGAGCCCGTGAGCAGGAAATCGGTGAACATCAACTGGCCGCCCGGCTTCATGGCGGCGCGGATCTTGGCCAGCAGCAGGCGCTTGTCCTGCACCGGCATCAGCCCGTCCTTCGACACCACCACGTCAACGCTCTTGCGCTTGAACTGGATCTCGTCCAGCGGGGTGGTCTTGATGTTGATGCGCTGCTTCACGCCCTGGTGCTTGGCCAGGTCGATGGCGCTGTCGGCCAGGTCGCGATCGGGCTCGTAGGCATCGATCCACAGATTCTCGCGCGCCATCATGCGGCTCATGCCGCCCATGCCGCAGCCCAGTTCGGTGATCGAGAGGTTGGGGTTGAGGCCCAGCGGCGAGATCAGCGGTTTCATCAGCTCTTCGCCGCCGGGCTGGTTGAAGCCTTCGCCAAACAGTTTCTGCACGATCTGGCGCCGCCGCGGCGTCCAGCTCGCGATGCTCGGTATTTCGCGCGGCAATTCCTCCACCGGCGCGGCCTCGGGCTCCGCCGCGACCGCATGTTCCTCGCCCTCATGATGGATGACGTAATCATCGCCATGCCACCAGGCGCGCAGCTTGTCGCGCCAGCTCAGGTCAGAGGATTGCTCGGTATTCTCCTTCACCACCAAAGCCATACCCGCATTCAGCCGATTCCCACATCTGTATCAGCGGCGTGGTTGAGATTTCGTTGCCGGGCATCCGCCCACGGCGAAGCCTGGTGAATCTGGCGCAGACCAGCCCCACAGGCAAGCGCCCGCTAAAAGGCGGGCGCCTGGAAAAGCGTTGAGTTTTGATAACCTTAGGTGGTTAGCGCCGGCCGCCGATACGCTCGGGCAGCAGGTCGCGCACCCGGCGGCGGGCCTCGGTGTCGCGGATGCGGGCCGACTGGGCGGTGGTGATCAGGCGCGGCGCCGGCGGGTTGGCCAGCACGGTGACCGGGTCGGTCAGCAGGTTGTCGGCCAGCTGCTTGATCTCGGCCGGCAGCGTGGTGGCGAACACGATGGTCTGGCGCTCGGTCGGCGCGGCCTCGAAGATGGCGCGCAGCTCGTTGGTCACGCCCAGCTCCAGCATGCGGTCGGTTTCGTCCAGCACCATGATCTCGAGCTTGTTCAGCTCGAGCTGGCCGGCATTGATCAGTTCCACGACGCGACCCGGAGTGCCGATCAGAATGTCGATGCCGCGCGACAGGGACTGCGCCTGCGCCGCCTTGCCGGGGCCTTCGTAAACAGTGGCCTGGCTCAGGCGCACGAAGCGGCCATAGGCGCGGAAACTTTCCTGGATATGCTGCACCCGCTCACGCGAGGTGGTCAGGATCAGCGCGCGCGCTTTGCGCGCGCCGGCCGGATGCCGGTCGATCGACAGATGCTGCAGGATCGGCAGGGTGAAGGCGACGGTCTTGCCGGCGCCGGCTTCGGCCTGGCCCAACAGATCGCGGCCCTGCAGAAGATGCGGGATGGCCTTGGCCTGGATCGGCGTCGGCGCAACATGCTTTTCAGCGGTCAACGCGCGCTGAATGGGTTCTACGAGATCGAGCTGCGAGAATTGGTTGGCGTTCAACATCGGTCTGCAATCTATATCACACGGCAGGTCCGCCAGGGGCGGCGTACCGGGGGGGCTGTCACGGGCGACAATCCCACCCTGTCCGGCAGCGCCGGATCGGCGCGGCGGCGAACGGGAAGGCTTGTCACGGAAGCCAGGAACATTGGGTACAGCGGCGTCCTGCGGGGTACCGCGAACCCGCGTGATACTAGCGGCCGTTCCTCGTTTTGCAAGCGCGAAACCTCATCCTGCGACAATCACGTAATGCGGGTGGATTTTGCCGTTTTTCCAAGCCTGCCTTCGTCTGGTCAAATGGGAAAAAGCATAATGATTTTCAAGGGGATCATGGTGGATTTGCCGCTTTCCCGACGGTTTCGCCAGACACGGGAAACCCGGGTTGCCGCAGCCCGTCGGCCGAGTGGCGGCGGGGCGTGGCAGGGCGCGACTCGGCAGTGGCGTTAACCTTTTCCGGCATCTTGGCGGTGGAGGCGGGTCGGGCCGGCCGGCCCTCCGGCATCGGTTCTGGCCCCGGTCTGGGCCCGGTCTGGGCGCGGTCTCGGCCCCGGCCCCGGTTCGGGGCTTATCCGGGCTTCCGGACCCTGTAACCGGCCGCCCGGCCGGCAGATCGCCTTGCCCAAGCCGCTTGCCAAGTGGCTGTCCGGCCGCTAAAACCGCGCCCTCGTATCGGGCGTTCCGGCCGGAAGGGCTGCCGAGTTCGTCCTGAAGATCACTCCATACCTTCGGAGGTTATGAAATGCCCAAGTTGAAGACCAAGAGCTCGGCCAAGAAGCGCTTCAAGCTCACGGCGACCGGCAAGGTGAAGCGGGCCCATGCGGGCAAGCGTCACGGCATGATCAAGCGCACCAACAAGCAGATCCGGAATCATCGCGGCACCGCCGTGGTGTTCGAAGGCGATGCGCGCAAGATCATCAAGAACTACCTGCCCAACGCCTGAGTTAAGGAGACACTGACATGGCACGTGTTAAGCGGGGCGTTACCGCCCATGCCCGCCACAAGAAGGTCCTGAAGCTCGCCAAGGGCTACCGTGGCCGCAATTCCACCGTCTTCCGCGTCGCGATCGAGAAGGTCGAGAAGGGACTGCAGTATGCGTTCCGCGACCGTCGCGCCAAGAAGCGCAACTTCCGTTCGCTGTGGATCCAGCGCATCAACGCCGCTGCCCGCGAACAGGGTCTGACCTACGGCCGATTTATCAACGGCCTCGCGCTCGCCGGCATCGAGATCGACCGCAAGGTCCTGGCCGATCTCGCGGTGCACGAGCCCGAGGCTTTCAACGCCCTGGTGGCGCAGGCCAAAGCGGCCCTGCCTGCCGCGGCGGCCTGATCGGCCCGCGCTCGCCAATACTGTTTCAAGCGACTGTTTGCGAAGGGGGCCGTCATTGCGGCCCCCTTTGTTTTTGTCCACGCTGTCGCTGCTCTGTGCGTTGAAAGAGGAAGCATGACCGAGATCACCACGCTGGCAGCCGAGGCCGAGAAGGCCGTTGCTGCGGCCCAGACGCTGGACGCCCTGGAAGAGGCCCGCCTTGCCGTGCTCGGCAAGAAGGGCTGGCTCAGCGCCGCGCTGAAGGACCTGGGCGGCCTGTCGCCGGACGACCGCAAGGCGCGCGCCCAGATGCTCAACGAGGTGAAGGATCGCCTGGGCGGCGCCATCGAGGCGCGCAAGGGCGTGCTGGCCGATGCCGCGATCAATGCGCGGCTGGTGGCGGAAAAGCTCGACATGACGCTGCCGCTGGGCGAGAGCCACGAGAGCCAGGGTCGCATCCATCCGGTCAGCCAGGTGATCGACGAGATCACCGAGATCTTCGCCGCCATGGGCTTCTCGATCGCCGAAGGCCCGGATATCGAAGACGACTTCCACAATTTCACCGCGCTGAACATTCCGGCCGAGCATCCGGCGCGGCAGATGCAGGACACCTTCTATCTGCCGAAACGCGAAGACGGCGAGCAGATGGTGCTGCGCACCCACACCTCGCCGGTGCAGATCCGCACCATGCGGTCGGGCCCGCCGCCCTATCGCATCGTCGTGCCGGGGCGCACCTATCGCTCCGACTACGACATGACGCATACGCCCATGTTCCACCAGATCGAAGGCCTGGTGATCGACCGCAACATCCATATGGGCCACCTGAAGGGTACGCTGGTCGAATTCTGCAAGGCCTTCTTCGAGACCGACAATGTGAAGATGCGTTTCCGCCCCAGCTACTTCCCCTTCACCGAGCCCTCGGCGGAAGTCGACATCAACTGTTCGCGCGAGGGCGGCGTGCTGCGCGTGGGCGAGGGCGACGACTGGCTGGAAATCCTCGGTTCCGGCATGGTGCATCCGCGCGTGCTGCAGCATTGCGGCCTCGATCCGGCCGAATGGCAGGGTTTTGCCTGGGGCATGGGCATCGACCGCATCGCCATGCTGAAATACGGCATCCCCGACCTGCGCGCCTTCTTCGATGCCGATCTGCGCTGGCTGAAGCATTACGGATTCGTGCCGCTTGACGTGCCCACTTTGGGCCAGGGGGTCGCGCGATGAAATTCACGCTCGCCTGGCTGAAAAGCCATCTCGACACGAACGCTTCGCTGGATGAGATCGCCGCCAAGCTCACCGCCATCGGCCTCGAGGTCGAGGGCATCACCGATCCCGCCGCCGTTTTCGCCCCCTTCGTGGTGGCCGAGGTGAGGAAGGCCGAGCCGCATCCCAACGCCGACAAGCTGCGGGTCTGCGAGGTCTTCACGGGCAAGGAAACCCTGCAGGTGGTCTGCGGCGCGCCGAATGCGCGCGCCGGCATGAAAGGTGTCTTCGCGCCGGTTGGCTCCACCGCGCCCGGCACGCAGCTTCTGCTGAAGGCCGCCACCATCCGCGGCGTCGCCTCCAACGGCATGCTCTGCTCGGAACGCGAGATGGGCCTGACCGATGAGCATACTGGGATCATCGATCTGCCGGCCGATGCCCCCACCGGCGCGCCGTTTGCCGCCGTGATGGGCCTGGATGATCCGACGATCGAGATCAAGCTGACGCCCAACCGCGGCGACTGCCTTGGCGTGCGCGGCATCGCGCGCGACCTGGCCGCCGCCGGGCTGGGCAGGCTCAAGCCGCTCGAGATCAAGCCGGTGCCGGGTCAGTTCAAGAGCCCGATCAACGTGCGCCGCCAGTTCACGCCGGAAACCGACAAGGCCTGCGCGATCTTCGCCGGCCGGCTGGTGCGCGGCGTGAAGAACGGTCCGTCGCCGCGCTGGCTGCAGCAGCGCCTGAAGGCCATCGGCCTGCGGCCGATCTCGGCGCTGGTCGATATCACCAATTTCTTCACCTACGACCTCGGCCGTCCGCTGCACGTCTTCGATGCCGCCAAGGTGAAGGGCGACATCCAGCCGCGCATGGCCAGGGCCGGCGAAAAACTGCTGGCGCTGGATGGCCGCGAATACACGCTCGACGAGACGATGTGCGTGATCGCCGACGATAACGGCCCGGAGGGCATCGGCGGCATCATGGGCGGCGAGCATTCCGGCTGCTCGGAAAGCACCACCGATGTTTTCCTCGAATGCGCCTGGTTCGATCCGGTGCGCATCGCCACCACCGGCCGCAAGCTCGGCATCCATTCCGACGCGCGCCACCGCTTCGAGCGCACGGTCGATCCGGCCATGGTGCGGCCGGGCATCGAGCTGGCGACCCAGATGATCCTCGATCTGTGCGGCGGCACGCCGTCGGAGGTCGTGGTCGATGGCGTCGAGCCCGAATGGCGGCGCAGCCTCACCCTGCGGCCGTCGCGGCTGCACAACCTAGTCGGCTTCGATTTGGCCGTCGCGGAACAGACCCGCATCCTGCAGGCGCTCGGCTTCACTGTCACGCCGGCGGGCGACACGCTTTCCGTGGCGCCGCCCTCCTGGCGACCGGATATCGACGGCGAGGCCGACCTGGTCGAGGAAATCGCGCGCCTGCATGGCTTCGAGGCGATTCCCGCCGTGCCGCTGCCCATGCTGCGCGCCGTGCCGCAGCCGGCGGTGAATGCCGGCCAGCGCCGCGTCCGCGTCATTCGCCGCGCGCTGGCCGCGCGTGGCCTCATCGAGGCCGTCACCTATTCCTTCATCAAGCGCGCCGAGGCCGAGGTGTTTGGCGGCGGCCAGCCCGAGCTGCTGCTGGTCAACCCGATCTCGGCCGACATGGACGCCATGCGGCCGTCCACGCTGCCCGGCCTGATCGCGGCGGCGAAACGCAACATGGATCGCGGCATGATGGATGTCGCGCTGTTCGAGCTGGGGCCGCAATACGCCTCGGCCGCGCAGGACGGCCAGGCCCTGGTCGCCGGCGGCATCCGCCGCGGCCAGACCGGCCCGCGCCACTGGCGCGAGCGCCCGCGCGGCGTCGATGCCTATGACGCCAAGGCCGACGCGATGGCCGCGCTGTCTGCTGCCGGCGTGGCGGTGGACTCGCTGATGGTGATGGATGGCGCGCCGGAGTATTACCATCCCGGCCGCTCGGGCACGTTGCGGCTCGGCCCCAAGACCGTGCTGGCCGTCTTTGGCGAGCTGCACCCGCGCGCATTGCAGGCAATGGACATCAAGGGGCCGCTGGTGGGCTTCGAGATCTATCTCGACCGCATCCCGGCCAGCCGCGCCAAAACCAAAGCCAAACCCGCGCTCAAACTCTCCGAGCTGCAGGCGGTGGACCGCGATTTCGCCTTCATCGTCGATGCCACCGTCGCCGCCGACACGCTGCTGAAGGCGGTGCGCGGTTCCGACAAGGCGCTGATTGCGCGCGCGTCCGTGTTCGACGTTTTCTCAGGCGCCGGCATCCCCGAGGGCAAGAAATCGCTGGCGGTCAGCGTGCGGCTGGAACCCCAGCAGCAGACGCTGACCGATGCCGAGATCGATGCGGTGGCGAAAAAGATCGTGGCCGCGGCCGAAAAGGCCTGCGGCGCGACTTTGCGCGCTTAGCCGGCCCTGACCATGCTGGTGCTCGGCGTTCATTCCGGTTGGGCTGACGCCGGCGCCACCGTGTTCGACGACTACACGCTGCTTGCCGCCGTGCCGCTTGCCCGCCTCACGGGCATGCCGCATGACGGTGGCCGCCTGCCTGTCGAAGCCATCGCGGAATGCCTCGACATCGCCGGCCTGCGGGCCGACGAGATCGGCGCGCTCAGCCTGTCGCATGGCGTGTTTCCCGGCCGCTATTACAGCCATCTCTCGCTGCCCCGCCGGCTTGGCCGCGGGCTGCGCCAGTTCTTCGGCCGCGATACGCCGATCAGCTTGAGCGACGAGACGCGCCGCCATGCCGAGGGCAATTCCCGGCCGGGCGAAAGCCTGCTCGACCTGCCGGCCTTGCTCGACGATCTCGGGCTCAACCGCAACATCGCGGTGCATTTCCATCGCGACCATGATGCCCAGGCCCTGCTGGCGCTGAATGAAACCGGCTGGGACAACGGCCTCATCTTCACCGCCGACGAGCAGGGCTGCAGCGCGCGGGTGCTGAAATACGGGCGGCTCGCCACGCTGTATGACGACGAAACCGATCCGGCCATGGCCGGCGCGCTCAGCCCTGGCCGCCTGCTCGGTCTCGGCGTCGACGCGCTTGGCCTGCCCGATGCGGCCACCCTCTTCGCGCTGGCCGGCCATGGCGAGCCGGTGCTGGGCCAGGCCCTGCTGGCGCATCTGAAGGTGGACGAGGCGGGTCGCGTCCAGGCCGATTTCAGCGCCGAGGGCGGGCCGCAGCGCTGGCTGCGTCGCCTGGTCGAGGACCAGCCGCCGGCGCTGGTGGCGTCCTCGCTGCAATTCGCGCTCACCGCATTGTTCGGCCAGGCCATCACGACGCTGATGCGGCGCCACGAGCTGCGCCACCTGGCGCTCGGCGGCAGCCTGTTCGCCGATCCGCGCCTGGTGCACATGGTGGCCCAGGCCGCGCAGCCGGATTCGCTTGGCCTCTATCCGCGTGTTTCGAACGCGGCCCTGCCGCTCGGCGGCGTGCTCGACCTGCTGCTGCAGCGCGACGGGTTCGACATCTGGCGCCAGCGGCATAAACCGCTGGCCGGCATGGCCTGGGGCCGCGACTATGCCGCCGATATCGATCCGGTGCTGGGCAATGCCGGCTGCCGGCTGGTCAGCCACGATCCGGTGCGCGCCGCCGCCGCCCTGCTCAATGCCGGCAAGCTGGTCGCCTGTTATGACGGCCGCGCCATCGGCGCCGATGGCGCCGCCGCGCGTGTCGTGGTGTTCAATGGCGGCATCGCCGGCGCCGCGGCTCTGGCCAACCAGCGGCTCGAACGGCCGGGCTGGCTGCCGCCCGTGGTCTATGTCGCGCGCGTTGGTCTCGGCCTGCTCTGCCCGGGTCTCGATGTTGCCCAGGCGCAGGGCGGGATTGCGGCTTTGCCGGCGCCGCGCTGGCGCGATGCGCTGGGCTCCGGGCTGCTGCCTGACGGCCTGCTGGTGCCGGTGGCGGTCGATCCGCAGGACCAGCCGCTGCTGGCCGATCTGCTGGCTGCCTATGCCAACCTGACCGAACTGCCGGTTCTGCTCGGCCTGCCGCTGCAGGCCGGCTTTGCGCCGCCCGCCGACGCGCCGGCTGAGGCCCTGCAACTGCTGCAGGATGGCCGCATTGACTACATCGTCACCGCCAGCGCGGTGTGGGAGCGCGGCGCTTAAGGCATCCCGCCCGGCCGCGTCATCCAGCGCCAGGCATCGGCGATCTGGGTTTCCAGCGCGGCGCGAAGCGGCCGCCAGCCCAGCACCCGCCGCGCCTGCGTGGCATCGGCGACCAGGGCCGGCGGGTCGCCTTCGCGCCGGCCGCTGTCCTGCACCCTGATTTCGCGCCGCGTCACGCGCCGCGCGGTTTCGATCACCTGGCGCACCGACCAGCCCTGTCCGGTGCCCAGGTTGAGCCGCAGCGACGCGCCGCCATCCAGCAGGTGCCGCAGGGCCAGCACATGGGCATCGGCCAGGTCGGCCACATGCACATAGTCGCGGATGCAGGTGCCGTCCGGCGTCTCGTAGTCGTTGCCATAGACGGTGATATGCGCGCGCTGGCCGGCGGCGGCCTGCAGCACCAGCGGGATCAGGTGCGTTTCTGGATCATGGCGTTCGCCCAGTTCGCCATCGGGATCGGCGCCGGCGGCATTGAAATAACGGAGCGCTGCGAACCGCGAGCCGTGGCGCGCGGCGAAATCGGCCAGCAGGGTTTCCGCCGCCAGCTTGGTTTCGCCATAGGGATTGATTGGCCGCAGCGGATGGTCTTCCGCAATCGGCGTCGCCTGCGGCGCGCCATAAACGGCCGCCGTGCTCGACAGGACGCAGGAGGCGATATCGGCGCGCTGCAATGCCTCCAGCAGGCAGAGCGTGCCCTCCACGTTCACGGCATGGAAAGTGGCCGGATCGCGCATGGACTCGCCCGCCTCGATGCGGGCGGCGAAATGCAGCGCCGCCACCGGCCGGTGCCGCGCCAGCACGTCGCGCAGCCGCGCGCCGTCTCGGATGTCGCCGCGTTCCAGCGGGCCCCAGCGCACGGCATCTTCGTGGCCGCCGGACAGGTCGTCATACGTCACCGGCGCAAAGCCCGCGGCATGCAGCGCCTTGCAGGCATGGCTGCCGACAAAGCCGGCACCGCCGGTGACAAGAACGGAATACGTCATGAAATCCCCCGCGCGCAGCATAAGGACTGCCCGGGACGGCGCAATGCGCAGGACTGTAATATGGCCTGTGGATATGGCCGTATCCTGTGGGCCGTTTTATAGTCCGGCTTTCAGCCACAACGAGAAACGGCCGGCAGGAACGCCATGAAACAGAAACACAGGATTGCAGTGATCCCCGGCGACGGCATCGGCAGGGAAGTGGTGCCCGAGGGTCTGCGCGTCATGGATGCGGCGGCGCGCCGCTTTGGCATCGATTTCAGTTTCGACTCCTTCGACTGGAGCTGCGACTACTACCTCAAGCACGGCAAGATGATGCCGGACGACTGGAAACGGCGGATCGGCGGCCATGACGCCATCTTCTTCGGCGCCGTAGGCTGGCCCGAGAAAGTACCCGACCATATTTCGCTCTGGGGTTCGCTGATCCAGTGGCGCCGCGAATTCGACCAGTATGTCAACCTGCGCCCGGTGCGCCTGATGCCGGGCATTCCCTCGCCGCTGGCCAACCGCAAGGTGGGCGATATCGATTTCTGGGTGGTGCGCGAGAATACCGAGGGTGAATACTCCTCCATCGGCGGCCGCATGTTCGCCGGCACCGAACGCGAATTCGCCATCCAGGAAACCATCATCAGCCGCATCGGCACGGATCGTATCCTGAAATTCGCCTTTGATCTGGCGCAGAGCCGGCCGAAAAAGCATCTCACCTCGGCCACCAAGTCGAACGGCATTTCGATCACCATGCCCTACTGGGACGAACGCGTGGCCGAGATGGCAAAAGCCTATCCCGGCGTGCGGGTCGACAAGTTCCATATCGACATCCTCACCGCCCATTTCGTGCAGCACCCGGACTGGTTCGACGTCGTCGTCGGCTCGAACCTGTTCGGCGACATCCTGTCCGATCTCGGGCCGGCCTGCACCGGCACCATCGGCATCGCGCCCTCGGCCAACCTCAACCCCGAGCGCAACTTCCCCTCGCTGTTCGAGCCCGTGCATGGCTCGGCGCCGGATATCGCGGGGCGCGGCATCGCCAACCCGGTGGGCCAGATCTGGTGCGGCGCCATGATGCTGGAGCATCTCGGCCACAGGGACGCGGCCGATGCCGTGATGAAGGCCATCGAAGAGGTGCTCACCGCCGGGCCGCGCACCCCCGACATGGGCGGCCAGGCCAACACCACCGATGTGGGCAAGGCCATCGCGGAAGCCGTGGCGAAGGGGTGATTGAGCCCTACACTATACAAGGGTTACCTTGTGGCGACCCTTATTCTCGCTTTTACTGGAAACGCCAGACGCTAACCGCGATCTTCGCCATATGAGCTTGTCGTTGCTCAATGTTGGGTCGTGCCCAATCGGAGTTCTGCGCCAGCATTGAGGTTAAGATAATATCGCTTTTCGCATAAACAGGCTTCTTATCAGAGAATGGTTTCCTGCCGAGTTCTCTGTTTACCTTTGTCAGCAAACACATGTTCCCGAGCCTTAATGCGCATTCCTCGACAATTGTCGGATCTTTCTTGGTAACTGCGGACCATTCATCGCCTGCCTTACGAGGTAAGATATGTTCGACAGTAAGTGTGCCGGGCTCATTCTCTTTTGCCATGACACCTTTCTTGAGACGCCTTTCTTCACTTTCTAAGGCACGCAATAGATATAGCGCCTTTTGATTGCTCGCTTCTCGCTTTGAGGTAAATGCCTGCTGAAATTCTGAATCTGATGGATAGACTTCTTTAAGTTCCTTAAAAGCGGATGAGGCAGTGGTTACATCGCCTTTAAATATTGACCTAGCTAGCCGAGCGCATGCACTTTCTAACCGTCCTGTTCGTCCTGCCCCAATCAGTTGGAAACGCACAATTATAACCTCCAATAGACGGAACAGACGCTCCGTTTCTTGAGGTGAAAATTTGATTAGCGCAGCCATCATCACTGGAGGGATCTGCTGGCTGCCAAGCAATTTTAAAGATCTCACGCTCTGTCTTGTTTCTTTAGAATATTCTCAGATATTTCAGTTGTCATGAAGTTGCCCCCAAGCAATTCTGAATGCGATGGTATGCGTCTTCAGCCTAAGTAAAGCGCCCTATGCTAGTGGGTAGCAATTTTCGGCCTGAAGTTGAATGGGTTACTTTTCTTCGTCGACGCTTCTCATCCCGAGCCAGTCTTCCAGCATGTCATGGAAACGCTGTTCGGAGCGGCCATAGATCATCGTCTGATTGGCGAAAGATGCCATGGCGCCTGCAGGCATACGCTGTGTAGACGAGGAGGATGAATCGCCGGCAACGGCCAACAAGCGCACTGGCCGCTGGCGACTCAAGGGCGGCTCAGTCCGCCGTCGCCATCCGCCATTCATCGGCGATCCGCGCCCGGCGGCGCAACAGTGCCTTGTAGGTTTCCGCCTCCTGCGCGCTCAGGCGCGGCCGCCGGTCCAGATGGGTGGCCAGCGCCCGGCATTCCCGGTCGCAGATCGCATATTCATGGCCCAGCTCATCGGCGATGCGGATGACGGGTGCCAGGAGAGAAGGCAGGGCAGGGCGCATGGCGATGTCTCCGAGGTCAGGATTGAAATGTACGCTTTTTGTTCTAATTGAACAAGAGCTGACCGGCGGCAGGCCGATGCGGCATCCCAAAAATCCGGCACATGTGAAATCAATGGGTTATCCTATCAAAACCATCGCAAAACGACGCAAAACCGACGGCACCAGCCGCGAAACGGCGCCCTCGCGCGCCAAACCGCCGCCAGCCGTCGCCAAGCCATGGCAAACCCGCGCCAAACCGCAGGCCTCCCCGCGGCCCCCTTCGCCTCGGCCTGCGTTGCCGCCCATCATGGTGGATGCTACAACCCCCGCCCATGAGCGCACCCCAGATCACCGACCAGCCGGCAGCGGCCCCCGCCGGCATGAAAAAGCTCGACCTGCTGGCCGGCTTCATGGAAACCAACGGCCCGCTCTGGGGCCGGCTGGACGAGGCCGACGGCCTGCCGGTGATGGGCTTCCGCGTCGAGCTGCGCCACTGCAACCCGATGCAGATCTGCCATGGCGGCATGCTGATGACCTTTGCCGACATGCTGCTGGGCTTCACCGTCTCGGTGGCGGCCGGCGGCAGGAAGTTCCTGCCCACGGTGCAGCTTGGCGGCGATTATGTCGGGCCGGCGCCGCTGGGCGCCTGGGTCGAGGGCAAGGGCCGGCTGATCCGCATGACGCGTAATCTCGGTTTTGCCGAATGCCTGATCACCGCCGATGGCGCGCCCTGCCTGCGCGCCTCGGGCATCATGAAAATTCCGTCTCAGGAATCCCGCGAGGGCAATGTCCTGAGCCTGTTCCGCTAACACGCGCTGGAAACGAGTCCACTGTGGCCACCGACCTGTCCCTGATCCGCAACTTCTCGATCATTGCCCATATCGACCATGGCAAGTCGACCCTGGCCGACCGCCTGATCGAGTCCTGCGGCGGCCTCGAAAAGCGCGAGATGAGCGAGCAGATCCTCGACTCGATGGATATCGAGAAGGAACGCGGCATCACCATCAAGGCGCAGACCGTGCGCCTGAACTACCATGCCAAGGACGGCAAGGATTATGTCCTCAATCTGATGGACACGCCCGGCCATGTCGACTTCGCCTATGAAGTCAGCCGGTCGCTCGCCGCCTGCGAAGGCTCGCTGCTAGTGGTCGACGCGTCCCAGGGCGTGGAAGCGCAGACGCTGGCCAATGTCTATCACGCGCTGGATGCACATCACGAAATCGTGCCGGTGCTGAACAAGATCGACCTGCCGGCCGCCGAGCCCGACCGCGTCAAGCAGCAGATCGAGGATGTGATCGGGCTTGATGCCTCGGATGCCGTGCCGATCTCGGCCAAGACCGGCATCGGCATCGACCTGGTGCTGGAAGCTCTGGTGCATCGCCTGCCGGCGCCGAAGGGCGATCGCGATGCGCCGCTAAAGGCCCTGCTGGTCGACAGCTGGTACGATGCCTATCTGGGCGTCGTGGTGCTGTTCCGCGTCGTCGACGGCGTGATCCGCAAGGGCATGAAGATCAAGTTCATGTCCTCGGGCGCGGTCCACCCGGTGGAGCGCGTCGGCGTCACGACTCCGAAGCGCGTCATGGTCGATGAACTCGGCCCCGGCGAGATGGGTTTCTTCACCGCCGCGATCAAGGAAGTGGCCGATACGTCGGTCGGCGACACCATCACGGAAGACAGGCGCCCGGCGGCCGAGCCGCTGCCCGGCTTCAAACCCTCGGTGCCGGTGGTGTTCTGCGGGCTTTATCCGATTGATGCCGGCGCGTTTCCCGAGCTGCGCGACAGCCTGGCCAAGCTGCGGCTGAATGACGCCAGCTTCCATTTCGAGATGGAAAGCTCGGCGGCGCTCGGTTTCGGCTTCCGCTGCGGCTTCCTCGGCCTGCTGCATCTGGAGATCATCCAGGAGCGGCTGGAGCGCGAATTCAACCTCGATCTCATCACCACCGCGCCGAGCGTGATCTATCACGTTCACAAGACCGACGGCTCGATGGAAGAGGTGCATAACCCGGCCGACATGCCGGACCCGATGCTGATCGACCATATCGACGAGCCCTGGATCAAGGCCACCATCATGGTGCCGGACGAGCATCTGGGCAGCATCCTCAAGCTCTGCGAGGATAAACGCGGCCGCCAGGTCGAGCTCACCTATGCCGGCAACCGCGCCATGGTGGTCTATCGCCTGCCGCTCAACGAAGTGGTGTTCGATTTCTACGACCGGCTCAAGTCGGTCAGCCGCGGTTATGCCAGCTTCGATTATGCGATGGACGGCTACGAGGCCGGCAACCTGGTGAAGATGACCATCCTGGTCAACGGCGAGAATGTCGACGCGCTCGCGACGATCGTGCACTCCGCCCGCGCCGAATCGCGCGGCCGCCAGCTCTGCGAGCGGCTGAAGGAGCTGATCCCGCGCCAGATGTTCAAGATCGCCATCCAGGCCGCCATCGGCGGGCGCATCGTGGCGCGCGAGGACATCTCGGCTTTGCGCAAGGACGTGCTGGCGAAATGCTACGGCGGCGATGTCAGCCGCAAGCGCAAGCTGCTGGAGAAGCAGAAAGAGGGCAAGAAGCGCATGCGCAATGTCGGCAATGTCGAGATTCCGCAGGAAGCCTTCATCGCCGCGCTCAAGATCTCGGATAACTGAGGCCTTTTAGGCCCGCTTCGGTCAGGCCAGGGCGCCGAAGCGCTGGCGCCGCCGGGGTGGCCGCTTGCGGAACAGGATCAGCAGCGCCACGCCGAGGATGCCGAGCGTGATGCCGGCCGGCCAGGTCAGGATGGTGACGATGGCCGGGTCCCAGATCACGGGCGGCAGCAGGCTCTGCAGCAGGGCCGGGCCGTTCGGGTCGAAATGGGTCCAGAAGTCGCGCAGGCTGATCAGGTGGGGCAGACCGCTTTCCAGCCAGCGCAGCCCGTCGCCACCCAGTGCCAGCATGGCCAGCGCCAGCAGCAGCCAGCCCACAATCCGTCCCAGCAGCACGACGCGCCCCCTCGTGAATCCGCCCATCCGCCCAAGACTTTACGCCGTCCCGCCGGCCGATTGCAAATTCGCCGCCGGCGGGTATAGTGCCGGCCCGCGCCGGAGGGATGGCCGAGTGGTCGAAGGCGCACGCCTGGAAAGTGTGTATACCTCAAAAGGGTATCGTGGGTTCGAATCCCACTCCCTCCGCCAGCCGGCTGCCTACCACTGCAGCCGTTCGACCCCGTCGAAGGTCAGTTCGCTGCCATCACCCATCACGATGGTGCCGGATACGTCAGCGCCAAGCGTCAGGGTGCCATGGGCGGCGCTGTCGGAAATCACCGTGCCATCGGCCAGCGTCACGGTCCAGTCGCCAAAGCCCGGACCGGCCGAGACGTCGTTGATATAGACCGTGTCGGTCCAGCCGCCGGCCGGGCCGCCGCTGAACTGGTCATTGCCCCAGCCTTCGGCGAAATAGGCGATATCCGAACCGGCGCCGCCAGTCATCGTATCGTCGCCCAGCCCGCCGCTTAAAACATCGTTGCCGGCGCCGCCATCCAGGATATTGGCGTTGTCGTCGCCGGTCAGCGTGTCGTTGTAGCTGCTGCCCGTCAGGTTCTCGATCGAGCTCAGGCTGTCGCCGGTGGCATGGCCGCCGCTGGCCGTGCCGGCGGCAAGGTTCACCGTCACTGCCGCATTCGAGCCGGCATAACTAGCCGTGTCGCTGCCCAAGCCGCCCGACAGCACGTCGCCGCCGGCCATGCCCAGTAGGGTGTCGTCGCCGCCACCGCCGCTCAGCGTGTTGGCGGCGCTGCTGCCGGTCAGGGTATCGGCGAAATCGGAGCCGGTCAGGTTCTCGATCGTGGTGTAGGTATCACCCGCCGCATCGCCGGTATTGCCGGCGCTGCTGGTCAGGCTGGCCGTCACGCCGGCCGAGGCGCCGGCATAGCTCGCGGTATCCGTGCCCGTGCCGCCGACCAGCACGTCAGCGCCGGCGCCGCCTTCCAGCGTGTCATTGCCGGTGCCGCCATCCAGCCGGTTGGCGCCGGCATCGCCGGTCAGGGTATCGGCATAACTGCTGCCGGTGAGGTTCTCGATCTCCGACAGCGTGTCGCCCTCGGCATGGCCGCCGAAGCCCTCGCCGGTGGCGAGGTTCACGTTCACCGCGGCATTGGACGAAGAATAGCTGGCGGTGTCGGTGCCGGCGCCGCCCGTGAGCGTATCGGCGCCCGCCGCGCCCTGCAGCGTGTCGTTGCCCGCGCCGCCCTGCAGCGTGTTGGCATTGGCGTCGCCGGTGAGGCTGTCGTTGTAGCTTGAGCCGATCACCGTCTCGATGCCAGACAGCGTGTCGCCCTGCGCCGTGCCGCCCGAGCCGGTGCCGCTGCCAAGGTTGACCGTGACGGCCGCGGTGGAATCGGTATAGCTGGCGGTATCGATGCCCAGGCCGCCGGCCAGCGTATCCGAGCCCGCGCCGCCCATCAGGACGTCGTCGCCTTCGCCGCCGGTGAGAACGTTGGCTCCGGTATTGCCAGTCAGGATGTCGCCGTAGACCGAACCGGTCAGGTTCTCGATGGTGGTCAGCGTGTCGCCCTCGGCGTCGCCGCCGCTGGCTGCGCCTGTCGCCAGATTGACGGTCACGGCCGCTGTCGAGCCGGCGTAGCTGGCGGTATCGATGCCGCCGCCGCCCACCAGCGTATCCGCGCCCGCGCCGCCTTCCAGGATGTTGGCGCTGGTGTTACCGGTCAGCGTATCGGCATAAGCCGAGCCGGTCAGGTTCTCGATGGTGGCCAGGGTGTCGCCCTGGGCATCGCCACCGCTGCCGGTGCCGCTGGCCAGGCTGACCGTCACGCCAGCAGTGGAATCCTTGTAGCTTGCCGTATCCGTGCCGGTGCCGCCGACCAGGGCATCGGCCCCGGCGCCGCCTTCCAGCGTGTCGTCGCCGGTGCCGCCATCCAGGCGGTTGGCGCCGGCATCGCCGGTCAGCATGTCGTTGTAGCTGCTGCCCGTCAGATTCTCGATCCCGGTCAGCGTGTCGCCTGCGGCATCGCCGCCGGCGCCTGTCCCGGTGGCAAGGTTGACCGTGACGGCCGTGGTGGAGGCGGCATAGCTGGCCGTATCCGTGCCCGCGCCGCCGCTCAGGGTGTCGGCGCCGCCGCCGCCCTGCAGCGTATCATTGCCCGCGCCGCCCTCGATCACGTTGGCGCTGCTGCTGCCGGTCAGCGTATCGGCATTGTCGGAGCCGATCACATTCTCGAAACCCGAGATGCTGTCGCCCTGGGCATCGCCGCCCGAGACGGCATTGGTGCCGAGGTTGACGCTCACCGCTGCCGCCGAGCCGGCATAACTGACCGTGTCGGTGCCGCCGCCGCCGATCAGCGTGTCGCTGCCGCCGCGGCCGGACAACACGTCGTCGCCTTCGCCGCCTTCCAAGCGGTTGGCATTGGCGTCACCGGTCAAGGTGTCGCCGTAACCCGAACCGATCACGGTCTCGATGGTGGCCAGCGTGTCGCCTTCGGCATCGCCGCCCGACCCGGTACCGGCCGTCAGATCGACAGTCACTGCCGCATTCGAGGCGGCATAGCTGGCGATATCGGTGCCGGCGCCGCCGATCAGGATGTCGGCGCCGCCGCCACCCACCAGGGTATCGTTGCCGCTGCCGCCATCCAGGCGGTTGGCGCCGGCATCGCCGGTCAGGGTATCGGCGCCGCTGCCGCCGGTGACGTTCTCGATGCTGTCGTATGTATCGCCCGTCGCGTCGCCGCCGGAAATCACGCCGGTGGCGAGGTTGACCGTCACGGCAGTGGACGAGGTGGTATAGCTCGCCGTGTCGCTGCCTTCGCCGCCCACCAGCGTATCGCCGCCAGCGCCGCCGATCAGCACGTCGTCGCCCGCGCTGCCCTGCAGCACGTTGGCCGCCGTGCTGCCGGTCAGGGTGTCGGCATAAGCCGAGCCGGTCAGGTTCTCGATGCCGGTCAGCGTGTCGCCCTGGGCATCGCCGCCGGTGCCGGTGCCGGTGGTGCTGGCAATCGTGACGGTGACGCCGGCGGAGGAATCGGCATAGCTGGCGGTGTCGGTGCCGGTGCCGCCGGTCAGCACATCGGCGCCGGCGCCACCCTGCAGCAGGTCATCGCCCAGGCCACCGTTCAGGGTATTGGCATTGGCATCACCCGTGAGGGTGTCGGCGTAATCCGAGCCGATCACGGTCTCGATGGTGGCCAGCGTGTCGCCTTCGGCGTCGCCGCCGGTGCCGGTGCCGGTGGCAAGGTTGACGGTCACGGCTGCTGCTGAGGCGGCATAGCTGGCGATGTCGGTGCCCGCGCCGCCGCTCAGCGTATCGGCGCCGCCGCCGCCCACCAGCGTATCGTTGCCGGCGCCGCCGTCGATGATGTTGGCATTGGCATCGCCGGTCAGGGTGTCGGCACCGCCGCCGCCCGTCAGGTTTTCGATGCTGTCGAAGCTATCGCCCGCCGCGTCGCCGCCCGTGGCGGTACCGGCGGCCAGATTGACATTCACCGCCGTCGACGACGTGGTGTAGCTGGCAGTGTCGCTGCCGTCACCGCCGACCAGTACGTCGGCGCCGCCGCCGCCGATCAGGACATCGTCGCCGGCGCCGCCTTCCAGGCGGTTCACCGATGTGTTGCCGGTCAGCGTGTCGGCAAAGCTCGAGCCGGTCAGGTTCTCGATCGTGGCCAGCGTGTCGCCCTGGGCATCGCCGCCCGTGCCGGTGCCGGTCGTCAGGTTTACCGTCACGCCGGCGGAAGAGGCGGCATAGCTGGCGGTATCGGTGCCGGTGCCGCCGGTCAGCACGTCGGCGCCCGCGCCGCCATCCAGCAGGTCGTTGCCGGTGCCGCCGTCGATGAAGTTGGCATTGGCATCGCCGGTCAGCGTATCGGCGTAGGCCGAGCCGGTCAGGTTCTCGATGTCGCTCAGCGTGTCGCCTTCGGCATCGCCGCCGCTGGCCGCGCCAGTGGCCAGGTTGACGGTGACGGCCGCCGTGGAGGCGGCATAGCTGGCGGTATCGGTGCCGGCGCCGCCCGCGATGGTGTCGGCACCCGCGCCGCCCTGCAGGATATCGTTGCCGGCGCCACCGCTCAGGATATTGGCATCGGCATTGCCGGTCAGGGTGTCGTTATAGGCCGAGCCGGTCAGGTTCTCGATGCCGCTCAGCGTATCGGTGGCCGCATCGCCACCGGAGCCCGTGCCGCTGGCGAGGCTGACGGTGACCGCTGCGCTGGAGCTTTCATAACTGGCCGTATCGTTGCCGCTGCCGCCGATCAGCGTGTCGCTGCCCGCGCCGCCGATCAGGACGTCATCGCCTGCGCCGCCAGTGAGCACGTTGCTGCCGGTATTGCCGGTCAGCGTATCGGCAAAGTCCGAGCCGGTGACGTTCTCGATGGTGGCCAGCGTGTCGCCTTCGGCGTCGCCGCCCGATCCGGTGCCGGCGGCCAGGTTCACCGTCACGCCGGCGGTCGAGCTGGCATAGCTGGCGGTGTCGGTGCCGGTGCCGCCGGTCAGCGTGTCAGCGCCTGCGCCGCCTTCCAGCACGTTGCTGCCGGTATTGCCGGTCAGGATGTCGTTGTAGGCCGAGCCGGTGAGGTTCTCGATCGTCGCATAGGTATCGCCGGCGGCATCGCCTGTGTTGGCGGCGCTGCTGGCCAGATTGGCGGTCACGCCGGCGGTCGCATCGGCATAGCTGGCGGTGTCGGTGCCGGTGCCGCCGATCAGGGTATCGGCGCCCGCGCCGCCCAGCAGCGTGTCATCGCCGGTGCCGCCATCCAGCCGGTCGTTGCCGGCGCCGCCGCGCAGGGTGTTGGCATTGGCATCGCCGGTCAGGGTGTCGGCGTAATCCGAGCCGGTGATGTTTTCGATGCCGCTGAGCGTATCGCCGGCGGCATCGCCGCCGCTGCCGGCGCCGGTGGCGAGATTGACGGTGACTGCCGCTGTTGATGCCGTATAGCTGGCGGTGTCGCTGCCGGTGCCGCCGATCAGGGCATCGGCGCCGCCAGCGCCCTGCAGGGTGTCGTCGCCGGCGCCGCCGGTCAGTGTATTGGCATTGGCATCGCCGGTCAGGGTGTCGGCGTAATCCGAGCCGGTGATGTTCTCGATCTCCGACAGCGTGTCGCCCTCGGCATCGCCGCCGCTGCCGGTCCCAGTGGTCAGATTCACGGTCACGCCGGTGGTCGATGCCGCATAGCTGGCGGTATCCGTGCCGGTGCCGCCGATCAGGGCATCGGCGCCGCCACCACCCTGCAGCGTGTCGTCGCCGGCGCCGCCGGTCAGGGTGTTGGCATTGGCATCGCCGGTCAGGGTGTCGGCGTAATCCGAGCCGGTGATGTTTTCGATGCCGCTGAGCGTATCGCCGGCGGCATCGCCGCCGCTGCCGGCGCCGGTGGCGAGATTGACGGTGACTGCCGCTGTTGATGCCGTATAGCTGGCGGTGTCGCTGCCGGTGCCGCCGATCAGGGCATCGGCGCCGCCAGCGCCCTGCAGGGTGTCGTCGCCGGCGCCGCCGGTCAGTGTATTGGCATTGGCATCGCCGGTCAGGGTGTCGGCGTAATCCG
>NZ_JANLJJ010000047.1:0-1580 GCF_029255545.1 Ferrovibrio sp. | reverse complement strand
CCGCCGGTCAGTGTATTGGCATTGGCATCGCCGGTCAGGGTGTCGGCGTAATCCGAGCCGGTCAGGTTTTCGATGCTGGCATAGGTATCGCCACTGGCCTGGCCGGCCGTGCCGCCGCTCGACAGGCTGGCGACCACAGCGGCATTGGCGTTGGCATAGCTGACGGTATCGCTGCCTTCACCGCCATCGAATTTCTCCGCTGCATCGGTGCCGATGAACAGATCATCGCCGTCCGTGCCGGTATGCGTCAGCGAGGTGTCGCCGGTTTCCGCGACGGTTTCCTCCGCGATGATATCGTCGGGCAGTTCGATTGCCACCGCCGGTCTGTCGCCCGCCGCGTCGGCTACGGGCGTCGCCGGCTGAGTGCCGCTGGCTGTGGCTGGTGCGTCGGTGGCCGGCGTCGCCGCAGCCCGTTGCGAGGCCCCGGCGGATGGACGCGATGGATTTTCGAGAGCCATCGCATCGCCGGTTGCGGGCGCCGCCGTGCCGGCTCCTGTGGCAGGAGGCATTTCTGGCGCAGTTGGCACGCCGCTGTCAGTTGCGGCATCGGCGGTGCCGGCGGGTGCTGTGGCCGGCGTTGCGGCGCGTGCCGTGGCCGCCCGGTCGGCGCCCTGCAGCGATCCGGACGGACCGCCGGCCAGGGCAACCGTCACACTGGTCGCGTCCGCGACCACCGCAGCGCCTGGCGGCGCCGCCGCGACGCCACCCGACGGACCGTTGAAGGCGAGGATCGTACCGGTCGGGGCAGATGCCGGCTGATTGCTCGTCGCATGGCCCAGCACCGTGCCGTAATGGACGCCGCCCTGCATATTGCCGACGGTATCGCCTGGCGCATTGCCCGCGGCATGAGAGAGCGGGCTGTCGCCCGCCGGCGACGACAGCGGCTTTGCATCCTTCGGCAACGCCTGCAATTCGTCGTCAATGATCTCGAGCCGGGTCGCCAAAATCGATCCTTTCACGGGCCATCAGGCCGGTTTGTTCAGATGTGATGGGTCTTGTTAAGATATGGTATGCGTGCCCTATTTTACTGGAGTATGCACCTTTAAATATTATAACTTTCGTAAAAAGAGAATTTGAGATGGATCAATACTCGCCCGCATTGGTCTTATCAGACTGCCAGCTGTGACCGCGTAGAGGGTGTTGGGCTCAGTCATATGGGGCTGGCGGCCGCAGCCGCGCCTGTATGGCGGGAGCCGCGCTTTGAGCAATTTCCGTCAATAATCCATTATAAATAGATTATATTACTTATTATACTCTTTTTAGTATAAGAAGCCGTAAGCGGCTGTACCGTGGCAAAGCCCACTCACCAGCTCAGTCGCTCGATGCTTTCGAAGGTCATTTCGCTGCCATCGCTCATCGCCACGATGCCGTCCACCGCAGTGTCGAAGACAATTTCGCCATGGTCGGCAGCATCGGTGATCGGGGTGCCGTCTGCCAGCGTCACGGTCCAGCCGCCAAAGCCGGGGCCGCCAGTCACGTTTTCGATATGGATGCTGTCGGTCCAGGCGCCGTCGCCGCCGACAAAACTGTCATCGCCTGCGCCGGCACCGAACAACGCGGTATCGGCGCCTTCGCCGCCG
>NZ_JANLJJ010000046.1 GCF_029255545.1 Ferrovibrio sp. | reverse complement strand
TCATCAACCTGCTGGCGATGTGTGGTTGCATCGGCCAGTCGGGTGGTGGCTGGTCACATTACGTGGGCCAGGAAAAGCTGCGTCCGCAATGTGGCTGGCTGCCGCTGGCCTTCGCGCTGGACTGGCACCGTCCACCGCGCCAGCAGAATTCTACGTCGTTCTTCTATGCCCATACCGGCCAGTGGCGATACGAGAAGCTGGCGGTGGAGGAAATCCTCTCACCGGTGGCGCCGAAGAAACTGACGGGCTCGCTGATCGATTTCAATGTGCGGGCCGAGCGCATGGGATGGTTGCCCAGCGCGCCGCAGATCGAGCGCAATCCGCTGCATCTGGCCAAGGAGGCCGCGGCTGCCGGGCAGGAGCCCGGACCCTATCTGATCGACAAGCTGAAAAGCGGCAATGTCCGCATGTCCTGCGAGGATCCGGACAACCCGGTCAATTTCCCACGCAACATGTTCGTCTGGCGCTCCAACATCCTGGGCTCCAGCGGCAAGGGGCATGAATATTTCCTCAAATACCTGCTCGGCACCCAGCATGGTGTGCAGGGCAAGGATCTGGGGGAAGAGGGCGGCCGCAAACCGGAAGAAGTGGTCTGGCGCGATGCCGCGGAAGGCAAGCTCGACCTGCTGGTGACACTCGACTTCCGCATGTCCACCACCTGCATGTATTCCGACATCGTGCTGCCCACGGCCACTTGGTACGAGAAGCACGACATGAACACCTCCGACATGCATCCCTTCATCCATCCGCTGTCGGCGGCGGTTGATCCGGCCTGGGAGGCACGCAGCGACTGGGAAATCTTCAAGGGCATCGCCAAGAAATTCTCCACCGTCTGCGAAGGCCATCTTGGCGTCGAGAAGGATATCGTGCTCACCCCGCTGATGCACGACACCCCGGCCGAGCTGGGCCAGGCTTTCGAGCCGAAGGACTGGCGCAAGGGCGAGATCGAGCCCATTCCGGGCAAGACCATGCCGCAGATCACGGTGGTCGAACGCGATTATCCGAACACCTACAAGAAGTTCACCTCGCTCGGTCCGCTCATGAGCAAGATCGGCAATGGCGGCAAGGGCATCAGCTGGAATACCCAGCATGAGGTGGACTTCCTGGGCAAGCTGAATGGCAAGGTCACCGAGCCGGGCGTCAGTTATGGCCTGCCGAAGATCGAGACCGATATCGAGGCGGCCGAGGTGATCCTGTCGCTGGCGCCGGAAACCAACGGCGAGGTGGCGGTGAAATCCTGGGCGGCCTTGTCCAAGGCGACCGGTCGCGACCATACCCACCTAGCCATCCCGCGCGAGGACGACAAGCTGCGCTTCCGCGATCTGCAGGCGCAGCCGCGCAAGATCATCTCGTCGCCGACCTGGAGCGGTCTGGAATCCGAGCATGTTAGCTACAATGCCTGTTATACCAACGTGCACGAGCTGATCCCCTGGCGCACGCTCACCGGCCGGCAGCAGCTTTATCAGGATCACCCCTGGATGCTGGCCTTCGGCGAAGGCCTGACCACCTACCGCCCGCCGATCGACACGCGCAGCGTGGCCGAGGTGCATGGCAAGCGCAGCAACGGCAACCCGGAAATCCTGCTGAACTTCATCACGCCGCACCAGAAATGGGGCATCCACAGCACCTATACCGACAACCTGATGATGCTCACGCTCTCGCGTGGCGGGCCGATCGTCTGGCTCAGCGAGGTGGATGCCAAGAAGGCCGGCGTCGAGGACAACGACTGGGTCGAGGTCTTCAACTCCAACGGTGCGCTGGTGGCGCGTGCGGTGGTAAGCCAGCGCGTCAACGAGGGTATGATCCTGATGTATCACGCCCAGGAGAAGATCGTGAACGTGCCGGGCAGCGAGATCACGGGTGCCCGTGGCGGCATCCATAACTCGGTGACGCGCGCCACGGTCAAACCGACCCATATGATCGGCGGCTATGCCCAGCTCAGCTACGGCTTCAACTACTACGGCACGATCGGCACCAACCGCGATGAATTCGTCGTGGTGCGCAAGATGGCCAATGTGGATTGGCTGGACGGCCCGCGGCCCAGCACCGCGGCGGCCGAATAAGCCAGCACAGACCAAGGAGATAGTCCCATGAAAGTCCGTGCTCAAATCGCCATGGTCCTGAACTTGGACAAGTGCATCGGTTGCCATACCTGCTCGGTGACCTGCAAGAATGTCTGGACCTCGCGCGAAGGCGTCGAATACGCCTGGTTCAACAATGTCGAGACCAAACCCGGTATCGGCTATCCCAAGGAATGGGAGAACCAGGACAAGTGGCAGGGTGGCTGGAAGCGCACCCGCGGCGGCAAAATCGAGCCACGCATCGGCGGCAGGTGGCGCATCCTGGCGAAGATATTCGCTAATCCGCACCTGCCTGAGATCGACGATTATTACGAGCCCTTCACCTTCGAATACGATCACCTGCAGACGGCGCCGGAATCGGAAGCCATGCCTGTGGCCCGTCCGGTGTCGCTGATCACCGGCAAGCGGATGGAAAAGATCGAGTGGGGCCCGAACTGGGAAGAAATCCTCGGCACCGAGTTTGCCAAGCGCTCGAAGGACAAGAACTTCGATGGCATCCAGAAGGAGATCTACGGGCAGTTCGAGAACACCTTCATGTTCTATCTGCCGCGCCTGTGCGAGCATTGCCTGAATCCGGCCTGCGTCGCAGCCTGTCCCTCGGGCTCGATCTACAAGCGCGAGGAAGATGGCATCGTCCTGATCGACCAGGATAAATGCCGCGGCTGGCGTATGTGCGTCAGCGCCTGCCCCTACAAGAAGATTTACTACAACTGGAAATCCGGCAAGGCGGAGAAGTGCATCTTCTGCTTCCCGCGCATCGAGGCGGGCGAACCGACGGTCTGCTCGGAAACCTGCGTCGGCCGCATCCGCTATCTCGGCGTGCTGCTTTACGATGCCGACCGCATCGAGGAGGCCGCCTCGGCGCCGACCGAGCAGGACCTCTATCAGGCCCAGCTCGATATTTTCCTGAATCCGCATGACCCGGCGGTGATCGAGCAGGCCCGCCGCGACGGTGTGCCGGAGAACTGGCTGGAGGCGGCGCGCAATTCGCCGACCTACAAGATGGCGATCGACTGGAAGATCGCCTTCCCGCTGCATCCGGAATACCGCACCCTGCCGATGGTGTGGTATGTGCCGCCGCTGTCGCCGATCCAGGCCGCCGCCGATGCCGGCAAGATCGCCATGGCCGATGAGATCGCCGATGTGCGCAGCCTGCGCATCCCGGTGAAGTATCTGGCCAACCTGCTCACCGCCGGTGCCGAGGAACCTGTCGTGCAGGCACTGGAGCGTATGATGGCCATGCGGGTGTTCATGCGCAGCCGCCATGTCGAGGCTAAGGAAAACAAGGCCGTGCTCGAACAGGTGGGCCTGAGCCTCGCCCAGGTCGAGGACATGTACAAGATCATGGCGATCGCCAATTACGAGGATCGTTATGTGATACCATCCACCCATCGCGAATATGCCGAGAATGCCTTCGATTTGCGCGGCGGCTGCGGCTTTTCCTTCGGTTCGGGCTGCTCGGGCGGCAAGGAACCGGCCAACCTGTTCGCGCCGGGCCGCCAGGCCGCGGCCGGGGAGTGATCATCATGCGCATCCTGAAAGCCCTTTCCGCCCTGCTCGATTATCCCACCGCCGACCTGCAGGCGGCATTGCCGGAAATCCGCGCCATCATCGAGGCCGATCTCAAGCCAAGCCCGAAGGTTGCCGGCGCGCTCGGCAACCTGGTCGCCGAACTGGACGCCGCCGACCTGATGGCGTTGCAGGAACGCTTCACCAGCCTGTTCGACCGCGGTCGCTCCGTCGCCCTGCATCTGTATGAGCATGTGCATGGCGATTCGCGCGACCGCGGCCCGGCCATGGTGGCGCTGATCGAACTCTATCGCAGCCACGGCTTCGAGCCGCATCCGCGCGAACTGCCCGATTACCTGCCGCTGCTGCTGGAATTCCTCAGCCAGATCGATCCGCAGG
>NZ_JANLJJ010000045.1:47777-54130 GCF_029255545.1 Ferrovibrio sp. | reverse complement strand
GAAACATACCGGATGTTGGGTCGGCGTCCGGTTCTTAACGACCGGGGGTAGTATAAAACCGCATGGGCCTGATGCTGGAAGGCACGCCGCAACTGACGCTGGAGATCCTGCAGGCGCTGTATGCCTACTGGGCGGGCAAGCGCCAGGGCCGCGCCATGCCCGACCGCGCCGATATCGACCCCATCGAGATGAAGCCCTGGCTCGGCAACCTGATGCTGGTCGAGCGCAAGGATGATGGCGACTATCTCTATCGCCTCTACGGCTCGACCTTCGTGAACCAGTTCAAGATCGACATGACCGGCAAGCGGGTGAACGAGCTGCCGGCCCAGCAGGCCGAGCTGCTGCGCACGGAATACGATGCCGTGGTGCACAGCCGCATGCCGATGTCGCGACGCTACACCGCCACCTTCGACTACACCTCGCGCGACAAGCGCTCGGCCTGGCAGGTGGAACGGAGCTGGGAGCGCCTGGCCCTGCCGCTCACCGCCGGCGGCGAGGATTGCCGCATGCTGCTGGTGGCCGCCTTCCCGCTGGAACCGGCGGCGGAAGACCGCCTGTCCTGAACTGGCTGTCCTGATTTTCATTATAAATCAATAATTTAAATACCACGTCCGGCAATCGGGTTTGACAAGCCCGGTTCCATCGCCCATGTTCCGGCAGCCGCGCCGGATATGTCGTGGCCCCAGACTGGTTAAAACGTCCGCCTCATTTTTGTTGGAAAACCGCAGATTATGAAAGTCGTTGTCGTCGAAAGCCCGGCGAAGGCAAAGACCATCGAGAAATACCTCGGTCCTGGTCACACGGTTCTGGCCTCGTTCGGCCATGTGCGCGACCTGCCGGCCAAGGACGGCTCGGTCGAGCCCGACAAGGACTTCGAGATGCATTACGAGATGTCCGGCCGGGGCTCGGACTCCATCCGGGCCATCGCCGGCGCCCTGAAGGATGCCGACACCCTGATCCTGGCGACCGACCCCGACCGCGAGGGCGAGGCGATTTCCTGGCATGTGCTGGAGGCGCTGAACAACCGTAAGGTCGTGAAGGGCAAGACGGTCCGCCGCGTGGTGTTCAACGAGATCACCAAGTCGGCCGTGCTGGGTGCCATGGCGCAGCCGCGCGACATCGACATGGACCTCGTGAATGCCCAGCAGGCGCGCCGCGCCCTGGATTACCTGGTCGGATTCACCCTGTCGCCCGTGCTGTGGCGCAAGCTGCCCTCGGCCAAGTCGGCCGGCCGCGTGCAGTCCGTTGCCCTGCGGCTGATCTGCGAGCGCGAGACCGAGATCGAGGCTTTCCGCGCCCGGGAATACTGGACCATCGGCGCCGATTTCCGCACCCCGCAGAACCAGACCGTCTCCGCGCGGCTGGTGGAGCTGGGCGGCAAAAAGCTCGACAAGTTCGACATCGCCAACGAGGCCGCCGCCAAGGCTGCCGTGGCGAAGCTGCAGGGCCTGGATTATGTCGTCACCGACGTATCCATCAAGCCGGCCAAGCGCCATCCGGCCCCGCCCTTCACCACTTCTACCCTGCAGCAGGAAGCCGCGCGAAAACTGGGCTTCTCGGCGCAGATGACCATGCAGATCGCCCAGCGCCTGTATGAAGGCGTCACCATCGGCGGCGAGACCACCGGCCTCATCTCTTATATGCGTACCGACGGCGTCAGCATGGCCGACGAGGCGATCCGCGCCGCGCGCGACGTGATCGCCGAGGATTTCGGCCGCGATGCCGTGCCGGAAAGCTGGCGCGTCTACAAGACCAAGCAGAAGAACGCCCAGGAAGCCCACGAGGCGATCCGCCCGACCGATTTCCGTCGTCGCCCAAAGGCCGTGGCGCGTTACCTCGATGACGTGCAGCTCAAGCTCTACGAGCTGATCTGGGTGCGCGCGCTGGCCAGCCAGATGGAATCCGCCGAGCTGGAACGCACCTCGGTGGACATCGCCGACCGGAAGAAGACCGGCGCCTTCCGTGTTACCGGCACGGTGGTGCTCTCGCCCGGTTTCCTCAAGCTGTATGAGGAAGGCGTCGACGACAAGACGGCCGACGACGAAGAAGGCGCGCGCCTGCCGAAGATGAATGTCGGCGAGGCGATGAAGGAAGAAGGCGTCAAGCCGGAACAGCATTTCACCGAGCCGCCGCCGCGCTATTCCGAAGCCAGCCTGGTGCGCAAGCTGGAAGAGCTCGGCATCGGCCGGCCGTCGACCTACGCCGCCATCCTGGAAGTGCTGAAGGCGCGCAGTTACGTGACGCTGGAGAACAAGCGCTTCCAGCCCGAGGATGCCGGCTGGCTCGCCTATGCTTTCCTCGTCTGCTTCTTCGAGCAGTATTTCGCCTACAGCTTCACCGCCGGCCTGGAAGAGAAACTCGACGAGATCGCCGAGCACAAGCTGGACTGGAAGAAGGTGCTGGAGGATTTCTGGCAGGATTTCTCCCTGCACGATCCGAAGGAAGGCACCACGGCTGTCTCGGTGAAGGATGCCGTCACCCGCATCGACGAGAAGATGGGCCGTCGCGGCGAGGTGCTGGACGCCATCAACGCGCTGCTGGAGCATCATTTCTTCCCGGCCCGCGCAGACGGCAAGGATCCCCGCCTCTGCCCCGCCTGCAACAAGGGCCAGCTCGCCATCAAGGCCGGCCGCACCGGCGCCTTCATCGGCTGCTCGGATTACCCCGAATGCAGCTACACGCGGCCGCTCAGTGCCGGCAACGGCCATGGCGACATCGCCATCTCGGGCCCGCAGGAACTGGGCACCGATCCGGCCACCGGCCAGATGATCACCCTGCGCCAGGGCCCGTTCGGCCCCTATGTGCAGCTCGGCGAGGCCGAGGGCGAAGGCAAGGCGAAGACCAAGCCGAAACGCGCCTCCCTGCCCAAGGGCGTATCGCTGGAAGATGTCAGCCTGGAAATGGCGCTGAAACTGCTGGCGCTGCCGCGCGTGGTGGGCCTGCATCCCGATACCGGCAAGGAAATCCTCGCCGGCCTGGGCCGCTTCGGACCCTATCTGCTGCATGACGGCGCCTATACCAAGCTGAAGGATGCCATGGAGGCGCTGGAGATCGGCATCAACCATGCCGTCCAGAAGATCGCCGAGGCCGACGCGCGCCGCAAAGGCCCGCGCCAGCGCGCCCAGCTCACCGTGCTGCGCGAGGTGGGCAAACATCCCGATGACGACGCGCCGATCCAGGTGATCGACGGCCGCTATGGTCCCTATCTGAAGCATGGCGCCACCAACGCGCCGCTGCCCAAGGGTGTCGAGACCGACGCCGTGACGATGCAGCAGGCCATCGAGGCGATTGCCGCCCGCGCCAAGAAGGGCGGCAAGGGCAAAAAGAAGGCTGCACCCAAGGCAAAGAAAGCCGCCACACCCAAGGCTGAAAAGGCCGCGGCGAAGCCGAAAGCCAAGAAGGCTTCGGCCAAGAAGGCCGCGCCCAAGAAGACAACCGGCGGCAAGAAGGCCGCCGCAGCGTAGCCGACGTGGCCAAGAAAAAAGCCTCGACCTCTCTGCCGTCCAGACAGGACATCCTGAAGTTCATTGCCGACAATCCCGGCAAGGCAGGCAAGCGCGAGATCGCCAAGGCTTTCGGTATCGGCCCGGCCGACCGCGTGGCGCTGAAAGGCCTGCTGCGCGAACTGAAATCCGAGGGCGACATCAGCCAGAGCCATGGCAAGAAGCTGACGCCGAAAGGCGAGCTGCCGGAAGTCTGCCTGGTCGATATCCAGCGGCTGGATCGCGATGGCGACCTGCTTGGCCGTCCGGTCGAGTGGAAGGGCGAAGGCGAAATCCCGCGCATCATCTTCGAGACCGGCGGCAAGGCGTGCCGCCGCGAGATGGCCGATACCGGCGTGGGCGACCGCGTGCTGGCCCGCCTGACCCGCGCCGGCCGCAACCGCTATGTCGGCCGCGTCATCAAGCGGCTGGAGAAGGAAGAACAGCCGGTCCTCGGCGTCTTCACGATCACCGAAGAGGGCGAAGGCCGCCTGCAGCCGACCGACCGCAAGCTGCGGCACGAATACGTCATCGCGCCGGAGCATCGCGCCCATGCGAAATCGGGCGAGATCGTGGTGGCGCAGCCCCTGCCCGGCCGCCGCTTCGGCCTGAAACCGGCGAAGATCATCGAGGTGATCGGCCACAGCACTGATCCCAAGGCCCTGAGCCTGATCCCGATCCACAGTTTCGGCATCCCGACGCGTTTCACCGAAGCCGCGATGCGCGAGGCCGAAAAGGCCAAGCCAGTACATCTGGGCGACCGCGAGGACCTGCGGCAAATTCCGCTGATCACCATCGATCCGGAAGACGCCCGCGACCACGACGACGCCGTGTTCGCCGCGCCCGACGACGATCCGCACAACAAGGGCGGCTGGCATGCCATCGTCGCCATCGCCGACGTGGCGCATTACGTGCGGCCCGGCAGCGCGCTGGACCACGACGCGCGTCAGCGCGGCAACTCGACGTATTTTCCCGACCGCGTCGTGCCGATGCTGCCCGAGGCTTTGTCGGCCGATCTGTGCTCTCTGGTCGAGCACAAGGACCGCGCCTGCCTGGCCGTGCATCTGTGGTTCGATGCCGACGGCAACAAGAAACGCCACAAATTCGTGCGCGGCCTGATGCGCTGCGCCGCCGGCCTGAATTACCGCCAGGTGCAGCAGGCCATCGACGGCGCCCCCGACGAGGCGGCCCTGCCCTTCCTCGATCCGGTGCTGAAACCACTCTATGCCTGCCATGCCGCCGTGAACCGGGCCCGCGAGGCACGCCAGCCGCTGGCGATCACCGCGCCCGAGCGCCGGGTGATCATGGGCAAGAACGGCCATATCGCCGCCATCAAGCCGCGTGAGCATCTGCTGAGTCACCAGGTGATCGAGGATTTCATGATCGCGGCCAACGTGGCGGCGGCCGAGGAGCTGGAAAAACGTAAGCAGCCCTGCATGTATCGCGTGCACGAGCAGCCCTCGGACGAGAAAATCGACTCCTTGCGCAAATTCCTCGGCACGCTGGATTACCGGCTGGCCAAGGGCCAGGGTCTGCGGCCGATGCATTTCAACGCCATCCTGGAAGCGGCCAGGGGCAGCGAGCATGAGCGCCTGATCAACGAGGTGGTGCTGCGCAGCCAGATGCAAGCCTATTACTCGCCTGACAACCAGGGCCATTTTGGCCTCAACCTGCAGCGCTACGCCCATTTCACCTCGCCGATCCGCCGTTATGCCGACGTGCTGGTGCATCGCGCCCTGGTGCGCGGCCTGAAGCTGGGCGATGACGGCCTGGCGCCGGAAGACGATGGCCAGTTCGAGCATATCGCCGAGCATATCTCGCTGACCGAGCGACGCTCGATGCAGGCCGAGCGCGATGCGATGGACCGTTTCGTCACTGCCTTCATGTCCGAGCATGTCGGCGCCGAATTCGACGGCCGGATTTCCGGCGTCACGCGTTTCGGCCTGTTCGTCTCGCTGAACGATACCGGCGCCGACGGCTTCGTGCCGATCTCCACGCTGTCGGATGATTTCTATGCCCATGACGAGGCCCATCGCGCCCTGGTCGGCAAACGCACCAGGAAACGCTATCGCCTCGGTGATGCTGTCAGCGTTCGGCTGGAGGAAGCCACGCCCGTCACCGGCGGCCTGCGTTTCGAGATTCTCGGCAGCGGCGGCGCCGTGCCGCGTGCCCGTGGCGGCAAACCGGTGATCAAGAAAACCACCAACCGCCCGAGCTGGTCGAAACATCGCAGCAAAAAACGCAAATGATCCGCATCGCCGCCCGCATCACAGCCGCGCTGACCGCCCTGCTGCTGCCGCTGCCGGGCTTCGCCTTCGACCTGCAGGGCCATCGCGGTGCGCGCGGCCTGGCGCCGGAAAATACCCTGCCCGCCTTTGCCGCCGCGCTGTCGCTGGGCGTCAGTACGCTGGAGCTCGATGTCGGGCTCACGCGCGACGGTCATCTTGTGGTCTCGCACGACCCGCTGCCGCAGCCGCACCTGGCTCGTCTGGAAGGCACATGGATCGCCACGCCAGGCCCGGCGATCTGGCACAGCACCCTGGCCGAGCTGCAGCGCTACGATGTCGGCCGGCTCGACCCGGCCAGCAAATACGGCCAGGGCTTCCCGGAGCAGAAACCGGCGGACGGCGCCCGCCTACCGCGGCTGGAGGACGTGTTCGCGCTGGTGGCGAAAAGCGGCAGCACATCGGTCCGGTTCAACATCGAGACCAAGCTCAACCCGCTGAAAGCCGACGAGACGGCGGCGCCGGCCCAGCTTGCCCAGGCCCTGGTGCAGGCGATCCGCATGGCCGGCCTGAGCCAGCGCGCCAGCATCCAGTCCTTCGACTGGCGCACGCTGGCCGAAGCCGCGCGTCTGGCGCCCGAGATTCC
>NZ_JANLJJ010000045.1:38576-47677 GCF_029255545.1 Ferrovibrio sp. | reverse complement strand
CTGATCACCGACTATCCCGATCGCCTGCGCGCCGTGCTGCAGGCCCGCGGCATCGCCCTGCCGCCCGCCACCCCTGTCGCGCCATAGCCGCAAAAAGGCCACAGGCCCCGATTAATGACGGCCAGGCGACAAATTTGCCGCAGGGCGGCTTCAGGGCTTCCCAGGCCCGGCATCCGGAGCTAAAAGGGCGCCGCGCCGCACCGCCGGGGTGGCGCCGGAACCAGGGACGGCCAGCATGATCACTGCCTACCTGCCGCAAGGCGGCCAGCTGCAACGCATCGAGCTTACCCCCGACTCCACGCTGCCTGACGGCGTGGTGTGGATCGACCTGCTCGAACCCAGCCAGGCCGAGGAAAAGGCCATCGAGCGCCTGCTCGGCATCGAAATGCCGACCCGCGAGGAGATGCAGGAGATCGAGACGTCGAGCCGGCTGTATCGCGAAGGCGATGCCAGCTACATGACGGCGAATATCCTGTTCCATGCCGAGACGGCGCAGCCGAAGACCACCGCCGTCACCTTCATGCGCACGCCGCGCGCCACGGTGACGCTGCGGTTCGCCGACCCGCTGTCATTCCGCCAGTTCGTCGCCCGCGCCCAGCGCCAGCCCAGCCTGGCCGCCTCGCCCGATGCGGCCCTGTGCGGCGTTCTCGATTCCATCATCGACCGCGCCGCCGACGTGCTGGAGATCGCCGGCAAGGACCTGGATGGCGTGTCGCGCAACATCTTCGGTTATGGCACGCCAGAACATGAATCGGCCGACGAGGTCGATCTGGAAGAGGCCGTGCGCAAGCTGGGCCATGTCGAGGACCTGAATTCGCGCATCCGCGACAGCCTCGTCTCTCTCACCCGCCTGATCGCCTTCCTGACCCTGACCATGGCCGAGCAGCGCGGCACCAAGGAAAGCCGCAGCTGGCTGAAGACCCTGGCGCGCGACGTGCAGTCGCTGAACGAGCAGGCCGCCTTCCTGGCGCACAAGGGCAATTTCCTGCTCGACGCCACGCTTGGCCTGATCAACATCCAGCAGACCAAGATCATCAAGATTTTCTCGGTGGCCGCCACCGTGTTCCTGCCGCCGACCCTGATCGCCAGCATCTATGGCATGAACTTCGAGCATATGCCGGAGCTGTCCTGGAATTTCGGCTATCCGATGGCGATCCTGCTGATGGTCGCCTCCGCCGTGCTGCCTTACTGGTGGTTCAAGCGGAAAGGCTGGCTGTGATGAAAGTCTCGCTCGACGACCTGATGGAGCGCCCGATGGGCGAGGCGATGTGGCGCGGCTGGCGCAGTCGCTGTCCGCGCTGCGGCCAGGGCCGTATGTTCGGGCGTTACCTCAAGGTCAACGACGCCTGTCCGTCCTGCGGCCTGGAACTGGCCGGCCATCGCGCCGATGACGCGCCGCCCTATTTCACCATCCTGATCGTCGGCCATATCATCGTGCCGCTGATGCTGCTGCTGGAGCAGCATGTGCATCCGGCCGAATGGGTGCATATGGCGCTGTGGCTGCCGCTGACCCTGCTGCTTTGCCTGTGGCTGCTGCCGCATATCAAGGGCACCCTGATCGGCCTGCAATGGTCGCGGCGGATGCACGGATTCGGCAGCGAACCGCACTGATTTCGCAAAGCGCGCTATACTGCGCCGGATGACGTCCGGCGAATCGAAAATCGAAAAACCCAAGCCCCCACAGCCGATCCGGGATGCGGCCACGCTGATTCTCTATCGCCGCCGGGGCACCGGAAGCGATGGGCGCTTCGAGGTGCTGATGGGCGAGCGCCATGGCGCCAGCGCCTTCATGCCCAACCGCTATGTGTTTCCCGGCGGCCGGCTCGACCTCGGTGATTACAGGATCCGCCCGGCCGCCCCCCTCGATCCGGTCAGCGCCGCGCGGCTGGCCCGCTGCAAAGGAACCGGGCCGCGCAAGGCCCTGGCCCTCGCCCTGGCTGCGATCCGCGAAACCTTCGAGGAATCCGGCCTGCGGATTTGCCGCCCCGGGCCACAACCGGCTGAGCCGCCTTCTGGCTGGACTGATTTCTGCACCGGCGGCCTAGCCCCAGATCCCTCCCGCCTGCTCTATGTCTGCCGGGCGATCACCCCGCCGGGCCGGCCGCGCCGTTTCGATGCCCGTTTCTTCGCCGCGCCAGCCGAGGCCGCAACGGGCGAACTCCGCCCCTCGCCCGAACTGGACAAGCTGAGTTGGCTGACCCGGCAGGAGACCGAGGCCCTGCCCCTGCCCGGCATCACCCAGTTCGTGATCGCCAACCTGGAAACCTGGCTGCAGCCGGCCACTGCGGGTGATCCGGCCTGTCGGACCCCCTTCCATTACATGCGCCATGGCCAGCGCCAGCTGGACTGGGAATGATGTCGGCGACAACCAGACCGGTGCGGCCACGAGACGCCGCCAGCCTGATCTTGCTGCGCCGGGATGTTGGCGGCGCCGTCGAGGTCCTGCTCGGCCGCCGGGCCGGCAAACATCGTTTCCTGCCCGATGTCTATGCCTTTCCGGGCGGCCGCCTCGACTTAAGCGACAGGTTAGATACAATTATTAATGATTTGAATTTTAAAGATAATACTGTGACCAATATAGGCTGCGCGCCATCGCTGGCCCGCGCCCTCGCGGTGGCGGCGGTGCGCGAAACCTGGGAGGAAACCGGGATCGCCCTCGGCCGGATCGCGGCCGGACGGCTGCAGCCGGACCTGTCGGGCCTGCGCTATGTGGGCCGGGCCATCACCCCGGCGGAAAGCCCGATCCGCTTCCATGCCCGGTTTTTCCTGCAGGATGTCGGCGACCGGCCCCTGACGCTCGGCGGCTCGGGCGAGCTGCTGGATATCGCCTTCCGGCCGCTGGAGGTCGCCCTGCGGCTGCCGCTGGCCGACATCACGGAATTCATGCTGCACCAGATCGGCCGGCTGGGGCCCGACCTGCGTCCGGAGCGGCCGGTTTTCTGGCGGTACCGCCGGGGTAAGCCCATGATCCGCTGGGAGAAAGCATAAGCGGTTGACATCGGGGTGCGAATCCCTATGCTGCGCCGCCAATCCTAGCCGACCGCAAATTCTGGAACCCGAGTCATGGCCAAGCCGACTACCCTGAAGATCAAGCTGGTGAGCAGCGCCGACACTGGTTACTTCTACGTCACCAAGAAGAACCCGCGCACCAAGACCGAGAAGCTGTCGTTCAAGAAGTACGACCCGGTGGCGCGCAAGCATGTCGAGTTCAAGGAAGCCAAGATCAAGTAAGCTTTCCGCGCCGACGCGAACCGCGTCTGGCTGCCGAACCGAAAGCCCCGCTTCAACGGCGGGGCTTTTCGTTTTTGCCGGGCCGGAAAAGCGTCAGGTGTCGAGCGCCATGGCGGGGTGGTGGGCTGGCACGCGGCGCAGGGCCGCCCACAGGCTGAGCACCGACAGCAATGTCGCCACGGCGAACAGCCCGGTATAGCCGACGGCATCGGCCAGCACGCCGCTGACCAGCGCTCCGCCCATGAAGACGAAAAGCTGGGCGCAGGACAGCAGGGTGAAATCGGTGCCAGCCCGCTCCTTCGCCGCCGCCCCCATGAACAGGGTGTAGAGCGCGACGACCTCCATGTAGCGCGACACGGTGTTGCTGACGATCAGACCGATCAGCAGAGCGTGCATCTGCAGCCCGAGCGCGGCATAGAGGCCGCAGCCGAGGAAAACCGCGCTGCGCAGCAGGCCAAGCCCCAGGATGGTCTACCACAGGCCATAGCGCCTGATCGTCCAGGCCGCCAGCGCGGCGCCGAACAGGCCGGCCGTGGCGGCCGAGGCCCCGGAGAGATAGCCAATTACGTCGAGCGACAGACCGTTATCGACCAGGAACGGCTTTTCCATCGCCTTGGTGATGCCTTCCGAAGCACGATAGACCAGGGCGAAGCCCAGCACTGAATAGGTGACCGGATCCTTCAGCGCGGCGCGCAGCGAGGCGGGCGCCACCGCCGCGGCCTGCTCCGATCCTGCGGCATTGGCCGGCTTCTCTTCCATCAGCAGGGTCGACAGCAGCGTGAGGGCTGACAGGCCGGCCAGGATCAGGATGGTCGGCGTCCAGCCGAACTGGCTGTAGAGATAGAGCGTGAGGCTGGAGCCGATCACCACGCCAATCGCCACGCTGCCGCCCTGGATCGCATTGCCACGCCCACGTTCGCCGGCTTTCAGCCGCTCGGTGGCATAGCCGTCGGTCGCGATATCCTGGGTTGAGCTGAGCAGCATCACGCAGAAGCCGAGGCCGAGCGCGATCCACATATTCGTCGGCGGCAGGAAGGCAAACAACACCAGCAGCGCGACGACGCCGATCTGCATCGGCAGTATCCATGAGCGCCGGTGGCCCAGCCGCGCCAGGCCGAACAGCCGCAGGGGCGCGCGGTCGACCAGCGGCGCCCAGAGGAATTTCAGCATCAGCGGCGCCATCAGGATGCCGACCAGGCCGATGGCGCTGCGCGACACGCCACCATCGCGCAGGATGGCCGGCAGCGCCGCAGCATAGAGATACATCGGAATGCCCTGGGCGACATACAGGCCCAGCAGCGCGAAATAGAGCCGCCGCCTGTGGCGAGGCTCCGCCACCATCATGCCGTCACCAGCGCTTTGCATTTCAACACGGCCGGTTCTGCCGGCCCGTCAGGCCGGCCGGTAAATGATCCGGTTACGGCCGCCATTCTTGGCTTCGTAGAGCGCGTCATCCGCCCGTTTGAGCAGCGTCTCCGCATTGTCGCTGGAGTTCGACGACGTGCAGCCGATCGAGCAGGTGACGGTCAGCTCGCCGGCGCCACGCGTCGCCACCGGCTTGTCGCCCAGCGCATGCAGCAGGCGGTTGGCGACCACTTCGGCGGAATCGAGATCGGTATCGGGCATCAGCACGACGAATTCCTCGCCGCCATAGCGGCAGGCCATGTCGATGCCGCGGATGTTGCGTACGATGCGGTTGCCCACCTCGCGCAGCACCTCGTCGCCCACCGGATGGCCGTGGTTGTCGTTGATCTGCTTGAAATAGTCGAGATCGAGGATGACGACCGCCGTGCCATGCTGACTGCCGGCCTGGCTCAGCAGAGTGGTCAGGTGCGAGGCCATATAGCGGCGGTTATACAGGCCGGTCAGCGGATCGGTGACCGCCATTTCCATGCTCTGCTGGTAATGCAGGCGCAGACGGTCCTGATAGCGCTTGCGGCGCACCTGGGCACGCAGCCGGGCGATGAATTCATTGCGATCAATCGGTCGCACCACATAATCGGTGACGCCGATTTCCAGACCCTTCACCAGCTGCTTCTGGTCATCCGGCCCCACCAGCAGCAGGATCGGCACGTTGCGGGTTTCCTCGGTGGTGCGGAAATGCGAGCAGAGCCGCAGGCCATCAGGGTTCTGCAGGCTCAGGCTCACGACCACGGAATCATATTCCACCTGGCGGGCGCGATTGAGCGCTTCCATGCCATCGGCGATCAGCTCGGTGCGGAACTGGCCTTCGAGCATGCGCTGCAGCCGCACCTGGTCGCGCGGATTGTCCTCCACCAGCAGAATCTGCGCAGAGGCATAATCCTCATCAAGTTTCGGCACCGGCGGAGAAATCACGCCCAGCGACGCGGATGTGCGTTCGCGCATGCGCAGTTCGTCGAGCATGAGCTTGACGCGCAGCAGCGAGCGCACCCGCGCGAACATAGCGGTGTCGTCGACCGGCTTGGTCAGGAAATCGTCGGCCCCGGCGCTCAGGCCCTGCACCCGGTCTTCCGGATCGCCCAGCGCGGTGACCATGATCACCGGGATATGCGCGGCCTCCGGATCGGCCTTCAGGCGGCGGCAGACTTCGAAGCCATCCATGCCCGGCATCATCACATCGAGCAGGATCAGGTCGGGTTTCTGCGACGCGACCGCGTCCAGCGCCTCGGGACCCGAGCCGGCCGTGATCACTTCGTAATATTCGCTGGTCAGCTTGGCTTCCAGCACCTTGATATTGGTGCGGATGTCGTCGACGACCAATATGCGCGCGGTCATCGGAGGGCGATGCTAGGGCTCAGGCCCGGGGCTCAAGAAACTGCTTCACCGTCTCGATGAACTTGCCGACCGAGATGGGCTTGGCGATATAGGCGTCGCAGCCACCCTCGCGCATCTTCTCCTCATCGCCCTTCATGGCAAAGGCGGTGACGGCGACCACCGGGATGGTGCGCAGGTTGTCATCTTCCTTGATCCACTTGATCACTTCCAGGCCGGAAACCTCGGGCAGCTGGATGTCCATCAGGATCAGGTCCGGCCGGTGCTTGCGCACCATGGCCAGCGCTTCCATGCCATCCTTGGTCTGCAGGGTCTGGTACCCATGCGCGTCAAGCAGGTCGTGGAACAACTTCATATTGAGTTCGTTGTCCTCGACGATCAGTACTGTCTTGCTCATCAGACGCCTTCCCCGGATATTCTATCGCTGCCCTGCGCCATATTTTCCTGAGTATCCAGTGTTTTGTAGCATCCCGGAGAAGCCCGGCCAAGCCGTTTACCATGACAATAGTTAGTCCATTATACAGTCGATGAGCCAGATGTCCGACCAGACGCCACTCCTTCCCGCATCGGTTGCCGAGCAGATTGCCGGCCTAACCTTTACGTCAGGGCAGCCCCTGATCATCGTCGATGCCGACGAGGTCCTGTTCTACTTCATGCGGGGGCTGGAGGTTTTCCTGGCCGGACGCGACCTGTATTTCAACTGGGCCTCCTATGCCCTGTACGGCAATATCCGGCAGCGGCAGGACGACATGCCGGTCGCCGCCGAGCTGCTGCACCCTCTGCTGCAGCGTTTTTTCGCCGAAGCGACCGAAGACCTCGAGCCGGTGGATGGCGCCGCCGCAGCGCTTGCCGCGCTCAGCGAGACGAACCGCGTCGTGGTGCTGAGCAATGTTCCCATGGCGGCCCGGGAAGCCCGGTTGCGGGCGCTGCGGCGCCATGGCATGGACTTTCCGCTGGTCGCCAATAGCGGCCCGAAAGGACCCGCCGTCGCCAGCCTGATCGAGCGGGCGACCGCGCCGGCGGTCTTCATCGACGACATTCCCCACAATCACAGCTCGGTCGCCCAGCTGGCGCCGGCGGTGCATCGGCTGCATTTCATCGCCGATCCCCGCCTCGCTGCCCTGCTCGGCCCCGCCGCCGACAGCCATCACCGCGCCGAGAGCTGGCCCGACCTGCAGCGCCTGATCACCAGCCTGCTGGTGCCGGCATGAGCCTGCGCATCGGCATCGACCTGGGCGGCACCAAGATCGAGGCCATTGCCCTGACCGATGATGGGCGTATTCAGGCCCGGCGCCGCGTGCCGGCGCCGCGCGGCGACTATCACGCAACAGTGACCGCTTTGCGCGACCTGACGGCCGCCGTGGCGGCTGAGGCTGGCGAGACGACGACGACGGCGCCGGTCGGGGTCGGCATCCCGGGCACCATCTCGCCGGCCACCGGCCTGATCAAGAATGCCAATTCCACCTGGCTGATCGGCCACCCGCTGGACCACGACCTGACGGCCGCCACCGGACGCCGCGTGCGGCTGGCCAACGACGCCAACTGCTTTGCCCTGTCGGAGGCCAGCGACGGTGCCGGCGCGGGCAAGGCCGTGGTGTTCGGCGCCATCCTGGGCACCGGCTGCGGCGCCGGCATCGTGGTGGATGGCCGCGCGCTGACCGGCCCGAACGCCATCGCCGGCGAATGGGGCCACAATCCGCTGCCTTGGCCTCAACCCGACGAATTACCCGGCCCGCTGTGTTACTGCGGCAAACATGGCTGCCAGGAGACTTTCCTCTCGGGCACCGGGCTGGAGCTGGATTTCAGCACACAGACCGGCCGCGACCTCGATGGCCCGGCGATCGTGGCGGCGGCAGAGGCCGGCGACCCGGCCGCCGAAGCGACCCTGCGGCGTTACGAGCACCGGCTGGCGCGTGGCCTGGCGACGATCCTGAACGTGCTGGACCCCGACATCGTCGTGCTGGGCGGCGGGTTATCGAACCTGACGCGCCTGTATGAAACTGTGCCGCGCCTGTGGGGCGCCTATGTCTTCTCCGATACCGTCACCACGCCATTGGTCAAGAACCATCACGGCGACAGCTCGGGCGTGCGCGGCGCGGCCTGGCTGTGGGCGCCGAATGAGATCTGAGCCCGGCGAGACCTAATCAGCAGGGCCGCCTAGCAGGGATCGCGCGGCTTGATCTCAAGCAGCCTGAGGCTGGCGCGGATCGCGTAGTCGCCATAATCGAACACGATGTCGTCGGCCACGCCGTTTTCGAACAGGCGATAGGCGATTTCGTAATCCGGCGTGTCCTGGCTCTTGTCGGAGGTGAAATAGGCCAGCCGCACGCGCCAGGAGCGCTGGCCCTTCAGCGGCGCCAGCAAAGGCGTATCGCCCTTTTCCACCGGCAATTCGCCGCCGATGAAACCGCCCACCTCGCTGTAGCCCTCGGCGGAGGCGCCGTCATAGACGGCGGCATGCAGCCAGTTGCCGCCGGTGCGGGCCAGGCTGATCAGGCGCATGGTGTGCTCGGTGGGAAAGGCCGTGCCGGCCGGCAGGGCCAGCTCGGTATCCTCGGGCTGGGTGAAGCGCACCAGGCCGGATTCCCCGCGCCCCTTCAGCATGCCTTCGCCGGCCAGCTCCTGGTCGAGGTCGCCATTCACCTCGTCCTTCATCTGGAAGCGGAAGCGCTGGCCATCGAGCGATTCCCAGGAATTCAGCACCATGTTGTTGAGCAGCGTGCCATCCTCGGTGCTGGTTTCGATCAGGAAGCGCTGGTTCAGCACATAGCCGTCGCAGGCATTGACGAATTCCAGGCTGAGGCCACCCGCGATGCCATTGCGGTAATTGCGCGCATCGAGCTTGGCCACCGACAGGCTGTACAGCGCCCTGTGGCTGACCAGGCCGCGGGCGATCTCGTCCAGCTGGCCGGCATCGGCCGCGCGGGCGTTGGCGGCAAAGGCAACGGTCACAAGGACGGGGGTCACAAGGACGGGGGCCACAAGGACAGGGGCCACAAGGATGGGGCCGGCCGGCAGCCCGAGCAGGGCAAGCAGCAGAAATAAAATGCGCAATCTGGCGACAGCCGACATGGGGGCCTTCAGACAGGGCCGGACCTGACCCGAGGATAAGACAG
>NZ_JANLJJ010000045.1:13480-38476 GCF_029255545.1 Ferrovibrio sp. | reverse complement strand
ACAGCCGACATGGGGGCCTTCAGACAGGGCCGGACCTGACCCGAGGATAAGACAGGAAACTGAAAATCATCCGACTCAAGAATACCCTTCGCACTGCAAGAAAGAAACGCCTGCCCGGTTGCGGGATTGGCGGCGCGGCCGGGCGGTGGCGGGTGGCAAGCCGGTTTGTCCTGCATCGGGTCTGGTTCGTATCCACTCACTGCGTCACTGCGGTTCGTTTCGGTTCGTTGAGGTTCGTTGAGGTTCGTTCGGGTTCGTTTGAGTTCGTTCGGGTTCGTCTGGGTTCGTTCAGGTTCACTCAGGTTCGTTTGGGTTCGTGTCGCTTATCGGCGCGTATCAGACGCCATGGCGGGCTATGGCGGCCTAACGGGCGCTATCGCCGCCTATCGCATACCTCTGTATGCCATGATGAGCCCGAACCCCGGCCCGGGACCCCACCCTTGGCAACCTACACTTGACTCGATATGAACATTATAGGAACATTCAGCGGAAAGTCCAGACCTGCCAACATGGCCCGATCATAAGCATCGCCGGGGCCGGAGGCCGCTAGCCAAGTCATGACCAGGACAGCATCCCCGACCAAGGCATCCCCTCGCCTGCGCGTGACCGTCAGCCGCCAGAGCCCGGAGGCCATGGGCCGCGACTTCCTCGACCGATGGCATGCGCTGGAGAGCGGTGCGGCCATCGCCGAGACCCATATCCATTTCCAGACGCTGGGCGATGCCGCCCGCATTGAGACTGAAATCAAGCCGTAGATTCGGCGGGAACGGTCACGCACCAGAATAGTGTTTGTCCCCGATTACCTCAGTTTTGATATCGGTCCTGTCTCCAAAGCGAACGAAACGCATGAAAGAAAAAATCTATCCAGCATTCCCCCGCCCAGAAGACATCAACTGTTCGATTTGGCGGTATTTGGACTTCGATAAGTTTATATGGATGCTACAACGAAAGGCACTCTATATGCCAAGGGCTGACCAACTTGGCGATGCGTTTGAAGGGTCGACCACGCGAGGGCATTTAGCTCAATGGAGAGCAGCGGCAGAGGAAGAGACTGATGAGACCAAGCGGCAGAGAATTGAAAATGTAATTAGCCTGTTAAGCAATTATACACGCAAGTTCCTGCCGATGACCTATGTTTCATGCTGGCATATGAACAAGGTTGAGAGCCATGCAATGTGGAAGCTTTACACCAAAAGCAGCATGGCAGTTGCGATTGCTTCGACCTTTGAGCGTTTGGAGAATCTTTTGCCAGCTCACGCAAATGTTGGCGTAGTTAGATATGTCGACTTTGACATTTATACCTATCCAACTGAGAACGTGTTTCATCGCATCATGCACAAGCGCCATTTCTTCAGCTATGAGCAAGAAGTTCGGGCTGTTGTGCAATCCGCGCTGCAACCGCCTGATATTCCCCAACCAGATGGGAACCATTTTGAAGGGTTGGCATATATGCCCCCGGTCGACCCGCGGCAGCTTGTAACTTCAGTGGTCATCCACCCGGACGCCAGTGTCGCTTTTGCAACCCATATCGAAGAGATATGCGCGATGCATGAACTTCCTAAACCTACCGTCTCGGGAATGGGCGGCACCCCTACATACTAGCTGCTAACTAAACATCCCCCGCCCCAATCCGCCCGGCAAATCCTGCCGGCCCGGCCCGGGTCATAACCCCGGTTTTCCGCCACTTTCCGCTGGCACACCACTTGCTTTGTCCTGATACGAGGACAGAACACCATGATGCCCGCCAACGATTTCCCGATTTCTTCCTGGCCCGCCGATGCGGGCGACGCCCAGGCTGCGTCCCACCATGCGCCCGGTTTCGCCAGTCTGGTGCTGCGCCTGCGGCTGGCGTTGCGGCGCGACCCCGATCCGCGCAAGCGTGAACTGGTGGAGCAGATCCTGACGGCGGCGGCCGAAAGCGAGCAGCGCCTGGTGGAGCAGGCCGCGCGCATCCATGAATTGCAGGCGGTGTCGTCGACCGACGAGCTGACCGGCCTGCCCAACCGCCGCGCCTTCGAGGCTTTCATGCTGGCCGAGCTGGCCCGCGCCCGGCGCGAGGAGCGCGGCGGCTGCCTCGCCTTCCTCGATCTCGACCGCTTCAAGGCGATCAACGACCGCCACGGCCATGCCGCCGGCGATGCCGTGCTGCGCCAGATCGCCCTGCGCCTGCAGCCGGCCGCCCGCGCCACCGACTGCCTCGCCCGCCTGCATGGCGACGAATTCGTGCTGGCCATGCCCGGCGCCAGCCTGGCCCAGGCCGAGGCCCGCCTGGCCGAGCTGACCACCCGCATCGAGCGCCAGCCTTTGCGCCATGGCGATGCCCTGATCCCGGCCGGCCTGAGCTATGGCTTCGCCACGTATGATGGCGATACCGACCTGCAAAGCCTGCTGCGCGACAGCGACCGGGCCATGTATGCCCGCAAGCAGGCGCGGCGCCAGCCGGAAACCAGCCGGTAACGGGGCCTGCCTCCATATATCTGCCGCATATCTGCCGCGCGTTGCCAGCGCCGCGCCTTCCGGGCTAGAACCGGTCATCCCCAGCATGACCGGAAAGGTCAACCATGAGCCACGACGCCCGCCTCGCCGCCCTCAAGATCGAACTGCCCCATCCCGCCGCCCCGGCCGCCAATTACGTGCCGACCGTGATCGCCGGCAACCTGCTGTTCGTGGCCGGCCAGATCACCATCTTCAACGGCGAGCTGCGGTATCTCGGCAAGCTGGGCGCCGGACTGGACATCGAGGCCGGCAAGCAGGCCGCCCGCCTTTGTGGCCTCAACATCATCTCGCAGGCGCGCGCCGCTTTGGGCGGCAGCCTGGACCGCGTGAAGCGCGTGGCCAAGCTGGGCGGCTTCGTGAACTGCACACCCGATTTCATCGACCATCCGCAGGTGATCAACGGCGCCTCCGACCTGATGGTCGAGGTGTTCGGCGATGCCGGCAAGCATGCGCGCTTTGCCGTCGGCGCCGTGTCGCTGCCGCGCGGCGTGTCGGTGGAAGTGGACGCCATTTTCGAGATCGCCTGAGCGCCATGGCTGGCCCCATGACCAGCCAGGTCGCGGCGAAGCTGAAGGCGATGGGGCTGGAATTGCCGCCGGCCCCGCCGCCGGTGGCGACCTATGTGGGTTTCGTCACGACCGGCAAGCTGGTGCATGTGGCCGGCGTGGGCCCCACCTGGGGCAGCGACATCCGCTATCGCGGCAAGGTGGGCCAAGCCTTGAGCGTCGAGGACGGTTATGCGGCAGCCCGCCTCACCGGCCTGAACCTGCTGGCGCATATGAACGCGGCCTGCGAGGGCGAGCTGGACCGCATCGCGCGCTGCGTGAAGGTGCTGAGCCTGACCAATGCCGGCCCGGATTTCACCGAAGCGCATCGCGTGGCCAATGGCGTGACCGACCTGTTCGCCGCATTGTTCGGCGCCGATGCCGTGCCGAGCCGCAGCGCCACCACCGCGCCGTCGCTGCCCTTCGACATCGCCTTCGAGGCCGATGCCGTGTTCCTGTTGCATTGAGAGTTGAGACCATGAGCCGACGCGATTTGCCGAAATGGCTGACCAAAACCCCGGTGGCCCATCGTGGCCTGCATGACATCGCCAAAGGCGTGCCGGAGAATTCGCGGCTGGCCTTCCAGAAGGCCATCGAAGGCGGCTTTGCCATCGAGACCGACGTGCGCATCACCGGCGACAACCAGGTGGTGGTGTTCCACGACCCGGACCTGACCCGGCTGTGCGGCCGCGAGGGCATCGTGAAGCGCCTGCCGCTGGCCGAGCTGAAGCCGATGACGCTGCTGGGCACGGATGAGACCGTGCCGAGTTTCCGCGACCTGCTGGATCAGGTGAAGGGCCAGGTGCCGCTGGTGGTGGAGATCAAGAAGGACAAGGGCGAGCCGGTCGGCCAGCTGGAGGCCAGCGTGGCCCGCATGCTGCAGCATTATCCCGGCCCCTTCGTGGTGCAGTCGTTCAATCCGCGCACCGTGAAATGGTTCCACAGGCATGCGCCGCAGATCGTGCGCGGCCAGATCTCGACCAACCTGGCCGACATGACCAAGGGCCTGGGCTGGTTCACCCGGTGGCAGCTCAAGCGCGCCCTGATGAACGGTTACGGCGATCCGGATTTCCTGGCCTATGACGTGCGCGACCTGCCGTCCGAGATCACCGCGGCGGCGCGGCGGCGTGGCCTGCCGATTTTGAGCTGGACCGTGCGCACGCCGCCCGAGCGCGCCCGCGCGGCGGCCCATGCCGACAACGTGATCTTCGAGGACCTGTCTACCCAAGTATAAGCATTCTGACATGACACGCAGCGCGGCCTCCAGCAACCGGATTGCCCTGCGCACGCTCCAGCGTGTCGCCGACCTGCCGGCTGATGCCTGGGACCGCTGCGCCGGCCAGGACAATCCCTTCGTCGCCCATGCCTTCCTGAACGCGCTGGAGCAGTCGGGCTGCGTGACGCCGCGCACCGGCTGGCAGCCGGTGCATCTGGTGGCCGAGATCGACGGCGCGATCGCCGGCATCCTGCCGCTGTACGTGAAGGGCCACAGCCAGGGCGAATACATCTTCGACCATGGCTGGGCCGAGGCCTATGCGCGGGCCGGCGGGCAGTATTACCCCAAGCTGCTCTCAGCCGTGCCCTTCACGCCCGTCACCGGCCCGCGTTTCCTGGTGGCGCCGGGGCAGGATTTCGACGGCATCGCTTCCGCGCTGGTGCAGGGCGCGCAAAACATCGCGCGCCAGCATGGCCTCTCGTCGCTGCATGTGAATTTCCTGCCCGAGGAGCAGGCGGACTGGGCACGCGAGAAGCCGGATCTGCTGCTGCGGCTGGGCGAGCAGTTCCACTGGCGCAACGAGGGCTATGGCGATTTCGAGGCTTTCCTGGCCCAGCTCAACTCGCGCAAGCGCAAGGCGATCCGCAAGGAACGCCGCGAGGCCGTGGCGGCCGGCATCGAGATCGTGGTGCTGCAGGGCGATGCCTTGCGGCCTGAGCATTGGGATGCCTTCTTCGAGTTCTACATGGATACCGGCAGCCGCAAATGGGGCCGGCCGTATCTGAACCGCGACTTCTTCGCCCGCCTGCATGAGACGATGGCCAATCGCATCGTGCTGGTGATGGCGCGCCGCGAGGGCCGCTGGATCGCCGGGGCCTGGAACATGCTGGGTTCTGATGCCCTCTATGGCCGCAACTGGGGCTGCAGCGAATATCATCCGGGGCTGCATTTCGAATGCTGCTATTACCAGGCCATCGACTATGCCATCCGCCATGGCCTGGCCCGCGTGGAGGCCGGCGCCCAGGGCGAGCACAAGCTGGCGCGCGGCTACCTGCCGGTGCCGATACATTCCGCCCACTGGATGGCCGATCCGGGTTTCCAGCAGGCCGTTGCGCGCTACCTGGACGAGGAACGCGCCTACATGGCCGGCATGATCGAGGCGCTGGACCAGCAATCCCCTTTCCGCCAGGCGCAGGCCGAGCCGGAAACGGAATAGCCGGCGGCCGTCCCAGCGGCTAAGATCGGCGCAAACAACGGGAGGATTCGATGGCTGCCCTGCCGCATGATGCCGGCTGCATCTTCTGCAAGATCGTGAAGGGCGAAGCGCCCAGCTTCAAGCTCTATGAGGATGAGCTGACCTTCGCGATCATGGACATCAACCCCTTCATGCACGGCCATGCGCTGGTGCTGAGCAAGGGGCATTATCCCAACCTGCATGCCGCCAGCGACGACAGCGTCGCCGCGGTGGCCCGCACGGCGAAGAAGATCGCGGCCGCCGTCGACGACGCCGTGAAGCCCGACGGCATCAACATCGTGCAGGCCAATGGCCAGGGCGCGGCGCAGTCGGTGCTGCATTACCATGTGCATGTGCTGCCGCGCCGGCTTGGCGACAATGCCAGCCTGAACTGGAGCCTGACGCCGGGCGACCAGGACGGCATCGCCCGGCTGGCCGCCGATATCCGGGCGCGGCTGTGATCCGAGGTCCGCTGCTCGCCATCGGCCTGACGCTGCTGGCCATTGGCTTGACGCCGCTGGCCATTGGCTTGACGTTGCCGGCCGCCGCGCAGGACCTCTCGGCGTCCTGCCGCGTGGAGGCGCGGCGCGGCCTGACCAAAGCCTGCGAGGCCGCCATCGCGCGGCAGCCGCGTGATCCGGCGCTGCATGCCCTGCTGGGCGAGGCGCATTTCGCCAGCGGCTTTTATGGCGAGGGCCTGCAGGCCCTGCGGCAGGCGATTGCCCTGTCCGATGGCGCCGCGGAATACCGCTACCGCTTCGCCGGCTATGCCGCCCTGATCAACGACTATCCGCAGGCGGCCGCCGAGCTGGAGCTGCTGGTGAAGGCCGAGCCGGACCATGTGAAGGCCTGGGCCCTGCTGGCCGACTGCTATCGCTTCATGAAGGACAGGCCGCAGGTGGTTCGCGCCAGCCGCCGCGCCGCCGAGCTGGGCGATGCCGCCGAGGCCTATGCGCTGGGCGTGCGCTATGGCAGCGGCGATGGCATCGCGGCCGATTTCCGCGAGGAGCAGCGCTGGCTGGAGCGCGCGGCGCAGAGCGGCTATGTCGCCGCCATGCAGGAGCTGGCCCGCTTCTATGCCGAAGGCCGGCCGGGCGTGCCGGCCGATCCGGGCCGGCAGCGCCAGTGGGAGGATGCCGCCCGCCAGGCGGTGAACTGAAGGCCCGCCTCAGGCCGGGCGGAGCCTAGCTGGCGTATTCCGGCACCTTGCCGTCCTGCCGGCCACCACCCTTCTCGGCGGTGAATTCAAAGGCCAGCTTGTCGTCGACCACCTTGACCAGCACATGGCCGCCCTTGGCCAGCTGGCCAAACAGCAGCTCGTCGGCCAGCGGCTTCTTGATGCTTTCCTGGATCACGCGGCCCAGCGGCCGGGCGCCATAGAGCTTGTCGTAGCCGCGCTCGGCCAGCCAGGCGCGCGCCTCGTCGGTCAGCGCGATGGTGACGTTGCGGTCGGCGAGCTGGCCCTCCAGCTGGGCGACGAACTTGTCGACCACGCGGTTGATCACGTCGGGCGACAGCGCGGCGAACGCGATCACGGCATCGAGGCGATTGCGGAATTCCGGCGTGAACAGCTTCTTGATCGCCTCTTCGTCCTCGCCTTCCTTCATGCCGCGGCCGAAACCGATGGCCTGCTTCGACATCTCGGAAGCGCCGGCATTGGTGGTCATGATCAGCACGACATTGCGGAAATCGACATGCTTGCCGTTATTGTCGGTCAGCTTGCCGTGATCCATCACCTGCAGCAGGATGTTGAACAGGTCGCCATGCGCCTTCTCGATCTCGTCGAGCAGCAGCACGCAATGCGGATGCTGGTCGACCGCATCGGTCAGCAGGCCACCCTGGTCGAAGCCGACGTACCCCGGCGGCGCGCCGATCAGGCGCGACACGCTGTGGCGCTCCATGTATTCCGACATGTCGAAGCGGATCAGCTCGACGCCCATGATATGGGCGAGCTGGCGCGCCACCTCGGTCTTGCCGACGCCGGTGGGGCCGGAGAACAGGTAATTGCCGATCGGCTTCTCGGGCTCGCGCAGGCCGGCGAGGGCCAGCTTGATCGCGCTGGCCAGCGCATCGATGGCCTGGTCCTGGCCATAGACCACGCGCTTCAGCTCGGCATCCAGGTTGCGCAGGCTTTCCTTGTCCTCGCGCGACACCGACTTGGGCGGGATGCGGGCGATCTTGGCGACGATGGCCTCGACCTCCTTCACGCCGATGGTCTTGCGGCGCTTGCTTTCGGGCTTCATCAGCTCGGCCGCGCCGACCTCGTCGATCACGTCGATCGCCTTGTCGGGCAACTTGCGGTCGTTGATGTACTTGGCCGAAAGCTCGACGGCGGCCTTGATCGCATCCTCGGTGTAGCGCACGCCGTGATGCTGCTCGTAATAGGTCTTGATACCCTTCAGGATCTTCACGGCATCGGGCAGCGACGGCTCGTTCACGTCGATCTTCTGGAACCGGCGCAGCAGCGCGCGGTCCTTCTCGATATAGGATCTGAACTCCTTGTATGTCGTCGAGCCGATGCAGCGCAACGCGCCGGAGGCCAGCGCGGGCTTGAGCAGGTTGGACGCGTCCATGGCGCCGCCCGAGGTGGCGCCGGCGCCGATCACGGTATGCATCTCGTCGATGAACAGGATCGAGCCGGGCTGGGATTCCAGCTCCTGCATCACCTGCTTGAGGCGTTCCTCAAAATCGCCGCGATAGCGCGTGCCGGCCAGCAGGCTGCCCATGTCGAGCGCGTAGATCGTGGCGTCCTTCAGGATCTCCGGCACCTCGCCGCGCACGATGCGGCGCGCCAGGCCCTCGGCGATGGCGGTCTTGCCCACGCCGGGATCGCCGACATAGAGCGGGTTGTTCTTGGTGCGGCGGCACAGGATCTGGATGGTGCGCTCGATCTCGGTCTCGCGGCCGATCAGGGCATCGATCTTGCCGGCCCGCGCCTTGTCATTGAGATTGACGCAATAGGCGCTGAGCGCTTCCTTGTCCTTCGAGGCATTGCGTTCGCGCTCGCCGCGCTCGGCCCGTTCGGCGCGCTGCTCGACATCGCTGTCCGGGGCGCCGCGTACCGGCCGGCGCTCGTTACGGACCGGCGCCTTGGCCACGCCATGGCTGATATAGCTGACCGCATCCAGCCGGGTCATGTCCTGCTCCTGCAGGAAATGCACGGCATGGCTCTCGCGCTCGGAGAAAATCGCCACCAGCACATTGGCGCCGGTCACTTCCTCACGACCCGAGGATTGCACATGGAACAGGGCGCGCTGCACGGCGCGCTGGAAGCTCAGGGTCGGCTTGGCATCCTGCTGCACGCCGGCCACCAGGCCACGCAATTCCTCGTCGATGAAATTGCCAAGCCGCTGACGCAGTTTCTCGACATCGACATTGCAGGCGCGCAGCACGGCAATCGCATCCTGGTCTTCGGTCAGGGCGAACAGCAGATGCTCCAGCGTGGCGAATTCATGCTTCTTGGCGCCAGCCAGCGACAGGGCCCGGTGCAGGGTCTGTTCAAGCGTACGGGAGAATGATGCCATGCGCCGTTGCCTCCCTCAGTCGCGTTCCATGGTGCATTGCAGCGGGTGCTGATGCTGACGCGCGAAGTCGATAACCTGGGTTACTTTGGTCTCGGCCACTTCATAGGTAAAGACGCCACAGATGCCGACGCCCTTTTGATGGACATGCAGCATGATCCGCGTCGCTTCCTCGCGGGCCTTGTTGAAAAAGCGCTCGAGCACATGGACGACGAACTCCATCGGCGTGTAGTCGTCGTTCAGCAGCAGCACCTTGTACATGGGCGGCTTCTGCGTCTTCGGCCGGGTCTTGGTGACCACGCCGACCTCGGTGCGCCCGCGCCCGTCACGTCCATCCCGTTCGCTCATGCCTCAAATCCAAGCTTACAGCGGCACCGTGAAAAGCGGTGCACGGAGGGATGATATGGCCTCATTCGTTAAAAATACCAGCACCCTTGGGACAAAAAAAGAGCCCGGTGTGACCACCGGGCTCCAGAACGCAGTGTACTCTGGGGAGGAAACTGGGGCTGGTGAGGCCGCCCAGATTACGCGGCCAGGGGCTTCACCATCTTCTCGACGGTGGCCTGAACCTGGGCGTTGATCGGGGCAAAGGTGTCCTGGGCAACCTTGGTGGCCACTTCGCTCAGCTTGGTGGTGTGCGCGGTGTAGGCCTCGAAGGCGGTCTTGGCGAAGTCGTTCTGCAGTTCGATCAGTTCCTGCAGGGTCTTGGCACCCATCATCGCCTTGGTGGCGGAAATCTGGTCTTCGATCTGGCTCTTGGTGAAAGCCATGACCTCGGCATTGATGCTCTCGATGCCCTTGGCGGCGACATTGCCGGCCGAGACAAAGGCTTCAACCTGGTCCTTGCCCAGCTTGGCGGCGTCATCGACGCTCTTGGCAACGGCGTCGAAACGCTCCTTGCCAACCGAAAACGCCTTCTCGACGGCTTCGGTCGAAGCCTTCAGGGCCTTCTCGACCTGATCCTTGGAAGCGAACATCACGGCCTCGTAGGGATTGCCGTTCAGGGCTTCGGTTTCGGTCTTGGTGGTCTTGCTCTTGGTAGCCATGGGGAAACGTCCTTGCTTGTCCGGTTGGGTAACAGGCCGGACCCGCTTTGCGGGGCGGCGGCGAATTGCAAAATGCTGCGCTGCAACAATGCAAAACTACCGCCGACCTGGACGAGCGTCAACCAAAAAATTGTGCGTCGCACAAAATTCTTGTGCGACGCAGCAGAATCGGGGCGTTTTTTCTTTAACAACAGTCAGTTAATCGTCCCTTGCGAGTACCGCAGACCGTTCCCATGCACCTGGAAACGGTGCGGAATTGATCGAATGGCATCGGGATCCGTGGCGTTCAAATAGCTGCTGTACGGCGGCAGCGCCACTTCATAGGGGCGCAGGGGTTCAACGCCGGTCTGATCAAAGGGCTGCAGGGCTTCCAGCAATGGGACCGCCATGCGGTCGAATTCGGCCGAGGGCCATGACCAGGCATGGAAATGGAAGCTGCCACTCCGGCAGGCGCTGGCCGTCCAGTAGAAGCTGTCGCCGCGCAGGAACAGGCCTTCCGGGGCCGGCGCCTCGAACCCGGTCGCGGCAATGGCCGATTTCAGCTTGGCATATTCCGCTGCGTTCAGGCGGTACATCGCCCGCAGCCCACGCCATGGCGCCAGCGGATCGCGGACCGAGATGGGGTTTTTCGGGTCATTCAGGCTGGGCCGGCCGATCGCCTGCACTTCCAGCATGGCGCCACCATCGGGCATGGCGCTCAGGTCATAGGTGCGTCGCTGCTCGTCCTCGATGGCGTTGTAGACCAGCCGGTAACGCTCGGGCTGACCGGGCTGGCAGGCCCGGTCCAGATCGTCGCCGCCAACATAGCGCTGCCAGGTCAGGCTGCGCAGGAACGGATCGTCGGTTGGCCCGACGGCGGCACAGCCGGCCAGCAGCATGGCGCCACCGGCCAGGGCCAGGACGGAAAGGGCTGAGAACGATTTCTTAAGCGGCATGGCTCTAGGCTTTCTGTTTGTCGCGCCAGGCGGAGCGATACTTCGAATGAATCTAGCAGATTCAATTTGTTAGGAAACAATCCGCTGGACAAGGGGTGGCATGGTTAATATCCTACATCCGATTCGCGGCCTGGGGGGCTACCCGGCCCTGGTACAAATCCGAAGCAGCCTGTTTTCCGGGCTCGGACAAGGTGGGGGTATGATGCACCGTTTTGGTCTTTTTTTGGGTCGGACTCTGCCCGTCCTTGTAACAATCTGTTTCATTGCCGCCCTGACGACCCTCTCCGCTCCTGCCCATGCCGGTGGCTATTCCGCCATCGTGGTGGATGCCGATACCGGCCGTGTGTTGCACGCCCATGAAGCCGATACCCTGCGCTATCCGGCCTCGCTGACCAAGATGATGACTCTCTACATGGCCTTCGACGCCCTGAAGGATGGCCGCCTGAAGCTGGACCAGCGCATTCCGGTCAGCGCCCATGCCGCCGGCCAGGCCCCCTCGGCCATCGGCCTGCGCCCGGGCCAGACCCTGATCGTGCGCGATGCCATCCTGGCCGCCGTGACCAAATCGGCCAACGACGCCACCGTGGCGCTGGGCGAGGCGATCGGTGGCGGCAGCGAGGCGCAGTTCGCCGCCATGATGACCCGTCGCGCGCACCAGATCGGCATGACCAGCACCACCTTCCGCAACGCTTCGGGCCTGCCCAATCCGGGCCAGAAATCGACCGCCCGCGACATGGCCACCCTCGCCCAGGCCCTGCTGAAGAACCACAAGAATTATTACACCTACTTCTCCACGCCGGAATTCGAGTGGAACGACAAGGTGTTCAACAACCACAACCACCTGCTGAAGCGCTATGAGGGCGTGGACGGCATCAAGACCGGCTATATCCGCGCCTCGGGTTTCAACCTGGTCGCCTCGGCCAAGCGCGATGGCCGCCGCGTGATTGGCGTGGTATTCGGCGGCACCAGCGTCACCGCCCGCGACAACCGCATGATCGAGCTGCTCGACACGGCATTCGACAGGATAGACGACCATAACGCCCCGGTGATGGCCGAGAAGACCGACCGCAATTTCGGCCTGATCTCCAGCGCCGAAGCCACCACCGCCAAGCCGGTAAAATCCAGGCAGGTCAAGCCGCGTACCGAGGCCAAGGCGAGTGGCGCCAGCAACGGCGAATGGGCTGTCCAGCTCGGCGCCTTCCGCCAGGCCGCCGCGGCCGAGAAGCTGCTCGACCGCGTGCGCGGCAAGCTGCCGGCCGCCGAACCACTGGTCGAGACCGTCGATGCCGGCAAGGTCACGCTGTACCGCGCCCGCCTCACCGGCCTGACCCAGGCCGATGCCCGGACGGCCTGCCAGCAGCTCAAGCGCGAGAAGATGACCTGCTCGGTCGTCTCGCCCGACGCCTGACCAACAGGGGTTCCTGCTTCTGGCGCCGCGGTGACGACCATCACCGCGGCGTTTTCATTTCTGCCCCAGCATCCGGAGCCATGCCGATCCAGCCCGCTTTTCAGGCCCGCGCCGGCTTTCTATGATGCCACCATCCGCCCGCCCCGCATGACCTCACCCAACCTCCAGCGCCGCTATCGAAAAACCCTGGCCTATGTGCTGGCGGTATCGGCCGTGGCCGGCGCGATCTATGGCGGCGTCATCACCTACATCCTCGCCCATGCCGAACCGCATGAGCTGCTGGAAGACATCATCCGCGGCGTATTGCGCGGCATCTTCACCGGCCTGATGATCGGCGGCCTGATCGGCTGGTTCGACATCTTCCTGGTCAATACCGGCCGCGCGCATCTGCGCAGGCTGCCTTTCCTGTCGCTGATCCTGATCAAGGGGACCTATTACACCGCCGTGATCCTGGGCAGCATCTGGCTGGGCGGGCAGTTGTTCCGCATCGAGGGCGATCCCGGCACCGGCTTCAACCGCACCACGATCATCACGGTCACCTTCGCGCTGATCTTCAGCACGATCTTTTCGTTCATGATGGAGATGTCGCTGCTGCTGGGGCCGGGCGTGCTGCGCGACGTGCTGCGCGGTCGCTATCACCATCCACGCCGGGAAAAGCGGCTGTTCGTCTTCTTCGACATGCGCGGCTCGACGGCCATTGCCGAACGGATCGGCGACCTGGCCTTCCACCGCCTGCTCAACCGGTTCTTCTCCGACCTGACCGAGCCGGTGCTGAGCTGGCGTGGCGTGATCCACAAATATGTGGGCGACGAGATGATCGTGACCTGGCCGCTGGATGAGAGCCGCGACCCATCCGGCGCTTTCGCGGCCGTCGCCGAGGCCCATGCCCGGCTCGAAAGCCTGCGCGAGGCATACCAGCGCGATTTCGGCGTCGCCCCGCAGTTCCGTGCCGTGCTGCATGCCGGCGAGGTGGTGACCGGCGAAATGGGCGAAGTGAAACGCGAGATCGTGCTGCTGGGCGATACCATCAACACCACGTCCCGCATCGAACAGCTGGCCAAAAGCCTGCCCGAACACGCCACCATCGCCTCGGCCGAGGCAATCGCCGCCGCCCCGCTGCCTGCGGGCATCAGCGCCAGCCCCCTGGGCCAGTTCTCGCTCCCGGGCAAAAGCGCTGCTATAACCCTCTACGCCGTCTCGTAGGCCATACAAAAAAAAGTTGAGGAAATGTCCGTCGTTCCGCTGCTGACAAGCCGCTGTCGGTTGGTTATTTTCACCGCTGCCCGAAGCCCTGATTTGCCGCCCGGTTCCCGTTCGCGGCATGGCATCCCGCCCCTTGGTTGCTTCTCCCTGCCAGGCTCATTGCGCCGGCAGGAGGGCAAGACCAAGGAGGCAATCCGATAATGTCCTCGCCAATCCCTAGCATGGCGTTCATCGCCGGCCGCGTGCTGCTGCCCTTTGCCTGCGGCTATTTCATGTCCTACCTGTTCCGCAGCGTGAATGCGGTGATCGCGCCCAACCTGCAGCGCGACCTCGGCATCGGCGCCGGCGATCTTGGCACGCTGACGGCGGCCTATTTCATCGCCTTCGCCGCCTTCCAGCTCCCCTTAGGGATCCTGCTCGACCGTTTCGGCCCGCGGCGCGTGCAGGCCATGCTGCTGCTCTCGGCGGCGCTTGGCGCCGTCGTCTTCGCCATCGGCAGCAATCTTGGCCACCTGATCACCGGCCGCGCCCTGATCGGCCTGGGCGTCGCCGGCGGGCTGATGTCGGCCATGAAGGCCATCGCGCTGTGGCTGCCCAAGGAACGCTGGGCCCTGGCCAATGGCGTGTTCATGACGGCCGGCGGCCTGGGCGCGCTGGCCGCTACCCTGCCGGTGGAGCTGGCGCTGGAGCATGCGCACTGGACCATGCTGTTCTGGGGCCTGGCGGGGCTGACCGTGCTGGCCTCGCTGACCATTTTCTTCGTCGTGCCGGAGCGACCACGCGCCGCCAGCCAGATGCCTGGCCTCGGCGCACAGCTGCGCGAATGCGGGCAGTTCCTGACCGACCGGCGCTTCTGGCGCATCGCCCCGGTCTCGATGATGGGCATGGCCAGCGGCATGGCGATCCAGGGCCTGTGGGCCGGCCCCTATCTGCGCGATGTCGGTGGGCTTGACCGCACAGCTGCGGCCCAGGTCCTGTTCCTGCTGGCGGCGGCGCTCACCGCCGGTTTCACGCTGACCGGCATCGCCGCCGACCGCCTGCAGCAGCGCGGCATCCCGCTCAGCCGCACCATGGTCTGGGGCGTCGGGTCATATGCCTGCGTGCTGGCGGTGATGGCGAGCGGCTGGACGCCGACCAATCCGCTGCTGTGGATCGCCTTCGGCATCATCAGCAACACGACCGTGCTGGCCTATCCGATCCTGAGCGGCCAGTTCGCGCTGGAACAGGCCGGCCGCGTCAACACCCTGCTCAATGGCGTGGTGTTCGGCTTCACCTTCTTCGCCCAGGCGGGCATGGGCTGGCTGATCGACCTGTGGCCGCGCGGCGCCGGCGGCAGCTATCCGCCCGAGGCCTATCAGTGGACCTTCGGCCTGGCGCTGGCCCTGCTGCTGCTGGCGCTCGGCTGGTATCTGCGGGCCCCGCCGCCACCAGCGACTAAGGCTTAACGGCGGGTCGGCCGACCGAGTAATAGCTGAAGCCGGCCTGGCGCATGTCCGCCGGCTTGTAGATGTTGCGCAGGTCGACCAGCACAGGCTGTTTCAGCAAGTCCTTGAGCCGGCCGAGATCCAGCGCGCGGAATTGGTTCCATTCGGTGATGATCACCAGCGCGTCGGCATCTTTGGCCGCGTCGTAGGAATCCTCGCACCAGACGACATCCTGCAGCAGCTTTTTCGCCTCGGTCATGCCTTCGGGGTCGAAGGCGCGGATCGTCGCGCCGGCGGCCTGCAGCGCCGGCAGGATTTCCAGGCTCGGACTGTCGCGCATGTCATCGGTCTCGGGCTTGAAGGTCAGGCCCAGCACCGCGACGGTCTTGCCCCGCGCCGATCCGCCACAGGCCTCGATCACCTTCTCGGCCATGCGGCGTTTGCGCAGGTCATTGATCTCGACCACCGTTTCAACGATGCGCAAAGGCGCCTCGAACTTGCGGCCGGTCGCCACCAGGGCCTGGGTATCCTTGGGGAAACAGGAGCCGCCGTAACCCGGTCCGGCATGCAGGAACTTGCCGCCGATGCGGCCATCCAGGCCGATGCCACGCGCCACGTCCTGCACGTTCACATTCACGCGCTCGCACAGATCGGCGATTTCGTTGATGAAGGTGATCTTGGTCGCCAGGAAGGCGTTGGCCGCATACTTGATCAGCTCGGCCGTCTCCAGAGCGGTGAACAGGATCGGCGTCTCGTTCAGGTAGAGCGGCCGGTAGAGCTGGCGCAGCAGTTCGCGGGCCCGGTCGCTTTCGGCGCCGCAGACCACGCGGTCGGGCCGCATGAAATCCTCGATCGCCGCGCCCTCGCGCAGGAATTCCGGATTGGAGGCCACCTCGAATTCGGCATCCGGCCGGGTCTCGCGGATGATCCGCTCGACCTGCCGGCCGGTACCCACCGGCACGGTCGATTTGGTCACCACCAGCGTATAATGGCTGATCGATTCCGCGATCTCCCTGGCGGCGGCATAGACATAGGACAGATCGGCCTCGCCATCGCCGCGACGCGACGGCGTGCCGACGGCGATGAACACCGCATCCGCCTTGTTGACCGCCGCCTTGATGTCCTGGGTGAAGGACAGCCTTCCGGCCCTGACGTTGCGGGCGACCAGGTCTTCGAGACCCGGCTCGAAGATCGGAATTTCGCCGCGCTGCAGGCTGCCGATACGGTCGGGATTCTTGTCCACGCAGACGACCGTATGGCCAAACTCCGAGAAACAGGTTCCCGACACCAAACCGACATAGCCGGTGCCGATCATGGCTACACGCATCGTCTACTCCCCCGGCGCTCCTGAAACATCAGAGCGTCTTGCTGATCTCGCGAATGATGGCGGCCGCATCTTTGCGCATGTCCTGCCGGTGCAGGGCAAACGCGATGTTGGCGTGCAGGAAGCCAACCTTGTCGCCGCAATCGTAGCGCGTGCCCGAAAAGCGCAGGCCGTGGAACGGCACCTCGCCAATCATGCGGGCCAGCGCGTCGGTCAGCTGGATTTCGCCGCCGGCGCCGCGCTCCACGGCATCGATATGGTCGAACACGCTCGGCTGCAGGATGTAGCGGCCGATCACCGCCGTCCGCGATGGCGCGTCGGCGGGATTGGGCTTCTCGACCAGCCCCTTCACTTCCACCAGCTTGTCTTCATCCTTGCCGGGCTTGACGATGCCGTAGCGCCTGGTGTGCTCCTGCGGCACGTCCATCGCCGCGATCATGTTGCCGCCGACCTTGTTATAGGCCTCGACCATCTCGACCAGGCAGCCGCGCGGCGACAGGATCAGGTCGTCGGCCAGCAGCACGGCAAACGGCTCGTCGCCCACCAGCGCCTTGGCGCAGCGCACGGCATGGCCCAACCCCTGCGGCTCCATCTGGCGGGTATACGACACCGCGCCGGCCTTGGGCATCCAGCTGTTGATCGCCTCCAGCATGTCGGTCTTGTCGCGTTCGCGCAGCACGTCTTCCAGCTCGTAGGAGCGGTCGAAATGATCCTCGATGGCATGCTTGCCGCGGCCGGTGACGAAAATGAATTCCTCGATGCCGGCCGCCTGAGCTTCCTCGACCGCATACTGGATCAGCGGCTTGTCGACCACCGGCAGCATCTCCTTGGGCATCGCCTTGGTGGCCGGCAGGAAGCGGGTGCCGAGGCCGCCGACGGGAAACACGGCAGTACGAACCGGACGGATCATGGATGGCGCGACTTTCTTGGTTGTTGTTCCAGACGAACGCTTCGGCCAGGCCCCAAGGGAGTTCTGCTGCGATTCCCTCCCGGGCATAGGCGGTTTTTTACGCTGCCCCCCGAGCGGGTGCAATGGGGTCGGCTGGCCGGGCGACCGGAGTTTTATCCCGTTGTAATGGGGCGGAAATGCGGCCTTCCCTCGCCACTTTGGGGGCAGCCCGGCCTGCTTTCCCTGCCCGGCCACCCGCCGTATCATATGGCTCGCCGGAAAAGAAACGCCTGAGGAACCCGAATGTCCGCCGCGCCCGACCTGACCAGCCAGCCCGTCCTGCGCGACCAGCCCGAGGCCGGGATCATTCGCCTGACCCTGAACCGGCCCAAGGCCTATAACAGCCTTTCGGTCGGGCTGATGGCAGCATTGCAGGCCGAGCTGGATGCCATCAAGGCCGACCGCGATGTCAAAGCGGTGATCATCGCCGCCAACGGCCCGGGCTTCTGCGCCGGCCATGACCTGAAGGAAGTGCGGGCCAATCCGGGCCGCCAGCATTACGAGGCCCTGTTCCGGCAATGCTCGATGCTGATGCAGTCGATCGTCGCCCTGCCCCAGCCAGTGATCGCCCAGGTGCATGGCATCGCCACCGCCGCCGGCTGCCAGCTGGTGGCAAGCTGTGACCTTGCCGTGGCGGCCGAAACGGCGCGCTTTGCCACCCCGGGCGTGAATATCGGCCTGTTCTGCTCGACGCCGATGGTGGCGCTGTCGCGTAACGTCTCGCGCAAGCATGCCATGGAGATGCTGCTGACCGGCGACATGCTGCCGGCCAGCCGCGCCGCCGAAATCGGCCTGGTCAACCGCATGGTGCCCGAGGCCGATCTGGCCGATGCCGCGCTTGGCCTGGCCCGGCAGATCGCGGCGAAATCGCCGCTGACGGTCAAGATCGGCAAGGAAGCCTTCTACCGCCAGCTCGACATGCCGCTGGCCCAGGCCTATGACCATGCCAGCCGGGTGATGACGGAAAACATGCTGGCCCGCGATGCCGAGGAAGGCATCGACGCCTTCATCCAGAAACGCGAACCGAAATGGGAAGGCCGCTGACGTGAGCGCGACATTGGACAAGATCGACCACGACAATTACAACGACGATTACGTCCGGGGTATCCTGCGCAAGACCCGCGTGATCGCCATGGTGGGGGCCAGCCCGAACTGGAACCGCCCCTCCTACTTCGCCATGAAATACCTGCAGCAGAAGGGTTATCGCGTCATCCCAGTCAACCCGAAGGAAGCCGGCAACGAAATCCTCGGCGAGAAGGTCTACGCCAGCCTGTCCGACATCCCGGTGAAGGTGGACATGGTGGACTGTTTCCGCGCCTCGGCCGCCATCCCGCCGATTACCGACGAAGCCATCAAGATCGGCGCGAAGGTGCTGTGGCTGCAACTGGGCGTACGCAACGATGATGCCGCCGCCAAGGCCGAGGCCGCCGGCCTGCAGGTCGTGATGAACCGCTGCCCCAAGATCGAGTTCGGGCGCCTGAGCCGCGAGATCGGCTGGATGGGCGTGAATACCCGCGTGATCAATTCGAAAAGACAGAGCAGGATCTGACCGTGGCTTCTGAGAGAAAACCCGCCGCGCGCGCGGCGGAAAACACTTCGCCATTCGGCTTTGATACCCTGCAGGTGCATGCCGGCACCGCGCCCGATCCGGCCACCGGCGCGCGCACCACGCCGATCTATCAGACCACGGCGTTTGTGTTCGAGGATGCCGACCAGGCTGCCTCACTGTTCAACCTGCAGACCTTCGGTAACATCTATACCCGCCTGACCAACCCCACCACGGCGGTGTTCGAGCAGAAGATCGCGGCGCTGGAGAATGCCCGCGCCGCCACGGCGGTAGCCTCGGGCCATGCCGCGCAGCTCGTCGCCTTCCACATGCTGATGAATCCTGGCGACCATATCGTCGCCTCGCGCAAGCTCTATGGCGGCTCGATCACCCAGCTAGGAGTCAGTTTCAAGCGCTTCGATTGGCACACCACCTTCGTCGATCCCGACGACATCGATGGCTTCGCCGCCGCCGTCACGCCGAAGACGAAAGCCATCTTCGTCGAAAGCCTGGCCAATCCGGGTGGCGTGATCTCGGATATCGAAGCCCTGGCCGACGTGGCGCACAAGGCCGGCATTCCGCTGATCGTCGACAACACCATGGCCACGCCCTATCTGTGCCGCCCCATCGAATGGGGCGCCGATATCGTGTTGCATTCGGCCACCAAGTTTCTCGGCGGCCATGGCAATTCGATGGGCGGGGTGATCGTCGATTCCGGCCTGTTCGACTGGGGCCAGAACGACAAGTTCCCGCATCTCTCGCAACCCTCGCCGGCCTATCACGGCCTGACCTTCTGGGAGACCTTCGGCGACATGGCCTTCGCGGTGGCCTGCCGCACGATCAGCCTGCGCGACCTCGGCCCCGCCATCTCGCCGTTCAACGCCTTCATGATCCTGACCGGCATGGAGACGCTATCCCTGCGCATGCGCAAGCATTGCGACAATGCCCAGACCGTGGCCGAATTCCTGGCCAGGCATCCAAAGGTCGAATGGGTGTCTTACGCCGGCCTGAAGTCCGACCGTTATCACGCGCTGGCGCAGAAATACCTGCCCAGGGGCGCCGGCTCGGTCTTCACCTTCGGGCTGAAGGGCGGTTACGAGAGCGGCACCAAATTCGTCGAGAGCCTGCAGGTGTTTTCGCATCTGGCCAATATCGGCGACACGCGCAGCCTGGTGATCCACCCCGCCTCCACCACGCACCGCCAGCTCAGCCCTGAGCAGCGCGCGGCCGCCGGCGCCGGCGATAACGTGATACGGCTGTCCATCGGCATCGAGGACGTGGCCGACCTGATCAAGGACCTTGAGAAGGCCCTGGCTGCCGCCTGATTCTTAAGCCTGATTGCGCTTGCGGAACTGGGTCGGCGTCAGGCCGGTCTGCCTGGTGAAAAAACGCGTGAAATAGGCCGGATCGTCGAAACCCAGCGAATAGGCGATCTCCTTCACCGACAGCACGGTGAAGGTCAGGTCGCGGGTGGCCTCCAGCACGATGCGCTGGCTGATCGCACCCAAAGCCGAGGTGTTCAGCGCGGCGCGGCAGACGCGGTTGAGATGCACCTCTGAAATGCCGAGCCGGTCGGCATAAAAAGCCACGCTACGTTCCGTGCGGAACATCTGGTCGAGCAGGATGCGGAACTGCATGGCATAGCGCGCCGTGCGATTGGGCGCCGCTTCACCCTGCTCCGCCGTTTCCGCCGCCAGCCGGCCCAGCGTGATGAGCAGGATGCCGATATGCGCCTCGATCAGCCCCAGCCGGCCCGGTGCACTGCCGGGAAATTCCCGAGCCACGGCAGCCACGCTCCGCTCGATCTCGGGGGTCGCTTCGCCCAATGCGATCGCCTGCGGCTCGGCCAGCAGGCTCTGGAGCCCCCGCCCCGGCCCCAGGATACGGTTCACCTGCTCGCCCAGCAGGGTGATGACATGCCCCTCGGTATCGGGCGAGAAGCGGAAGCCATGCACGATGCCGGGCGTGACTGTGACGGCCATACCGGGCCCCAGCGGCACGCTGCGGCTGCCCAGCCGGGCCTCGCCCCGCCCTTGCGCCATGTTCAGAATTTGAAAGAAATGCTGGTGCCGGTGCAGCCCGATTTCCCAGTCGAACAGGGCCGAGCGGGCCGGAATCGATTCGCAATGCAGCCAGTTCGCATATGCGGTATGATCGGCTTCGCCGTAGAGGGCATAGGTGGGAACAGCGGACACGGGACTCCTGGGCTTTGGGCTTCCTGATGTTTGGATTGTCCAATGTTTTGTTGCCCCTGTCCATCGCCGCCCGGCCGCCCCGGCGCTAGCGTCTGCCCTGACAAGGTTCAGGAGGAAACAACCATGCGCACCCAGGTCGCCATCATCGGCGCCGGCCCCTCGGGGCTGCTGCTCGGCCAGCTGCTGGCCAAAAACGGCATCGACAACGTGATCCTGGAACGCCAGACCGGCGACTACGTGCTGGGCCGCATCCGTGCCGGCGTGATCGAAAAAGGCGCCGCCGACCTGCTGGACGAGGCCGGCTGCGGCGCCCGCATGCACCGGGAAGGCCTGATCCACGACGGCATCGAGATTTCCTTTGGCGGGGCGCGCCACCGCATCAACTTCAAAGAGCTGATCGGCAAGAGCGTGATCGTCTACGGCCAGACCGAGATCACCCGCGACCTGATGGACGGCCGCGCCGCCATCGGCTCGCAGACCATTTACGAGGCCGAGGATGTCAGCCTGCACGATATCGGCACCGACAAGCCCCGCGTGCGCTATACCAAGGACGGCCAGCAGCACGAGATCGAGTGCGACTTCATCGCCGGCTGCGACGGGTTCCACGGCGTCAGCCGCAAGAGCATTCCGGCCGACGTGCTGAAGAATTTCGAGCGGGTCTATCCCTTCGGCTGGCTCGGCATCCTGGTCGACAAGCCGCCGGTCTCGGACGAACTGATCTATGCCAACCACGAGCGTGGCTTCGCGCTCTGCTCCATGCGCTCGCCCACGCGCAGCCGCCTCTACATCCAGTGCCGGCTGGACGACAAGGTGGAGGACTGGTCGGACGAGCATTTCTACGAGGAGCTCAAGCGCCGGCTGGATGACGAGGCGATCAGGCGCCTGCAACCCGGCCCCTCCATCGAGAAGAGCATCGCGCCGCTGCGCAGCTTCGTGGCCGAGCCGATGCGCCATGGCCGGCTGTTCCTGGCCGGCGACGCGGCCCATATCGTGCCGCCGACCGGCGCCAAAGGCCTGAACCTGGCCGCCAGCGACGTGTATTACCTGTGGCAGGCGCTGGTGGAATTCTACAAGCGCCAGTCATCCGCTGGCATCGACGCCTATTCCGCCCGCGCACTCAGCCGGGTGTGGAAGGCCGAGCGCTTCTCGTGGTGGATGACCTCGCAGTTGCACCGGTTCCCGGAAAGCAGCGGCTTCGACCAGAAGATCCAGCGCAGCGAACTGGAATACCTGGTCTCGTCGCAGGCCGCGATGACGGCTTTGGCCGAGAATTACGTCGGCCTGCCCTACTGACCTATTCCGCCGGGGCCGGCACCGGGTCGGCCTCGGCATCCTTGACCTCGCGCGGCAGCAGCAGGGCGAAGATGCCGGCACCGGCCGCGCAGGCCGCCAGCAGGATGAACAGCACATCCAGCGTGCCGGTGAAGCGGTAGATCACCGGGATCACCGCGACGCCGACCGACGACACGCCGAGCGTGAGCACGAACTTGGCGCCGAAAGCCCGGCCACGCCATTGCGGCGGGGTGTATTTCGCCAGCAGGGAATTCTCCGCCGGCTGGCCGGCCACGTTCAGGCTGACCATCAGCGCCGCCACTGGCACCAGGGCCGGATGGATCAGCAGCATGGCGATCACGATCACCGGAATCTGCAGCCATTGCACGGCGACATAGACGCCGCGCAGCGAATAGCGGTCGGCCAGCTCACCGCCGACCAGCTGCGACAGCGCCGAGCAGGTGTAGACGATGGTGACCATGCCGCCGATGCCCAGCATGCTGTCGTTGAAGATACCGGACAGGCGGCTGTCGAACACCTTGGGCAACGCAAAGGCCGTGGCCTGGTAGATCAGGCCGGTGCACAGCATTGTGGCCGACATCACCCAGAAGACGCGCCAGATATCGCGCTTGCCGGGCGCCGCCTGGGGCACCGCATCCTCGCCACGATCCAGCAGCAGATTGGCCTGCCGCGCCCAGACGAAGGCGAGGCCGGTGATGAGGCAGATCGCGCCCGGGATGATGAAGGCGGCGCGCCAGCCATAGAGATCGGCCAGCAAGCCGGCCACCAAAGCCGCGCCCGCCGTGCCGACCGAGCCGAACACGCCGTTGATGCCCAGCGCACGGCCGCGATTGATCGCATTGCGCACCAGCCAGGGAATGCCGACCGGATGATAGATTGCGGCGAACAGCCCGATGCCGGCCAGCCCGAGGCCGATGCCCAGCGGCGACGAAGCGAAGCCGGTGGCTATCGAGCAGGCGCCAACGCCAAGAAAAAACAGCGCCATCATGCCCGACGCGCTCCACTTGTCGCCCAGCCAGCCGGCGGGAAGCGCGGCGGCGCCGAACAGCACGCTCATCGGGATCGACAGCGCGAACAACTCGGCATAGGACAGGCCCCATTCACGCTCCAGCACCAGCACCACGGTGGCATAAAGCAGGGTGAAGAGGTGCGAATAGGTATGAGCCAGACTGGAAAAGGACAGCGTCAGGAAGCCGGTATGGCGGGTCATTATCGAATCTCCGGGGTTGCCGCCAGCCTAGCCCTGCCGGCTTGTCAGGCAACCCAAAAATTGTACCGCAACAAAAATCAGTCCCGCCGGGTCTCGCCCAGCAGCCAGGATACGTAATCTTCGTTGCCGCCCTCGCCCACTCGGATGGGCAGGACGCAGGGCACGCTGTAGCTGTGGGCCGCCTTCACCGCCGCCGTGGCGGCCTCGACCAGGTCGGGGCGGGTTTTCAGAATCAGCACCGCTTCCTCGGCCTTCTCCAGTTTGCCCTGCCACCAGTAAAGCGAGCGCATGCCGGGGATGATGTTGGCGCAGGCGGCCAGACGCCGCCCCACCACCGCCTCGGCGATCTTCTCGGCTTCCGCCGTGCTGGCCGTCGTACAGTAGAGCAGGACGATATCAGTCATGCGGGGTCAGTCGTTCTGGGCCGCCAGCGCCTGGTCGTGCCACAGCACCACGGCGACGCCGAGCACCAGCACCGCGCCGGCCTGGTGCAGGGTGCCGAGCGCGACCGGCACATGCATCAGCAGGGTGGCAATGCCGAGCCCGATCTGCAGCAGAATGACGGTGAGCAGGGCATGGCGCAGGCCGGTCGGCGCCTGCCTCTTCAGCGCAAGGGCCGTGATGACGGCCAGGATGGCGACGGCATAGGCGCCCATGCGGTGCTGGAACTGCACCGTCATCGCATTCTCGAAAACGTTATGCCACCAGGGCTGGATGATCAGCAGGCCATCGGGGATGAAGGCACCGTCCATCAGCGGCCAGGTATTGTGCGACAGGCCGGCATTCATGCCGGCGACCAGGCCGCCGGAGAGGATCTGCAGGAACACCAGCGCGCCGAGCCAGCCGGCGATGCCGCTGCCGCGTAGGCCCACCATGCGGTCATGCCGCAGCAGCGACAGCGCCCCCCACAGCAGATAACCAAAGATCAGCAGCGCGAGACCGAGATGGGCGGTGAGCCGGTAATGGCTGACATCGGGATGGTCGACGAGGCCGCTTTTCACCATGAACCAGCCGAGCGCGCCCTGGCTGCCGCCCAGGATGAACATCAGCAGCAGATGCGGCTTCATGCCGGCGGGGATGCGGCCACGCAGCCAGAACCAGACCAGCGGCAGGGCAAAGGCGATGCCGATCAGGCGGCCCAGTACACGATGGATGTATTCCAGCCAGTAGATGCCCTGGAAGCCTGCCAGGGTCATGCCGATATTGACCTTCTGGTATTCGGGGAAAAGCTTGTATTTCTCGAACTCGGCCAACCAAGCGGCCTCGGAAAGTGGCGGCAGCCAGCCGGTGATCGGTTTCCATTCCACCATCGAGAGGCCGGACTCGGTCAGCCGCGTCAGGCCGCCGATCACCACCATCAGCGCCACCAGGCCGGCCACCGCGAACAGCCAGCGCGCCACGGCTTCCGCGTCGCGCCGCCGGGTTTCGCTCACTGCCTGCACTGCCGTCAT
>NZ_JANLJJ010000045.1:0-13380 GCF_029255545.1 Ferrovibrio sp. | reverse complement strand
TCGTAAATCCCCGGCCGCTGGCGCGGGTCTTCGCCGGGTTTGAAAATCTGCGTCTTCTGCACCTTCTGGGTGCCGGTGGTGGGCAGGGTCTCGACGAACAGGACCCAGCCCGGCGCCTTGAAATAGGCCAGCCGCTCGAAACACCAGGCAAACAGCGCCTCGGCCAGGTCGGGCGTGGCCGGCTGCCCGGGCATCGGAACGATGCAGGCCATCACCTCCTCCTCGCGGATCTCGTCGGGCGCCGGCAGCACCGCCACCTGCGCCACGGCGTCATGGGCCTGCAGGCAGGCCTCGATCTCGGCGGCGGCGATATTCTCGCCCGAACGACGGATGATGTTTTTCTTACGGTCGACGAAATACAGCATGCCGTCGTCCGACTGCTTCACCACGTCGCCGGTATGGAACCACCCATTGGCCCAGGCTTCCTCCGTGGCCTTGTCGTTTTTCAGATAGCCCGAGAAAAAGCCGCGGCGCGGGTCGGCGGCCGAATGGCGCACCAGCAATTCACCCTCCTGCCCGCGCGGCAGCTCGCGGCCGTCGTCGCCGGCCACCATGGCCTCGAAGCCCGGCAGCGGCCGGCCGAAGGCGCGCGTGTCGATCTGACGCGGCTCGTGGCAGTCGGAAAAAATGCGGCCGGTCTCGGTCATGCCCCAGACCTCGACCAGCGGAAAACCGAAACGGTCCTCGAAGGGCTTGTGCAATTGCGGCTCAACGCCGGCACCGAGGCCAAAGCGCACGCGATGGCGTTTCTCGTCCTCCGTCACCGGCTGGTTGAGCAGCAGCGGCGGCACCACGCCGAGATAGTGGATGATGGTGGCGCGCGTCTCGGCCACTTCCTGCCACCAACGGTTCGGGCTGAAACGCTCGGTCAGGATCAGGCAATTGGCGGTCAGCATGGCGCAGGTGGCCGTCACCGCGCCATGGTTCATGTGGAACAGCGGCAACGGGTTGTAGAAACGGTCCTCGCCGTATTTCACCGTCAGCAGGCCACCGAGATCGCGATACCAGGCGCCGGCAGTCAGCGTATAGAAATTGGTCAGCACGCAGCCCTTGGGCCGGCCGGTGGTGCCGGAGGTGTAGAGCAGGTTGCTTTCGGTGTCGTGACCGGGCAGTCCGGCCTGCGCCTTCAGGATCGGTGACGGGAACCTAGCCGGCAGGCTGCCGGCATCCAGCACCGGCAGCGGCTTTTCACCACGGTCGGCCGCCACCTTCCGCATGTCGGCCACACGATGCGGCGCGGCAACCACCAGGTCGGCCTCGGAATGCTGCATCTGGTAGAGCATTTCGTCATGCCGGTAGTCGGGATTGACCGGCACGATGCCGCAGCCGAGCGCGTTCAGCGCCAGGTAATGGAAAAAGAAATCCGGCCGCATTTCCAGCAGCAGGCCGACACGATGGCCGATGCCATACCCGGCGGCGGCATAACGGGCGCGCAGGTCATCGACGATCCGCGCCACCGCGCCATAACTCAGCTCCTGCCCGTCCGGCGCATAGTCACGCCCCGGACGCGACGGCATGCAGAGGAAGCTGTTTTCCGGGTGCTTCCGCGCCGTGGCGGCGAAAGCCTCAAAAACCGATGGCGGCAGCGCCTCTGACATGGACGGTTTCCTCCGGGTCTTTTTTCATTGTTCAGCGCAGGCCCAAGATGGCCAGCATCACCAGGCCGACGACGATGCGATAGATGGCGAACGGCACGAAGCCATAGTGATTGATGAAGGCAACCACGCCACGCACGACAAGAGCGGCGCAGATGAACGACACGACCAGGCCAACGGCGATCAGCCCCAGGCCGTCCAGCGTGAGCGATGACCAGTTCTTGTAAAGGTCGTAGCTGGTGGCGGCCACCATGGTGGGCACGGCGAGGAAGAAGGAATACTCGGCAGCGGCGGCGCGCTGCACGCCCAGCAGGCGCGCACCCATGATGGTGGCGCCCGACCGCGACACGCCAGGGATCATGGCCAGGCATTGCAGCAGGCCGATCTTCAGGCTGAGGCCGAACCTGAAATCATCCACGCTGCGCACCTCCCCTCGCCCGGCGAAGCGTTCGATCACCAGGATGACGAGCCCCCCCACCACCAGGGCCACCGAGACGACCCAGGGATTGAACAGCACGCTCTTGATGAAGCCGTGCGCCGCCGCGCCGATCACCAGGGCCGGTATCACGCCGAGCAGGATATTCACGGTGAAGCGGTTGGCGGTCTCGTCGCGCCCCAAGCCGATCAGGGTATCGAACAGGCGCTGCCAGTAGACCACGCAGACCGCCAGGATGGCGCCGAGCTGGATGGCGATCTCGAATACCTTGCCGGGCGGGCCCTGGAAACCCAGCAGGTCAACCAGCAGGATCAGGTGGCCGGTCGAGGAAACCGGGATAAACTCCGTCAGCCCCTCGACAATTCCCAGCAGGGCGGCCTGCAGGTAATCGGTCAGCATCGGGCGCCCCCATGCCGAACCGCGCCAAACCAAGCCTGATCGGGTTTCCCGGCGTCAAATCTGACCTGTGGTTTTGAATACAATGTTATGAGGAGCACGAGCCAACCCTGCTTCGCGGAACATAAAGAACAAAACTAGTACAAGCACCCCGACTCAGCAAGGGCGCCCCAGTATCAAACCTCAGCGACGACGCGGGAAGGCCCGGCCGGCCAGAGACAGAAAGGACGGTGAAACAAAATGCCGCAACGGGCGTTCTGATCAGCACAGAGAGACAGAACAAGGAGAACGCGATGCGGGCCATTCTGCTCTGGCTGCTGGGGATACCCATCCCGGTTATTATTCTTTTGTATCTTTTTGGCGTGTTCAGTTAGGGGCGGCCATCCGGCAAGGCTTCGCTCCAGGACTTCGATCCACGCCTTCGATCCAGGGCCTGCGGCAGTCCCACCGCGGGCCCTTTCCCTTTCCCGCACGGACAGGGCTGCATACGATTGCTACCTGAGAGTCATTTCAAACACCGCAGGCGACAATCCGTTCATTGTTCAAACAGAATCTCCTTATTAAACTTCTGTGCGTGTGATTAGCAGTATAAATGAAACCACCAGTTCATTTCCGGATCGCCGTTCCATTCAAGACATTGAGGTGAGTGATGCTTCGTGACGCCAAGGAATTTTCCGCAGAACTCCGTCTGCTGATCCGGGCGCGGTTTCCGCTGATCCAGGTCGCCACCCACGAGGAGGATCGCGCCCTGACGATCCTGCAGGATCTTGCGACGGAGATGAACAAGAAGGTTATCGTCTGGAGCACCAGTCGCGGGGTTCACAATGTGGATAACACCCCGCTGGACCGCCATGACCTGCTGGACGGCGCGCCGGGCCCGTTCCCGGCGGCGACGCAGGCCGCCTTTTCGGAACTCGCCACCACCATCGAGTTGTTCGACCGCCTGGTCACGCATAAGGACCGGCATAAGGGCGGCTATCTTTTTGTGTTCCTCGACCCGCAATCCTATCTGTCGGATCGCAGCTCGAATCCGATCCATCGCCGCAAGCTGCGCGACCTGATCATCGCCATCCGCACGCATGGCTATCACGCGAATTGCCTGATCGTATCACAGAATACCGACATTCCGACGGAACTGGAGAAAGAGGTCTCCATCATCGACCTGCCGCTGCCCAGCCGCGTGGAGATCGAGGCGCATGTCACATCCCTGATCACCAAGCTGAAAACAAACAGCGCCTTCAAGATCGACCCGGACCCGACCCTGGTCGGCCGCATGGTCGATTCCGCGATCGGCCTGACCATGGCGGAGATCGACAACTGCCTGTCGAAAGCCATCGTCGACGACATGAAGTTCAACGCCAAGGATGTGGAAGCGATTTTCCGGCAGAAGCAGCAGATCGTCCGCCGAAGCGGCATCCTTGAATATATCGATTCCCGCAGCCTGTCGCTTGGCGATGTCGGCGGCTTGGACCTGCTGAAGCAATGGCTGAACCTGCGCGATGATGCTTTCTCCGCCAGCGGCCGCTCGTTCGGCATCGCCCCGCCGAAAGGCGTTCTGGTGACCGGCGTGCCGGGCTGCGGCAAATCGCTCTCCGCAAAAAGCGTCGCCGCCGCCTGGCGGCTGCCCCTGATCAACCTGGATATGGGCAAGGTGTTTTCGTCACTGGTCGGCTCGTCGGAAAGCCGGATGCGCGAGGCGATCCAGGTCTGCGAGGCCGTCGCGCCCTGCGTGCTGTGGATCGACGAAATCGAAAAGGGCCTGCCCCGCACGCATGGCTATGTGGGCGACAGCGGAACCTCCCTGCGCGTGCTGGCCACGTTCCTCACCTGGCTGCAGGAAAAGCAGTCTCCGGTCTTCGTTTTCGCGACCGCCAACGCGATCGAGCACCTGCCGCCGGAGACCCTGCGCAAAGGGCGTTTCGACGAGATATTCTTCGTCGACCTGCCGACCCACGACGAACGCCGCGAGATCATCAACATCCAGATCCGGAAAACTGGCCGCGACCCGGAATTGTTCGATATCGATCACCTGGCCCGCATCTCCGGACCGGAAAAATTCGGCGACGACATCGCGCTGACCGGCGCGGAAATCGCATCCTGGATCAACGAGGCGCTGATCGCCGCCTTTCATCGCCGGCGTGGCGATGACACCGGCCATGACCTTGCGGTCGGCGATCTGGAATCGACCCTGGAGAGAATCGTTCCGCTGGCGAAAATGCGCCAGGAGGAGATCGCCGCCATGCGCCGCTGGGCAGATACCCATGCGACGCGCGCCTCGTCACCGGGCAATGCCGCGGCCGCGCCGGCAATCCAACTCCAGTTCGACGGACGCCGGCTGGACGTGTGAGGGCGGCGGCGCCCCGCATTGATCAGGGGGAAGGCCGGCGCCCTCCCCTGTCACTTCGCCATCAGTGCAACCCGGCCTAGCTGAAGCGGTTATTCTTGTTGAAGCCGCGCGGCACGATGCGACCGGCCTGGGCGCGGTCGCCGCGATATTCCTTCAGGTCGGTCTCGGTCTTGGTGCGCCCCGATGAATCCGTCCAGCTCAGGCCCTGCTTCAGCGTGAACGTCTTGGCGTCCGACAGGCCGCCATCCTTGTATTTCTGCAGGGTGATGCCGCGCCCCTTGGTCATCTCGGGCAACTCGCTCAAGGGGAACAGCAGCAGCTTGCGATTGTCGCCCACCACCGCCACGGTGTCGCCCTCGACGATGCCGCACACGCAGGCCTCGGCCGGCGCCTGCACGTTCAGGATCTGCTTGCCGGTGCGGGTGGCGGCCAGCATCTCGGCTTCGGCGCAGACGAAACCGCGCCCGTCGCTGGAGGCGACCAGGAATTTGCGTTCGCCCTGGTACTTGAACAAGGCGATGATGTCCTGGTCGTTGCCGAGATCGACAGTGAGGCGCACCGGTTCGCCATGGCCGCGGCCGCGCGGCAGCTTGTCGCAATTGATCGTATAGGCCCGGCCATTGGTGCCGAACAGCACCAGCTTGTCGGTGGTTTCGGCATGCAGCCAGAAGCGGCCCTTGTCGCCTTCCTTGTAGGCGGCGCTGCCATCGTCGGCGACATGGCCCTTGATGGCACGGATCCAGCCCTTGGCCGAGCAGATCACGGTGATCGGCTCGCGCTCGACCAGCACGTCAAAGGCTTCGTCCGAAATCACCGGCGCGTCGCCGATATTGGTGCGGCGCCGGCCCAGGGCCGTCTTCGGGCCGAACTGCTTCTTGAGCTCATGCACTTCCGTCGCAATCGCCTGCCAGCGCAGGGCTTCGTCGGACAGCAGTTTCTTAAGCTCGGCCAGTTCCTTCGACAGCTCCTTGTGCTCGCCGCGCAGCTCCATCTCCTCCAGCTTGCGCAAAGACCGCAGGCGCATATTGAGGATGGCCTCGGCCTGCACGTCGGTGAGCCTGAAGCGCTTGATCATCGCCGGCTTGGGCTCGTCCTCGCGGCGGATGATCTCGATCAGCTCGTCGAGGTTGAGATAGGCGATCAGGTAGCCATCAAGCACTTCCAGGCGATGCTCGATCTTGCCCTGGCGGTAGCGGCTCTTGCGCTCCAGCACCTCGTGGCGGTGATTGAGATAGGCCTGCAACGCCTCGCGCAGGTTCATCACCCGGGGCAGCTTGCCGCCATCGAGCACATTGAGGTTGAGCGGGAAGCGCGTCTCCAGGTCGGTGCTGCGGAACAGGCTTTCCATCAGCACGGCCGGCTCGATATTCTTGCTCTTGGGCACGATGACCAGGCGGATATCCTCGGCCGATTCATCGCGCACGTCGTCGAGCAGGGGCGCCTTCTTGTCGGTAATCAGTTCGGCGATACGCTCGATCAGCTTGGATTTCTGCACCTGATAGGGGATTTCGGTGACGACGATCTGCCAGGTGCCGCGCGGCAGTTCTTCCTTCTGCCATTTGGCGCGCAGGCGGAAGCTGCCGCGGCCGGTGCGATAGGCTTCCAGCCGCGACGACAACGGCTCGACGAGAATGCCGCCGGTGGGGAAGTCCGGGCCCTGCACGAATTCCACCAGCTTGTCGATCGAGGCATTGGGATGTTTGATCAGATGCAGCAGCGCGTCGCACAGCTCGGGCAGGTTATGCGGCGGAATCGAGGTCGCCATGCCCACGGCGATACCGCTGGCACCGTTGGCCAGCAGGTTGGGCAGGCCGGCCGGCAGCACCACCGGCTCGTCATTCTCGCCGTCGTAATTGGGGCGGAAATCGACCGTCTCGTCGTCGAGGTTGGCCAGCAGCACATTGGCCACCTCGGTCAGGCGCGCCTCGGTGTATCGCATGGCGGCGGCGTTGTCGCCGTCGATATTGCCGAAATTGCCCTGGCCGTCGACCAGCGGATAGCGCTGGGCGAAATCCTGCGCCAGGCGCACCAGCGCGTCGTAGACCGACTGGTCGCCATGGGGATGGTATTTACCGATCACGTCACCGACGACGCGGGCGCATTTCTTGTAGCCGGCATTGGGGTCTAATTTAAGCAGCCGCATGGCGAACAGCACGCGGCGCTGCACCGGCTTCAGGCCGTCGCGGGCATCGGGCAGCGAGCGCGAAGTGATGGTGCTGAGGGCATAGGCCAGATAACGCTCGGACAGCGCATCGGGCAGCGGCACGTTGCGAATCGATTCGGGGATGTCTTTGGGCGGAAGATGCTTGCTCATGGCGCGTGTTCTACACCAGACGGGGCTTTGTTTCTATTCTTCGGCCCGCCTCTCCGGGCGGTGCAGGATGTCGAGCAGCCTGGCGCGCGCCAGCGGCAGCGGCGCATGCAGCTGGGCGAACAGGCGGTTTTCCAGGAAATGGCCGGTGAGCGCGAAGCCGTCCAGCATCTCCTGCCGCGAATCGCGTGGCCCCGCGCCGGCTTCCCCCATGGCGCCGCTGCGGCCCGGCACCAGGAAAGCCGGCAGGGCCAGCAGGCGCTCGGCATAGGGCGCGGCGGCCTCGGCCGAGACCGCGCGGCCGGTGCGCGGCGAGACATGGGTCAGGTTGTCGGACGCGCCGGTGGCGGCGCAGCTGTCCAGGTCGAGGCCGTAACCCATCTCGGACAGCAGTCCGATCTCCCAGCGCACGTAGAGCGCGCCCCAGGATTCGGGCTCGGGCAACTCGGCCATCAGCGAGAACAAAGCCCTGGTGGCGGCGAACAGGTTCGGGTGCGGTTCACGCTCGGGCAGGGCAGCGTCGATCAGCGCGCAGGCCGAGCTCAGGGCCGCCAGCCGCGCCGGATCGTCGAGCATCAGCGCCGCCGGATGCTGCAGGGATTCGAGCGTGTAATAGCCAAGCTGCTCGGACAGGCGCGCGCGCCAGTCCGCGCGGACGATCTGGCCCGGCTGCATCGCGCCACCCCGGCCGCCGCTCTGGCCGGAGCCGCGCAAAAGTCCGGCATGACGGCCATGCGCCTCGGTCAGCAGATTGAGAATGCGGGCATTCTCGCCGTGGTGCCGCACGCTGAGGACAACGCCTTCATCCTGCCAATCCATGCTGATGGCTTAGGATGATTCCACCTGCTGGACAAGCGGCAACGACGTCAGGCCAAGGCTGGCCGAACATCGGTATGGTGGAAATCCTCGCCCTTGAACAACAGCGGCTCACCCAAATCCTTGGCCAGGGCATAGGCGAAGCAGTCGCCGAAATTGAGTTGGGCCGGATGACCGCTGCCCTTGCCAAAATCCCGATAGGCCTCGCGGGCGATGCGCGCCTGTTTCTCGGTGACCGGTTCGATCACCAGGCCAACCGCACCAAACAACTGATCCAGTTCCCGGCTCAGGATCGGATTCCGACTGCCATCGACGACAATCGCGGCTTCCAGATAGCTGGCCGCCGACATCCGCAATGCATCACCGGTTTCGGTCAGGGCCTCCCTGAACTGCGATGCTTCCGGCTCATCACGCAGGATGGCAATGATCACTGAACTGTCGAGGATCACTTCGGCAAGCCCTTTTCATCATAAAGCAAATCACCATGCTCAACTGACTTAAAGGGCTCTTTGAATAGCGGCGCAGTACGCTGCCCAATTTCCAGCAACGTTTTGGCCAACCCTGCCCGACCGCGCTTGCGACGCTCCTGTTCGATGCGTTCGCGCACCGCCCGGGCGACCGCCTCGGTCTTGGTCTCTCCGGTCAGGGCAGCGAGTTCCTCAATCAGCCGCTCGGCTTCGGCGTTCTTGATATTCAGGCCCATGTATTCTACCTTTTCATTAGCATTATATACCTTTCTACCATACTGGTCAAAGAAAAAGGGCGGCCCAAGGGACCGCCCTTCTCTATTTGATATGCACCCCAGGCTTACTCGGCGGCGTCGCCGACGGCGGCCTGCAGCTCGCTTTCCAGCGCATCGGCGAAGTCGCGATCGCGCTGGGCGGCCAGCGACTTCATGCGGTTCATCATCGCGCCGGTGCCGACCGGGATCAGGCGCCCGACGATCACGTTCTCCTTGAGGCCGATCAGCTTGTCCACCTTGCCGCCGACGGCGGCCTCGGTGAGCACGCGGGTGGTCTCCTGGAACGAGGCGGCCGAGAAGAACGACCGGGTCTGCAGGCTGGCCTTGGTGATGCCGAGCAGAACCGGCATCGCCTTGGCGATCTTGCGGCCCTCGGCAGCCGTCTTGGCGTTGACCTCGTCGAACTCGCTGCGGTCAACCTGCTCGCCGATCAGGAAGGTGGTGTCGGCCGGGTCGGTGATCTCAACCTTCTGCAGCATCTGGCGGCAAATCACCTCGATGTGCTTGTCGTTGATCTTCACGCCCTGCAGGCGATAGACCTCCTGGATCTCGTTGACGAGATAGTTGGCCAAGGCCTCGACGCCCATCACCTTCAGGATGTCGTGCGGCGCCGGGTTGCCATCGAGCAGATGGTCGCCCTTGCGCACGAAGTCGCCTTCCTGCACGGCAATGTGCTTGCCCTTCGGGATCAGGTACTCGACCGCATCGGTGCCCTCTTCGGCCGGCTTCAGGATCAGGCGGCGCTTGGCCTTGTAATCCTTGCCGAACTCGACGCGGCCATCGATCTCCGCGATCACCGCATGGTCCTTCGGACGCCGGGCCTCGAACAGCTCGGCGACGCGCGGCAGACCACCCGTGATGTCGCGGGTCTTGGTGCCTTCCACCGGGATACGGGCGAGCACGTCGCCGGCATGCACCTGCGAGCCGTCCTCGACCGAGAGGATGGCGTCCGCCGACAGGTAGTAGCGGGCCTCGGCGCCGCTCACCAGGGTGAGCACCTCGCCCTTGGCGTCACGCAGGGTGATGCGCGGACGCAGCTCGCTGCCTTTCGGGTTCTGCTTCCAGTCGGAGACGACCTTGTAGGAAATGCCGGTCGACTCGTCGGTGGCCTCGCGGACCGACACGCCCTCGACCAGGTCGCGGTAATGCACCAGACCCTCGCGCTCGGTGATGATCGGGCGGGTATACGGATCCCACTCGGCGATGCGCTGGCCCTTCTTGACCTTGCCGCCTTCGTCGGCCACCAGGCGGGCGCCGTAGGGCACCTTGTGGCGGGCGCGCTCACGGCCGTTGGCATCGACCAGCACAACCTCGCAGTTGCGGCCCATCACCACGAACCGGCCCTGGCTGTCGGTCACCAGGTTGCGGTTGACGATCTTGATCGTCGCGTCATAGGCGGCTTCCAGGCTCGACTGCTCGGCAACCTGCGCCGTGCCGCCGATATGGAAGGTACGCATGGTCAGCTGGGTGCCCGGCTCGCCGATCGACTGCGCCGCGATGACGCCGACGGCTTCGCCGATATTCACCTTGGTGCCGCGCGCCAGGTCGCGGCCATAGCACTTGCCGCAGACGCCGGTTTCCGAGTTGCAGGTCAGCACCGAGCGGATCAGCATGCTTTCCACGCCGGCCGTCTCGATGATGTCGACGTCGCGCTCCTCGATCAGGCCACCGGCCGGCATCAGCACTTCGCCGGTCAGCGGGTGCTTGACGTCGACAGCGGCAGTACGGCCGAGGATGCGCTCGCCGAGCGTGGCGATCACCTCGGCGCCCTCGACAACCTCGCGCACGGTCAGGCCGCGCTCGGTGCCGCAATCCTCCTCGGTGATGATGCAATCCTGCGCCACGTCGACGAGGCGACGGGTCAGGTAGCCCGAATTGGCGGTCTTCAGCGCGGTATCGGCCAGACCCTTACGGGCGCCGTGGGTCGAGTTGAAATACTCGAGCACGGTGAGGCCTTCCTTGAAGTTCGAGATGATCGGCGTCTCGATGATCTCGCCCGACGGCTTGGCCATCAGGCCGCGCATGCCGGCGAGCTGCTTCATCTGGGCGGCCGAACCACGGGCGCCGGAATGGGCCATCATCCAGATCGAGTTGATCGGCTTGCGCTCGCCCGAGACCTGGTCGATATCGGTCTGAATGACCTTCATCATCTCGTCGGCGACGCGGTCGGTGCACTGCGACCAGGCATCGACCACCTTGTTGTACTTCTCGCCCTGGGTGATCAGGCCGTCCTGATACTGCTGCTCGTACTCGCCGACCAGCTTCTTGGTGTCATCGATGTGCTTTTCCTTGGTCAGCGGCACGACCATGTCGTCCTTGCCGAAGGAAATGCCGGCCCTGAAGGCGCGGTTGAAGCCGAGCGCCATCATGCGGTCGCAGAAGATGACGGTCTCTTTCTGGCCGCAATGGCGATACACCACGTCGATGACGTTGGTGATCTCCTTCTTGGTCAGCTGCTGGTTGATCACCCGGAACGGCACGTTCTTGTGCTTGGGCAGGATCTCGCTCAGCAGCATGCGGCCCGGGGTGGTGGTGACGCGGGCCACGATGGGCGTGCCCTCGGCATCCACCGTGTTGAGGCGGGCCTTGATGCGGTGGTGCAGGCTGATCGCCTTGGCATCCAGCGCCTGCTGGATTTCGGCGACGGTCGAGAAGACCGGGGTCTTCTCCACGACGGCGCCATTCTGGATCAGGCGCTCAAGCTCGGCCTTCACCGCGGTCTTCGGGATTTCGACGTTGGTCTTGGGGTCGAACAGGATGACGTCGTCTTCCGTCCAGGCCTTCAGCAGCGCCGCGGTATCCTTGACCTTGAGCACGTTGCCGAGCGGCGCCGCGCGTTCCATGGTCAGGTAATACAGGCCGAGCACGATGTCCTGCGACGGCACGATGATCGGCTTGCCGTTCGCCGGGCTGAGGATGTTGTTGGTCGACATCATCAGCACGCGGGCTTCGAGCTGGGCTTCCAGCGACAGCGGCACGTGCACCGCCATCTGGTCGCCGTCGAAGTCAGCGTTGAACGCGGCGCAGACCAGCGGATGCAGCTGGATCGCCTTACCTTCGATCAGGGTCGGCTCGAAAGCCTGGATGCCCAGGCGATGCAGGGTCGGCGCGCGGTTCAGCAGCACCGGATGCTCGCGGATCACCTCTTCGAGGATGTCCCAGACCTCCGGCCGCTCCTTCTCGACCATCTTCTTCGCCATCTTGACGGTGGCGGCCAGGCCGCGCAGCTCAAGCTTGGAGTAGATGAACGGCTTGAACAGCTCGAGCGCCATCTTCTTCGGCAGGCCGCACTGGTGCAGCTTCAGCTCGGGGCCGACCACGATGACCGAACGGCCGGAATAGTCGACGCGCTTGCCAAGCAGGTTCTGGCGGAAGCGGCCCTGCTTGCCCTTCAGCATGTCGGACAGCGACTTCAGCGGACGCTTGTTGGCGCCGGTGATGACGCGGCCGCGGCGGCCGTTGTCGAACAGCGCATCGACGGCTTCCTGCAGCATGCGCTTTTCGTTGCGCACGATGATGTCCGGCGCGCGCAGCTCGATCAGCCGCTTCAGGCGGTTGTTGCGGTTGATGACGCGGCGATACAGGTCGTTGAGATCCGAGGTGGCGAAACGGCCGCCATCCAGCGGCACCAGCGGGCGCAGCTCGGGCGGGATCACCGGCACCACGGTGAGCACCATCCATTCCGGCCGGTTGCCGGAATCGATGAAGGACTCGATTAGCTTCAGGCGCTTGACCAGCTTCTTCGGCTTCAGTTCCGAAGTCGTCTCGGCCAGCTCCTGGCGGATATTCTCGCGCTCCTTTTCCAGGTCGATGGCGATCAGCAGGTCGCGGATCGCCTCGGCGCCGATCTTGGCGACGAAGGCGTCATCGCCATATTCATCCTGGGCGCGGTAGAGCTGCTCTTCCGTCAGCAGGTCAAACTGCTTGAGCGGGCTGAGGCCCGGCTCGACCACGACGTAGTTCTCGAAATACAGGATGCGCTCGAGATCCTTCAGCGTCATGTCCAGCATCAGGCCGATGCGCGAGGGCAGCGACTTGAGGAACCAGATATGCGCCACCGGCGAGGCCAGCTCGATATGGCCCATGCGCTCGCGCCGGACCTTGGAGAGCGTGACTTCGACGCCGCACTTCTCGCAGATCACGCCGCGATACTTCATGCGCTTGTACTTGCCGCACAGGCACTCGTAGTCCTTGATCGGCCCGAAGATGCGGGCGCAGAACAGCCCATCGCGCTCCGGCTTGAAGGTCCGGTAGTTGATGGTCTCCGGCTTCTTGATCTCGCCGTAGGACCAGGAGCGGATGCGCTCCGGCGATGCGATCGAGATCTGGATCTGGTCGAAGCTCTGGGCGCCCTGCGGCTGGCCGAAAACGTTGCTCAGTTCGTTCATGTCTGTCTCCTATCGGAGGATGCGTTGCGTGATGATCAGTAGGAGCGCTGCGACAGCTCGACATTCAGTCCGAGCGACCGCATCTCCTTGACCAGCACGTTGAACGATTCCGGAATACCGGCTTCGAAGTTGTCGTCGCCGCGCACGATGGCCTCGTAGACCTTCGAGCGGCCGGCCACGTCGTCCGACTTCACCGTCAGCATTTCCTGCAGCGTGTAGGCGGCGCCGTAGGCCTGGAGCGCCCAGACCTCCATTTCGCCGAAACGCTGGCCGCCGAACTGCGCCTTGCCGCCAAGCGGCTGCTGGGTGACCAGCGAGTACGGGCCGATCGAGCGGGCGTGGATCTTGT
>NZ_JANLJJ010000044.1:30390-54599 GCF_029255545.1 Ferrovibrio sp. | reverse complement strand
GATAGCCGAAATCATAGCCCCAGCCCGGCTTGCGTCCGCCGCTTTCCTCATGGCCACGCAACTCGGCGATGGCGGCATTAAAGCCGGCTTTCTGCAAGGCCTCCAGGAGCGGGGCGTAATAGCCGATCTTCATGCCCATCGCGGGCTCGACCAGGATGGCGGGCGCTAGAGCGTTGGCAGCGGGATAAATCTGCACGGCAAAGCTGGTGCCGTCATGGCGCTGCAGGCGGATCGTGTCGGGTGTCGTCATTGCGCGATCAAGCCACGATGCGCAGCCCTCCGCAATTACCTTTCTGGTCGTAACGCTGCGTCATGCCGTTAGGGAAGTAAGGCGTGGATGGCCGGCACAAGGCCGGCCATGACGTATGAACGAGTGACTATTGAATAAGCTCGTCATGCCCGGGCTTGGCCCGGGCATCCACGAGTTTCTTTTTTACTTCACTCCGCCGCGGTGGCCAGCGGCGCAGTGGGGGCGCGGAAGGTGGCCAGCAGTTTGGCCTCCTTCTCCTTGGCCGCGGCCAGGTGCTTCACCTTCACATGGCCGTAGCCGCGAATGTCTTCCGGGATTTTCGCCAGCTGCACGGCCAGCGCATGGTTCTCCGGGCCCAGCTTGGCGCAGAGCTCCTCGATCAGGGTGAAATAATCGGCGATGAGCTGGCGTTCGGTGCGGCGTTCCTCGGTGCGGCCGAAGATGTCAAACGTCGTGCCGCGCAGGAACTTGAACTTGGCCAGCAGGCCAAAGGCGCCGAACATCCATGGCCCGAATTCCTTCTTCTGCGCGATGCCGGTTTCCGGATCAGGCGGATTGAGCAAGGGCGGGGCGAGGTGGAACGAGAGTTTGAAATCGCCGTCGAACTGGCCATGGAGTTTTTTCAGGAACGCGCCGTCGGTATACAGCCGCGCCACCTCATACTCGTCCTTGTAGGCCATCAGCTTGAAGGCATAGCGCGCCACGGCCTCGGCGAAGCCGGTCATGCCTTTCGCCTTGCTCGCCTCGGCATGGCGGGCTTTTTCCACCAGCGCGCGGTAGCGTTCGGCATAGGCGGCATTCTGCCAGGCGCTGAGCCGCGGCATGCGGTCGGCCAGCAGCTCGTCGACGGTTTTCGCAAACGCCTTGGGCTCGATGGCACTTAGCGTGGGCCGGGCGATGTCGTCCACCACCTTGGGGTCCTGGGCATAGAGCCGGCCCCAGTTCAGCGCCTTGATGTTGGCATCAATCGCCGTGCCGTTCAGCTCGACGGCCTTGAGCAGGGCATCCAGCGACACCGGCACCAGACCGCGCTGCACGGCATAACCCAGCATGAACATGTTGGTGGCGATGGCGTCGCCCATCAGCACGGTAGCGATGCGGGTGGCCTCGATGAATTCCGACAAGTTCTCGCCGGCGGCGTTGCGGATCGTCTGCACCATCTGGTTGTCGTCCAGCTGCAGGTTGGGATTGAGCTGGAAGGCGGCCGTGGGGGTGAGGTGCGTGTTGATCAGTGCCCGGGTCGAGCCGCGCTGCATCTTCTCCAGCGCCGCGTCGCCGGCCGCCACCACCATGTCGCAGCCCAGCACCAGATTGGCGCCGCCGGCCGCTACGCGCACGGCATGGATGTCGTCAGGGTTCCTGGCGATACGCACATGGCTCAGCACCGCGCCGTTCTTCTGCGCCAGGCCGGTAAAGTCGAGCACGGAGGTGCCGTAGCCCTCGATATGCGCGGCCATGCCGAGGATCTGGCCGATGGTCACCACGCCGGTGCCGCCGATGCCGGTGATCAGGATGTTGTAGGGCTGGTCCAGCGGCGCGACTTCCGGCGTTTTCAGGCTGGCGAACAGGCCGTCGACGTCGTTGTCGGTCGGGCCCTGCTGCAGCTTCACCTTGGCGCGCTTCACCTTGCCGCCATGCACGGTGACAAAGCTGGGGCAGAAGCCCTTTACGCAGGAGAAATCCTTGTTGCAGGACGACTGGTTGATCTTGCGCTTGCGGCCCAGCTCGGTCTCCTGCGGCTCGACCGAGACGCAGTTGGATTTCACCGAGCAGTCGCCGCAACCTTCGCAGACCGCTTCGTTGATGAAGACCCGCTTGTCCGGGTCGGGGAAAGTGCCGCGCTTGCGGCGGCGGCGCTTCTCGGCGGCGCAGGTCTGATCGTAGATCAGCACGGTGCAGCCTTCGATTTCGCGCAGTTCGCGCTGCACGGCATCCAGTTCGTCGCGATGGCGGATGGTCACGCCCGGCGCCCATTCGGTGCCGACCGGGTATTTCTCTGGCTCGTCGGTGACGACGACGATCTTGCGCACGCCTTCGCCATAGACCTGCATGCTGATCTGCGGCGGCGTCAGCGGACCGTCATGCGGCTGGCCACCGGTCATGGCCACGGCGTCGTTGTAGAGGATCTTGTAGGTGATGTTCACCTTGGCCGCGACGGAGGCGCGCAATGCCAGCAGGCCGGAATGGTAATAGGTGCCGTCGCCCAGGTTGGCAAAGATGTGCGTCTCGTCGCTGAACGGCGCCTGGCCGATCCAGGGCGTGCCTTCGCCGCCCATCTGGGTGAACGTGGCCGTCGAACGGTCCATCCACAGCGACATGAAATGACAGCCGATGCCGGCTACCGCGCGGCTGCCTTCCGGCACGCGGGTCGAGGTATTATGCGGACAACCCGAGCAGAAATAGGGCGTGCGCACGGTCTTGGCGGTTTTGTCGGCGGCGCGCTCACGCTCCTTCTGCTCGATGAAGGCGATGCGTTCCTCGATACGCGGATTGGTGCCATAGCGCTTCAGCCAGGTATGCAGTGCCTTGGCGACGATGGCCGGGGAGATTTCGCCGGCCGACGGCAGCAGCCAGTTGCCCTGGGCATCGAACTTGCCGACCACGCGCGGACGCACGTCCTCGCGCCAGTTGTAAAGCTGCTCTTTCAGCTGGTTCTCAATGACGGCACGCTTTTCCTCGACGACGATCACTTCCTCGAGGCCTTCGGCGAAATGGCGGGCGCCCTCGCGCTCCAGCGGCCAGACCATGCCCACCTTGTAGAGGCGGATGCCCATGTCGGCGGCCATCTCCTCGGTGATGCCGAGGTCATCCATCGCTTGGCGTACGTCCAGATACGACTTGCCGGTGGTGATGATGCCCAGTCGTGGCCGCGGACTGTCGATCACGATCCTGTCGATCTTGTTGGCGCGGGCGAAGGCCAGCGCGGCATAGGCCTTGTGGCGCTGCAGCCGGTCTTCCTGTTCCAGGATGGCATCGGGCCAGCGGATGTTGAGGCCGCCCGGCGGCATCTGGAAATCGGTCGGATAGGCAATCTGCAGCCGTTCGGGGTCGATCGAAACGCTGGCGGCGCTCTCCACCGTCTCGGTCTGGCATTTGAAGCCAACCCAGACGCCGGCATAACGCGACATCGCCCAGCCCAGGATGCCGTAATCCAGAAATTCCTGGACATTGGCCGGATGCAGCATGGGCATCATGGCGGCCATCATCATGTGCTCGGACTGGTGCGCCACGGTGGAGGAGGCAGCGCCATGGTCGTCGCCGCACAATGCCAGCACGCCGCCATGGGGCGAGGTGCCGGCGGAATTGGCGTGCTTGAACACGTCCATCGAACGGTCGACGCCGGGTCCCTTGCCATACCAGATCGAGAAGACGCCGTCGTATTTCGCCTTGGGGAACAGGTTGAGCTGCTGGCTGCCCCAGATCGCGGTGGCGGCCAGGTCCTCGTTCACGCCAGGCTGGAACTGGATGTGATTGTCCTTGAGGAATTTGCGGGCGCGCCAGAGCTGCTGGTCGAACAGGCCGAGCGGCGACCCACGATAGCCGGAAATGAAACAGGCGGTGTTCAGGCCGGCGGCCAGATCGCGTTTCCGCTGCAGCATCGGCAGGCGCACCAAGGCCTGGGTGCCGGTCAGAAAGACGCGGCCGCGTTCCAGCGTGTATTTGTCGTCCAGCGTGACGTTCGCCAGCATCCGGTTCTCCTCCCGCCGACCAAATTAGGTCAGCATTACTTACCTAATTATAGGACTCTCGCCACGCCCGGTCGAGCAAAAACCGGATTGACGAGCGAAATCCCGGCCGGTTGCTCTTTCAAGTGATTCTGGTAGATACCGCGAGGTAGTCAATCTGCCTCCCGTTCATTCTGCCCGGATCGTCATGGCCATCCTGCTCACCGGTGCTGCCGGCTTTATCGGTTTTCATGTTGCACAAGCGCTGTTGGCGCGGGGCGACGAAGTGATCGGTCTCGATAATCTGAACGATTATTACGATCCGATGCTCAAACGCGCACGACTCGAACAACTTCAGGGCCTGAACGGGTTCAAATTTTTCCAGGTCGACATCGCTGACGTTGATGCAGTGCAGCAGGCCACCGCCGGGGCGGACATCCGCCGCGTGGTTCACCTGGCCGCCCAGGCCGGGGTGCGCTACTCGCTGGTCAACCCTTATGCGTATATCCGCACCAATTTGCTCGGGCATACGGTCATGCTGGAACTCTGCCGGCATCTGCCGAAATGCGAGCATCTGGTCTATGCCTCGTCCTCCTCGGTCTATGGGGGCAATACTAAGCTGCCATTTTCGGTTGAGGATCGGGTCGATTCGCCGATCTCGCTCTATGCCGCCACAAAAAAGGCCGACGAACTGATCAGCCATGCCTATGCGCATCTGTTCGGCTTTCCGCAGACCGGGTTGCGGTTTTTCACGGTCTATGGCCCCTGGGGCCGACCTGACATGGCGATGTATATCTTCACCAAGGCGATCTTCGAGGGCCACCCGATCCAGGTGTTCAACAACGGCGACATGCAGCGCGACTTCACCTATATCGACGATATCGTCGACGGCATCGTGAAGACGCTCGATAACCCGCCGCCGCCGAACGAGCATGGCCGGCCCTACCGGATCTACAATATCGGCAACAACAAACCCGAGCCGTTGCTGCGCATGATCAGCCTGATCGAGCAGGCGGTAGGCCGCAAGGCGGAAAAGCAGTTCCTGCCGATGCAGGACGGTGATGTGAAGGCCACCTATGCCGATATCTCGGCCATCAGCAACGATCTCGGCTTCAAGCCGGCCACGCCGATCGATGTGGGCATTCCGCGCTTCGTCGACTGGTATCGCCGCTATCACAACATGGTGGGGTAGGATCGCCGGATGAGCGAGCAGCCAGACATATCTGCGCCGCAGATCGACCCTGAAGGCGTCGATCCCAAGGTTGTCGAGGCGATGATCGTTGCCGGCATTCCGCATTGCGCGGCTTTGGGCGTGAAGGTGATTTCGGTCTCGCGCAAGGCGGTCACGCTGGCGCTGCCATATAATCCGGATCTGGTGGGCGATCCGGTGCATGGCGTGTTGCATGGCGGGGTGGTCACCTCGCTGGTCGATACCGTCTGTGGCATGGCCGTCTTCACTGCGCTGGCCAAGCTGCAGGCGATTGCCACGCTGGACTTGCGCATCGATTACCTCAAGCCGGCCGTGGCGCAGAAGGAACTCTATGCCACGGCGGAATGCTACAAACTGACCCGCTCGATCGCCTTCGTGCGCGCCCGTGCCTATCACCCCGAAGCGCCGGATGACCTGGTGGCAAGCTGCGTTGCCGCCTTCATGATCGGTTCGTCCGACAAGCCGCCATTGCCCAAGGGCACCAAGGTGCCGGGAGGGGTGGCATGACCATCGACCTCGAGGCGCTGATCCGTGCGGCGCGGGAGCATCGCGATATTTCCGGCTTCCTGCAGGCCATTCCATATTTCCGTTTCCTCGGCCTCAGCGTGCGCGAGGATGCCGACGGCACGCCGCTCTGCGTGCTGCCGGCTGATCCCAAGCTGATCGGCAATGCCCGCCTGCCGGCCCTGCATGGCGGCGTGGTTGGCGCGCTGCTGGAATCGGCGGCCATCGTGCAACTGATCTGGTCGGCCGAGACCGACGTGATTCCGAAGATCATCGACCTGCAGGTGGATTACCTGCGCTCGGCCCGCCCGGTGGAAACCTTTGCCCGCGCCATCATCACCAAGCATGGCCGCCGCATCGCCAATGTGCGCGCCGAAGCCTGGCAGGAGGATCCGGCCAGGCCGGTCGCCGCCGCCCACGCGCATTTCCTGCTGGGATAAGCGGTCTTTCTTCCGGACTGGTCAAACCGGCCGGCGCCTCCCATATATTGTAGCGATTACAAGAAACGAGGATTTTCAGCATGGCTTCCCCCGCCACCGCCATATCCGCCGCCAACGATCTCGGCCATCTGCCAACCTGGGACCTGAGCGATCTCTATCCGGGTCTCGACTCCGCCGAATTGCAGCGCGATCTCGCCGTCGTCGCCGGGCGCGCGGCGAAACTGGAGCAGCAGGGCAAGGGCAGGATCGCCGCGTTGCCTGGCGACGAGCTGGCCGCCGTGATCGCCGAATACGAATCCCTGCAGGACCTGATCGGCCGCATGTATTCCTTCGCCTCGCTGGCCTATGCCGGCGACATGGCCGATCCGAAGGTCGCCGGCTTCTACCAGGATATGCAGGAGAAGCTGAACGACATCACCACCCGGCTGCTGTTCCTCACGCTTGAGCTGAACCGGCTGGACGAGGCGGCGCTGGAGCAGAAATATGCCCGGTCGGCCAAGCTTGCGCATTACCGGCCCTGGCTGCGCGACCTGCGGCTGTTCCGTGAGCATCAGCTCGATGATGAGCTGGAGCGCCTGTTGCATGAGAAAGCAGTTTCCGGCCGCGCCGCCTGGAACCGCCTGTTCGACGAGACCATGGCCGGCCTGCGTTTTCCCTGGGGGCGTGAACAGCTCACCGCCGAGCAGGTACTGCACAAGCTTTCCGACAAGGATGCCGCCACGCGCAGGAAGGCGGCCAAGGCGCTGGCCAAGGTGTTCAAACAGAATATCCGGCTGTTCGCGCTGATCACCAACACGCTGGCCAAGGACAAGGAAGTCGAGGACCGCTGGCGCAAATACCCGACGCCCGAGGCCTACCGGCATCTGTCCAACTGCGTCGAGCCCGAAGTGGTCAATGCGCTGGCCGACGCGGTCACCGCCGCCTATCCGCAGCTGTCGCACCGCTATTACAAACTGAAGGCCCGGTGGATGGGCGTGAAGAAGCTGCCCTGGTGGGATCGCAACGCGCCGCTGCCGGAAGACAACGACCGTACCATCGGCTGGGACGAGGCGCGCGACATCGTGCTGAAGGCCTATGGCCGTTTCTCGCCGCAGCTCGCCGATCTGGGCAGGAAATTCTTCGACAATGCCTGGATCGACGCGCCGGCGCGGCCGGGCAAGGCATCGGGCGCCTTCGCCCATCCCACGGTGCCGAGCGCGCATCCCTACCTTTTGCTGAACTACCAGGGCCGCACGCGCGACGTGATGACGCTGGCCCATGAACTGGGCCATGGCGTGCACCAGCTGCTGGCGGCCGAGCAGGGCCCGCTGATGTCCGATACGCCGCTGACGCTGGCCGAGACCGCGTCCGTGTTCGGCGAGCAGCTCACCTTCCGCGCCCTGCTGGACGCGGCCGGGCCGGAGCGCCGCAAGATCATGCTGGCCTCGAAAGTCGAGGACATGCTGAACACCGTGGTGCGCCAGACCGCCTTCTTCAAGTTCGAGCGCCAGATTCATGCGGCCCGGCGCGAAGGTGAACTGACGCCCGACCGCATCGGCGAGATCTGGATGGGCGTGCAGAAGGAAAGCCTGGGGCCGGCTTTGCGGTTCGATGCCGATTACAGCAGCTTCTGGTGCTATATCCCGCATTTCATCCATTCGCCGTTTTACGTCTATGCCTATGCCTTCGGCGACTGCCTGGTGAATGCGCTCTATGCGCGCTACCAGGATGCGGAGCAGGGCTTCCAGGAAAAATACTTCGCCATGCTGAAGGCCGGCGGCACCCTGCGGCACCAGGAATTGCTGCGGCCCTTCGGGCTTAACGCCGCGGATCCGGCTTTCTGGTCGAAGGGCCTGGGCGTGATCGAAGGTTTCATCGACGAGCTGGAACGGCTGGGCTAAAGCGGCATGGCCGAGGAAGACAGCACGCTCGGCCGCGTCCGCCGCTACGCCAGGGTCGGCGCCTCGGTCGGCGGCCTGGCAGCAAAGCTCGGCGCCGAGCGCGTGCTGGGCGTGAAGATGGATCGTGGCCGGCATGCCGCCGATCTGCGCGCCGCCCTTGGCGGGCTGAAAGGCCCGCTGATGAAGGTGGCGCAGATCATGTCGACCATCCCCGACGCGTTGCCCAAGGAATACGTGCAGGAGCTGACCCAGCTGCAGGCCAATGCGCCGGCGATGGGGCCCGCCTTCGTGAAGCGTCGCATGGTGGCCGAGCTGGGGCCGCAATGGCAGGCGAGATATAAAAGCTTCGACCTCACGGCGTCGGCCGCCGCCAGCCTGGGACAGGTGCATCGTGCCACCGCGAAAGATGGCCGCAGCCTGGCGGTCAAGCTGCAATATCCCGACATGGCCTCCGCCGTGGAGGCCGACCTGCGGCAGCTCAAGCTGATCTTCGCGATCTACCGTCGCGTGGATGCCGCCATCGATACCACCCATATCCATGCCGAGATCGCCGACCGCCTGCGCGAGGAGCTGGATTACGAGCGCGAGGGTCGCCATATGCGGCTCTATGCCGAGATGCTGAAAGGCGAGGCAAACGTCTATGTGCCCGAGCTGCTGCCCGATCTGAGCACCAAACGGCTTTTGACCATGACTTGGCTGGAGGGCCGGCGGCTGCTCGATTTCGCCCAGGCGCCGCAGGACACCCGCAATGCCATCGCGATGAACCTGTTCCGAGCCTGGTATGTGCCGTTCTATCAATGCGGCGTGATCCATGGCGATCCGCATCTGGGCAATTACACGGTGCGCGAGGATTTCGGCATCAACCTGCTGGATTTCGGCTGCGTGCGTATCTTTCCCTCGCGTTTCGTCGGCGGCGTGATCGATCTCTACCGCGCCATCTCGACCAATGATCGCGCGCTCGCCGTGCATGCCTACGAGACCTGGGGCTTCACCGGACTATCCAACGAGGTGATCGACACGCTCAACCTGTGGGCCGAATTCGTCTATGCGCCATTGCTGGAGGACCGCCCGCGTCGCATCCAGGAAATGGAGTCTTCCGGCCTCTATGGCCGCGAGGTGGCCGAGCAGGTGCATCGCAAGCTGAAGGAGCTGGGCGGTGTCACGCCGCCGCGCGAATTCGTCTTCATGGACCGCGCCGCCATCGGCCTGGGCGGCGTGTTCCTGCATCTGAAGGCCGAGATCAACTGGCACCGCCTGTTCCACGACCTGATCGCGGATTTCGACGTCAGGGCGATGGAAAAACGCCAGAAGGCGGCGCTCAGGATCGCGGGATTGCCGGCAGAAACCGCTTGAGGCTCGCCCGGTTCGGGCCGAAAATACCCCTGAAATATTGTTTCGCGGCCCTCGGGTCGCCTCGATCCAGTCAGGGCGCATGATCGGCAGTCTGTCGTCCTTTTCGCCGGGCTCGTTGTCCAGTTACGGCAGTGCCGGCAGTTTCAGCGTTGCCACGCCGCAAAGCCTGGCCGGCGACGGCAGCGCCGTGTGCCAGTCGCTCGAATGCAGCGTGCATGGCGCCATGCTGAAGGCGCAGATGCAGGCCCAGTTCCCCGGACTGAAGGTGCCGGGCAGCAGCGGCGTGCAGCCTGGTCAGAATCAGGCTGGCCAGGATATCAACCGGGGCATTTCGCTGCGGTCGGGCGGCGGATCGGCGCTGGCCAGTGGCGCCACGCTGCTGACGGCCCAGGAAGCCGAAACAGCCGGAAGTTCCTCGGATGGTCCAAAAGCGCCGGGCCAGTTGTCGGAAGAGGAAAAGCAGCAGGTCGCCAAGCTCAAGCAGATCGATGCCAAGGTGCGCGCCCATGAACGCGCCCATGCCGCGGCCGGCGGCCAGTATGCCGGCGCGCCGTCCTACAGCTATACCCGCGGGCCGGATGGCCAGATGTATGCCACGGCCGGCGAGGTCGCCATCGACATCAGTCCGGAAGACGATCCCCAGGCCACCCTGCAGAAAGCCGCCGCCGTGGCCGCCGCCGCCCTGGCGCCGGCCGATCCCTCGGGCCAGGATCGCGCGGTGGCTGCCGCCGCCCAGCAGTTGCGCCTGCAGGCCCTGGCTCAGATTCGCGAGGAGAGGCGGGCCGAACAGGAGCCAGCCGGGCCGGAATCAGCGGGGCAGGAATCAGCCAAGCAGGGTTCCGGCAACCCGGCTGCAACTGATCCGGCTGCGCCTGGCCAGACGGCACCTGGCCAGACAGGGGCGACTCAGGCCAACCAGCCGGCCGGTCGCGACGGGCCTGCCGCAAGGGCGGCGCAGGCTTACGGCCCTGCCGTCGATGCCACGCGGGCCGGTCGCGAGATCGGCCGGCTGGTCGGCCTGGTCGCCTGACCGGCCGTACAAGGCGGAACGAGGGCAAGGCGGAACGAGGGTTGTGCCGACTTCTGCCGCCAGCGTAATATCCCCGCCCGATTGACCATTTAACGACAATCCCTGAACCATTGCAGAGGGCATCATGGCGAGTGAACAGCATCAGATGGGCACCATGGACATCAGCCAGCACAAGGCGGCCTGGGCCGGATTCATGAAGATGACCACCTGGGGCTCGGCAGCCCTGATCGTGCTGCTGATCCTGATGGCGATTTTCCTGCTCTGAGCCGGTTCGGCGGCGCCATCCGGCGCCGCTGTTTTTTTGAGTGCATGCCTGGTTGGGGGGAGCTCTGCCATGAAGATCGCCATTCCGAAGGAGCGCCGGCCCGGTGAAAAGCGCGTCGCCGCTTCGCCGGAAACCGTCAAGAAATTCGTCGGCCTCGGCTGCAGCGTCGTGATCGAATCCGGCGCCGGCCTGAATGCCGATATCCTTGATGATCATTACACCGCCATGGGTGCGCAGATCGCGCCGGACGCGAAAGCCGCGCTGGCCGACGCCGACATGGTGCTGAAGGTGCAGCGGCCGATGACCGCGGCCGAGGGCAATGACGAACTGGCGCTGCTGAAAAAAGGCGCCATCCTGGTCGCGGCATTGCAGCCGCTGCAGCAGCGCGAGCAGGTGAAAGCCTACGCCGCCGCCGGCATCTCGGCTTTCGCCATGGAGCTGATGCCGCGCATCACCCGCGCGCAGTCGATGGACATCCTCTCCTCGCAATCCAACCTCGCCGGCTACAAGTCGGTGCTGGATGCGGCCCAGCATTTCGGTCGCGCCTTCCCGATGATGATGACCTCGGCCGGCACCATCGCGCCGGCCCGCGTTTTCGTCATGGGCGTCGGCGTCGCCGGCCTGCAGGCGATCGCCACTGCCAAGCGGCTTGGCGCCGTGGTCTCGGCCACCGACGTACGCCCGGCCACCAAGGAACAGGTGGAAAGTCTGGGTGGCAAGTTCGTATGGGTCGATGACGAAGAGGCCCGCGCCTCGCAGACCGCCGGCGGTTATGCCAAGGAAATGTCGGCCGAGTACAAGGCCAAGCAGGCCGCGCTGATCGCCGAGACGGTGAAGAAGCAGGACATCATCATCACCACCGCCCTGATTCCCGGCCGCCCGGCGCCGGTTCTGGTCACCGAGGAGATGGTGAAGTCGATGCGGCCGGGCTCGGTGATCATCGATCTGGCCGTGGAATCCGGCGGTAACTGCCCGCTGTCGAAGGTCGACCAGGTCGTCGACGTCAACGGCGTGAAGGTCGTCGGCTACAGCAACTATCCCAGCCGCGTGCCGGTCGATGCCTCCAACCTTTATGCCAAGAACCTGTGGAATTTCCTCAGCCCGCATTGGGACAAGGATGGCAAGACCTTCAAGTTCAATCTTGAGGACGAGACTGTCGCCGGCACCTGCCTGACGCGCGACGGCCAGGTGGTCCACCCGCAGCTGAAAGAGGGAAACTGATCATGGGTGAGGTTTATTCCTTTTTCTCGCTGCTCACGGTTTTCGTGCTGGCCTGCTTCGTCGGCTATTACGTGGTGTGGAGCGTGACGCCGGCCCTGCATACGCCGCTGATGAGCGTGACCAACGCGATCTCCTCGGTGATCGTTGTCGGCGCGCTGATCGCCGCCGGCGCCTCGGCCACCTTCGATGCCTCGAAGGTCTTCGGCCTGCTCGCCATCGCGCTGGCTGCCGTCAACATCTTCGGCGGCTTCCTCGTCACCCAGCGCATGCTGGCGATGTACAAGAAAAAAGAAAAGAAGTGAGGGCCGCGCCATGCCGATCCAACTGACCGCGCTGCTCTACCTCGTCAGCTCCGTTCTTTTCATCCTCGCGCTGCGCGGCCTGTCGTCGCCTGAAACCAGCCGCAAGGGCAACACCTATGGCATGACCGGCATGGGCATCGCCGTGCTGACCACGATCGCCAATCTGGGCGATCTGTCCGGCACCATTGTCTGGGTGCTGGTCGCGCTCGTGATCGGGGGTGGCGTTGGCACCGTGCTGGCCCGCCGCATCCAGATGACGGCGATGCCGCAGCTGGTTGCTGCCATGCACAGCCTCGTCGGCCTCGCCGCCGTGCTGGTCGCCGCGGCCGCCTTCTATAATCCGGCGCCCTACGGCATCCTCAATGCCGCCGGCCAGATCACCGTGGCCGCGCGCATCGAGATGTCGCTCGGCGTGGTGATCGGCATCATCACCTTCTCCGGCTCGCTGGTCGCCTTCGCCAAGCTGCAGGGCCTGGTCTCGGGCAGCCCGGTGATCTTCAAGGGCCAGCATATGCTGAATGCCCTGATCGGCCTGGTGATCCTCGGCCTGATCGTGGCCTTCTGCATGGCGCCGAGCCGCGAGCTGTTCTGGGCCGTCACCGTGCTGGCGCTGATCGTCGGCTTCACCATCATCATTCCGATCGGCGGCGCCGACATGCCGGTGGTGGTATCGATGCTGAACAGCTATTCGGGCTGGGCCGCGGCCGGCATCGGCTTCACCCTGCAGAACCCGGCGCTGATCGTCACCGGCGCGCTGGTCGGCTCCTCGGGCGCGATCCTGTCCTACATCATGTGCAAGGGCATGAACCGCTCGCTGTTCAACGTGATCCTCGGCGGTTTCGGCGGCGACACATCTGCTGCCGCCGGCGGCCAGAAGGTCGACCGGCCCTACAAGAAGGGCTCGGCCGACGACGCGGCCTTTATCATGAAGAATGCCGGCAAGGTGATCATCGTGCCGGGTTACGGCATGGCCGTTTCCCAGGCCCAGCATGCCCTGCGCGAAATGGGCGACAAGCTGAAGGAGGAGGGCGTGGAAGTGAAATACGCCATCCATCCGGTGGCGGGCCGCATGCCGGGTCACATGAACGTGCTGCTGGCCGAGGCCAACGTGCCCTATGACGAGGTGTTCGAGCTGGAGGAGATCAACTCCGAATTCCAGACCGCCGACGTCGCCTTCGTGATCGGCGCCAACGACGTGACCAACCCGGCGGCGCGCGACGATCCGAAAAGCCCGATCTTCGGCATGCCGATTCTCGACGTCGACAAGGCCAAGACCGTGCTGTTCGTGAAGCGCTCGATGGCGTCGGGTTATGCCGGCATCGACAACGAGCTGTTCTACAAGGACAACACAATGATGTTACTGGCTGATGCCAAGAAGATGGTCGAGGACATCGTGAAGGGCCTCTAAGGCCGCGTTGATCCACGTCTATATTGCACGCATACAATCCGAGCGGCCCGGACTTCCCAGTCCGGGCCGCTTTTTCTTTGGAATTTCTATAAAACAGCGCGAACAGAAATTGCTTTGCACCCGGATGGGATGTGCTAAACAGGCGCCCCTGAATCCTCCCGCCACGCCATGTCAACCGCCTACCATCGCAGTCACCTCGCGCCGCACGATCCTGTCGTATCGTGGGATGGCGAACCTGTGCCCGGAGGCCTCGATTTCGCGCACCAGAATCTGGAGAACGCGAATTTCGAGGGTCGTGCGCTGCAGCGGGCCAGGCTGGCCGGCAGCAACCTGCGCTGCGCCCGGCTGTCGCGGGCCGACCTGGCCGAAGCCGATCTGTTCGGCGCTGATCTGGCGCGGGCCGACCTGCAGAATGCCAACCTGACCCGCGCCATCCTGCGCGGCACCAGCCTGTCGGGCGCCAATCTCAACAATGCCATCCTGGTGGATGCCGATTTCCGCGGCGGCGTGATGATGCGGCCGGGTGGCCAGTCGCGCGCCGGTATCGACGTTTCCGACCTGAGCAACTGCCTGCTGGAATATGCCACGGCGGCGCGCGCGCAATTTTCCGGCGTGGATCTGAGCGGGGCCTCGCTGGTCGGCGCCGATCTCTCGGGGGCGAATTTCTTCGGCAGCAACCTGCGCGATGCCGATCTGTCCTATGCGAATCTGAGCGGCGCAAATTTGAGCGACGCGCGGCTGGTTGGCACGCGGCTGACTGGCGCCACGCTGGCCCGGGCGCAGATCGTCAATGCCACGGTGGAGAATGTCGCCGCCGTCGGGGTCGATTTCACCACCGCCGTGATCCGCGGTATCGACATGGCTGGCTTCCGTGCCGACAGCGACCGGCTGGTCGGCGCCCATGATTTCGCGTCCGATCTTGCCGCGGCCATCGCCGGGCATCGCGCCTGGATGCAGACCGACGGCGTCGCCGGTCGGCAGCTCAGCCTCGCCGGCCGCAGCTTCGCCTATCACGATTTCGCCGGCCTGGAGCTGGACGGCGCGGATTTCAGCGACTGCGACCTGCGCGGCTGCCGCTTCGATGGCGCCAGCCTGCTGCTGGCCACCTTCACCCGCGCCAATCTTCTCGGCGCCGGCTTCAGGGATGCCAGGATCGCCGGCACCCGCTTTGCCGGGGCCAATCTGCGCTGGGCCAATCTGGCTGGCGCCACGCCTGGCCGGCTGCGGATTTACCTGGGCGATGGTCGCTTCAGCGGGCGGTTCGTCACCACCGATTTCACCGATGCCGCGCTGGATGCCGCGCAGCTGGATGCCTTCGACCTGGGCGCTTGCCAGCTTTAGGCGTCGGCTGCGCTAGGCGCCGCTGCCCGCCATCAGCTCGGCATGCTGCAGGCCGCAGTAATACGGCTCGCCCTGCTCGGCGAAGGCATTCAGCTTGGCGTTGAAGCAGCGATGCTCGAAGCCATGCTTGTCGGTGATGCTGATCAGCGCCGGCACATGGCGGCCATCGTCTTCGCGCGGGCCGGTCAGGTAGAAGGCGATGCGGTCGATGCGATAGCCCAGCACGCGCAGATCGCCCAGGCCCGCCAGCCGCTCGCTCACCGCCCGCAGGAAGGTCTCGGTGTCGCAATGGCTGTGGCCCAGGCCGAGCGGACGGCGGAAATCGCCGATCAGGATCTGCTCGGGCTGCGCCGTGCCGATCAGGCGCGCCACCTGGATCGTCACGTCGCCGACGATGAAGGTGCCGCCATCGCCGCCATCCTTGCGCGGCTGGTGATAGAGGAAATGGCTGCCGATGCTCAGGCACAGCCGCAGCACCGGCACGGCCGAGGCATCGGTGGCGGTGCGGCGCAGGGCCGAGAACAGGATCTGGAAGATCGCAACGCTGCAGAAGAAATCGATGTCGGCGCGCAGGCCCGAACGCTCGTTCCACACATAGAAGCCGTCGCCCGTCGTGGTGCGGCCGAAGCCGACGGCCAGGCCATGGGCGCGCGCCATCTCCTCGGCCAGGTTGAGCGAGAATTCCAGCGTGGTGAGCTGGGCTGCCTGCTGCTCCGGCGCGGCTTTCGAGAACTCGACGATGTCGATCAGCAGCACGGCGCGATGCAGCGTCTTGGTCACGGTGAACAGGCGGAACGCCCGCTCGACCAGGGCCGGCGGAATCTCGCCCGGGCCGGCGCCGATCGGCGCGGTGAGGCGCAACTCGACCGGCTGCACGTCGAGCAGGCGGGCGGTGTCGTCCAGCGCGGCGCCCGCCATCAGGCCGCCTTCGCTGAACACCGGCAGGTGCCGGCCATGGTCGGCGAACAGCCGCACCTTGGGCACGGTGATGATCTCGATGCCCAGCCGCGACGGCCGCCAGCCGACCAGGGCATGGCTGCCGAAGCGCCACAGGTCGAAAAAGATGCCATGCAGCTGCTGCTGCAAGGCATCCTGCTGCAAAACGGGGCTGGGCGGGCTGATCATTCCTGTACTTATGGTTGTCCGTTGCCGGGTTGCATAGCGCCCCGCTGGCAGGGAATCAATGTCATTTTGTGAACCGCGCGGCCGGGATCTGCAGTTTTTATGCAGGTTTACCAGAGGTTTGGCCGCGCACCCTTGCACAATCCGGAAGAATATCTATCTTAAGGAGCGTCATACTACTTCGGACTGCCGGCCTGCTCTGCCTGTCGATCTCAACAATCGCGGGTGTCCAGTTCCCTGCCACGCCTGGACATAGTTTGATGCGTCGTCCGCGGATCCTTCCCGGGCGGCGTTGCTACACCGAAAACTACGGAGATACAGCAATGGCTGTCGGTACTGTGAAATGGTTCAATGCCACCAAGGGCTACGGTTTCATCCAGCCGGAAGGCGGCGGGCCGGACGTGTTCGTTCATATCTCGGCCGTTGAGCGCGCCGGCATGAGCGGCCTGAATGAAGGCCAGAAGGTTTCCTTCGAGGAGCAGCGCGATCCGAAGCGCGGCAAGACCTCGGCCGTGAACCTCAAGGCCGCCTGATCTAACCCTTTCCGGGTTTATTCAGACGAGGGGGGTGCCCGGAAACGGGTGCCCCCTTTGGCTTTTGGTTTCCCGTTTTTTGTTTTCCAGCGTCCCGGAGGGCGGCATGGCTTTCAAGCCGAATTACAATCAGCAGCGTGCCGAGCGCACCCGCCAGAAGGAACAGAAGAAGCAGGAAAAGCTGCAGAAGCGCCAGGAGGAATCCGAGCGCCGCAAGGCGGAGCAGGGCGAGGCATCCCCGTCGACCGGTTCCGAGGGCGGCGGCGAGCAGCCGTAAGTAAGTCAGGAGTCCCGGCCATGGCCAAGGACAAGACCAAGAAGCCCAAGATCAATCCCAACGCCGCGTTCATCCTGTTCGACGTGATCTACCAGGATGGCAGCCAGACCTCGAACCGCCGCGTGCCGGTCGAGAAGATCGGCCAGTTCGACGACGAGGAGGATGTCGCCCGCGCCTTCATCGAGGCGCAGGACCGCGACATCGCCGAGAAATCCGGCCGCCCGCGCGGTCCGATCAAGAGCATGCAGCGTTCGGCGAATCAGCTTTAGGCAACCAGCTCTGAAAAATGGGGCCCCGGGTCAGGCCCGGGGCGACAAAAAGGCGTCGTCATTCCCGCGGAAGCGGGAATCCCGTTTTTTGGCTGTCCCGTTTCAGCCGCACCACCGCCTCGTGCAGGGCCTGCAGGAAGGCCGAGCGATCCTTCGCCGAGAAGGGCCTGGGGCCTGAGCCCACCCGCTCGGTCGGGCTGGCCGCGCGCAGGTCGGTCATCAGGTTGCGCAGCGCCAGGTCCAGGCCGATGCTGTCGTTGAACGGCCGGCCATTGGGCGCCAGCACGGTGGCGCCGTTTTTCACGCAGCGCGCCGCCAGCGGCACATCGGCGGTGATCACGATATCGTTCGGCCCGGCGCGTTCCGCGATCCAGTCATCGGCCTCGTCCAGCCTTGAGCCCACCACGGTCAGCGTGATCCACGGCTCCCGCGGCACATTCAGCCAGGCATTGGCAACGACCTGCACGGCCACACTGCCATGCACGGCGCCGTGCCGCCCGGCCACTTTGAACACCTCGTCCTTGACCGGACAGGCATCGGCGTCGACATAGAGGGTGATCGCATCGGCCATGGCCGCTTTATGCCACGGCATGCTAGGGTAAATCCATGAGCAAGGCCTTCACCCGGGAGCAGGATACGCCAGGATTCGACGGCGATCTCGACGACGAGATCGACGAGGCGCCGGCGATTCCGCAGGGTGCGAAGAACTACATCACGCCGGCCGGGCTCCAGCGCCTGCGCGACGAGCTGAAGCAGCTGAAAACCGTCGAGCGGCCCAAGGTGGTCGAGATCGTCTCCTGGGCGGCCGGCAACGGCGACCGCTCGGAGAATGGCGATTACCTTTATGGCAAGAAGCGCCTGCGCGAGATCGACCGCCGCATCCGCTTCCTGCTCAAACGCCTGGAGATCGCCGAGCCGGTTGATCCGGCCTTGCAGAAAAACCGCGACCAGGTGTTTTTCGGCGCCACCGTCACCTATGCCGATGAGAACGACCGCGAACGCACCATCCGCATCGTCGGCATCGACGAGGCGCGCATCGAGTTGGGCGAGGTGAGCTGGATCGCGCCGATTGCGCGCGCCCTGATCAAGGCGCGGATCGGCGACGTGGTGGAGCTGCGCACGCCGCAGGGCAGCCAGCAGATCGAGGTGCTCGGCATTTCCTACAAGGACGCTGCCCCATGATGAAAGCCATACCGGTGAAGATCGCCGAGGTCTACGTGCCGGCCAAGTTCAAGGGCACGCTGGATGCCGCCAAGGTGGCGGCCCTGGCCGACGAGATCGTCGGCGATGGCGGGCTGAAGATGCCGATCCAGGTGCGGCGCGACGAGGCGCAGAAACGCTACGTGCTGGTGGCCGGGCTGCATAGGCTGGAGGCGATGCGGAGCCTGGGCGAGGCCAGCATCGACGCCTATATCGTGGCGGCGCGCAAATTCTGAACGGGTATGTCTGCGCCAGCTTAACGCTGCGCCAGCGGCCTGCCCGGCATCAGCCGCGTTTGCAGCGCCGAAGGATCGAGCGGCGTGGCCGCCTTGCGCTCACGCGCGCGCAGCCCGGCGCCGATGGCGTCCAGGCTGGCCTGGATCTGCGGCTTGCGCGAGTCCTGGCCACGCTGCTCCTTCGCCCAGAGCAGCAGGCGATAGGCCGAGAGGCGATCCATCGCCGTGCCGCGCCCGCTGGCCAGCATGGCGGCGATATTCGCCACGGCGCCCAGATGGCCCTGGCAGGCCGCCTTCAGGTGCCATTCCAGGGCGGCCTTTTCGTCGCGGGTGATGCCGGCGCCGGTTTCCAGGAACTGGGCATAGGCATATTGCGCCTGGCGGCGGCCGGCCTGGGCGGCGCGGCCATACCAGTAGGCGGCCTCGGCCTCGTTGCGGCGCACGCCCGAGCCGGTCTCGTACATCACGCCCAGATGCTCGGCGGCTTCCGCATCGCCGCCCCGCGCGGCGGCCATCAGGCGGGGATCGGCATGCGCCGGCAGGCTGGCCAGCAGCAGCGCGGCCAGCAGCAGCGCGCCCAGGACACTACCGGCATGGGAATCGGGATCGGTATACCGGACTGATCGTGCCATGGCGCCTTCTGCTCCTGTGCGTGCCGGCGGATGACGGGCCGGCCGCGTTTTATGGCGGTGTCTCAGGGGTAACGGGTCGATACAACCAGTCCGGGTTTCCAATGTCCAGTTGAATTTTAACCATAACAAAAACCATCCACAGGTATTTCCGGCGGCCCCGGCATGGCGATGGGGGCTGAGAAAAGATCGTCACCCCGCGCCGCCACCCCCGGGCCTGACCCGGGGCCCCGTTTCATCGTCATGGTCGGGTGGGACCATGGTAGAGACACGTCATGCCCGGACCCAGGAAGCGCTTGTTGGCCGGGCATCCACGTCTTTACAACCGTGGCATGACGACTCCCCCTCAGACCCATGACGTCATTGTATTAGGCGCCGGCGGCGCCGGGCTGTTCTGCGCCGGCATCGCGGCCCAGAGAGGCAAGCGCGTGCTGGTGCTCGACCATGCGGCGAAGGCGGGCGAGAAAATCCGCATTTCCGGCGGCGGCCGCTGCAACTTCACCAACCAACACGCCACCGCCGCCGATTTCCTCTCCGGCAATCCGCATTTCGCCAAATCGGCGCTCAGGCGTTTCACGCCGCAGGATTTCATCGCGCTGGTGAATCGCCACGGCATCGCCTGGCACGAAAAGACGCTCGGGCAGCTGTTCTGCGATGGCCCGTCGCAGCAGATCATCGACCTGCTGCTGGCCGAATGCCAGCGCGGGCCGGGCGATGTGAAGCTTCAGCTCAACACGCGCATCGAGCGCGTGGAGAAAACGCCCGAAGGCTTCCGCGTCCATACCGCCAGCGCCGATATGTTCGAGGCGCCAAAACTGGTGGTCGCCACCGGCGGGCCCAGCATCCCGAAGATGGGTGCCACGGGCCTGGCCTATGATATCGCGCGGCAGTTCGGCCTCACCGTGATTCCGCCCAAACCAGCGTTAGTGCCGCTGGTGTTCGGGCCGGAAGACACGCGGCGTTTTGATGGCCTGGCCGGCGTGGCCGTGCCCGACGTGGAAACCTCAATCGGCAAACGCCGCTTCCGCGAGGCTTTGCTGTTCACGCATAAGGGCCTCAGCGGGCCTGCCGTGTTGCAGATTTCCAGCTACTGGGAATTTTTCAATCGCCAGCAGCCGATCAGCATCAACCTGCTGCCCGGCATGGACTTGTTCGCTGTGCTAAAAGCGGCGCGGGCGCAGCACCCGAAACAGGACATCGCCACGCAACTGGCGTTGCACCTGCCGGCGCGGCTGGCCAAACGCCTGTGCGACCTGGCCCAGATGGACGGCCGCCTGGCGGATTTAAGCGACGCGAAATTCAGAACCCTCACGGCGTTGGCGCAACACTGGCGACTCACCCCCGCCGGCACCGAAGGTTTTTCAAAAGCGGAAGTCACGCTGGGCGGCGTGGATACCGCCGCCCTTTCCTCGCAAACCATGGAAGCAAACAAAGTGCCCGGGCTCTATTTCATCGGCGAGGCCGTGGACGTGACCGGCCATCTCGGCGGCTTCAATTTCCAGTGGGCGTGGAGTTCGGGGTATGCGGCGGGGCTGGCAGCGCTAGAAGTGAATTAATTTGTAAAAAAACAGCTAGCGAAACGGATCAAAAAAAGTCTCTTTGATTGTTTCACGTAAAGGGTGAGGGTCCTTTATAGGTCTTGGTATATTTTTCGTAGCGTTCCCCGATCGCTTCGTTCCTTTCCAATTCTTACACCAATCAAGAATGCGACTAGGCTTACTGCCGCAGACGTAATTGCGCTAACTCCAAGTGAGATCATTATTTGTTTGATTATATCGCTCATGGTTCTCTCAAGGCGCTATGTCGGTTTTTTCTCGAATATTTTCTGGGACATATGAATTCGGGAGAATTGTCCGTATGTTTCCCATTTGATAGCATCTACGGATAATTAAAGCATCAGATAAGGAAACGCCCGGCCATGACGGCCCAACAACAAGATCATAAACCCGGCGGGGAATTCGATTACATCATCGTGGGCGGCGGCACGGCTGGGTCGCTGCTGGCCAACCGGCTGTCGGCCGATCCCAACACCCGCGTGCTGGTGCTCGAGGCCGGCGGCAAGGATGACTGGATCTGGTTCCACGTCCCCATCGGCTATCTGTTCGCCATCGGCAATCCGCGCGCCGACTGGTGTTATCGCACCGAGCCTGTCCCCGGCCTGAACAACCGTTCCATCGGTTATGCGCGCGGCAAGGTGATCGGCGGCTGCACGGCGATCAACGCCATGGTCTACATGCGCGGCCAGGAGCAGGATTACGACACCTGGGCGCAGATGGGCCTCAGTGGCTGGGGCTGGAGCGACGTGCTGCCCTACTTCCTTCGCCACGAGGATCATCAGCTGGGCAAATCCGCCCTGCATAATGCCGGTGGCGAATGGCGCGTCGAGAAGGCGCGTGTGCGGTGGGACCTGATCGATTCCGTGGCCGAGGCCGGCGCGCAGATCGGCATCCCAAGCACAGATGATTTCAACCTCGGCAGCAACGAGGGCTCGGGCTATTTCCAGGTCAACCAGAAGCGCGGCGTGCGCTGGTCGGCCGCCACCGGTTTCCTCAAGCCCGTGCTGTCGCGGCCCAATCTGGAACTGCGCACCTATGTGCATGTCTGCAACGTGGCGCTGGATGGTCGCCAGGACGATGGCCGGCCGCGGGCAACGGGCGTGGTCTACCGCCATCACGGCCAGAGCTTTTTCGCCGAGGCGAAACGCGAGGTGATCCTCGCCGCCGGCGCGATCAACTCGCCGCAGCTGCTGCAGCTGTCGGGCATCGGCCCCGGCGCGGTGCTGCAGGACCACGGCATCACGGTGCGGCATGAGCTGCCCGGCGTGGGCGAGAACCTGCAGGACCATCTGCAGCTGCGCCTGATCTACAAGGTGCAGGGCGTGAAGACCATCAACGAGGCCGGGCTGTTCGGCCGCGCCATGATGGGGGCGCAATATGCCCTGCTGCGGCGCGGCGCACTCACCATGGCGCCGTCTACCTTCGGGATGTTCACGCGCTCAAGCCCTGAGCATGCCACGCCCAACGTGGAGTTCCATATCCAGCCGCTGTCGCTGGACAAGTTCGGCGATCCTTTGCATCCGTTTCCGGCCTTTACGGCCAGCATCTGCAACCTGCGGCCCACCAGCCGCGGCCATGTGCGGATCAAGTCGAATGATCCCACCGAGGCGCCGGCGATCCAGCCGAATTATCTGAACACCGAAGCCGACATGCGGGTGGCGATCGACAGCCTCAAACTCACCCGCAAACTGGCCGCCGCGCCGGCCCTGGCCAGATACAAGCCCGAGGAATTCCTGCCCGGCGACGACATCCGCACCGAGGACGACATGCGCGTGGCCGCCGGCAATATCGGCGCCACCATCTTCCACCCGGTTTCCACGGCGAAGATGGGCGTCGACAGCGACCCGATGGCTGTGCTGGATGGCCGCCTGCGCGTGCGCGGCATTCGGGGCCTGCGCGTGATCGACGCTTCCGCCATGCCGCTGATCACCTCGGGCAACACCGCGTCGCCCACCCTGATGATCGCCGAGAAGGGCGCCGAGATGGTGCTGGCGGACAATAAATAGACCTGGCCGTCATGCCGGGTTCAGCCCGGCCTCCAGCCGGCGCGCGTACTGGAAATGGCCCAGGATCGCCACGCTGGCGGCGGCGGCGAAAAAGCACCAGACCGACACGAAGGCCTGCCAGTAGAAAAAATACGACACGGCATAGCCGGCCAGGATCACCGCGCCGAGGCCGATCACCGTGCGGTGCGAGGACAGCAGCAGGGCCAGCACGGTGGCGAGGAAATACGCCACCGTCACCATGTCGGAATGGCTGTAGGCGGTGAGGTAGACGATATGGCCGTCGATGATCGCCGCGTCATGCGGCCGCGCCAGCACCAGCCAGCGCAGATACGCCCCCACGCCGATGCCGGCGGCCAGGCAGACCAGCATGCCAAGGCGGCGGCGCCGGTCGGGCTCGATCAGCAGCACGGCGACCGGCGCATAGACCGGCCAGAACACTTCGGCGATCAGCAGGAACAGGTAGGTCAGGGTATCGGCGGTGGCGCCGCCGGGCGCGGCAGAGAGGTCGAGCCACAGCAGGCCCTCGATGCCCTGCTGGATGGCGAACAGCAGCGGCGTGGCCGCCAGCGGCATCTCGCGGACGCCGCGCGCGCGGGTCAGCGCGGCGATGCCGATGGCGCCGGTGACGCCGGCGGTGACGAAACTGGCCGTGGCCGAAAAGCACATGGAAACCCGCCGTCTTTCCCGGGCCAGCCCCCGCTTTGCCGGGTGGCGGTCAGCCGCGGGGCAGGCTGCGCCCTCCGGGCCGGGATGTAAAGCCGGGCTGCCTTACTCCGGCACGAAGCTGATCACGTTCATCAGCAGGCCGACGCGGCCGGAATCGTATGCGGGGTCGTCCACCCGCGGATCGCCGCCCAGGCCGCCGGCCTGGCGCAGGGCGGCGGCGCGGTGGGTGAAGGGCAGCAGGATGCGGCGGTATTTGTAGAAATCCTTTTTCGCCCAGGTCATGCGGTGCTCGGCATGGAAGGGGCGGGCATGGGCCACCGCCACGTCCAGCTCGGCCTGCATGCGCGCGGTGTCGTCGCCGAACATCTCGTGCAGCATCAGGCCGCGGCCGTCGCGGCCATAGATCTCGCACAGGATGGTGCCGGCCAGGCGGCAGCGATACAGCCGCGTCTCCCCCTGCTGGGGCAGCACGTCCCACAGGATGCAATAGGGCAGCAGGTCGGTGATCGCGGCCGGCTCGATCTGCAGGCGGTCCGGCAGCGGGAAGGCCGATTGCGCCGCCAGGCCGCGCCACCAGTCCAGCGCGCGCAGCAGGCGCCGGTCGGCCAGGCGGCCCATGTCGGCGCCGTGGCGCAGGGCCAGCGGCAGGTGGTCGAGGTCTTCGGCGCCCGTCGTGGCATTCGGCGTGGCAGCCGGGGTTGCGGGCAGGGCAGTGGGATGCGGCTCGGCGGTCATGGGTGTTTCCGTTCGCTCTGGTAACGGTCCCTTGTCTACGCTCGGTACGCGAGAATGGAAGTTAATTGCTTGTAATTCTACCGCTGGGCTTCCGGGCTTGAAAAGCGGTTT